>JAGLAZ010000003.1:40853-41529 GCA_018260565.1 Flavobacteriaceae bacterium
GACAGAATATTTTTAAAGAAGATATGTTTAAAGAAGGCTATGTAGAGGTGCAGGATGCCGGTTCTCAAAAAATTGCTCGATTTTTAGATCCTAAACCTGGTACTAGAATCATCGATGCCTGTGCTGGAGGTGGCGGAAAAAGTCTTCATATAGCCTCTTTAATGGAAAATAAAGGACAAATTCTTGCCATGGATATCCATGAATGGAAACTTACAGCTCTGAAACTACGTGCAAGAAGAAATGGTGCTCATAATATTGAAACCAGGGCCATTGAAGGCTCAAAAACGATAAAAAGAATTAAAAATTCTGCAGACAAACTTCTACTGGATGTTCCGTGTAGTGGGCTGGGGGTGCTAAAAAGAAATCCAGATACCAAATGGAAAATTACTCCTGAAAGTGTATCGAATTTAATAAAAACCCAAAGTGAAATTTTGGAATCTTATCATGAATTACTAAAACCTGGTGGTGAAATGGTATATGCCACATGCTCTATTTTAGCTGATGAAAATGAAGGCCAAATCCTAAAGTTTCTAAAGAATCATCCAGAGTATGAGCTGATTGCAGAGGAGCATATCAATCCTTCTCCAGCCACAGACGGCTTTTATATGGCTAAATTAAAACATAAGATTTAGGAAAAATTTCTTTGTATAGGTACAAAATATTATATTTGAACTTC
>JAGLAZ010000003.1:41539-119805 GCA_018260565.1 Flavobacteriaceae bacterium
CAACGATATGAATAAAATTTTATTCTTGCTTAGTGTATTTTTTTTAACAAATTTTGCAGAAGCACAACGCAAAAATAGATTTGAAAATTACTTAAACACTAAAAAGCTTGGCACCATTTATAAGGGTGTGAAACCTGGAGAACGTGATAAATTCTTCCGTCAGTACTTCTTAGTTCAGAAAGTAGAAGAATTGCAGGCTTATCCTAATATCAGTAAAATAAAACCAGAGATCCTGTACGCCTTTGTAAAGGATACGTACCCTCCTATAGAAACTAAATCACTTTCACCGGAAGATAAAAAACTACGGGAAGACGCATTATTATCAATTAATTATTTATTCAATAAAAAAGATTTAAAAAATCCGCTTTTAGTTCCAAATGTTGAATCATATATAGACCCAGGCAATCGGTATTATTTCTTAAAAATCTTACCTATTTCTGTTACAGAAAATATACCTAAGGAAATTTACAGTTACACCAATAATGATGTTAGGAACAGTAAACAGGAAACCAATTATTTTTGGATAAATAAAAAAAAGGAAATTGAAAAAGTAAACATTTTCCCGAGCATTGATAATAAAAAATTTTGGAACCGTGTCCATACTTTTTTGCCTAATTATACATTCTCTTCAAATCCTGCTACATTTTCCAAACCCTTTAAAGATCAAACTCTGTATGTAATTACACCCTTTCCTAGAGGGCTTGAAAATATAGAATACCGAACTAAAGATTTTAAAGATTTCATTGTAAGCCGTTATATGGACGAATCCGGAATTTGGCGTGATATTGAACAATAAATTTCTATTTTTGTAAAAATCAAAACCTGCAATGTATTGCAGGTTTTTTATTAATTTTCCTCTATGTCACCAATACTGCTTCTATCCATTATCTTTATTTATTTTGCTGTACTGCTTGGCGTAGCCTATGTTACAGGAAAAAATAGTGATAATGATAGCTTTTTTATAGGAAATAAAAAAAGTAATTGGATATTAGTTGCCTTTGGGATGATAGGTACTTCGCTTTCAGGAGTTACATTTGTAAGTGTACCCGGAGCTGTGGGAACCAATGCTTTTCATTATTTTCAAATTACTATTGGGTATTTATTAGGCTATATCGTAATAGCATTTATCTTACTACCTCTGTATTACCGGGCAAATCTTACAAGTATTTACACTTATTTGCAACAACGATTAGGGAAAAAGAGTTATAAATCGGGTGCATGGATATTTCTCATAAGTCGTTTAGTAGGGGCAACCGCTAGATTATATTTGGTAGTTAATATCCTCCAAATTACTATTTTAAACAGCCTTGGAGTCCCATTCATAGTCACTACCCTCGTTATTCTTGTGATGATTATTTTGTACACCTATGAAGGAGGCGTAAAAACTATAGTATATACAGATACTTTACAGACCACTTGTATGTTACTTGGTCTGCTGGTAGTTATAGGCTATATAATGACTAAAATGGACATTTCTCTTCATGGAAGTTTAGATCTTATGGCGAATAAAGGCCTTACAGAAATCTTTGTGACTGATGTAAATTCCAAATCCTTTTTTATCAAACAAATTCTTGCAGGTGCTTTTCTTACCATTACAATGACCGGTATAGATCAGGAGATGATGCAAAAGAGTATATCTGTTACGAAATTGAGGGATAGCCAAAAAAACATGTTAGTTTTGGGAATAATACTACTTTTTGTTATCGGCCTATTTTTATATTTAGGAGGATTATTACACTTATATGGGGAGAAAATTCAAGTAGGATCTAGTGGAGATAATTTATTTCCGGATTTAGCAATAAATCACATGCCCCCTGTAATTTCTATCATATTTTTAATAGCTTTAATTTCTGCTCTTTTCCCGAGTGCAGATGGTGCTATGACCGCTTTAACGGCATCTTTTTGTATCGATATTACAGAGATTAAAAATAAAGAATGGGGTCCGGAAAAGAAAGAAAAATTTAGGAAGCAAACGCATCTGATTATAGCACTTTTGTTTCTTATAATGGTACTTATATTTAAAGTTATTGACAGCCGATCGATAATTGATTTAATTTTAAAACTGGCTACATTCACCTACGGACCTTTACTTGGATTATTTTCTTTTGGAATTTTCACAAAATATAAAGTTAAAGACACATATGTACCGATAGTCTGTGTTATGGCTCCCATCCTTGCATTTTTTATAGACCATTATCAACAGAATATATTTGGCGACTTTAGCATAGGTTTCGAACTTATAATCATTAATGGTTTACTAACATTTATTGGATTATGGTTAATTAAAACAAATGAAAAAGTAGACCTCATACCAAGTAAAAAATTATGATTAAAATATTTCTATTATGCTTTTTACTAATTTTAAATCTAAGCACTGCACAAAATATTCTTCCCGTATCCAAGGACTATATAGTAAGTTCTTTACGCCTGGGCCCTGCTAGATTGAACATGAATTTGGAAGATTTTGCTTTGCTTAGCAAAACGCCTACTCTCACTTTAAATGAAAATGGGGATGCCTTCATTTTATTGCAGGGAGACCGTTTTACACTGAATGGATATACCTATGAGGATTATTCTCAAATCAAAACTAAAATTACTTCCATCAGCACGAAAAGTAAAAAAATACAGAACACAACGCGGGATGGGTATAGGTAATACTCGGGAAGAGATAATTGAGGTATATAAAGAATTTCCAAATATTTCTGTTATTGAGGAGAACTTGGGGAGCCAATCTACAGGAAGTATAAATTTAAGGGATTTACAAAGTGGAACAACCTTACAATTCATCCTCGAAAATAAAATATGTACTTCCATAATCATCTTTAAAGAAGATGAAGGCTGTGGTTGCTGATTCCATAATTAATAGAATAACACTGCAAATAGCAGTGTTTTTTTTGCCTCTTCCTTTGGAAAAACTTACTTTTACCAAACAAAACCATAGAGTTCATGAGTAAAGACACCCAAGATTTAAAATCGCTTTGTATCCAGATAAGAAGGGATATTATCCGCATGGTCCATGGTGTAAATTCTGGTCATCCTGGTGGAAGTTTAGGTTGTGTTGAATATTTTATAGCACTGTATGGAACTGTGATGAAATATAATCTCCCATTTTCTATGGAAGGTGAAAATGAAGATATGTTTTTCCTTTCTAATGGTCATATCTCTCCTGTATTTTACTCTACATTAGCTCGTTTTGGCTATTTTCCAATTTCTGAATTAGGGACTTTCAGAAAATTAAATTCGAGATTACAGGGTCATCCTACCACACATGACGGTTTACCTGGAATTCGTATAGCTTCCGGTTCATTAGGGCAAGGATTATCCGTTGCTATAGGTGTGGCTTTAGCAAAAAAAATGAATGGAGATGACTCTCTAGTTTATTCCTTACATGGTGATGGTGAACTACAAGAAGGGCAAATTTGGGAAGCTCTAATGTTTGCAGCACATAACAAGGTAGATAATTTGGTTTCTACAATAGATTATAACAACCGCCAAATAGATGGAGATGTAGATAATGTATTGTCTTTAGGTGATTTACATGCTAAACTTACCTCTTTTGGATGGGAAGTATTGGAAGAAAAAAAAGGAAATGATTTGGATTCTGTAATAAAGATTTTGCATCAGGCAAAAGAAAAAACAGGCAATGAAAAACCAATTGCGATTATTCTCCATACGGAAATGGGCAACGGAATAGATTATATGATGGGAAGCCATTCATGGCATGGCAAAGCCCCTAATGATGAGCAGTTGGAACTTGGATTAAAACAACTTTATTTAGAAACAACTGAGGATTACTAAAATATAGCCATGAAATATCAAATTATAGATAAAAAAGATACAAGAAGCGGCTTCGGAGCAGGCTTAGCAGAACTAGCAGACAAAAATCCCAAGGTAGTTGCACTTTGTGCTGATCTTATCGGTTCTCTTAAAATGGAGAAATTCATTGAGAAGGCACCTGAAAGATTTATCCAAGTGGGTATAGCTGAGGCCAATATGATGGGCCTAGCTGCTGGACTTGCGACAGCTGGTAAGATACCCTTTACAGGAACTTTTGCAAACTTTTCTACATGTAGAGTTTATGATCAAATACGTCAATCTATAGCATATTCTCAGAAAAATGTTAAGATTTGTGCTTCTCACGCAGGCCTCACTTTAGGGGAAGATGGAGCCACGCATCAGACTTTGGAGGATATAGGTCTTATGAAAATGTTACCCCATATGGTGGTAATTAACCCTTGTGACTATAACCAAACCAAAGCGGCTACCCTTGCCATCGCAGATTATGATGGTCCCGTATATCTCCGTTTTGGACGTCCGGTGGTTCCTAATTTTATTCCTCAGGATATGCCATTTGAAATAGGAAAAGGAATTTTACTTCAGGAAGGTACAGATGTGACTATTGTAGCAACAGGTCATCTTGTGTGGGAATCTCTCCTTGCAGCGGAGAAATTGGAAAAAGAAGGTATATCCTGTGAAGTAATAAACATACATACCATTAAGCCTTTGGATGAAGAAATCATTTTAAAATCTGTTCAAAAAACGGGTAAAATTGTTTCCGCCGAAGAACACAATTATCTGGGAGGATTGGGAGAAAGTATTGCCGGATTATTGGCAAGAAAACTTCCAACACCTCAAGAGTTCGTGGCTGTGAATGACACATTTGGAGAATCAGGAACTCCAGAACAGCTCATGAAAAAATACAACATAGATTCTGAGGCAGTTATTAATGCCGTTCGTAATGTTATTAGCAGGTAAGTTTAATTTAAATCTTTCCAGCGTGGGATTAAAATTAATAATCCAATAGTAACAAAATGGAATAACTGATTTATGTCCAAGTATAACGTGGTACTTAGGTAAAAATTATAAAGGATATAGTGCGTCAATATAGTAAATGGGTAAAGAAAAACTGCCCATTTTTTTTGTCTTAAAATAAAAAATAAGGATAATAAAGTCAATACATCTACACCTAAAATGATACTATTAAGCCACAGAGGAAGGGAAAGATCTTCATGCTGAAGTAAACCGGTAATATCTGTTGCAAAACTTAGAAGGAGAGATATAAAAAGCAGACCAAACCCTACCTTTTCGAATGTATTAAGTTTCATTTATTAAAAAAGTAAATATAAAAAAATCTCGAAGAATTTTCGAGGTTTTAATTTAGATGGTAACATCCTTCATAAGGCGGTTACCGTCGTTTAGATAATCATCCATCATGATCATAGACTCTGTGCGAAGAACATCTTCTATATCATCAATATCATAGATTACTCTTTTAGCATCCTCAGTATTTTTAGCGCCTATTTTACAGAAAATATTATATTTTCCACTGGTAACAGAAATCTCTAAAACATTTGGCATCTTTTTTAGCGCATCCAAAACTTTATTAGTAGAACTTGATTTTGTAAGTAAAACTCCTATAAAGGCTTTAAAGTGATAATCAAGTTTGGTATAATCAACGATTAACGTCGCTCCCTGAATAATTCCGGCCTCCTCCATTTTCCTAACTCTTACATGGATAGTTCCGGCAGATACATCCATATTTTTTGCGATTTCCGTAAATGGTATTCTTGCATTATCTACAAGATAATCTAAAATTTTTTTATCTATTTGGTCTAGTTGAAATTTCATTACTACAGTATTAATTAAAATAAGTTACTCAATTTCAAATTTATTCAAATACTATGCTATAAAGCAAATTTTATGATAGATAATATCTTTTAACTTATTATAAATATAATGTAATCCTAAAATAACCGGCATTTTCTATTTTGTAGAATCACGTCTTATCAAAATGCTGTCCTCTTTTACCCTATTGGTTGGAATAGATTTCTTCCTTTTCTTTAAAATAGTCTTAAAACTTTTAGAATAAACTACCCCTGCCCCCCATGATTGATTTGCTCCAGGATTTCCAGCATTAATTCCTCCACCTAGCCCTATATTACTAGGTTTCGAATAAACTCTAAAAATACGAGAACCGTCATTATTCTTGCTCCAGTCATATTCTATAATCCCCTCTCCACTAAGGTAATCTTGTCCTGGAATTTGGGTTTTGCTAAGAGGTATTCCTAGTCCAGTCTTAAGTGTCACACGCGGGGATATAGTAAAATTTACGCCTGCATTAGCCCTGTCACCTGTATTGGTAGCGTCATCTCCCATGATATAATTTAAATCTACTTGAAATTCATTGCTAATGGTATTAAATACGGTGCCTAACTGTTTAAAAATTAGATCAGTAGCGCTGCTTTGAAGTGTAGATCCTACATTAATATTAAGTCCACCTACTCCATTAACATTAAACTTATTTAATGCTAATATGGAACCAAACTGTACCACTTTTTCATCTTGCAGAGCCAGTCTGGAAGACAAAGTCTCTTTAATTTGAGAGGATCCGTCCGGTACCTGAACATCTAAATCTAATTTTGGGTCATTTAAATACCCACCTATTTTGGCTACCAATTGTATACTTACGGGTGGAAGCTTACCCAAATCTAAATATTCTCCGGCGTTTGATACCATTCTGAGGTAAGTAGCATCTATATCCAGTGCCGGAGTCAAAGCGTTTCCATCCCAACGGATACTGCTATTTTTAGTAATTTGAAAGGTTCTGCTTAGTATCGCTTTAGAAACAAATTGTCCATTATCAACAAGAAATTCGCCGTTCATTGCGATATTTCCTTGTCTATTCATTCGAAAGTTCAGACCGTTGGCAGCTCCACGAACGCTAATATCTCCAATACCATCTCCGATAAGTACATTTACAACACTTCCTTTATCAATATCTACAGTGAAATCTAGTCCTAAGTTGCTTTTTCTAGGAATATCTTTAATATATGTGGTGGTAGCTAAGGCAGTGCTATCTTGAACAAATCTTAACATTTTAAATTTATCAACTGTAGAAGTAGAGTTAGAGTTAAAAGTAAATACGGAACCCGGCAACACCTTCATATTTGGGGTTTCTATACTAAGTTGTGATACCGGACCTGAGACGTATAAATCTCCTTTAGCTGAGACTCTTCCCCAAAATAAATCATAATCTTGCTGGGAGGTATTGAGTAAAAGTAAATTATCTGCACTTAAAATCATGTTGATAGCTAAACTATTCAAGGTTTCAAATTGAATAGATCCAGATAATGTACCTGCTGAAGCATTTCTCCCATCCCGAACTCCTACACCCGCTATAGTAGCAAGTCCTTTAGAAATGGATATATCTGTGTCATCAAATCTATAATCCACACCAGTAAAATTAAGTTTCAAACCCAGATTTGTCATTTTAAGGTCTCCAGAGTAATCCAAATCATCTACAGAACCTTGTAATTTTAATAATCCGGTGGCGTAGCCTCTTAAATTAGAAAAGACACCTTGAACAAATTGATTGGCAAAGGCTACATTAAATTCTTTAAGATTAATCCCTAAATCCAAAGCAAGTTTCTTTTCCTGGGCTGAGATAGTACCTTCCACATCCAATGCGTTACCATTCAGAAGACCTTTGTTATCTACGAATGCTTTTACAGTGAAAACATTTGGGCGATCACTTCCACTTATATTCACCTTCATATTTCCTATTTCCTCACTGTTTACCTGGATGTCTTGTACCGTGAGATCCATCACAGGAATCATATTATTATTCTTGCTAATAATGCTAATATCTCCATTTGCTATACCTTCCAGTAAGCTTTCACTTTTGGGATTTAGTGTTTGGAAAAGTGTAGAAACTTGGAATTGTTCTACTTTTCCTTTAATAGTAAAGGACTGTCCGTTTTCAATATTAGCTTCATCAATGAACAATTTGCTTCCATTTGATTCAAGAAGTATATTCTTAGCTAAGATTCTGCCTCCTTTTTTATATATAATTTGATTTGTGTTATCTACACCTTCTTTTTTTATAAAATTCCAGTGAACACCATTATAAACTAAGCTATTGGTTTGAAGATTAAATACTAAATTTCCTTCTTTATCTACATTTTGAAGGAATGAAAAGTGATAGTCTTGTTTATCCCCAATAGTATTATTCTCTAAAGCAGCATATTGAAACTTGATATCTACATCTCTTTCATTAATTTTCTCAATAGGTTTTTTAATAAGTACTTCTACATTTCCTAAAAACTGATTTCCCGTACGAACTTGCTCAGCACGTACATCCACATAGGTGTCATTGGATTTAGTATCAATAAAGACGGAGGCATTTTTTAGTACCAATCTGTTATTTATTTGTATGGGATCTGTATTGCCCGTTATAGGGGATGTTTGAGTGAGTGCTTTTTCCAGCTTATCACTTTGAGCATCTGTAAGGAGGACATCCAGACTGGGTATTTCGCTTTGAAGGAATATATCATTAGAATTTCCGGTATATTCAAATTGGGCTTGTAGCGGTTGAGATAATTGTGCCTCTGTTAAGAAGCTTTGAAGAAATTCTTGTTCTACTTTAAGGTTTCCTTTCAAAAATACGCCAAAATATCTTTTATCCTGAAGGGGTCCAGATATAATTTTGTCTTTGGCCGCCTCCAGAATACCTCCTAATTGCGAGAATTCAAAGTTTCCATTTACGTTACCGGAAATAAATCCAGGTGTATTCAGCACTATATTTTTGGATGAATAATTTTGTTGAATTTTTACATCTAATAAAGGAAGATTAAGAAAATTATTTCCAAAATTGGCAACCATCCCGTTAGCCGTTATGTCTGCCTCTAATACATCAGAACCTTTAATTCTTACCTTAGCCTTATATTTTCCAGCAAGATTTTTATCTAATAAATCTTTTTTTCCTAGGAGACCTCCTAAATTCAATTTATTAATATTAGCATTAAAATCAGCATAAAAACCAGCTTTAGTGGATGAAAAGTCAAAAAAACCTTGGGTAGAAAAATCTGCAGCACTTCCTTTTGCAATCACATCTCCTGTGTAGGTCATTCTTTCAAGGAGACCTTTTAAATTCAAGTTTTGTAGCAAAAAATCCCCATAGCGCAATTCTTTAATAGATGCAAAGGTTTCCATCCGCATTTTTTTAATGTCAAAGCTTTTACCTTTTAATTTAAAATCGCCCGAAATATTTCCTATGTTTTTATTAGATATAATTCTACCAACATCTAAATTATTTGTGCTTCCTTTAAACATAAAATTAGGATTATCTTCTTGCAATCCATTTATTGAAAAATAATCTGCTGCCACCCTACCTAGACCTGCAATGATATAAGCTCTTGCGATATGTAAGTTTTTAGGATCTAAATCTAAACTCCCAGAATACTGAATCCTTCCAAAATCTTGCTTAACCTTCTCTAGTTTTTGGGACAAAAATCCAGGTAATGTTTTTTGTAGTTCTGGTATAAAGAAATTAGCTGATACTTTTTTAGTTTGCAAAGAAAGAGCACCTGAAAACAGATTTTGAATCGCAATTTCTTTTGTATTTAATGTTGTTGACCCTAAAGATAGCTCGGCATCCTTAAAAACAAAATTGTTCAGCGGTCCATCTATTTCGCCCTGAATATCTATTGTAGAATTGGAATCCCAAGTTTTCAAAAAATAGGAAATATCCGTCCCACTTACATAGCTTCCTGTATTAAGTTTCATTTCCCAAGGGACCTCATTAACAAAATTGGCAAAGGATCTATTTTTAAGCTTGAGTAAAATAGACCCATTTAATAATGTTCTATCTGTAAAAAAAACTAAATTAGAAACTTGCAGTGCATTCCGGGTTAAAGAAAATTGACCCGTAAGAGTATTTAATTTATGTATTATCCCATACCTATTAGTGGAGAAATTAGCATTTTGAATTGTTGCAAAAACATCTGCACCATGTACTTTTAGTTGGCTCAGGATAAGATTAAAATCACTTGCATCCAACCATTTACCATCATCCCCATCCTTATTTTGGTTTAAAATTAAAATTTTGGATTGGGAGATACTGAGCCTTGTACTTAAATCAAAAGCTCCTTTTTTCTTTTTTTTATCGGATTCAAAGTTCTTTATATACCGTTGAAAATTAGATAAACTATCACCTTTATAGGTAACTATTTTAATATCTGCTTGTTCAAAGGAAATATTTCTAAAATTAATATTAGAAAGTTTTGCAATTAAGCTAAACCAATCCGATCCGGCGCGAAATTTTTTAATTTTCACGAATTCATTTGCCTTATAATCTTTAATTCTTATATGGGAAATAATCACATCCCCAAAGAAATTTACCTCCACTTTACCTGTTGACATAGAGGCTTTAAAATTTTTATTTAACAGTTGAAGTGCTTGATTTGCTATATAAGTTTTGGTAACTTGAAGATTGATAATAATAAAAAAACTTACGATAATAATCGCAAAAGCCGAAAGAAGAAACTTAAATAATCTCAGCCACCAAGCAGGTTTTTTAGATGAATTTAATTTTGATGCAGTATTATCATTGGCTTTATGATGATGCTGCGGTACCTCATTATCCATACGAACATCTGAATCTACAACAGATTTAATTTGTCGAACTTCCGACTTATTCTTATGGTCGTTATTGTTTACATTTGCACTCATACATGCAGTTACCAGTAATATTAGGCATAGAATCTTCCTGCGATGATACCGCAGCAGCTGTCATTAGGGGAAATGAAGTGTTATCTTCCGTTTCCTTTGCTCAAACAGTGCATCAGACTTTCGGTGGTGTAGTACCGGAATTGGCTTCCCGGGCACATATCACCGGTATCCTCCCGGTAGTAGAGCAGGCGCTCCTACAGGCAAATATAAGCAAATCTGAAGTACAGGGAATCGCCGTGACACAGGGACCTGGTCTTGCAGGTTCTTTATGTGTAGGCTTAAATTTCGCCAAATCTTTATCTCAAGCCTGGGCAAAACCTTTAATAGGGGTAAATCACTTAAAAGCTCATGTTTTAGCACATTTTTTAGCCGATTCTCAGCCAGACGGTAGCATACCAAAACTACCCTTTCTTTGTCTTACAGTGAGTGGTGGCCATACTATGATTGTTTTGGTAGAAGATGGATATCAATTTACAATCCTGGGAAAAACCCAAGATGATGCTGCAGGTGAAGCTTATGACAAATGTGGAAAATTAATTGGACTTCCTTATCCTGCTGGGGTGGAAATAGATAAACTTGCAAAGGAAGGTAATCCACATGCATTTCCTTTTGGAAAACCTAAAATGCAAGGCTTTGAGTTCTCTTTTTCAGGATTGAAAACTTCAGTACTCTATAAAATTCAGGCGGAAACTAAAGTTAATCCTAATTTTATTGAAGAAAATTTAAATGACCTCTGTGCTTCCATACAACATAGTATTAATACCATTCTTATTGAAACCTTTTATAAAGCTTGGGATACGCATCCAGTATCCTATGTGGGTATAGCTGGTGGAGTAAGTGCAAATACGGATCTTAGAAAAAGATTTATGTTGGAAGCAGAAAAGAGAAATATTCAAGGATTTATTCCAAAATTTGGATACACTACTGATAATGCCGCAATGATAGCCATCGCAGGTAAAATCCAGTGGGATACACATGCCGAATCACCAATAGCGCTATCACCGAAGCCGAAATTTCCTATTTCCGAATGAACAGATTATTCTATGGAGAAATAACTCCAAATGCCGCAGTAATTCCGGAAGAAGAGATGCACCACATTCGCCAAGTCCTAAGAATAAAGGATGGTGCTGAAGAATATGTTACAAATGGTAAAGGTGATATTGCAAAAGTCCGCCTGGAATTTATAGGAAAAAAAACTATTGCTCATGTGATAGAAAGAAATTTTGTGGAAAAGTCTTTTTCTCCCAATCTACATTTAGTATTTGTACCAACTAAAAACCTGGACAGAACAGAGTTTTTCTTAGAAAAATCAACAGAATTGGATGTTTCAAAAATAACATTCCTTTTCACACAAAATTCTGAACGAAAAATTATAAATATTGAAAAGCTCCAAAAACGGTCTATTGCAGCTTCCAAACAATCCTTAAATCCCTATTTTGTAGAAATTTCGGAGTGTAAAAGTTTGGTAGAATTTTCAAATTTATATTCTAATGGTATCATCGGAATGGCGCACTGTGCGGAGAGTGATAAAAAGATACCTATTTCTGATTTTATTTCTAAAGAAAAACACGCTGAAAAAGAAATTATAATATTAATTGGACCAGAAGGTGATTTTTCACATGAAGAAATTGAGCTAGCGCGAGAAAAGAATTGGGAGGAAATTACATTTGGAGAGAGAAGGTTAAGGACAGATACAGCAGGAATTTTTGCTGCTGCAATTTTTTACCAAAAAATAAGTTTATTATAAGCTATTCCTCTTAAATTTATTATCTTTGCACACTTAAAAATTTTAAATTCAATAATTTATGAATCATTACGAAACTGTTTTCATTTTAACTCCCGTTCTATCTGATGCTCAGGTGGAGGAAGCAGTAAAAAAGTTTGAAGACCTTTTAAAAGAGAACAATTGTGAGATTGTAGCGCGTGAAAATTGGGGCCTAAAAAAATTGGCTTATCCTATCCAGCTGAAGAAAAATGGGTTTTACAGCCTAATAGAGTTCCGTGGAGAAGGAGATATAGTATCCCTTTTAGAACTAGCTTTTAAGCGTGACGAGCGTGTAATCCGTTATTTAACTACCAAGCTAGATAAGCATGCGATAGAATACGCAATAGAAAGACGCAAAAAAAATAAAGCTGCTAAAGCCTAATTCTCATAACGATTTAAAAAATACAACATGGCAATAGATGAAATGGCACAACAAGCTGCCGCAGGTGGAGAATCTGAAGTAAAGTTTCTTACTCCTATCGATATTAACACAAAATCTACAAAAAAATACGATCGTTTCAAAAAATTCGGTATTAAGTATGTAGATTATAAAGATCCTGACTTTTTACTTCAATTTGTAAACGAACAAGGTAAAATTCTCCCTAGAAGATATACTGGAACATCAATGAAGTTTCAAAGAAAGGTATCTTCTGCTGTAAAACGTGCACGTCACCTAGCGATGATGCCGTATGTAGCCGATCTTTTAAAATAAAAATATTTGCTGGGCACAGTAGCCCAGGAAGTTGCTGAATACAATAACATTCTAACGGCCAGAAAAGGCTACGGACAACAACATTATGAAAGTAATACTTAAAAAAGATGTCGAAAACTTAGGTTTAGAATTCGACACAGTAGATGTAAAACCAGGATATGCGCGTAATTATCTTATTCCACAAGGATTTGCTTTACTTGCTACTCCAAAGAACCAGACGGTTCTTGCTGATATTTTAGATTCGAGAAAAGAAGAAGAGGCTAAGGCTATCACTTCTGCGAAAGAAATTGTTGAAAAACTTAAAACTACACCTCTTTCTATCACTGCTAAGACAGGAACAGGAGATAAATTGTTTGGGTCTATAAACAATAGTGATATCTCAGAAAAATTAAGCTTAGGAGGAATTAAAATTGATAAAAAATATATCAAAATTCCTGGTAATACAATTAAACGAACTGGAAATTATTCTGCTAAAATTAGACTTCACAGAGAAGTGGAATATGATTTTCCTTTTAGCATTTTAGCTGAAGTTACTGAAGAATATACTAAAAAGGAAGTTGAAAAAACCTATGCTAAAGATTCTGATAAAAAAGAAGAAAACAATTAATATTACATTTTCGCACAAATTTAAAATGCAGTCACCTTGGTGACTGCATTTTAGTTTAAAGACTTAAGGCTTTTAAGATTTTACTTTCATCATATGATTTTCCATTTTCAAGACTTCCGGTATCTTGAGTTTTCAGTAATGTAAGATTTTGATCCAAAATTAACCAAACTGGATAACCATAGGTTTTTCCAGGGTTTCCAAACTTTGCAAATAGAGCCTTATTTTCATTTTCCTTGCTGTAGTTTAGATGATATACAATGTATTTATCTTCTATCTTGCTTTTTAATTTCTCATTGGTCATTATGAAATTATTTAAACGAAGACACCATATACACCAATTACCTCCTGCTTGCACTAAAATTTTTTTGTTTTGTTTTTTGGCAATCGTAGATAATTCTTGTAATCTTTTTGCAGCATTTTCAGTTGGCTTGTAGGGTTTTACATAGCCTTCTTTCTCATTTGTAATATTTGATACTGATGCGGTATTACTTGATTGTGCCTGTAAAACTCCTCCAATAGAAAATAAACTAAGGATAAAAATGTTTTTTATTAATTTTTTTTTCATCATATAAATTTATGCTTTTGTACTTTTACAAACTTCATGCTAAAATTCGTTTTAAGTTTTCTTATAAAAAAGATTTCTCTTCTGCCCATTAAGATGCTCTATCTTATGGGAGATTTTGTTTATTTTTTAGGATATCACGTATTTAAATATCGGAAAAAAATTGTAGGGGAAAATATTGGGAAATCATTTCCTGAACTTAGTGATTCCGAAAAAAAAATAACGATTAAGAATTTTTACAAAAACTTCAGTGATTATTTGGTGGAAACTATAAAAGCCAGAAGCTTATCGGAAAATGAACTTCTATACAGAGTTCAACATATCAACAGACAGGTTTTTATAGATGCCAAAAAGGAAAGAAAAAACATTATTCTCTTAGCTGGACATGTATTTAATTGGGAATGGATTACAGGTCTAAAAGTAGTAGTTCCGCAGGAAAATTGCCACCCCATATACCGAAAAATCCAAAGCGAATTTTGGGAAGATGAACTTAAAAAGGTGCGTGACTCCTTCGGAAATAAGTCGGTGGAGGCTGGCGAATTTCTTAAACATATATTGAGAAATCCCAATGACGGAAACTCCATTTATATGGTCGTAGGGGATCAAAGTCCGCAAGATTCATTAGTACGTTATGGTCTATCATTTTTAAATCAAAATACACCAGTCTTTTTAGGTTATGATAAACTTGCCATAAAATATGATTTTATCTTTGTGTATTGTGAAATGAAAAAAGTGAAGCGTGGTTTTTATCAAGTAACCTATAAAAGGTTATTACCTGAAAATGAAAAATTTGTTCCGTATGAGCTAGTGACCTCATTTTTTAAGCATTTGGAGAATACTATCAAGCGTGATCCAGGAAATTATCTCTGGTCACACCGCCGGTGGAAAAATAAAGATAAAATAAAATATACCAATGAATTGGACTAAGCCACAAGAAGATTTTGCTATTGTTTTATTAAATTATAATGGGAAAAACTGGCTAGAACTATTCTTATCAGATTTAATCCAAAACTCACCACCACAATCCGTTTATTTAATAGATAATGGCTCTCAAGATGACTCCATAAATTATGCAACATTACTATTAGATTCCGATAATATTATTCACTTAGATTATAATCTTGGATTTGCTGGCGGATACAATAAAGGATTGCAATTTATTAATAAAAAATATTTTTGTTTACTCAATACAGATGTTCTGGTAAAAAAAGATTGGTTTCAAGGCTGTTTGCAATTACTTTCAGAAAATGATACTATAGGGGCCGTACAACCTAAAATCTTAGATTATTATGATCAAAAGAAGTTTGAATATGCGGGTGCGGCTGGTGGAACATTATCAGTAATAAAAATCCCGGGAGCTAGAGGAAGGAACATTTTCAATTGCGATATAGATTCCGGGCAGTATAATGAAATTGCAGAGATCGACTGGGCAAGTGGATGTGCACTATTTATCAGAAAAGATGATTTTTACCGAATTGGAGGATTTGATGAAGTTTTTTTTGCTCATCAGGAGGAGATTGACCTTTGCCTCAGATTAAAACAGTGGGGCAAACGAATCTTATATTGTCCTGATTCTCAAGTATATCATGCAGGAGGTGGTACCCTAAAAAAAAGTAGTTCTAAAAAGACTTATCTTAATTTCAGGAATAATCTCCTTATGATCGCAAAAAATACGCATACAATTAGCTTTATACTATTATTGCTAATTAGGCTTCCTTTAGACGGTTTATTGGCAATATATTTAGGTTTTAAAAATGGTATTAGTCATTTTTTTGCCGTCATACGGGCTCATTTTACGTTCTACGCTTTGCTTCCTTATGCCTATAAAAGGAAACATGAATTTTTACAATTATTAAAAAATAAATTCTGAATTTTATAGCCTTAGATTTCGAAACTGCGACAGGTCAGCCAAATTCGGCATGTGAAATCGGAATATGTGTGGTGGAAAATGGTGAAATAGTGAATACGCTTTCTTACTTAATAAAACCTCCTAGTTTTCCCTATTTTTCTCCTGCAACTATCCGTGTGCATGGCATCTTATCAGAGGATGTGCAAGATGCACTTACCTTTGATGAACTTTGGCCAGAAATAGAACAGTATTTCTATTACGCTCATATCTTCGCCCATAATGCAAAATTCGATATTCGGGTTTTAAGAAGTTGTTTAAGTCATTATGGAATTTTTTGGCCTAAATCTACTTATAATTGCAGTGTTCAACTTGCAAAAAAGGCATGGAAAAACTTGCCAAAATATAATTTGGCAAGTTTAGCAGCACTTAATGCGATAGAATTTAAACACCATCGTGCTGGGGATGATGCACGAGCCTGTGCTCAGATAGTTATCAATTCTTTTTTAAAATTGGGAGGTGCTTTTCCAGATATTTCATTTGAAGAATACCGTGCAAAATATAGAAATAACGTATCAAGCGAATAACTATACAGACTTATAGGGGATTTTAGATAAAATATATTCCAAAGCATCTACTCTAGCCTTACCTTTCTTATTTGCTTGAAAGATTTGCCAAGGGGCATAATCTGTATTGGTTTCCTCTAGCATGCGGGATTTATATTCCGTATATCTATCCCAAAGTTCCAATGCTCTTTTATCCACTTCAGAATATTTCCATTTTTTAAGTGGGTTTGAAAGGATTTCATTAAACCTTTTGGCTTGTTCTTCTTTAGAAATAGAAAAATAAACTTTAATTAAAATAAATCCGGAAGATACCAGCATATTTTCAAAAGGATTCACTTGCAGCATAAAGGTGTCATATTCTTCATCCGTACAAAACCCGTTTACAGGCTCCACAACAGCCCTATTGTACCAGCTTCTATCAAAGAATACTATCTCTCCCGCATTGGGCAACTGTTTTACGTACCGCTCGAAATACCATTGCCCAGCCTCAGTTTCATCCGGTTTAGGAAGGGCAACAGTTCTATATTGCCGTGGATTCATATTTTCAGAAATCCTTCGAATAGCGCCACCTTTACCAGCCGAGTCTCTACCCTCGAAAATTATAATTACTTTTTTCTGATTGGCTACCACCCAAGACTGAAGCTGGATAAGTTCTTCTTGTAGTTTTGCCATTTTCTTTTCATTCTCGTAAAATTTTAATGCTTTTTCAAAATCTATATTATCATTTTGTAAAAGGGCATATAAACCTTTTTTTGAAGTAAGTGATGTAAATTCTTTATCAGTAATTGTATTTTGGCTCATGATTAATTATCTATTTGTGAAATTTGACGGAAATATCTTTGTACTATATTAGGATCAAAATTAATTCTTGCTCCGGAATTTCCTTTACCAGGATACTCAAACTGTGATAAGACATATCTAATAGCCTCCAATCTTGCCAGTTTTTTATCGTCGGACTTTAATATAACCCAAGGAGCAAAAGCATTATGCGTTCGGGTAAACATTTGCTCTTTATAATAGGTGTATTTATCCCATAATTCTTGTCCTTTTTCATCTACAGGACTATATTTCCACCTCTTTAAAGGATTTTCTAATCGTCTTTCAAACCTAAATTTTTGTTGATCTTTACTTACTGAAAACCAAAATTTGATAAGTGTAGTGCCACTTTCATATAGCATATGCTCAAATTCTGGTACCTGTACCATAAAACTTTCATACTGTTCTGTATTACAAAAACCCATTACCGGTTCTACGACAGCTCTGTTATACCAACTTCTATCAAAAAAAACTAATTCTCCAGCATTGGGTAGTTCCTTGATGTAGCGGCGAAAATACCATTGCCCTCTTTCTACCTCCGTTGGCTTATTTAATGCTACTAAGCGCATTGCCCGAGGGTTAAGATGCTCTGTAAATCTTTTTATTGTTCCACCTTTTCCACTAGCATCTCGACCTTCGAAAATTATAGCAATTTTCTTTTCGTTAGTTTGAGCATAATTTTGAAAATCTACCAATTCTGCTTGAAGTTTTTTAAGCTCCTCTTCATAGTAATATTTATCCAACAAGTCCGAAATTTCCTGAGAATTCTCGTTTCCTGAATCTTTTTCTTCAAGCAAAACCTCCAATAATTCCTCTTTATTTTGGAGTGATAAGAATTTTTCTTTTTCTATCATTATCATTAATTTTTATTAAAATTAAAAAGAAAATAGGATAAATAAAACTTTTAAAGTTTGATATGGCTCATAAAAAAAACCACCCTAAAGGATGGCTTATATCAAAATTTAAAGAATTAATTTATAATTCCAAGGCTTTTTCAGGATTTCCTCCCATTAATACATCAACTGGATTATCAATTGCTTCTTTAACAGCCACTAAGAACCCTACCGATTCCCGCCCGTCTATAATTCTATGGTCATACGACATGGCTACATACATCATTGGGCGTATTACCACTTGGCCATCCACAGCCACAGGGCGTTGGATTATATTATGCATCCCTAAAATTGCAGATTGTGGAGGATTAATAATTGGAGTGGATAACATAGACCCGAAAACACCACCATTTGTAATGGTATATGTCCCACCTGTCATTTCATCTAAGGTAATTTTACCGTCTCGTACCTTATCAGCAAGAGCCTTTATATTGGATTCTACAGCACGGAAAGTCATTGCCTCTGCATTTCTTAGCACAGGAACCATCAGACCTTTAGGACCAGATACAGCAATACTAATATCGCAGAAATCATAGTTAATTTTATAATCTCCGTCTATACTAGCGTTCACATCGGGATACATTTGTAATGCACGGGTAACAGCTTTAGTAAAAAATGACATAAAACCAAGTCCTACGCCATGTTTTGCGGAAAATCGATCCTTATACTCTTTCCTAAGTCTAAAAATTTCAGACATATCTACTTCATTAAAAGTAGTAAGCATTGCAGTCTCATTTTTTACGGAAACAAGACGTGCGGCAAGTTTTCTTCTTAAAGAGCTTAGTTTCACACTTTCCTGTGATCTACTACCAGTGGTAGAATCATAAGAACCCATTGCTACACTGTGATTTTCTGCATCAATTTTTGTGATTCTGCCATCTCTTCCCGTACCTGAAACTTGAGAAGGTTCAGCACCTTTTTCAGCTAAAATTTTGGCTGCAGCTGGAGATGGTGTTCCAGTGGCATAGCTAGCCGGTGCTGGAGCAGGGCTTTCCTTTTTTTCCTCTCTAACTGGTGCTGGTGCAGCAGGTTTTTCTTCTACCTTTTTTTCCGATGCAGGAGTATTTCCTTCTGGTTTTGAGGCTGACATATCTATTAAACATACCACCTCTCCTACAGCTACAACATCTCCTTCAGCGGCTTTTAGCGTAATGATACCACTTTCCTCTGCTGGTAAGTCTAGGGTGGCTTTATCAGAATCAACTTCTGCGATAGGTTGATCTTTCTCTACATAATCACCATCTTTTACTAACCATGATGCGATTTCAACTTCTGTGATGGATTCGCCCGGTGAGGGCACTTTCATTTCTAATATGGACATGATTTCAGATTTATTTAGGCGGTTACCGGACGGCTTTCCGGAGTATCATCGGTATTAAATACCGCATTTATTATTAAGGTTTGGTTTAATTCAAATTTTTTATGGCTACCGGGAGCTGGAGCACCCGAAGGTACTGGAGCGATAACATCTATACCAGTTTCTCTGAGATTTCTAAGGATAAAAGACCATGGCCCCATGTTCTCTGGTTCTTCCTGAGCCCATATAAGAGAGATATTAGGTGATACCTCTTTCACAGCGGTAAGCAATTCTAAAATTTTATTTTTATCTAATGGATATAGTTGCTCTATTCGTACTAATAAAACACTGGTATCCTCCAATGCTTCTTGTTTAGCCTTCAATTCATAGTAAATCTTTCCTGAACAAAGAACAATTCTTTCCAGCTTTGATTTATCTACAATATCATCTATAATAATTGGCTGGAAGGAACCATTTGCAAGTTCTTCCATGGTAGAAACGGCTTTGGGATGACGCAATAAACTTTTGGGAGTCATTACTGCAAGTGGTTTACGGAATGGGAATTTTAATTGTCTTCTCAAAAGATGGAAATAGTTCCCAGGCGTGGTACAATTAGCGACTATTATATTTTCATTCGCACATAAAGTTAGTAACCTTTCTACGCGACCGGAGGAATGTTCAGCACCCTGTCCTTCTGATCCATGTGGCAATAACATAACCAACCCGTTCTGAATTTTCCATTTTTCCTCAGCGGCTACGATATATTGGTCTATAATAATCTGAGCACCATTTACAAAATCACCAAACTGGGCCTCCCATATGGTAAGGGTATTTGGGGTAGCCATGGAATAGCCATAATCAAAACCTAAAACCCCATATTCTGATAAATGAGAGTTATATATTGTAAATTCTGAGTTATCCGTAACTTCCTTAAGTGGGATATACTCCTCTTCTGTATCTTCGGTTTTTACAACTGCATGTCTATGTGAAAATGTTCCACGCTCTACATCCTCGCCAGATATCCTTACAGAATATCCTTCACTGAGAAGAGTTGCATAGGACAGAAGCTCACCCATAGCCCAATCTAAACGATTATCTTCAATCATTTTAAGGCGGGCTTCAAACAGTCTTTTTAATTTGGAGATAAAATTTTTATCCGCAGGAAGCGTACTTATTTTTTTCGCTAATTCCGTTAAATGAGCAAAATCAAATCCCGTGTTTAATTCCTCATTTTTGTTTAAAACATAATCTTTTTCATAGGAAAAATCTTTCCAATCATTACCCATGAAGACATCCATTTTGTTTTTTTGAATTTCCTTGGATGCTGTAAAATCTTGGTCTAAAATCTCTTTAAATTCTTTATCAATATTTTCTACCACTTCATTACTTATCGACTGATCTGCAATAAGTTTTTCTTTATAAATCTCTTTAGGATTTGGGTGTTTTGAAATTATTTTATAAAGATTAGGCTGAGTAAATCTAGGCTCATCGCCTTCATTGTGACCATATTTTCTATACCCCAAAAGATCGATATATACATCTTTCCCAAATTTGGCTCGGAAATCTGCAGCAAACTGGATAGCATTTACCACTGCCTCTACGTCATCCGCATTTACATGCATTACTGGTGACTGAGTTACTTTGGCAATATCTGTACAATATACGGACGATCTTGCATCCAAATAATTGGTAGTAAATGATACTTGATTATTGACAACTATATGGATAGTACCCCCAGTTTTATAGCCTTCTAAGCTCATCATTTGGGCCACTTCATACACTATTCCTTGTCCTGCAATAGCTCCATCTCCATGAATAACAATAGGAAGGACTTTGGAGAAATCCCAATTGTACTTTTTCTCGATTTTTGCTCTACAAATCCCTTCGACAATAGAAGCAACTGTTTCTAAGTGTGATGGATTCGGAGCTAGATTAATATTAACCTTTTCACCTGTAGCAGTAGTTATTTCTTTGGAACTTCCTAAGTGATATTTTACATCACCTGAAAAAACATCTTCTTCAAATTCTTTACCTTCAAATTCAGAAAAAATTTGTTTGTAAGACTTTTGGAAGATATTAGTGAGTACATTTAATCTACCTCTATGTGCCATTCCTAAAACAACTTCCTCCACACCAAGTTTAGATGAACGGGTAATAAGTTGATCCAACGCGGGTATTAATGATTCACCACCTTCTAAAGAGAATCGCTTTTGTCCTACAAACTTTGTATGAAGATAGTTTTCAAAAGCAACAGCTTGAGAAATCTTTTTAAAGATATCTTTTTTATCTTCTGTGGTTAGGTCTGCTTGATTGTTAATTTTTTGAAGCCATTTGCGAATAAATTCTATTTCTTCTACATTTTGGATGTGCATATATTCTACACCCACACTACCACAATAAATAGCGTCTAGGTGCTGAATTATTTCCTGTAATGTGGAAGCTTTTTCCAGGCCTATAGTAGTGGCACAAGCAAATGTTTTAGATAAATCTGCCTGAGAAAGATCAAAATTTCTTAGTTCTAAATCCGGTTTATAATCGCGTCTTTTTCGCACAGGATTAGTCTGGGTAAACAGATGCCCTCTCGTGCGATAGGCTTCGATAAGATTAATTACCCTAAATTCTTTTTCAATATCCTCTTGAATTTTCTTAACATCTTGGGTATTTTGAGAACCTAAGGCTTGCGAAGTTTTATCTTGGGAGTTATTATTAATTTCATTGTCTGTGTAGCCTATAATATCATCACAGTATTCTGAGGCAAAATCGAAACCTTGAAAAAATGCTTTCCAAGAAGGCTCGATAGAATCGGGAAACTGTTGATATTTTTTATATAAATCTTCAATCAGCTGGGCATGTGCTGCATTGAGGAAGGAAAATCTGTCCATTAATTGATGGCGTTATTCATTTGGGTTTACAAAAGTAAGAAAAAAAGGTAGGTATACGTTATTCATATATCAGGCTACATCTAAGTATGTAAATTTTGGTATTTGGTTTTTTGCCTATAATTTCAATTATTGATTTCACAGGTCTTTTACCTAATTTTTTAACATAAGATGAAAGAATTCCAAACTGTGCCGGAATTTCAGTTAATGGTTTTTCCACCAAGATACTTGCCGCCGGCCCGCCAGTAAAAGGAATGTATTGATAGGTATAATTCTCCATATTTTTCTTTTGAGATACCATTTTTCCCACCATAAAAGAAAATCCTTTGGCCGAAGGGATTGTAGGAACAGCTTGAAGTTTAGTATTGCTAATTTCTTCTGGAGTATATTGTAATTCATTTAATATTAGGCCTTCCAAACCACCATTGGCAATAGTAAATGTATTTTCCCAATCAGAGGGTTTACTGCCAAAGTTACCTGAAGCAGCTAGAAAGTTGGAATTCGGAATATTTTCTATGTAAACGCTATCTCTAGTTATTGCTGAAAATGATTTCTCTTTAGAAATTCTTGATTGAACCTTTCTTTTAAAATTTTCTATGTTATCAGATGCTATTTTTTCTAAATCATCGGAGCCATTGGTCCATATTATATTTTTCCAGCTTTTAATTACATGGGTATATTTAAATTTTAGAGTTGTATTCTTGATATCTTTTGGGGTGATAAAAAGTTGTAATCCTGCCGGGTGAACTTCATTTGGATAAATGATTCTATAATGCAAAATGTTTGGTTTTGGCATAGAAATTAAGGAAACTTCAACAGGCTCTAAATTTGAATCTTTATTTTCAAAAAAAACCTTTGCAGCCGCTCCTACTCCGGAAAGTGGTGATAAGAATGCTGCTTTAGGTATTTGTTTTTCAAGTGTAAACCAACTTAGGATTCTTTCTAAAGATTGAAACTCCTCTAACACAAGCTCCATGGGAATAGGAATAACATATTCTTTTTCCCATACTAACGCCTGTTCTCTACGAGGAAGAACGATTGTGTTTATAAGAATTACAATGCCAAGTACAATACTAGCATAAAATAATTTTTTCATTACATAATCCTCTCCTCGATAGCTTCTTTTTGTTGATAGGATTGCACTAAATCTATTGCATTTTCTATAACATCAGAAAGTGCAGTGATATAGGTGCCTTCCTCTGCCATTCCTATGGCATGTTTTAGCGCTTCTATTTCTTTTGGGATAATTTCATAGCTTACATCTCTTCCGCTGGATTGGATCCCTTCAATAACAAGTTTGTTAATTTCCTCTTCTGTTCTACCTCGCAAATGATGTTCGTTTCTAACAATAATATAATCAAACATTCTACCCGCAATTTTACCACATTCACGGATATCTTCATCTCTACGATCCCCTACACCACTTATGATGCCTATTTTTTTGGTAGCTTCAATCTTATTTAAGTATCCTTCTATTGCTTTATAGCCAGCAGGATTGTGGGCAAAATCTATTAAAACTTTGAAGTTTTTAAAATTAAAAATATTGAGCCTTCCAGGGGTAAGATTGGCTCCAGGAACGAAGGTTCGTAATGCCATGCTAATGTCTTCAATATCAAAACCATACAGATATGCAGCTAATGAAGCAGCTAAGACATTTTCTATCATGAAATCGGCTTTACCCTCCATCGTTACGGGAATATTGGTAACTTTTTCAATCCGGATTTTCCAATCGCCTTTTTTTATTGTAACATTCCCTTCATCATAAACGCAGCTTACTTTACCTTCTTTGCTTCTTTTTTGGATTACGGGATGGTTTTCATCCATACAGAAAACTGCTATTTTACAATCTAAATCATTTCTCAGTTTAATACTCGCTTCATCCATCGCATTAAGTACTGCCCAACCTTCTTTTTTAACACTATCCAATACGACGCGCTTTACCTTGGTAAGATCACGAAGATTATGAATATCACTTAGACCAAGATGATCTTCTTTAATATTAGTAAGGACTCCTATATCACATCTACTAAATCCTAAGCCCGAGCGCAAAATACCTCCTCTTGCAGTTTCTAATACGGCAAAATCTACGGTAGGATCTTTTAGAACAAACTCGGCGCTCATTGGACCCGTGGTATCTCCTTTAGATAGCATTGTATTATTAATATAGATACCATCCGAAGTGGTATATCCCACTCTTTTCCCAGCTTGTTTAGCTATGTGTGCAAGTATCCTTGTGGTAGTTGTTTTTCCATTAGTACCCGTCACTGCTATAATTGGAATGGTAAATGGTTTCCCAGATGGATATAGCATATCTATAACTGGAGCAGCAACATTTCTAGGTAAGCCTTCGGAGGGATCTAAATGCATTCTAAATCCTGGCGCGGCATTTACTTCAATTATGGAACCACCGGTTTCGGTAAGTGGCTGTGTAAGATTTTCAGCAATGATATCAATACCACAAATATCCAAACCGATAACGCGGGCCACACGCTCCGCCATTATTATATTGTCTGGATGGATCATATCCGTAACATCTATACTGGTGCCTCCAGTTGAAAGGTTTGCTGTATTTTTAAGATAAACTATTTCTCCTTGCCCAGGAACAGAGTCTAACGTAAGATTTGCAGATTCTAATAATCCAAGAGTGTGATTATCAACAGTAATTTCTGTAAGGACATTTTCATGACCAAAACCTCTTTTGGGATTCTTATTTTCTTGCTCTATAAGATCCGCAATTGTTTTAAAACCATCACCTACCACATGGGCAGGAACTCTTCTTGCCGCCGCTACCATTTTATAATTTATTACTAATATTCTAAAATCATATCCAGTAACATATTTTTCAATAATAACTTTCGTTCCGTGCTTTTGGGCATTGTGGAAAGCCTTAATTGCGTTTTCATCATCCGTAATATTAATAGTACTTCCTCTACCATGATTTCCATCAAGAGGTTTAATCACTATTGGGAATCCTACATTATGAGCAGTAGGAATAACGTCCTCTTCATCCCTAACAATATAACCATAGGGTACAGGTATGGCAGCATCATGTAAGATTTTTTTAGTTAATTCTTTATTGCATGCAATGTCTACTGCTATATTGCTGGTTTTTCCAGTGATAGTAGCTTGAAATCTCTCTTGATTTTTACCATATCCTAATTGGACTAGACTGTTATTTCCTAAGCGAATCCAAGGAATATTTCTACTGATTGCTTCTTCTACTATGCTTCCTGTAGAGGGTCCTAACCGTACACTCTCTCTAATTTTTTTTAGCTCTGATATGCAGGCATCAATATCATAAGGAATATCATCTATAAGCGCCTGAGACATAAGTACAGCCTGTTCAGCTGCATAAATTCCTGCTTTTTCTTCTATATAACTGAACACCACATTATACACGCCAGACGTTTTAGTTTCTCGCGTACGGCCAAATCCAGTTTCCATTCCAGCTAAGGTTTGGATTTCCAACGCGATATGTTCTATAACATGGCCCATCCACGTGCCCATTTCAATTCTTTGGTATAAACCTCCTTCTACTCCTTCCGAACAACGATGTGAAATTAGGCTAGGTATTAGAATTTTAAGTCTTTCTGCAAAACCGGGAAGCATATTGGTAGGTGAATGCTCCAGTTCCTCAAGATCCAAACGCATTTGTATTAGCTTTGGTCTCCGGATGCTCCAGATATTAGGACCTTTAAGTGCCTGAATCTTGAGAATTTTCATGATTATTTATTTTAAAGTGTGAAAATAACTTTAATTTTAATTTTATCCAAAAAAAAAATCTAAATATCTTTATATTTTAAGAAAATGTAAAAGTGTAATTTTGCAAACTATGAATCCTAAGGGTAAACTTATAATTGTAGGAGGTGCCATAAATAAGGGGCAGATATTTGAAACTGTTTCTGACGGTAGTGACTCCAAGAATCTTAATTTTTTTGAGCATGGCATTCTTAAAAAAATCATCGATGAATCTTCGAAAAAAGAGGATTCTACGATCGAAATTGTGACTACTGCATCACAAATACCCCAAATAGTGGGGCCGGAATATCAAAATGCCTTTAATATGTTGGGGGCTAAGAATGTAAATGTCATGGATATTCAAAGCCGTGAAGAAGCCAATGGGGAGGAAGTTTTTCAAAGAGTACATGCTGCAGATGTGTTAATGTTTACGGGTGGGGATCAGCTAAGACTTACCTCCATTTTGGGAGGGACTAGAATGCATGATGAAATGCTCACAAAATATATGGATACGGATTTTGTGTATGCAGGAACCTCTGCAGGAGCTGCCGCAGCCTCAGAAAATATGATTTATCAAGGAAGTTCAAGTGAGGCTCTTCTGAAAGGTGAAATAAAAACAACCCAAGGTTTAGGATTCATAGAAAATGTAATAGTAGATACTCATTTTGTCCAACGCGGAAGAATAGGAAGACTCTTTCAGGCTGTAGTAAACAACCCTAGAACCTTAGGTATAGGTCTTGGGGAGGATACAGGATTGTTTATTCATAACAACTCAATGATGGCCATAGGAAGTGGTCTTGTAATCATTGTAGATGGAAGATTTATTAAAGACTCTAATCTTACCAATATTCATTTGGGGGAACCTATCTCCATAGATAATCTTGTTGTCCATGTGATGAGTATGAATGATGAGTATGATCTTGTAACTAAAGACTTACACATTGAAAATAGCCACTATAACCCTAATGTAGATTTAACGAATTTATGAAACTTATCATTCACGGAGGATTTTTTTCAGAGGCGGATCAGTCTAATGAAACTAAGATAGCTAAACAGACTGCCCTAAAAGAAATTTCACTAAAAGGGTTTCAAAAACTTAAAAATGGTGCAGCAGCAGTGGAAGTTGTGGTTTTTTGTGTTGAATTATTAGAAAATGATTCCTTATTTAATGCAGGATACGGCTCTCAAATCCAAAGTGATGGCAAAGTCAGGATGTCTGCCTCCCTTATGGATGGTGAAACTGAAAAGTTTTCTGGAGTTATTAATATTCAGGATATAGAACATCCTATTTCTATTGCCCAAGTGCTTCAAAAAGAAGACGATAGGGTTTTAGGTGGAGAAGGTGCAAACTTATATGCCAATGAAAAGACAGATTTAGGTAAATTTTTTGATCCAAGAACTGACTATCGAATTGCTGATTATGAACATAAAAAAGAGGATCTATTAGCTAAAAATCATCAGGCCGGGAAGGGTACCGTGGGCTGTGTAGCATTGGATATTGAAGGCAAGCTTGCCGCTGCTACTAGCACAGGAGGCAAAGGTTTTGAATTGGTAGGCAGAATTTCAGATTCTGCAACCGTGGCAGGAAATTATGCAAATGAGCATTGTGCTGTGAGTTGCACTGGCGTAGGCGAAGATATTGTAAGCAATGCCACTGCAGCCAAAATAGTAACCCGTGTGAGTGATGGTTTCAGTTTAGAGAAAGCATTTGAGAAGACATTTTTAGAACTCAAAAAATACGACGGTTTTGCCGGTGCCATCGCCATAGATGCATCCGGAAACATATTCCACCATGACAGCCACCCGACTATGGTCTGGGCAAGTGCAGATGAGGGAGGTATTTCTTGTTTCAACTAAAAAAGCTTGCCTATGAGGCAAGCTATCGTGAAATAAGACCACAATTTATTTTACTATAAAACTCGAGTTATATATTTCCTTTTCCGGACTTTTTACCCGTATTAGATATTTTCCCGACGTAAGTTGATGGCTAAGATCCACCTCTACCTTTGGAGATGCAGGTAAATTTTGGGTGTAGATATTTCTACCTGACATATCCGTTTTATTTAATTTTAAGCCTATTTTATTGAGAGCCTTCCCTTCTAATGAAAATTTCCCATCATTAGGATTATCATACAGTTTGATATCTGAATTATTTTGAGATTCATTTACGCCCAAACTGTTTGGGTTAAATTTTACCAAATATGAACTTGCACCATAACTTTGGGCAACGCATGTGGGGAATGCTGCATTTGGCGTGGTGATTCCCTCCGTAGCCGAGCCAGCTCCAAAAAGTATAAGCGATCCGTCATTCATAAATTGAGGAGACTGCCACACATGTGCTGCATTACTTACATAGCCGGCATTAGAGCCCCCATAATAGCTAATCCACTCCATAGCACCATCCGTACTCATCATTCCGAAAAATGGATTTACATAGTTATCGGATGTGCCTACTGATGGTGGTACATCCTGATAAGCACCTGGTGTGGCAATATTATGTGAACTAAAAACTTGAATACCCGTAAAGCATAATTTTCCGTTATGGAGACTAAGCCCTGCATTTCTAATCCCTCCTTCAGGATTTGGCGTTCCTATATAAGTGCTCCAAACACGCCGTCCTGTGGGAGAAAATTTAGACAAAAATAAGTCAGCATCCCCAGGCTTTTGTGGTTTATACGCTCCCAGTGTACCGAAATAACCTGAAGAGTTTTCATACCCATCAAAGCCTAAAATATACACCCCCTGATCATCTGCCTCTATACCACAGAATTCTACTCCATACTCCGTGGCATTTGGCCCTAAATAAGTTCCCCAATTTCTTTGCCCTGTATTGGCATTGAGCTGGGAAAGTATATAGTATGAAGGAGTAGAATCTTGGAAAGTCCCCTGCGTAACCATGATATTCTGAGAGGGATTCATAATATCCTGTATCCCTAAATAAATCTTATCCTGATACACAGTAAAATCCCCAATACCTCCTGGAAAATAGGTACCCCAAACTTTTTGCCCGCAACATTGAGCTTAACTAAAAATGGGCTGGGAGCATTATTTAGAGGATCGGTATGACTTTCCTGAATGGCCCTGGGACTTGCCAATCCCGGTACAGCTTCTGAATGCCTCCCCAAGATATACACATTTTGATTGTTATCCACTTTTACAATAGGTGTTGATACTGTTGAGTTATTTAAATTTAAATCATTAGTAGGGCACGGTAGATAGGTTTTCCAGATTATATTTCCTCCGGGAGATTTTTTAACTAAAACATAAGTTCTATTAGTACTCCCGGCAGGATTTTGCAGCCACACATTAGCTGTTGACAGGCCGGGTGCTATACTTCCAAAATTTTGAAGATAATAGGTATTGCTCTCTGCATCCACTGCTACTATTTCCTCATTTTCTCCAAAATAAGGGCTGTTATACCCATTTAACAGTTGGCCAGAAAGTGAGTATTGAGCCTGTAAGAGAAGATCGTTTTGAGTGTAATCCGCAAAACTCTCCGTCACATATTGCTGGTAATACGGTATTCCCAATTCCGGATATTTATATATATCTTTTTTAAAAAAGAATTTATTGTTATCATTAGAAATAATCTTAAATTCATCACTAAGTGTATTTTTTACCCCACTCACATAGGTGGCCCATTCCCGGGTGTAGGGGAAGGTTTGGGAGAAAGCAGCAACAAATAATAAGGAAAATATGAAAATATAACTTTTCATTGTGCGCGCTTATTTTAATTATTGTAAAGTTGTAAAAAAGAGTAGCTCTCTGTACTACTTATTGTTATGGTAAACCATTCTGCTGATACAGGTGCTTCAGGTTCATAAAACGATGTAGGTCCAGTGGCAGCAGTAGATAGACCGCTAGACAAATTAAAGCCACCCGAAGGGATACTTTCATTCGTTCCCGGCACTACCATTTGGAATTTTGATTGTGACCAGTCTGCAGTTAAGTTAATTGGAGCAGAATTATTTAAAAATTGTAGATTATAATAATTTAATATCTGCAACATTAAAGTGGCTGAATTTTTTAAATACCATTGAGGAAATTTACCATCTTTAACATGTCCAATTTTTTTGTGTCGTTAGGTTTAACAATAACCCATGACGGAGTAGGATTTAAGTCATAAGCAGTCATAACAAACGGATAATATGATGATATTCCATTTATCATCAGTTTAACTTGATATTCATAATCAGAATAATTGTTAATAATAAGTTTTGATTTTTGCCCAAAAGATTGTATTGAAATCAAAATTCCAAGTAGTAATGTGAAATTTTTCATGATTATTAGTTATTAGATGATAATGAATTTTGTTGAATTTTTAAAGCCCACACAACGATTGCAGTTGAGTTTCCACCGGTTTGCTTTTGAATTTGGTCTTCTGTATAACCTACAGATTTTATCACATGTAATGCAGATGGGACATGTGTGAATTTTCTTCTTTCGCTAAGCTCAGAAGAGTTAGAACACAGTTCTTCCTCGTTCTTCCTGTTTTCTTTACAGCCAAGATTTTTAAAAGCTTTATTAAATTCTGCTAAAGCTTCAAATTTATCTTGTTCTTTTGCATCATATCCGAGTCTTTCGGATTGGCAGGACTGAAATCCTATGATAAGGAGAAGTTCTAAAATAATATTCGTCTTCTTAAAAAAGTATTTAATGTGTAAAAATATAAATTTTTTACAAAAATAGTAAAACTAAAAAATATTTTACATAAAATTTTTAAAATTAGGAAAATTTTCTAAGTACTTAAACTTGGTAATGGATATTTAAATAAAAAAATCACCCCCTCAAATGTGAGTGATTCAGAAACATTAAATATAAATTAGGTATTAGTTGCCTAAAGGAATATTGTAAGAAATTCTAGCTCCTATATAACCCAATTTGTAGGTCTGGTTGCCGATTATCCCTTCATCTCCGTTAGTAAATACTTTTTGATATTGCACGCTGAAATTCCAGATTTTATCATGGTATCCTATTTCAGGCTTGATGTATAACCCACCTGTAGGTCGTGCAGCAGATGCTACATTTTATGCTACTTTTTCATCTCCTGTGATGAAGCCATAGCTTAAATCGGTACCGAAGATATTTTCGGTTACTTTAAGATAAAATCGGATCATCCCAGCTAATGGTACTAAACCTGCACCGTTATTCTTTAATATACCATTATCTTTTCCGGATTAAATGGTACATCCAGTTTTTAATCCTTTACCCAAACCTGGTTTTTAAAATACTGGTACGCAATATCACCATCTACAACTCTGGAAAAATGATCAAATCAGGCAGCAGCACCATCATGAATCCCTATCTTTAATATGTTTTTCATTCCAAGTTTTTGCGCATTTGCAGAAATAGAAAATTCTGTGAATGCCAGTAGCAATTGAAGTAATCTTCATTTTTTTCAATTTTCAGGATTACTTGGCAATTTCGTGGCAAAATAAAATTCTCTAATTTTTTTAGAAGAAAAACGATTCTGAGCATAGTTTTTTAAATTTTAAGTTTCTGTTTCGTATTTGCGAGGAGGCAACGATGAATCAATCTCTTTTTTGAGTTTTTTATTTTAAGTGTTAAGTTGTAATTTATTCTAATTGCATAGCAAATTAACATTCAATACTTAACACTTAACACTTCAGAAATCCTCACCCCACACCCCTTTCCTTTGGAGAGGGGTCTCCAAATGATCGTTTTAGATTTTCTTAAACCGTGAATCTTTCTTCTTTTTTATCAATACTTTTTTTGTGGTGCAGCCCGGCCTGAGTGGAGCTCTTTTTTTCGTGGGGGCGGGATTCGGCATTGCCTCAGTCGCCCCCACGAAAAAAAAGCGGGAACGGAGGACGGAATAGCTGCCAAAAAAATCTGCCTCGTATAAGGCAGATTGATAATTTAGTGTTGTTCTGATGTGGAATGATTCTCGCCGGATGGTGCCGAATTTTCTTGGCGATCTGGTCTTGGTAAAAGGACTTTTCTGGAGAGTTTCATTTTCTTGCGATTATCATAACCCATGAATTTTACTTCCACGATATCACCTTCCTGGTAAGGTACGGTATCCAGACGCTTCCAGTCGATTTCAGAAATATGAAGTAGACCGTCAGTTCCTTTTTTCAGTTCCACGAAAGCTCCGAAATCCATTACTTTCACTACTTTTCCTTGGTACACATCTCCAACTACTGGTACGAATGCAATATCTTGGATTTTCGCTATGGCGTTATTGATTTTTTCTCTGTCCGTACCGGAAATTTCAATTTTACCGATTTCACCTTTTTCTTCAATGGTAATTGTGGTTTCGGTATCCTTTTGAAGCTGCTGGATAATTTTTCCACCAGGCCCGATAACTGCACCAATAAAGTCTTTTGGAATCTCCATCATGACCATTTTAGGAGCGTGTGGCTTCACATCTTCGCGAGGTGAAGAAAGGGCTTGTTTCATTTCGTTTAAGATATACAGACGCCCATCTTTGGCTTGCATAAGGGCTTTTTCCATGATATCCATGCTGAGTCCTTGGATTTTAATATCCATTTGGCATGCCGTTATACCTTGTTCAGTTCCAGTAACTTTAAAGTCCATATCTCCCAAGTGATCTTCATCTCCAAGGATATCGGAAAGCACTTGCCATGTCCCTGAAGCAGGATCGGTAATTAATCCCATTGCAATTCCAGAAACGGGGCGTTCCATCTTTACTCCGGCATCCATAAGTGCAAGTGTTCCGGCACATACTGTTGCCATAGAGCTGGAACCATTACTTTCTAAAACATCTGAAACTACTCTGATAGTGTAGGGATTCTCTTGTGGAATCATTACTTTAAGTGCTCTTTGCGCAAGGTTTCCGTGACCTACCTCTCTCCTACTTGTCCCACGCAAAGGTCTTGCCTCACCGGTAGAGAATGGGGGGAAATTATAATGTAAATAGAATTTCTCTTCTTCCTGGGTAATGACACTATCAATTCTATTGGCATCCAATAATGATCCTAAAGTAACAGATGTTAAGGATTGTGTTTCTCCTCTAGTAAATACAGCGGAACCATGAGCGCCTGGTAAATAGTCTACCTCACACCATATAGGGCGAATTTCGTTATTTTTTCTGCCATCTAACCGGATGTTTTCTTCTAATATTAGTTTTCTTACTGCGTCTTTTTGAACATCATGAAAATAATCCTTAGTTAAAGATTCAATTTCCGCACGCTCTGTTTCTTCATATTGAGATAGAAAATTTTCTACCACTTCTTTAAAAGCTGAGGAACGATCTGCTTTGCTACTAGCAGCTTTAGCAATTTCGTAGTATTGATTACCAGCAAAAGATTTTACCTTTTCGCGAAGTTCCTCATTATGAAATTCGTGTTGGTAAGTTCTTTTAACTAAAGATTTATCAATTTTTTGAGCTAAATTTTGCTGAGCTTGGACTTGAACTTTGATAGCATCATGAGCAAATGTAATAGCAGAAAGCATTTCTTGCTCAGAGATTTCTTTCATTTCACCTTCTACCATAACAATAGAATCTGCTGTGGCTCCTACCATAATATCCAGCTCCACACCATCGCGAAGATTCTCAAAACTTGGATTAATAATATATTGTCCAAACTGTTTTACCACCCTTACTTCTGAGAAAGGCCCATTAAAAGGAATGTCTGTAATAGATAAAGCCGCAGAAGCTGCCAAGCCTGCTAAAGAATCAGGATTAATGCTTTTATCATAGGAAATAAGTGATATCATTACTTGAACTTCAGCATGAAAATCACTTGGAAATAATGGGCGTATTACACGATCTACCAATCGCATGATAAGGACTTCATCATCTGATGGTTTAGCCTCCCTCCTAAAGAAGTTTCCAGGAATTCTTCCTGCGGACCCAAATTTTTCCCGGTAATCTACTGTAAGTGGAAGAAAATCAACGCCTGGATTTGCATCCTTAGCAGCCACTACCGTGGCAAGAAGCATCGTGCCGCCACATGTTACTACCACTGCACCATCTGCAAGTTTGGCAAGTTTTCCAGTTTCTAAAATGACCTCCCGGCCGTCTGGAAGATTGAATTTTTCAATGATCGGTGTTGGTATATTCATACGCATATCTCCCCGAATTAGGAGATTATTTTTAATTAATTTAAAGCAAAGATAAAAAATTAAAAAAAGCCATTTCCGATATGAAATGGCTTTTTTATTTGAGAAGATTTATTTTCTTAAACCTAATTCTTTAATGATATTTCTGTAACGTTCTATATCTTTATTTTTCATGTAATCTAAAAGAGCTTTACGCTTACCAACTAGTTTTACAAGAGATTTTTCTGTTACAAAATCTTTATGATTTTTTTTAAGATGATCCGACAGATGATTAATTCTGTGAGTAAAAAGGGCTACCTGCCCTTCTGCGCTTCCGGTATCAGCTTCTGATTTACCGTGCTGAGCAAAAATTTCAGCTTTTTTTTCCTTTGTTAGGTACATGCCAATATTATTTAATGATTCTTATGTAGCGGATGCAAATGTATGAAATTTATTTCAATAATTTAGTAAAAATTAAATTATTTAAAGAAGTCATTTGGTTGTAAATTTGATACATTGAAATCACTTTATATTTTTATGCCCATTCGCAGTTTTCTATTGATATTAATATGTACTGGATTAGGGGCATCAGCACAAAGAAATATTGTGGTTTTTTCAGCCAATATCCATCCAGAACTGGAGGAAGTGAAAGATGTTACCAATGCTGCTATCTTAAATGCAGTAAAGATGATCCTTTTAAGAGACCGTACTGGCCAAGCTTTTACAATACAGAATAATATTGAAAGTCACTTATCCGACATTCCTATATTCTGCGAAAACAACGCAGCATATCTAGCTATTGTACCTCATGTTACCTACTTTAAAGTAGGATTTGGAAGGTATATCTTAAGCAATCAAGTTCAAATAAGTTTGGATCTATATAATGCCAATGGAAATTTAATCCATTCTTCCCATTATGATACGCTGAAGCGAAATATTCGTATTGTAGGAAATACTCATAATTCATTAAAAATGGCTGCTAAAGGGGTTATGAAAGATGCTATAAAATATTTAGATAATAATCCAAATTTTAATAGGACGGCATCTCATGAAGAGCATACCCAGGTTTATAACCAAACATCCCGCGTTCTTTAATTAAATCCGCAACACCTTCTGGGACCTGAATTTCCCAGCCAGATTCTCCATTGGCAATTTTCTGTAGGATTTCCCTGCTATATATATCGGAATGTTCTGGGCGGTATTGGGTAATATCTACTACACGATTATTTAGTTTAAAGTATTTGTACAAATCCTTCAAATGATCGCTTACTTTAAGGTTTTCTGAGGTGAGCAATTCTCCTGTTTCAGGATCTTTATATGGATACAGATACACCTTCATTTCATTTCGGAAGAATTTTCCGAATGCTTCTAAAATTCCACCGTTTAAATTTTTATAATAATTTTCATCAAATACCATCAAAAGATTATTCACACCCATCCCAATGCCTATTTTCTGCGTACTATAAGACGCGAAATAATCAATTAAACGATAGTATTCACTAAAATTTGAAATCATTACCGTATATCCCATCTGAGCAAGAATATCTACTCTATCTAGGAAATCTCGTTCATCTATATCACCATGTTGACGAAGGTTTGATAGAGTAATTTCAAATAAAACTACAGTATGTTCTAAATCTGCGTTTGCATCCTTCATAAACATTTCCAAGCCATTTTGGAACATATCTATATTAACTAAAGTAACAGGGCGGAAACTCCCACGAACGGCAAAAATATTTTTTTTGTATAATAGATCTGCAGGTAGCATATTATAGCCCGAAGCATTAAAAATGACCGCATCTGTCATATTATTCTTAACGAGCTGTAAACTCATCAGCCTGTTATCCACATATTTAAAATCTGGACCAGAGAAATCTATCATATCTATTTCCACATTGTCCAGAGAAATATCTTCATATAAGGATTCTATCAAAACCCTTGGGTTATGTGAGTAATAATAGGCACCATAAACGAGATTCACTCCTAAACTTCCAAGTGTTTCTTGCTGAAGTGTAGCATCATTCTCATTAAATTTTACATGAAGGACAATTTCATTATAATCACTCGTATCTGTTAACTGAAAACGTATTCCCACCCAGCCATGTCCACGGGATGTTTTATCAAAATTGATTGTGGTGACGGTATTTGCATAGGAAAAAAAAGCTCTTTTAGGTGATGTTTCCCGGGAAAGACGCTCCTCCATCAAAGAAACTTCGTACCGAAGCATTTTGCGAAGACGCTGTTGGGTTACATACCTATTTTTTGGTTCTTTTCCATAAATGGCATCGCTAAAATCTTTGTCATATGCAGACATGGCTTTAGCAATCGTTTGGGAAGCAGCACCAGCTCGGAAAAAATGGCGCACAGTCTCTTGGCCAGCGCCTATTTCTGCGAAAGTGCCGTAAATTTTGGGATCCAAATTAATTGCTAAAGCCTTTTGCTTAGGCGTTCGTTTTGGTCGAGCTGGCCCCATTGATTTTTTTGTAAATTTACCAAATTCCGTATGAGTTCAGCAAATTTATTTACAATTTTAGGATCCGGAACATCTCAGGGAGTTCCCGTAATTGGATGTAATTGCCCAGTGTGTACCTCCATGGATCCCCGTGACCAGCGATTTCGGTCCTCTGCTTTATTTCTAATTAACTCCAAGAATTATCTTATAGATTGTGGCCCAGATTTCCGCCAGCAAATGCTAAAATCGCATATTCAGGAGCTGGAGTCCGTGTATTTTACCCACGAGCATAATGACCACATCATTGGGTTAGACGACTTGCGACCTCTAATATTTACCTCTAGAAGTAAAATAAAATTATTCGCTGAAGAGCGTGTGTTAAATGAAATTCAACATCGATTTGCCTATGCATTTTCGGAAAACAAATATCCTGGTGCCCCCAGTTTTACTTGTATTGAAATTCAACATCCATATGGAAAAACTGAGTTTGGTTTAGAATATTTCAGAATTATGCATGGAAATTTGCCTATTTTAGGATATAAATTTAATAAAATGGCATACATAACAGATGCAAAATCTATCCCTGAAGAAAGTTTTTCTAAGATTTCGGAAGTAAGTACTCTGGTTATTAATTGCATCAAAAGAGAAAATGCACATCATTCCCATTTTATTCTCGAGGATATTATTGAATTAAAAAAGAAATTACCCAAAACCAATATTTATCTCACGCATATGAGCCATAGCATGGGTACTCATGAAGAAATGTTGGCCTATTTACCTGATGGGATATTTCCAGCTTGGGACGGGATGCAGATTGTTCTATAAAAATTTATATATTTGCACTCCTAAACTGCCCGGGTGGCGGAATTGGTAGACGCGCTGGTCTCAAACACCAGTTCTTAGGAGTACCGGTTCGATCCCGGTCCCGGGTACAAAATCATCCCAATTGTTGTATAGCAGTTGGGATTTTTATTTAAATACTTTTATTTTAATATTATATAAGTTAGTTACATGATTTTTAGGATAAAAAGTAAAATTTATTAAAAAATCTTATATTTTTATTGGAGTTACTTTTATTTAATTAAATAATACTTAAATATAAAAATTATAGGTCAGTACACTCATAATTATTTATGCTATCTATATTAAAATTTAAAAAACAAGGTAGATAAAATAAAAAAAGGCTCTGAAATGAGCCTTTTTAAGTTTACAATATAAATTTCAATTATTTTTTTATAACTGAAAGATTATTTCCACTTATGCCAATGATGTCCGCTTGAAGTGAACCAACTGCTAATTCTGCTTTAATGGATATAGGAATGTGCTGTGCGTCATCTGTAACCCAAATAGAAACGCCTTCTTTTGATTTAAATACTCTCCCACTTTTTACGTAAGGCGTTATTTTAAGTGACTTTACTATTCCAAATTTTGTTTTAATATTTTCTCTTTTTACTACTTTGAGGCTGAAAGGAAATACCTCATCATCTATCCAAACATTTAAGTTAATAACTGCCCCAGGTACCAGTACAGCTGTAGATTTTGATCTTAAATAAAAAAATGCTGAAAGCATATCCTGCATGCCTCGAGAAAAACTGATATTTCTGGTATTATTAGTTTTTAGCAGCTTATTAGTAAGTTTTAGATTATTTGTACTGTGATTAAATTGGGAAGTTAGGTACTGTCTGTAAGATCCTTCGCTAACATTTCTTACAAAGAACGTGGGTAAACCCGTATTCATATTAATATAAGATTCATACATATCTTCAACCTTAAAAAAAGCCCTCACGGCTCCAGTGGTACGGCCAACACCTTGAACATAGAGATGGGGTTTACCATATAAAGAAGTTAGTTTGCTAGAAATCTCTGCTGTACCAGCACTTAAACCACTGTAGTGAATCCTATAACTAAGTTTTTCTCCATTTTTATATTGGGAGAAATAGCCTCCTTGACCCAAACATACTAAAGAAATTAAACCAAGGAAAAGAAATAAACATTTTTTCATGTCCAAAGATTAGCAAAAATGCCGCCACTTTGTGATTTATATTAGTAATAGTCCCTATCTTATTACATAAATTTGATTCAAATTGAAATTGGAGAACAATTACCTATGATTACTACGGATATTATCATTATTGGCGCTGGCCCGACAGGACTTTTTGCCGTTTTTGAGGCAGGTTTATTAAAGATGAAATGTCACTTAATTGATGGTTTACCACAACCGGGAGGACAATTGGCAGAGCTGTATCCTAAGAAACCTATATTTGATATTCCAGGTTTTCCCTCAATAGATGCTGGCGTACTAGTTTCAAATTTACTGGAGCAGATTAAACAATTTCAACCCGGATTTACCCTCGGGGAAACTGCTGAGACATTAGAAGAACTTCCGGATGGTACTTTTAAAGTCACTACTAATGCTGGCACAGTTCACATTGGTAAAGCTGTCGCAATTGCAGGCGGATTAGGCACATTTGAACCAAGAAAACCAGAAATACCTGACATTGTTACCTATGAAAATAAGGGACTTGACTATTTCATTAAAGATCCTGAAAAATACCGTGGGAAAAAGGTAGTTATCGCTGGAGGGGGAGATTCTGCATTAGACTGGACAATATTTTTATCCAATGTAGCTTCGGAAGTAACACTCATTCACCGAAGAAATGAATTTCGTGGCGCATTAGATAGTGTAGAAAAAGTACAATCACTTAAGGATGAAGGAAAAATAAACATGATTCTACCTGGTGAAGTAACTGCTTTAATTGGAGATCACAGCTTAGAAAAATTAGAGATAATTTCCAATGGAACTAGCCAAATGGTAGATACAGATTACTTTATTCCACTCTTTGGCCTTACTCCTAAATTAGGTTCAATGGTTAATTGGGGATTAGATATTGAAAAAAATGCTATTAAGGTTAATAATGCTCTTGATTATCAGACTAATAGAAATGGTATGTACGCTATTGGTGATATTAATACCTATCCAGGTAAACTTAAGCTTATATTATGCGGTTTTCATGAGGCTACTCTTATGTGCCAAAGCATTTACCAAAGGCTAAACCCCGGAAAGAAATATGTGCTAAAGTATACAACCGTTAGCGGTGTAGACGGATTTGACGGTACCAAAAAGGAAGCTGAAAAAGCAGTAGTAAAATCAATTTCTTAAAAATAAAATATGAGTGATATATCAATTAAGGTAACCGACCGTGCAGGCGTAGAGCATGAAATTCAAGCGCCTACCGATATGAATATGTCCCTAATGGAGGCTATCCGAGCGTACGAATTGGCTGATGACGGCACTATAGGAGTATGTGGAGGTTTGGCAATGTGTGCCAGCTGCCAAGTTTATGTAACTGCTGGAATAGAAAAAATTGCTCCGAAAGATGATTCGGAGCAAGCTATGCTAAACGATGCTTTTAATGTAAAGGAAAATAGCCGGTTAAGCTGCCAAATCCCTTTAGAAACCAGCCTTGAGGGTCTTCAAGTAGTTTTAGCACCTTTTTCCTAACTATTAGTTTCTTACAGGTATATTTTTTAAGATTTCCTGTAAAAATTTCCAGAATTTTTGAACTGAAGCTATCTCTACACATTCTTCTGGGGAATGAGCGCCTCTAATATTTGGACCAAAACTTACCATTTCCATTTCAGGATATTTAGCCCCGATAATACCACACTCCAGGCCTGCATGGCAAGCTACTACACGCGCCTCATCAGTAAAAAGAGAAATGTAAATAGTTCTCATTACCAGAATTATTTCGGCGGAAGGAACTGGTTTCCATCCTGGGTAATCTCCACTGGTTTCTACATTGAATTGGTTGGATTCAAAAGCGGCTGTTAGCTGTTGAACTACTTGTTTTTTGGTAGATTCCACACTAGACCTACTTAATGAATTTACAGCAAATGAAAATGTTCCTGAATTTTCATTATATCCTAGTTTTACCTGAGCAATGTTATTGGAAGCTTCCACTAAATTCGGAACATCAGGAGACATCCGAAAAACTCCATTATGAGCCGATGTTAATGCTAATATAACCCTAAGGGAGTCATTCACAGAGATTCCCTTAGAAGGGAATTCAACTTGTTCTAAATCTATCTGAAGATTTGGTTCTGTATTGGAAAACTCTTCCAAAATATCTTTTTTGGTATTTTGAAATATTGTATCTATATCGTTTGATGAAGGGGATAAAGCAAATTCAACTTCTGCTTCTCTCGGTATTGCATTTCTCAGCCCACCTCCTTGTATTCGGATAATTTGTAAGGGTTTAATAGCATAGAGGAATCTAGTTAGCAGCACGTTTGCATTTCCGAAATTTTTATCAATATCCATTCCTGAATGCCCTCCACGTAAGCCTTTAACACGGATTTTATAAATCTTAGCATCCTTAAGTATTTCTTCTGCTGCCATTTCTCCGTTTACACTTACATCTATTCCACCAGCACAGCCGATATCTATCTCATCATCTTCTTCAGTATCCAGATTTAACATGATTTTACCCGTAAGCCAATCATCTCTAAGCACTTTTGCGCCAGTCATTCCTGTTTCTTCATCTATGGTAAAAAGACATTCTAAAGATGGATGAGGGATATCTTTACTTTCCAGAAGTGCCATCATAGCGGCAACTCCCATTCCATTATCAGCACCTAGCGTAGTCCCTTTGGCAAAAACAAATCCATTTCTTACCTCCATTTGGATAGGCTGGGTTTCAAAGTCAAAAATTACCTCATTGTTTTTTTGACATACCATATCTAAATGGGACTGCAGCACAACAGTTTCTCTATTTTCCATTCCTGTGGTACAAGGCTTAAGGATAAGAACATTGCCTACATCATCCGTTTTATGTTCTAAATTTAATTTTTGAGCAAAATCAATAATAAACCGAGTTACCTGCGCCTCTTTTTTGGAAGGGCGAGGTACTTGATTTAGGGCATAAAAGTTTTTCCAAATTTCTTTGGGTTCTAAATGTTGAATTTCCATACGTAATTTTTAACAACCACACTCCCCTACTATTGGAGTATTGGTTTTAGATTTATCTGGAGCGGTTACTTCCATAGTACCTGAATACTGGTGCACCTCAGGATCTTTTCCTAGATTTTTGGTGGATATTTTTAGATGAAAGCCACGCTTCGAAACATTTTTTTGGAATGAAGTAAGATCAAATTCTTCTTCCGGTAGTGGAAACTCCACTATTTTTCCATTAAATTGTAAATAGGCCTTATTACCGTAATCATCTTGGTAAACATATTTTTTTTGTTGAAGTTCTTCCCAAGATTTAGCAAAAACACAGCTACAACCTTCTACATTCACAGGTTCTGTAATATATTGTAGTCCAGGAGATTGCACTTCGTTTTCTTGTATTATCGTAGTTTTATTTTCTTGTTGCCGTAGGCTATCACCACTATCGGTAAGATTAGGGGATGCTTTCTGAGAATCGGAAACCGTATCTTTTTGGCAGGCACTTAACATTAACAATAATAAGGCAAATGGAATCTGCTTATACACTCTTTTTGGGGAAAAGCTAATATTTTTTAAGGAAAAAACCTTATTTAAATCGGTCTGTAGCATTATTTTTCTTAATAAGTTTGCAAAATGGAATATCCAAGTAAAGTTTTGGAGCGCGCTGTGGAGGATATTTCCGGTTTACCGGGGATTGGTAAAAAATCTGCATTGCGCCTTGCACTCTTCATTCTTAAAAGACCTTCTCATTTTGGGTTAAATTTATCAAAATCAATCGAGAACTTAGTACAAAAGATTCATTATTGCACCCAATGTTATAATTTTTCGGATGAAGATATCTGTGATATTTGTAAAAGCCACCATCGGGATGAAAGTCTTTTATGTGTTGTAGAAGATGTGCGGGATGTAATGGCCATAGAAAATACCGGTAAATTTTATGGTAAATATTTGGTATTAGGTGGTAAAATCTCCCCTTTGGATGGCATTGGCCCAAGCCAACTCAAAATTCCTCAATTGGCAGATCGTCTAGAGAAAGGTGAAGTGAAGGAGGTAGTATTTGCTCTAAGTGCGGGAACAGAAGGTGATACTACGGCTTTTTACATTCATAAAAAGTTTAAGCATTTGCCTTTACAATTTACCACAATAGCAAGAGGAATTTCTGTAGGAGATGAATTGGAATATGCTGATGAGGCTTCTTTAGGTAAATCCATCACTCACAGGCAACCATATGAACTGGGTATCTGAGAATCTGGGATTGGAGGAAGGTGTCTCAGTAATTATCCCACTATATAATGCTGAAGAAACAATACTTGCAGCATTACAATCTGTGGTAAGACAGAGAAATTGTTGCTCAGAATTGTTTGAGATTATAATAATTAATGATGGAAGCGAGGACAATTCTTTACAAATTGTAGAAAATTTTAAAAAAGAAAACACGCATTATAATGTCAGCATCTATTCTCAGATCAATTTGGGTGTATCAGCTGCTAGAAATGTGGGTATTGCAGCTTCCACTAAGAAGTATATTGCGTTTTTAGATGCAGATGATGAGTGGCTTCCTGATAAAACAGCCCGACAATTATCAATTCTAGAAAAAAATCCTTTTATAAAAGGGATAGGCAGCCTTTATCAAGAAAGGCCTCTTTTATGGCCTTACAAAATTACTAAACCTAAAGAAAATATTGCTATAGTTACATTTGGTAAACTCTTAATTCGCAATGAAATACAGTCATCCACCTTATTGATATCATCAGCAACAGCAAAGATTATGGGTGGGTTTGAAGAAGCATCTCGATATGCTGAAGATCATTTATTTTTCTTAAAAATGACTCATTATTTTGAGGGTTCATTGTATATTTTAAATGAAAATTTAATTCGGTATGGGCACGGGAAAAAGCCATTTGGAGAATCAGGACTTTCCGGAAATTTACCAAAAATGTATAAAGGATTTTTATTTAATTTAAATTATATAAAAGACCAAAATTGGATATCAAATTATGAAAATTCTATACTGCGTCTATTTTATTTTTTGAAATATGCTTTATTATTAATCCGAACCTACATCCGATAAATGCTCACCAATAAAAAAATAGTGCTTATTTCGGTCAGGTTTTTTGGCTATGAGGAGGACTTAAAAAATGCAATTATACAATTGGGAGGAGATTTAAGATTCTATGATGATAGGCCTTCCAACAGTGTTTTATTTAAAGGTATCTTAAGGAAATATCCATTAATACTAAAAGCGAAAATCAGTGGGTATTATCAGCAAATTCTACAAGAAATTCTTATTTTTTCACCAGATTACTTTCTTTTGATAAAGGGTGAAGCTATACCTGCGGAATTCCTAGTCCAAATAAGAAAATTAGTACCAAAATGCCGGCTCTTATTTTATCACTGGGATAGTTTAGAAGAGGCACCGAAGGCTAAAGAATTTTTAAAACTATTTCATCATACTTTTAGTTTTGATCCCAAAGATGCGCTTCAATCTGGGATGACATTTAGACCAAATTTTGTTCGCAATGTTGAGATATTTAAGCCTAATATTTCCCCCACCTATGATGTAGGGTTTTTAGGAAGTACGCATACAGACCGACTAGTTTTCCTTCAAGAGTTTAAAAAAAAGCAAAATAAAAATTTAAATTTTGATTGGTTTTTATATGCACAAAATCCTATGACCCTTTATCTAAGGACAGTTTTTGATTCTCACTTTAAATATAATGCTTCTTTAAAAAAATCTATCCATTTTTATAAATTAAGTCCAGAAGAAAGTTTAACCTTTTATCAAAAAAGCAAAATACAATTGGATATACAAAAAGCTTATCAAACGGGGCTGAGCATGAGGGCTGGAGAAGTTTTAGCACTGAATCGGAAACTAATTTCCACTAATCCTGATATTGAGAAATACCCATTCTATTCCCCTGAAATCATTCAAATAATGCCAAGAGGTAGAATTAGTCAAGTTTCGGAAACCTTTATAAAAGAACCTTTTAGATCAGAATTAATATCTGATGAAATCTGGAACCAAATGTCTGTAACAGCCTGGATTACAGATATTTTTTCTGAAAACAAGGAAAATTTCTGGGTTCAGAATTATGGCTAATGGATATGTTTTTCCGCGTGATAGCTACTGCGCACTAGAGGGCTGCTCTCCACATGTCTAAATCCTAAAGTCTTAGCATAGTTTCCAAATTCATCAAACTCTTCAGGGGTGATAAATCTTTTTACGGGCAAGTGCTTTTTGGAAGGCTGAAGGTATTGTCCTATTGTAATAATATCAACTCCAGCTGAGCGAATATCTCGTATGGTTTCAAGAATTTCTTCATTAGTTTCTCCAAGGCCCAGCATTAAACCAGTTTTGGTGCGTCTTTGCCCAGATTCTTTAAGATAGCGCAACACCTCCAAACTTCGGTCATATCGAGCCTGTACACGCACCTCCCTAGTAAGCCGTTTCACGGTTTCCATATTATGAGAAATAACTTCAGGTCCAGCCTCAATAATCCTATCTATATGTCTTGTTATACCTTGAAAATCTGGAATTAAGGTTTCCATTGTAGTACCTGGTGAAATTCTGCGCACGGCTTGTATAGTCTCATACCACAAGATACTTCCCATATCTTTTAAATCATCTCTATCTACTGATGTGAGAACAGCATGTTTAATTTTCATTAACCGTATAGAGCGTGCAACTTTTTCCGGTTCATCCCAGTTAACAGCCACTGGCCTACCCGTCTGTACACCACAAAAACCACAACTTCTGGTGCATACATTACCTAGGATCATAAAGGTTGCAGTACCCTCCCCCCAGCATTCCCCCATATTGGGACAGCTTCCAGACTGGCAAATGGTATTGAGTTTATACTTATCCACAAGGCCTCTAAGTTCCCGATAATTGTTTCCTGTAGGGAGCTTTACACGAATCCATTTTGGTTTTGGAATAAGCACAGGTGGCTCCTGTAGCAGTGGCGAAGCAGATGCATTGGTAGTCATACTACAAAATTACATTAAATTATTCTTCTTTATTGAGAGGAGCATCAGAAACTAAACTTGTTAAAAGTGTTTTGGCTCTAAGAATTCTTACTTTAACGTTTCCAGGACTGATATTCATTTCTTCTGCAATAGTCTTAATGGATTTCTCTTCAAAAAATCTTTTAATAATAATTTCTTTGTATTGAGGATTCAATTTTTTAATATATAATTCGAGCAATTCATATTTATCTTCTTCCTTTGTGACGCCAAAAGGTTGTTCGGGTGCATTTTCTTGGCTTATTTTGTTTATAATATCAGAGGAAATTTCATCAAATGAAATAGAAGTAGTTTTAGAACGAAAATAATCTATCAAAGTATTATAAATTATTTTTTTAAACCAAGGTTCAAAACTTCTTGAGGTGTCATAATTACCAATGTATTTAAAAACTTTCTCGAATATTAAAATACTTGTTTCATCTGCCACATAATGATCTCCTGTAGCAGAAAAAATTTTATCGTAAACATTTTTCCATTGCTGTTGAAAAAATTTATGCTGGGCAAGGGGATCTGCAGCCTGTAACTTTTCAATTAATTCATTTGAAATCATAGGGATACATGATCTTTTTTTTATAGATATTAATAGGAATAACACACAAACATAGCATAATTTAACTATTAATTAAATATTAACTAATTTTTAATATAGCGTGGCACAATTTTTTCATAATTTTAAAACAAATAAATCATTTAAAATTAATTCTATGAAAGGTTCAAAAAATGCTGTACTTGCACTTCTTGGTTTAGGCGCATTAGCGTATTGGAAATTCAAAAAATCTTCTCCTGAAGAGCAAGATGAGATTAAAGAAAAATTCAATGTTGCTAAAGACAACTTAAACAAATGGGGATCTGAAGCTAAGAGTAAAGCGGAAGAACTTGCTAACAAAGCAAAAAGCAAAGCTGATGAACTTGCTAGTGCAGCACAAAACAAAGTTCAGGATGTTGCAGAGGATGTAAAATCTGAAGCTGGAAAAGTTGAAAATAAATTATCTTAATAATCTATTTTAAATTAAAAAATCCGCATTTAGCGGATTTTTTTGTTTTTAACTATTCACAAAGGATAACCCCGATATTATCTTTAAATTCAATTACGCCTCCTTTCGCAAAATACGAGTCTACATTTTTCCCATTAATGACATCCTGTTCTATATATTTCTTACTTTCACTAATTAATGGAACTGCATCATACAAGGATATCTTTCCATTTGCTAGCGCAGAAACTACTGGTGCGTGATTTTTCATAATATGAAATTCTCCATTTATTCCAGGCAATAAAACAGAACTTACTTCACCATCAAAAACAATCGCTTCTGGAGTAATAATTTTAATTTTCATTTTTGTTATTTAGAAAAAAGTTGAACAAAGAATTTCAATTCATATGTTCAACTTATTTTTAATCTTAAGCGTTTTCTGCAAGCATTTTTTCACCAGCTGCTATTGCCTCTTCTATTGTCCCTTTTAAATTAAAGGCTGCCTCTGGAAGATGATCTAATTCTCCATCCAAAATCATATTAAATCCTTTAATGGTATCCTTAATATCTACCAATGCTCCAGGAATACCTGTAAATTGTTCAGCTACGTGGAAAGGCTGAGAAAGGAATCTTTGAACTTTTCTAGCACGATATACAACAAGTTTGTCATCCTCGGATAATTCTTCCATACCCAAAATTGCAATAATATCTTGAAGTGCCTTGTAACGCTGAAGGATTTCTTTTACTCTTTGTGCACAATCATAATGCTCATTTCCAAGTATCTCTGGCATAAGAATTCTTGAGGTAGAACCTAGTGGATCGACAGCAGGGTAAATCCCCAATGATGCAATTTTTCTATCTAATACCGTAGTGGCATCTAAGTGAGCAAAGGTAGTAGCTGGAGCAGGGTCAGTAAGGTCATCCGCAGGAACATAAACTGCTTGTACTGAAGTGATTGATCCATTTTTTGTAGATGTAATTCTTTCTTGCATAGCTCCCATTTCTGAGGCAAGAGTTGGCTGATATCCTACTGCAGAAGGCATACGACCTAAAAGTGCGGAAACTTCTGAACCTGCTTGAGTAAATCTAAAGATGTTATCTACGAAAAATAAAACGTCTCTACCTTGGCCTGTATCACCACCATCTCGGTAATATTCTGCTAGTGTAAGCCCTGAAAGCGCCACACGAGCTCTTGCACCAGGAGGCTCATTCATTTGTCCAAATACAAATGCTGCTTTGGATTCTTTCATGACTTCCAAATCTACCTTTGATAGATCCCAACCGCCATTTTCCATGGAATGCATAAATTCATCCCCGTATTTTATAATACCAGACTCCAACATTTCACGTAAAAGATCATTCCCTTCACGTGTTCTCTCACCTACTCCAGCAAACACTGATAGACCACCATGACCCTTAGCGATATTATTAATAAGTTCTTGTATAAGTACTGTTTTTCCAACTCCTGCACCTCCGAATAAACCAATTTTACCTCCTTTTGCGTAAGGTTCTATTAGATCTATTACTTTAATCCCTGTGAAGAGTACTTCTGCAGATGTGGATAATTGATCAAATTTTGGTGCTTCTCGGTGAATAGGTAGACCCCCTGTTTTATCGATATTGGGAAGTCCATCAATAGCATCACCAACTACATTAAACAATCTTCCATTTATAGCATCTCCAGTAGGCATGGTAATCTGTTTTCCCATAGGAATAACCTCTTGCCCACGCATTAGCCCGTCTGTAGCATCCATGGCAATACAACGAACAGAATCCTCACCGATGTGCTGTTCTACTTCTAAAACAAGCCTATCACCAGAGGTTTTCACTACTTCTAGGGCATCATAGATATTAGGAAGTTCTTCTGAATCTGCGAAGCTTACATCTATTACCGGACCGATAATTTGGGAAATTTTCCCGGATTTCAGGTTGGTCATTTAGTCAAAATTATTTGGCTGCAAATATAGGCATTATCAAAAAAGTTAATTGCATTAGCCCAAAGATTTTTATCATATTTGCAAAATATAGCCTTTAAGTGCATATAATAAAACTTCCCAATGATACCACATCCTTACCACCTGTATGCTTAAGCATTGGTGTATTTGATGGTGTGCATGCAGGACACAAAAAATTATTGCAGTCTGTAATAGTAAAATCAAAAGAACTTAGTTTGCAATCTGCTGTATTAACATTTAATCCTTCCCCTAAACAATATTTTAAAAATGAGGGAAATCCTAAAAATCTAAGTACTCTGGAGGAGAAAATGAATTTATTTCAGAAATTAGGCTTAGATTTTTGTTTCATTCAAAAGTTTGATGAAAAGTTTAGCCAAATAGAGGCTAAAGAGTATGTACAAAACTATCTTTTAAACTCATTAAAGGCACGGCATATTTGTATTGGATATGATCATGTTTTTGGTAAAGGAGGAATGGGCAATTTTGCAGTTTTAAGAGAACTCTGTAGTATAAATGAAGTAGAAGTGGAGAGGATAAGTGCAAAAGAATTTTCGGGACATATTATATCTACCTCTCTAATTAAAAAGAATTTACTACAAGGTAATATGGAACTTTCCAATGCTATGCTAGGGCATCCTTATTTTTTTTCGGGTAGAATTATTCATGGAAAAAAACTGGGTCGTACCTTAGGCTATCCAACAGCTAATGTAGAGGTGAATTCTGAAAAATTTTTACCTAAAAATGGCGCCTATATTGTAAAATGCCTAGTTAAAAATGCTCAATATCAAGGCATGATGAGTGTAGGGACAAATCCAACCGTAAATGGATCCGAACTAAGCGTTGAAGTCCATATTTTAGATATAAACCAAGATTTATATGGAGAAATACTTTATGTAGAAATACTAAAATTCCTCCATGACGAAATAAAATTTTCATCACTGGAGGAACTTGTTCAGCAATTGGATCAGGATAAAACTGATACTTTGGCTTATTTCAAATAGGAATTATTGCCGGTTGGTATTCATTGTAGAGTCATCTACATCTAAATCGTTTTTCAAATCAGGATTTATACGTAATTGCTCTTGTTTTTTTCGGAATCTTATATTAAGAAGTTCTACTGTGAGACTAAAAGCAAGACAACTATAAATAATATTTTTACTCACATGCTGGTGTAATCCTTCTGCAACCAAAAGACAGCCTATAACAACTAGAAAGGACAATGCTAATAGCTGAAGGCTAGGATATTTATTGATAATTCTTGAAATTGGACCAGCAAAAACTATCATAATTCCAATAGATATCACTACGGCTATAATCATTATGATAACATTATCTACAAGACCTACAGCTGTAAGAATACTATCTAAAGAGAATATCATATCCACCATTATAATCTGCAAAATTACCATAAGTACTAAATTTGATCCTAAGGACTTAGGAGCGTGATCTGCCTTATCAACCTGCATTTTGGAATTAATTTCCATAGTAGATTTAAAAATTAGGAATATACCACCAGCTAAAAGAATGATGTCTTTCCAACTCATCTCAAGCGGGCCTTGTGTATCATGATCTGTAAGAAATCCTAAAGTAAAAACTGGGTCTTTTAAACTAATAATCCAATTGATTCCCAATAAAAGTCCAATTCTAAAAAACATAGCCAGCACAAGCCCTACATTCCTTGCCATTTTTTGTCTTTCCTCTGGAAGTTTATTGGATACAATGGAAATAAAAATAATATTATCTACCCCAAGAACGATTTCTAAGAAAGTTAAGGTAAGAATGCTGACCCAAACATGAAAATCTGTAAAAACGGGCATTTCCATTGTGGAAAGTAAACTGAGCATCATTGATTTTAAATTTTTGCAAAAATACTGAAAATAGAGATTCGGAATTGGACATAAAAAATCCCGAAACACGATGTTTCGGGATTATATTACCAGATTTTTATCCGTTTATCTTGCTCTTTATAATGTTTATCAGACGATTTAATTTCAAAAGCTTTATAAAAGGCATCCACATTTACTAAAGGTCCAAAGGCACGGAAATATCCAGGTGAGTGCGGATCGGTCTTCACCTGATTTACCAAATATTTCTCTGTGGACTTTGTTCTCCATACCGTTGCCCAACTCATAAAAAAGCGTTGGTCTTGATTGTACCCATCTATTTCTGGAACATTACCATGGTCCTTTAAATACATTTGGAGAGCATCATAAGCGATGGCAACACCACCTAAATCTGCTATATTTTCACCACTTGTAAAGGTTCCATTTACAAATATTCCTTTTACTGGTTCATATTTATTGTACTGTTCTGCCAACTGTTTTACTTTAGCATCAAAGTTTTTTCTGTCTTGCTCTGTCCACCAATTACTTAAATTACCTTCACCATCAAAGCGACTACCCCCATCATCAAAACCGTGGGAAATTTCGTGGCCTATTACAGCACCTATTCCTCCAAAATTAACAGCCGGATCTGCTTTAAAATCAAAAAATGGTGATTGTAAAATTCCTGCAGGAAATACAATCTCGTTATTACTGCTATTGTAGTATGCATTTACAGTTTGTGGAGACATACCCCACTTTGTTTTATCTACAGGCTTATTTAGCTCTTCATTAAGTGCCTTATTATATTGCCATTTGGTAACATTTTTCAGGTTTTCATATAGACTTCCACCAGATTTTGGGCCGGAAAGGCTTAACGCGGAATAGTCTTCCCATTTATCTGGATAAGCAACTTTCACTGAAAATTTGCTAAGTTTTTTCAAAGCTTTTTGACGAGTTTCAGAAGTCATCCAATCTACTTCTTGAATATGTTTTTCGTAACTTTTCTTCAGATAAGATATTAATGTTTCCATCTCCTTTTTAGCTGCAGCTGGAAAATTCTGATCTACATATAATTTACCGAATGCTTCACCTAAAACTCCATTGATTAAAGATAAAGCCCTTTTATTCATTGGGCGTTGTTCCTTCTGTCCTTGCAGATATTTTTTATAAAATTCAAAATCTAAAGCATCTAATCTTGCATCCAAATTACCTGCATTACTGCTTATCAACCGAAGTTTTAAATAATCTTTTAGAATGGAAAGATTTTTTTCATTGATAAATTTTCCAATATTCTGGTAATATTTAAGCTCTGAAACTATTACTTTATCTGTAGAAACTCCAGCTTTAGTGAGGTATGTAGGTAAATCTACCACCTTAACTAAAGATTTCAGCTCATTTATCTTTTTAGGGTTGTAATATTTATTAGCATCCCTTCCATCTTCTAAGGTAAGAAGATATTGAGCTAAATCCTTTTCCAACTTTACTACATTCGCTGCCGCTGCATCCGCATTTTGATATCCGATTATTTTGAGTAGCTCTGCAGCATATTTTGTGTATTCCTGGATAGCCTTATCATTCGCATCATTTTTCTTTTGGTAATAATCTCTACCTAGCCCAAGTCTTGGCCCCGAAAGATAAACTGCGTTCATCTTGCTATCTTTAAGATCAGAACTGGTATTCCAATCGTATAAAGGATTTTCACCAATAGGGGTAGCTTCTATAAGATATTTTTCCAAATCTTTTATGCTGTTTATAGCATCAATTTTGGCTAAAGTAGGCTTGATAGGATTTATTCCTTGGCTGTTTCTTGATTCCATATCCATATAAGTAGCATACAGATTTTGGATTTTTTCTCCTTCGGAGCCGGCAGGGAATGTATCGGTAAGAATTTTGTTTAAAATTTTTAATGAAGCATCATCGGTCTTTTCCCTCAATTCATTAAAACTTCCCCAGGATGCTTTATCAGCTGGTATGACCGCAGTTTTCATCCATCCTCCATTTACATAATTGTAAAAATCATCTTGTGGACGAACGCTTTTATCCATTAAATTAAGATCAATTCCGATATGATTATGCTCCTTAATATCCTCTTTGGCTAATGTAGGTGGTGGTTGCATTACTGGTGTTTCAGTAGTTTTTACAACATTCGTTTTATTAACTGTACAAGAAACGGAGCCTATGGCAACAACAAGTCCTAAAATGGAAACCGGGATTTTCTTCATATTTTTTTAAAAATTAAATATACCAAATTTTACTATAATTTTTTGCTCCAAATTATTTACGACAGATTTTCAAGGCTTATAATAAGATCCTGGAGAATTCTGTTCACGCAGAATGTTACATAATCTTCTCTTTCAAGGTTAGGAAAATATAATTTTTTAACTTTAGTTTCATTCCCTATACCTATAGCGTAAAAGGATGTACCTACTGGGGTATCAAATGCATCAGGACTTGGTCCAGCACTACCGGTAGTAGAAATACATACATTTGATTTAAAAATTGTCTTGGCAGACTGCATCATTTGTAATGCAATCTCCTCCGAAACTACTCCACTCTTCAAAATGTCTTTTTGGGCAATGCCTAGAATTGAAATCTTTTGGCTTGTTTGATAGGTACATAAGCCACCTGCAATTACCTCGGAACTGCCTGGCTCTGAGATAAGTTTTTTCATTAATGCACCGCCAGTAAAAGATTCAACTGTAGAAAGCGTGTACCCCAATCTTATTAAATGAAACTGTATGATGGCTTCTTTGCTTTCCCCAAGGGTTTCAAAATAGTGACCAGGAATCTTATTTTTTACTTCTTCTAACTTTTCTTTAACATTAGTTTTTGTTTCTTCTAAATTTTCTCCCGAACATGATAATCTTAGCCTAATGAGAGAATTTTCTGGAAGATAAGAAAGTGAAAATCCCGGATCTAATCCTAATTCCCAATCTTCCAAAATAATTGATAATTTACTTTCAGGTATTCCTGTTACAAAGAGGGTCTGCGTAACTAAATAGGGAAGTTTTAGTTTTTGTAAAATTATGGGCAGTACTTGATTATTTAAAAGGTGCTTCATTTCATATGGTACGCCAGGTAATACAAAAAACAACTTGTTCCCCTCGTCAAAATGAAGTCCTGGAGCAGTTCCCATGGAGTTTAATAATGCTACTGCTCCCTGAGGGATGCTCGCTTGTTCTACATTATTTTTAAATAAGTCAGCCTTGTTTTTACTTTCCAAATAGGCCTTTAAATGAGCAAGAACCTCAGAATTTTCCTGCATTTCGCGCGAAAAAAAATCGGCAAATGCTTTTTTAGTTTTATCATCCTTGGTGGGACCTAAGCCGCCGGTGGTAATTATAATATCTGCAGCTGTTACAGCATCTTTCAATGTATTACAAATAGTATCCACCTCATCAGGAATCGTGATGATTTGCGTGGTTTCCACACCAATTTCCCGCAATTTTTTAGCAATATATCCAGAATTAGTGTCTTGCGTGGCACCAGCCAATATTTCCTGACCGATAACTACAATACATGCTTTGTTTGACATTATTTTACGATTTTAATCTCCTTTATAAGCCTTTGTGCGTTGGCAAACTTATCCATGATAAAAAGGATGTAGCGTGTATCTACCATGATATTTCTTGAAAATTTTGGGTCATAATTTATATCGGACATGGTACCTTCCCATTGTCTATCAAAATTTAACCCTAGTAAATTACCATATGCATCTAGAGCCGGACTCCCAGAATTACCTCCGGTGGTATGATTCGTAGCCGTAAAGCAAAGTGGTACATCTCCTGACTTATCTACATACATTCCAAAATTTTTATTTTTATAGAGTGTTACAAGATTTTTAGGAACATCAAATTCATAATCGCCAGGAATATATTTATGCATTACACCTTTTAAGTAGGTTTGGTATCCATAGTAAACACCATCTCTAGGATTGCTACCTTTTATCTGGCCATAGGTTACCCTAAGCGTAGAATTGGCATCTGGAAAAAATGGTCTTTTAGAATCAGCCTGCATCATCTGCGCCATATAGTTTTTTTGAAGAGCGGAAATTTTTGAGTTTTCTGTCTTTAGCTGAGTATTAATTGCAATTTCAAATTCTTTCTGTAAATTATTATAAAGAAGAATGAAAGGATCTTTCTCCACTGCAATTTGTAAATTTTCTGGATCTTGAAAGGTTTTTTCTGACTTTTTAGGATCTAGTTTATTGATGATACTTGATTTATAATATTCTGAAATTTTAGATATCGAAACATTTTCATCCGCAAACCCTTTTAGGCTATTTAAAGGTTTATTTTTAGGTTTGGTAGCAATAATATTTAGAAGTTTTGCTGTGACGCGTGCATCTAATTCAGCATCGTAATCATCTAAAAAAGAAGATAATCTTGTTTTAAATTGATTAATTTTTTCCATTGTCATCTTCCCATCTGCTTTTTCAATTAAAAAATTAGAATACATTCCGGCAAGGTTTAGGCTTTCTGAATTACGAAGCAATTCATTGTAATACGCATCATACTCTACCAAACCGCTGTTTGTTTTAATAATAGAATTTAATTGATTAATTGTTTCAGCAATTTCAGGTTTCTGAGAAATTAATTTTTGCTCATACTCAGCGCGATTTTGTACTGCATAGGATTTTTGTAAGCCCTCCACTTCTCCTTTCCATTTTTTCCAATAATTGGCTACTGAAGCAAATTTAGATGCATATTTTATTCGCGTAGCAGGATCTTGACGCATTTTTTCGTCTAATATTTTAAGAGATGCCTCGCGCATTTCTATCATGGCAGGATCTTTTACATTCATTACCTGCTCTATAGCCGCAGAAGTAAGGTATTCTGTGGTACGGCCCGGAAATCGATAAACCAGCGTAAAATCATTTTCCTTAATCCCTTTGATGGATACGGGTAGACTGTTTTTAGGTTTGTACGGGACATTATCTGGGGCATACTCCGCTGGCTCATTATTTCTATTAGCATAAATTCTAAATAAGGAAAAATCACCTGTGTGTCTAGGCCATACCCAATTGTCTGTATCAGAACCAAATTTCCCTATGCTTTGCGGCGGTGCGCCTACCAGGCGTATATCCTTATAGGTTTCCATAGTAAAAGCGTAGTATTGATTCCCATAATACATCGGTTTAACGACTAAGGATTGATATGGTTTTAATTTGTATTTATTTTGAAGTAAGACTTCGTTTTCCTTCAGTTTAGCTGAAAAAGATTCGCCTTTTAGTCCATCTGTCCCGGCGAGCATTGTTGCTGTTACATCTTGAACATCAATAACAAAATCTACCACCATTCCTGGATTAGGGAGTTCATCTTTGCTTTCTTTGGCCCAGAAACCATTTGTTAATAAATCATTGGAAACAGAAGAGTGCTTTTGGATAGCACCATATCCACAATGGTGATTCGTAAGGATTAAGGACTGGTTTGATATTATTTCTCCTGTGCAGCCTTTATTAAACTGTATAACGGCATCTTTTATACTTGGTTTTTTGGTACTAAAAATATCTTCGCTAGATATCTTCATTCCCATGGATTTCATTTCTTTCTCATTAAGTTTGGTAGGAAGCCACATACCCCCATATTGCTGTGCGTGATTGGTACCAAATGCTGCTAGTAAAATTACAGCTCCAGCGTATACTTTATTCATTGTAAAAATTTGAGATAAAGATAAAAATTCAAAAATGGAATAAATGCTTATAATCTGATTAAAATTCTCTTGTATATTCTCATTTGTACCTATATTTACCTATAAATTTGTAACAATGGATTCTAAATCAACAGACCGATTACAGCGCTATGCCTATGATGAGTATACCGTAGTAGTTAATTTTGAAACATTCGAGGATGTACTTGCTTACCAGCAAGAATTTAATGGAGAGCTTGTAGAAGTGGGATTTTTAGATGGCAGCGATAATCCAATGCCGGATGACAGTGCCCAACTTTTAGCTAATAAAAGAACTTTCTCAGTGAGTTTACCTCCAGAGTATAGCGTGATTTATAGTGATGATGAGCGTTTCCAAGAATATTCTCAGGAGGCACTCGTAGCCCTGAAGAAACTGGACAACGACATGGCTCCAGAGGATATTCTTGCAGACCAAAATATCGCAACTGGAGACCGAATTATTATTCTTAAAGATGGTGAGTTAAATACAGTAAGTACTCGCGAACGAATAAAATATTTAATGCGAGGTAATGTATATGAACTTGCTGTTAAGGTTCAAAACACATAAAAAAAGAGGCTTTTATTAGCCTCTTTTTTATCCTTTTTTTAGATTTCGAAAAACTTCCTCCATTTTTTCGTTCTCTTCTCGTACCAAATCATCATCTACGAGGATTTTACCACTATGCTCATCAAAAATTAACTTTTTTCGGTGAGAAATTTCCATCTGTCTTTGTGGAGGTATAGTAAAGAAAGATCCTTTAGGCGCACCTCTCTCTAATCCCACAACTGCAAGACCATTAGGTGATCCTGAGCGTATTCTGTGGTATTTAGCTAAAGTTTTATCGTCAATTTTTTTTGCATATTCCGCAGAAAGATCACTTAAAACATTTTCCTCATTTTTAGTTTCTTCAATTAAGGTATCGAGTTCGCTTTTCTTATGAGTTAGATGGCTATTTTTTTCTTCAATAACCTTTTTTAGTTCATTGTGTTTTTCTTCTACCCCTTCTGATTTTAAAGCTATTTCTTTAATTTTTTTCTCAGCTGAAGTTACTGTAAGCTCCTGATATTCAATCTCTTTGGATAAAGATTCAAATTCTTTATTATTTCTAACGCTGTCTTGCTGTGATTTATACTTTTCAATATTTTTTTGTGCATTAGCAATTTCTTCCTTATATGCCTTTAATTCTAAAGAATATTTCTTTGCATCCGCTTTAATATTTTCTGATCTTTTTTCTAATCCAGCGATTTCACTTTCTAGATCTTCCACTTCCATCGGGAGTTCACCTCTGGTATTGCGGATATCATCCAAAAGGGTATCAATTAGCTGAAGATCATATAACGCGCGAAGTTTTTCTTCTACATTGGTATCGTGGGTAATGCTCATAAATATATTAAATTAGTAATAAAAAACAGGAGATATTTCTGTTTCAGATTTTAAAAATACAAAGTTAGGTAAATTTTCTTTTAAACATTGATATATTCCTTCCACCGCAAAGCGCTCTGTTTCCAGATGTCCAGCGTCTACCAAAAGTAATTTTTCCTGCGCAGTTAGGAAATCGTGATACTTCAAATCTCCAGTAATATATGCATCTACTCCTAAGGATATTGCTTGACCTAAGGCACTACCTCCGCTTCCGCCAAGAATAGCAACAGTTTCTATCATCGTATTCATTTGTTTGGAATGCCGCAAATATTTTATTTCTAATTTTTCTTTGATAAAATCGAGGAACTCAATTGCATTCATTGGGCTTTCAAAACTGCCAATGCTCCCTAATCCCTCATGCTGATTCTCATTGAGTAATGGAAGGATTTCGTGGGCTACTTCTTCATAAAAACCAATGTCCCGTACTTTATTTAATGCATTTTTAGCAATGGATTTTGGAATAGTTACTGTTATTTTTTCCTCCTTTATAGTGTGGACCTGGTTAAGAATACCATACTTAGGATTTGCATCTCCAATAGGTTTAAATCTGCCATCACCACTTTGTGAAAATGAACAGTTTTCATAATCTCCTAAAGCGCCTGCCCCAGCATCTGCTAAAACATTCCTTACTTCCTGTGCCCGTTCTCTGGGGGCATAAACATTCAGCTGAACTAAATCCTTTTGGTTCGGTATTAAGGGTTTGATGTTTTGAAGTCCTAAATATTGAGCCATTAAATAATTAAGCCCTTTAGGATGTTTATCCCAAGCAGTATGTATTGCTATAACGGATATTCCATTTTCAATGCATGAAATAATAATATCGTCCGGATATTTACTAGAGTGGAGGTTTTTTTTATCATTAAACCAAATTGGGTGAAAGCAAATAATCACATTTGCGTTTCTTTTCACACTTTCTTTAATGCTCTTGTATGTAACGTCATGACAAATCATAACAGAAGAGACTTCTTTTTCTAACCTCCCAAATAATAATCCGACGTTATCAAAAAATTCTGCTCTATAGAAGGGAATTACTTGTTGAATTTCGTTTAGTAAATCAGATATTTTCATATAAAAAAATTGGCCGACTAATGCCGGCCAAAATTACTTATTGTTTTAAAATCTTAAAGCATCTCTTTTCTCCATTTTTATGGATTATTTGAAGAATGTAAGCGCCAGACGATAAGGTTTCCAAATTAACCTTATTTTCAGGGCTTTGGATAGTCTTTAACAGTCTTCCTGATAAGTCTATTACATGAATAGTACTTATATCCTTAGCATTTTTAATATTAATAACATCTCTAAATGGATTTGGATAAATTACTATTCCATCATGATTTTCAATCTGCGGTGATTGGGTTCCTAAAGCTACATTTACTGTAAGTGCTATATCATCTACATATAAGTTAAATTGATTTGAATTACTAAAACAATTAAACCCAAGATAATAAATTCCACTGGTGGTAGGTGTAAAGATATAGGTTCCCGTCTGAGGTGTAGTTTGACTGACATTAGTAAGACTAATAATATCAGTGGTCATTCCCGCAACTGTATTGGCTGTACCATAAGACACCTTCAATTTTTCAATATATGAAGATGAACTTGCTCCATATCTAAATTGTAATTTGTATGCAACACCAGCCTCCAACTGAATAGGGCTTGTAAAGAACCAAGTATTTGCAGCACTTGAGGCAGAGTAATTATAAACTAGGGTATTACTCGTGAATCCATTTCCAGGATTATTTTGAGTGACCCAATTATTACCAGAACCTGCATTAAAATTGGAAGTACACGGTGGCATTCCCGGAATTGTAGCGGATTCAAAATTTTGATTATAAGGTACTCCGGATACGCCACAGAAGGTAGTTACCAAGAAATTAGATATAGACCAATCTCCTGGAGTATTCCCACTACAAACAGCCCGAACATAAATGCGATAGCTAGTTCCTGGAGTAAGGCCAGATACGACAGTACTTGTACCTAAAACATTACTTACTGTAGGCGCGGTGCTACTTGTTGGAAGCGCTGTTCCTGAAGTTACATACACGTCATAAGAGGCAGGTGTAGGTGTAGTGGCTGCCCAAGATACTGTGAATGCACTAGCAGCAATGTCACTTACCACCACATTAGTAGGGGTAGGGCATGTAGATGCTACATTTACTTGAATATCATCTAAAAACAATTTAGATTGTGCAGGATCAGATATACAGTGATATCCAAGATAGTATACGCCTGTACTAGGTACTGTAAAGTCTACTGAAGCATAATTAAGATCAGCGTTATAGATCGCTGGATGATTAATAATTAAAGTACTCATAGCAGCTGGATTACTGGCATTACCTACTTTTACCTCCATTTCTTCTAAATATGAGGCTGAATTATTTCCATATTTATATTTCAATCTATATGTAACTCCTGCCTGTAGCTGAAGTCCTTGGGTAAATAACCAAGCATCTGCTTGAGTATTTCCAGCTGATGTATATTCTGCCACTTTTCCTGGGAAGTTAGTAGAAGGATTGGAAGATATATTCCACTCTCCACTACCTACAGGATTTGTTTTAGCCATACATATCGGAATATTAGGAACTGTTGCAGATTCGAAATTTTCTGTATATGGAATGCTGGCATAAGAACACTGCGTAGTAACCATGATACTGGTATTAGTCCATGAACTGCTGTTAGCACCACATTTAGATCTAACCCACACATAATATTGAGTTCCAGGAGTCAGACCTATTAATGTATAAGAGGTACCTGTAATATTTACAACTTGAGCCGCAGTACTCGCTGTAGGCGCAGTAGCAGAAGTGGAGTAATATATCTCATAAGAACTAGGAGCTGGTACTGGAGCAGTCCATGAAATAAGACTAGAAGTGGTAGTAGTATTAGATGATGTAAGCTGTGATGGAGGTAGACATGAAGGGGAAAATTCCACTGCAATATCATCTACATAGATATTGAATTGATTTGCAATCGAGTAGGCATTGAATCCAAAATAAAACACACCAGAGGTAGTTGGTACAAAATCTATCGTCTCTGTTTGTGCTGTATTATTTAATAAATTAGGATAGTTGGCTAATTGGTTTGTCATACCGGCAACTGTAGCAGATGTTCCATAGGCCACTTTAAGCTTTTCCTCAAAGAAACTAGAACTAGAAGCGTACTTGTAAGATATTCTATAAGAAGTTCCTGCAGTAAGGTTCACTCCACGAGTAAAGAACCAAGTATTAGCAGCGTTAGTAAAATTATAAAAATAGCTAAGAACATTAGAAGAAAAACCTCCGGATGTTACCATACTCGTATTCCAATTATTTCCACTACCTGCATTTAATACACTCGTACAAATAGGTAAAACGGGTGGGGATACAGAGTTAAAATTTTCATAATACGGCACATTGGCAGCAGTACATTGGGTATTAGTAGAACCCATCAATATCCATGATCCAAAACCAGAAGCACCACAATTGCTTCGTATCCATATATAATATAAGGTAGTAGGGTTGAGTCCAGTTATCGTAGTAGAAGTACCTGTAACATTGGTTACCTGTGGAACTGTACTTGCGTTCGGAGCTGTAGCTGATGTGGAATAGTATATCTGATATCCAGAAGATGGCAAAGTGGCTGGTGCTGTCCAAGATACAGATACACTAGTGGTGGTACTAGCTCCCACTACAGGTGAAATTACATCTGGACAGTTTGGAACTGGTTCATAGGTTACCTCATCTATTTTTACAGAATTTGAAGGAGAACCTGTATGTCTTAAAGCTAATACGCTCACTCCAGCAGGTGCAGATATAGCACCGGTGGTTACCAGAACTGGTGTATCACCTGCTGTAAAAGAAGTAATAGCCACGAATGAACTTGCTAAAGAAGGATTAGTAAGGTAACCTACCTGTATAACTCCTCCTGCAGTTGAATTTTTAACCAACTTAAATCGTAATCTATGAGTACCAGCAGATGCATTGGATACTGGTGGCATCTTAACGGTAGCTTGAGATGAAAGAGATGAGGAATATATATAAAGATTTTTTGAACCCGATATTCCTGCGTCTGTTTGTACATATACTGAACCTGAAGTACCTAGTTTAACCCAACATGGAGGTAAGGTATTATTCTCAGTGGTTTCAAAGTTTTCAGTAAAAGTAGTTACCGAGCCGCATAAAGTAATAAAGGCATTTCCCGCACAGCCTGTAGATACTAATCCGGCGGCATTCGTTGCAATAATACTAACATAATACGTTGTATTATTTGCCAAAGGAGTTGTCATGGTATAATTGGTAGCTGTGCCCACACTTACCCCATTTAGAATTTGGGTACCCCCTGGAGTTGTACCTACATTAACTTTATAATCCGTGGCACCAGCAATAGTATTCCAATAGAAAGAAGGTAAAGTACTTACACCAGCCTCGTTGTTTAGGGGCTGAGTAACTACTGGACAATCTAATCCTTTAGTAGTAAAGCTTGTACTAGTACATCCCAAACTTGTATTGGTAGCATTATAAGACGTAATGGTAACATAGTATGTAGTAACATTTTGTAATGGTGTAGTTACATTATAGGTACTCGCATTAGTTACCACAAAGTTATTTACGATATCCGTTCCTCCAACAGTGGTCCCAATAGAAACTTTGTAGCCTGTCGCATTATTTTGAGCTACCCATGAAATACTTGGCGTTAGACTCACATTGGTAGCTCCATTACTTGGTGAAACTATTTGTGGACATGCTAGATTTGGATTTGGTGTAAGACCAAGGAGAGTAACATTAGATTGCTCCGCCGAAAGTTCTCCTGAAGGTGGAGTGACAGGATCAGGGTTAGTACTATCACTGATGTATCGTAAAACGGAATTAGTAGGGCCTGTAAATACGTAAAATCGATCTGAAGAACCATTATAACCGGCTTTATTTTCATCTACCGCTACCACCAAATTATCAAGATTATTATAAGCAAATGGTGTTGCTAACGTAATAGTTACAGTACCAGCGTTATTAGTAATAGTACCGGAAAAGACTTGAGTAAGTGAACTTAATGGGATATAATCTGTTGTGGAGGAAAATACAGTTTTGGTAGTAGTACCCATATAAACTACCCATTCGTTTGAGCTTGTTAAAGAAGCTGTAGGAGAAAGGTAAAATTTTAATCCCGTTATACTTCCAGGATTAAGAGCATTAATAGCAGACTTAGTAAAAATTTGCTGAGAGTATGTAAATCCATAAAATGAATCAATAGGAGAACGTCCTGTCACGGTGCCAGAGCCAAGATTTATTTGGCTTTTTGGCAGAAATACACCAACTAATATTGAAAAAAAGAGTAAAATATGCTTCATTAGAAAAATTATTTAATATTTAACGAAGATATAAAATAATTTTTTGGCAAATCATTTTGATTAATTTATAAATTAATTTTATCGAATCTACTTGGTACAAAAATTTTATTCCAAATAATATTTTAAGTTTACCTTTTTAGTTAATATAACTTTATTCACAAATAATTAGCATTCAGGTATAATTAATAGAATATAAAGGATATAGAGAATTTAAATTCCTTATTATCTTATTTAAATTGATGTAGGTATTTCCCTCAAAGAATGACTCAAACCTCTTATTTTTCTACTTTAAAAGTAAAAAAAATTTAGGGTTAAAAATCTTTCAACCCTAATCTATTCCTAAATACCGGCGCTTATAAAAGAATTATATAAAGGTGTAGCAAGGTTTATAATTCTTATTTTATTTTAAATGAATTAACGCTTATCAACCATTCTCACCCGAGTGATTTCATATTCTTGTAAAATGTTATGCATAAGTGTTTCAACTGAAAGAATTTCCTTGACATAATTAGAAGCTTGTCCTATTTCCAATTCCCCTTCTTCTAAATCTCCCAAAAACATCCCTGCTTTTGCTCGGCCTCGACCTAAATGTTCTTTTAAATCTTCAACAGAGCCACCAGCCTTATATATTCCGACGAATTCTTCGTAAAGTTTATTTTTAACTAATCTCACCGGAGCCAATTCCTTTAATGTAAGTGCCGTCCCCCCTTCCTGCATAGAAGTAATTTTTTCTTTCCAAGATGGATGTCCGGAACTCTCTTGTGTAGCTGCAAATGCACTTCCTATTTGCACTGCATCTGCACCCAAACTCATAGCCGCAAACATTTGTCTCCCTGTGGCTATTCCGCCAGCTGTTATTACAGGAATTTTTACGGCATCGCATACAGCAGGTATTAATGACAGTGTGGTAGTCTCTTCTCTACCATTATGCCCTCCTGCCTCAAAGCCTTCTGCAACTACGGCATCCACACCCGCGGCTTCGGCTTTCATGGCAAATTTGGTGGAGGAAACCACATGAACTACTGTTATTCCTTCGGCTTTTAATCTAGAAGTGTACTGTGCAGGATTTCCAGCGCTGGTAAAAACTATTTTAACGCCTTCTCGGATTGAAATATCAATTAAGTCTTCAATATTTGGATATAATAAAGGAATATTTACTCCCCACGAAACTGAATTTTCGCCTTCATCACATGCTTTTTTCATTTTTAAAACATGCTCCAAAAATACATCTGGATACATACTCCCTGCACCTAATAAACCAAGGCCGCCGTGAAGAGATACGGCGGAGGCCAACTTCCACCCACTATGCCAAATCATCCCACCTTGGATGATGGGATGATTAATTTTAAAGAGCCTCGTAATGGGATTTTCTATCATTACTTAAGTTTTGAAAGCCTATAATGAGGCATTATTTTTATTAGAATTACCTAGATATTTGTTTTTAAAATCACAGGTTTGGTACGCACCTGTAATACTTATGAATACATCAGGCGTAGTTCGTAAGATGTATTGTTCTGCTATTTCTGCTTTTTTCTTTTGTAAAACAATGGCCTTTAATCTATCATAATCTGTACTTACAGACATTGGATGTGCTGGGATTATTTTTCTTACTAAAATTATGTTGGCAACACTAGCGCCATCCTCCCCCGTTGTAAATACCTCCGTCATATTACCTTCCTGCACACCAGAGATCTGGAAGCCGATTTGAGTAGGCAACTGTAATTTTGGAATTTTATCATTCCCAGATTGATCTTGGATAATTCCCCCGCTAAATTTTGATCCTTTATCAGTGGAATATTTTACTGCAGCGTCTTTAAAACTTATTTTCTGGGCAATTATTAAAGATCGTATACTGTCTAACTTGTTTACTGCCGCTTGAATTTCTTCTTTAGTAGGTTTAGATTTTAGAAGGATATGCCTAGAATCATAGAAATTGCCATTTCTTTTAAGAAGTTGTATGAGGTGAAAACCATATTCACTTTCCACAGGATCTGATATTTCCCCTTCATTTAAGCTGAGCGCCGCTCCTTCGTAGGATTTTACCATTTGCCCTCTAGGCGTATTTTTATATAAACCTCCTGCTGGAATGGATGCCTGATCATCAGAATAAATTTGTACCATTTCTTCAAAAGGTTTTCCATTTTGAATTTCTTTTTTTATTTGTAAAAGTCTATCAATAAGTTCCTGCTTATGTGATTGTGTAAGTTCAGGTTCTAATTGAATTTGGCTTAATTGGATTTCATCTGACACTTCAGGTAACTGAGAAGAATTTTCCTGGTAAAATTTGGTTATTTCCGCAGGTGTCACATCCAATCCTTTAGTAATGGATTCAAGTTTTTCACTAAAATAAAATTGTTCTAATTCAATTCTTTCAATTGCTGAGCGCATTTCATAGGGAGTCTTATATTTAAATTTTTCTAACAACTCCTTTTCATTTCCACCCGTACCGTTTAAGAATTCTTTGTATTTCCTAGCAGAACTCTGCTTTAATTTATCTAATGGAGCTACTATTAATGTATCCATTTTAGCTTGATGAACCATAATTTTATTACTCATTAGGGTTTCCAGCATCTCACAACGTGTGGCAGATGCTACACCACTTTCTTTGGCGTAATTCATCTGTTGATCTATATCAGATTCTAAAATTATTTGATCTCCCACTACTGCAGCGATGCCATCTACCAAGGCACCTTTGCTCAGCTGAGCTTTTATAGAAAATCCTGCCACAATAAAAAGTGACAATATTAATTTTATTACTATTTTTTGCATGAAAAAAATTTATTGGGTACAAATATAAGGGAAAGTGATGATGAGAAAGATATTATGAAAATAGACTTGGGAAATTACAATGTGTCAGATTTTCAAATAATTGCAATCTCTCTTTAATGGTATCTATTTTTAAATCAAATAGATTCTCAGGACCAAATTTTTCCACAGTAAGGGATGCCATTACGGATCCTAGCACTATAGACTGCTTTAACGTTTCAAAAGAAATTTCTTCACATTTTTGAAGGTGTGCTGCCATCCCTCCTGCAAAGGCATCACCTGCTCCTGTAGGATCACAAACTACCTCAAGAGGGGCAGCAGGAAAAGCAAATATTTCATTTTCATAAAATAACAGTGCACCATGCTCCCCTTTTTTAATTACCACAACTTTCGGCCCCATTTTTTGTATGATTTTAGCGGCTAATGGCAGGGAATATTCCTCGCTCAGTTCTCTGGCTTCATGATCATTTATCGTTAGTATATCGGCTTTTTGGATAATTTTCTGCAATTCTTTTGGGGCATTACTCATCCAAAAATTCATAGTATCCAGTAGAATGGCTTTTGGCTGAGATTGTAATTGATTTAAAACCTCCATTTGTACATTAGGATGAAGATTACCCAAGACTACAATCTTAGGATTAAGACAAGTATCTGGCAAATTAGGTTTAAAGTTTTCTAAAACATTTAGCTCAGTTGCTAGAGTATCTCTATCATTTAAATCTTGATGGTATTTCCCTTTCCAAACAAAGGATTTCTCCCCTTTTATTTTCTGTATACCGGAAATATCAATACTATGATTTTTAAAATATTCTAAATAAGACCCTTTAAAATCTTCTCCTACTACTGAAACCACAGCTGCAGGACATCGAAGTGCTGCGCAAGAAAGCGCTATGTAAGATGCGGCACCTCCTAAAAGGTTATCTCTTTTACCTGAAGGGGTCTCTACACAATCATAGGCCATAGAGCCTACCAATAATAAATTTTGCATGTAATTATTTTATTTCCAAGTTAAAGTGGAAAGCATATGTTTTAGATCTCGCTCTACATAGTCAATAGCAGGAGCGAGAGAATCGGGATTGGGCCGAGTTTTAAAATAAAGACTCGCGGAAATAAAGTGGGCACTGCTATCGGTAGCATAAAAATGTACATTACTGGCCGCTTCACCTTCTATTTTGTAATAATTTCCAGAAACCTTATGATCGGGGTATGTAAAAGTCTTATTAACGATGTTGGAAGCTTTAATCGTATGTTTAAAAACTATTTTTTCGTTTTCCGCTACAAGATTTCCAAGCGTATGTACCGGCTGATATGTAAGAAATAACTTTGCTTTTAAGGAAGGATAAAAGATATTAAAATAACATGCGGATTTCCCCGGTTCGGCGCGTGCAAGCCTTGAAATTTCCAATTGAAAAGGACAATTATTAGGACTAAATAGCGTGTATGAAGGCTCTGGATATTCCAATCGAAGTTCTCCTAAAGGTTTTGGAACAGGGGTTTCGGAACAAGACACCATAAAACCAAAAACCAAAACTGTAACTGGAAAAAACTTAATCATTCGGCAAAAATAATGTTTTAGGGTTTCCAAATGCATCGAAATATGCTAAAAATTGTGTGAAAGGCTTTGCAAAGGCAATGGAGGATGTATTATGAAAGGCCATTTTTATATTTCCTTCCTTTTTTACCATTGATTTAAATTCATTTTCAGAAACCCTATGAACAGCTATTTTAATAGTTAAATTTCTATGTGTAAGCTTATGATGAAAGATTATTGAGGGTGAATTTTGGCAAAAATGGTTCCATTGATCTTCTGAAATGGGCAGAAATTCAAACAAATTCTTCCATATACCCTCTTGATTTCTTTTTTTAGCAATGAAATGATTTTGATTATAACAAAATTCATAGAATAATTCGGCATGTAAGACCTTAACCTTGGATTTTTTCACAGGAAATTGAGATTGTATTCCCTCTCGATAGGCTTGGCAATTTTTATTTAAAGGGCAAATAGTGCACTTAGGATTTTTAGGTAAACAAATTTGAGAGCCAATATCCATTATTGCCTGATTAAAATCTCCTGCGGTCCCAGGGAACTTTTCCAGAAATGGCAATGCTAGATTTTCAAAGTACGTAAAGGCTTTAGCGCCGGAAATATCTGTATCGTCCTTATAATACCGTGAAAACACTCGGTAAAAATTTCCATCTACTGCTATTTTTTGAATGTTAAAACATATACTAGAAATAGCGGCTGCGGTGTAGTTTCCTATTCCAGGTAATTTTAAAATTTCATTAAAATCTGTAGGAAATATACCATGATGTTGCTCCATTATTTTTTGGGCAGCTTTTCTAATATTTATCGCACGGGTATAGTATCCTAAACCTTTCCAAGAGAGCATTAGTTCATCCTCACCTGCTTCTGCTAAGGTCTTTATTGTAGGGAAAGAGTGTAAAAAGTTGATATAATGCTGCATACCCTGCGCAATTCTGGTTTGCTGAAATACAATCTCAGCCACCCATATAGGATAGGGCTCTTTGGTTTCCCTAAAAATAAGATTTCTACCATGAGATTTATACCACTGATATAAGGCTTGCGCCGCCTCTACAAAAGCCATTCTTTATTAATTAGGTGGAAAAATTGCATTCACTAAAGTATTCATTTTTATGGTATTAAAGAAATACCTACATTTGCACTCCAATTTTAAAGCTAAATTTAAATGACTAAGGCAGAATTAGTTACTACCATATCTTCCAAACTTGGCACTGAAAAAGCTGAAACACAAAAAATCGTGGAAGCATTCATGGCAGAAATCCGAAGCAGCATGGTAGCCGGTAATAATGTTTACCTGAGAGGATTCGGCTCATTTGTCATTAAACAGCGAGCGGCTAAGACAGGAAGAAATATCTCAAAAAATACAGCTATTGATATTCCTGCACACCATATCCCCTCTTTTAAACCCGCTAAAAGTTTCACTGAAAAAGTGAAAACCAAAGTGCCGGTAAAGAAGTAATCGTAAAACAACCATTAATATAAATAAGAACCTATGCCAAGCGGAAAGAAAAGAAAAAGACATAAGGTAGCAACCCACAAAAGAAAGAAAAGAAGGAGAGCTAACCGCCACAAGAAGAAAAAATAAGCATTCCTAACATCAGACAAATAAGGGTTGGTATCTATGGCGGTGCCAACTTTTTTGTAATGATATACCTCCTATTTTGAGCAAAGAATTAACTAAAGAACTCCTTATCTCTACAGAAGATGAGGTTACCAGCATTGCCCTTCTGGAAAATGGAAGGCTCTTCGAATGGCATGAGGAAAGTCTCATACAGGAATTTAATGTAGGTGATATATTTCTTGGTCGTGTAAAAAAACTGGCTCCTAATATGAATGCAGCCTTCGTGACTGTAGGTCCCGGGAAGGATGGTTTTTTGCATTATCAAGATTTAGGTCCAGATTATCTACGCTATAAGGATCTGGTAAAGCAAATTATTTTTGGTCATAAAAAAGACTTTAGCCTAACAACTTTAGAACCTCAGCCGGAAATTGAAAAACGTGGTACTATAGATAAAATTTTAGCTAAGGATGATATACTTCTACTTCAAATTACTAAGGAACCTATATCTACTAAAGGGCCTAGAATAAGTACTCAAATTTCCATTACGGGTAGGTACATGGTACTAATTCCATTTGATGATCAAATTTCCTTATCGAAGAAAATTACAGCTCCGAAGGATCGGCAGCGCCTTAAAACATTGGTTACCAGTATTAAGCCGGAAGGATTTGGGGTTATCGTGCGCACTGCGGCTGAAGGAAAAAAAAGTGCTGAGCTGCACCAAGATATGAAGCAATTGCTTCGTAAATGGGAAACAGTTTTGCTTAATATTAGAAAAAATAAAATCCCGAGTAAAATTTTAAGTGAGGATACCAAAGTTTCCTCCACATTACGGGATAATTTTAATGCAGATTATGCTAAAATTCATGTCGATGATGAGACGCTTGCTCAGGAAATAGAAACCTATATGCAGAGCATTGCACCGGAACGTAAGGATATCGTTGAGTTTTACGATAGCCATGTTCCTATGATGGAATATTACAATGTGGAAAAACAGCTGAAACAGAGTTTCGGAAAACATGTAAATATACCCTCCTCAAGAGGTGCTTATTTAGTAATAGAACATACTGAAGCTCTACATGTTATAGATGTAAATTCTGGTCCCAATTCTGTAGTAGGAACTGCTGGAAATAGAGATCATGCCTTCACGGTGAACAAATTAGCTGCTACGGAAATTGCACGCCAACTGCGTCTGCGAGATATGGGTGGTATTATTGTGATTGATTTCATTGATATGCAAATTGCAGAACATAGAAAATTACTTTACGAACAATTTGTGGCTGAAATGGAAAAGGATAAAGCAAAACATAAAATCTTGCCTCCTAGCAGATTTGGCCTCATACAAGTAACAAGGCAACGCTACCGTCCTGAGAAAAAAATAGAAACTACCGAAGAAAACCCAAACAGTGTTGGAGAGATTCAGGCACCAGTGGTTATCATTGAAAAAATGACTGAAGAAGTTCAAAATCAATGTCAGAATTATAAGGGTAGACTTTTTCTCCATGTGCATCCCTTTATAGAAGCGTATTTAACAAAAGGACAAAATAGCATACAGATGAATTGGTTTATAACAAATAAAAAATGGATCAGCATTGTAGCACGTGATTCTTTTAAATACTTGGAATATCAAATTTTAGACGAAAAAAAGAATATCCTATTTAAATTTTCTCACTAAATTTATAGCATGCGCGGGATAGAAATTTTAGAAAAGATTAAATCCAAACCTTTACCTGGAGAGGAAGCTCATGCTTTGTTTTCTCCGGCCTATCGGCCTAAATTTGATATGGATTTAGTGTTGAAGAAAATTCCTAAACTAGCAGCTGTAAATGTAATGCTATGCATGCAGAATGATGAATGGCATATACCACTCATTTTACGCACAGATCATCCTAATGACAAACATAGTGGACAAATTTCCTTACCTGGTGGAAGGTATGAGGAAGAAGATGCTAATTATGAAATAACAGCGGCAAGAGAAACTGAAGAGGAAATAGGTATAGAGCAATCTGCAATACGATTTATACGAGCTTTGAGCCCCATTTATATACCACCGAGCAATTTTCTTGTATACCCATTTCTGAGTTTCACCAAGAAAAATCCTGACTTTTTTATTCAAGAAATGGAGGCTCAAAAACTAATCCTTCTCCCCCTTCAAACATTGATACAGCTTCCTATACCAGCTCCTACTAAAATTTTCCCTACCAGCAGGGGTGTAAAAGTTCCGTATTTTACCTTCGATGGTTATGATATTTGGGGTGCAACTTCTATGATTTTAGCCGAGTGTAGAGAATTATTTTTATATCTGTAAGCAAATGGCCAAAAAAACAATCTTTACAGACTCTTTTGGTAATATTTATTTCCTTAAAAGATTAATTATATTTATCCTAGGAATGGTTTCCTATAGGAGGTTTAACGGTTTTAACAAATTAAAAATAAGCGGCTCCGAACATTTGGTTAACCTGCCGGATAAAAATGTACTTTTCGTTTCAAACCATCAAACATATTTTGCTGATGTAGCCGCTATGTATCATGTGTTTTGTGCAGTAAATAACGGTTATTTAAATACGATTAAAAACCCTATTTATTTACTAAATCCAAAAGTAGATTTCTATTATGTAGCTGCGAAAGAGACCATGGATAAAGGAATATTGGCTAAAATCTTTAAACTTGCTGGTGCTATTACTGTAAAACGCACCTGGCGAGCTGAGGGGAAAAATGTCAATAGAATGGTAGATATGGGAGAGGTAGATAATATTTTAAAAGCTTTAGATAATGGCTGGGTAATTACTTTTCCACAAGGTACTACTTCGGCTTTTGCAGAAGGTAGAAAAGGAACGGCAAGGCTGGTGAAAGACCAAAAGCCTATAGTAATACCTATAGTAATAAACGGATTTCGCAGAGCTTTTGATAAAAAAGGTCTTAAAGTAAAAGTTACAGGAGTACAACCGTCAATGGAATTTAAACCGCCTATCCAATTTGATTTTGACATTGAAAAAACCAACGATATATTGGGAAAGATAATGTTCGCGATAGAGCAGAGTCCAGAATTTAATGTACTTCATGATTACGAGCAAAATACCCAAAATAAAAAAGATGAAATCGAATTGTAAGAAAATATTTTTAATACATACTGTTTGGATTGCAGTACTTTTATTATCTGTACAATCCTGTGTTTTCCATCCAAAGCACACACCCATTATCTATATAAAAACGTCTGATGCACCTGTATCCTACGTTAATTATTATATTTCTGAAAAGTCCGTTATAAAAGTTGTTGAAGAAAAAGGAAAAAAATCTCGAAGTGAATTTGATATAACTAAAGATCAATTCGATGGCCTTGTACAAACCTTAAAGAAAAAAAAATTTGCATCCATTAAAGAAGGTTTTCAAAAGAAAATAGGTACAGAAGGTATAAGAATCATATCCAATATACCAGAAATTCACGCTTCTAAAAGTAATGCTGGAGGAATTCTACTTTCTGATCAAAATAACTGGAACGAAATCGTACAGGCTTTGGAAGCTGTAGTAAATTCTCATCAGTAAATATGAATATTCATTTTATCGCTATTGGTGGAAGCGCAATGCACAATTTGGCAATAGCTCTTTCAAGAAAAAATTATCAAGTTAGCGGATCAGATGACGCCATTTTCGAACCATCTCTTACCCGTTTAAAATCCCAAGGCTTATTACCAGAAAAATATGGATGGGATGCGAATAATATACATTCAAATTTAGATGCCGTAATACTCGGTATGCATGCTCATGCAGATAACCCTGAACTTGCAAAAGCTAAGGAACTCAATATCCCTATCTACTCGTATCCAGAGTTTCTATATCATCAATCTCAGCATAAAACCAGAGTTGTAATTGCTGGTTCTCATGGGAAAACTACGATAACCTCCATGATATTGCATGTTATGAGAAGCGCTGGAAAAAGTTTAGATTACATGGTGGGCGCCCAACTGGAGGGCTATGACTGTATGGTAAATCTTTCTGAAGAAAATGAATTTATGCTATTGGAAGGGGATGAATATCTATCATCATCCATTGATAGAAAATCAAAATTTCTACATTATAAGCCTACAATCGCCTTATTAAGTGGGATTGCTTGGGACCATATTAATGTGTTTCCAACATTCGAGTCTTATATACAGCCATTTCAGGATTTTGTGAATAGCATTACGCCTGGTGGGGTGTTGGTATATAATGAGGAAGATGAGGAACTGAAAAAAATAGTTGAAGGCGCACAGGTATACTTTAGAAAAATTCCTTACACTACCCCTACTCACACTATAAAAAGAGGTAAAACGTATTTAATAACATCATCTGGGGAGTTACCGTTGGAAATTTTCGGAAAACATAATTTACAAAATTTAGAAGGTGCGAGGCTCATTTGCCAGCAAATGGGTGTTCAGGAGGATGAATTTTATGAGGCTATGATGAGTTTTCGCGGTGCTTCCAAAAGAATGGAGCGTGTATTGCTACAAGATGTTGCCATAGTATACAAGGATTTTGCTCACGCGCCAAGTAAAGTTAAAGCTTGTGTACAAGCCTTTACTCATCAATTCGAAGAAATACCTACGATAGGTTTATTGGAACTTCATACTTATTCCAGCCTAAATCCTGAGTTTCTTACACAGTATAAGCATACTTTAGACGGACTTAACGAGGCTATAGTTTTTTATTCTGAAGAAGCTTTGCGTATTAAAAGGTTGGATCCTATTTCCGCAGAATTTATTAAGCAATGTTTTGGGAGAGATGACATCAAAATTTTTACGAGTGCAGAAAGCATTTCAGCATATTGGCATTCGTTATCCAAAGTTAATAAAGCCATCCTTTTTATGAGTTCCGGGAATTTTGGTGGATTAGATTTGGGTATATAGATTTAATGCATAAGTCACATTAAAAAACTATTATTCGCTTTTATTTTGCGAATTTCTGCGTGAGGGCGAAGGCATTTACCCCGCAAGACGGGCTGAAACGAAGTGGAAGCCCGGATGAGGTGTAATAGCCGTAGACCGACCCGGAAGCGCGGCACGGCGGAACGAAGTGGAGCCGATGCCGCAGCTGGAGGGGCACGCCACAAAAAAAACTTGATTGAAAAAAAATCAATTAGATTTAGCCAGACCAGCGAAAGTTCAGAAAAAGTCTACTCATATTTTATTCAGGCTACTAGTAATATCCAATATCTGAAAGTTTTTTATTTAATCTTAACTACGTGTTAAAACTAATTTTCTCTTTACAATTTTTCTTAGTTTATTGGTAGATTACTACTCCTGCAATCTGTCCTGAACGAAATTCTCCGGCTCGTCCAACCAAGAAAATGCATAGGTAGGATCTTCCACCTTTAAGGCTTCTTCGGTAATCTTAAGCGGGCGAAAAGGATCTACCATTACCGCATATTCTTCCGTAAACTTCTTCCCAATGCTTCGTTCCATCGCACCAGGATGGGGGCCATGTACTATGCCTCCTGGATGTAGTGTGAAGTCCATTAAATCTATATGATTCCGACTCATAAAATCTCCTTCTGTGTAAAATAATACTTCATCAGAATCTATATTGGAATGGTTGTATGGTGCTGGAATAGAAAGGGGATGATAATCATACATCCTCGCAACAAAGGAACAGATTACGAAGTTATGCGCTTCAAAATTTTGATGAACAGGCGGTGGCAAATGTAGCCTACCCGTAATAGGCTCGAAATTTTTAATGTTAAATTTATAAGGATAAAAGTAACCGTCCCAGCCAACTACATCAAAGGGATGCGTGGCATATATAAAGTCAGTTATCTGGTTTTCCTTTTTCACTTTAATTAGGAAATCCCCCTTCTCGTCCTTAGGGGGCTGAAAATCTGGACCTTGGATGTCCCTCTCGCAGAAAGGCGAATGTTCTAGAAGTTGTCCAAACTCGTTACGGTACCGCTTAGGGGTGTAAATAGGAGAATGGGATTCCAGCACAAAAAATACATTATCCTTGGTAAAAAATTCTATTTGGTAAATGGTACCGCGCGGAATGATAAGGTAATCTCCAATGGAAAATTCTAAGTTTCCAAGGAAAGTTTTAAGTATTCCACTCCCCTGATGTACAAAAAGCAACTCATCGCATTCCGCATTTTTGTAGAAATAATCCATGGATTCTTGTGGTTTCGCTAGCCCCATCTTTAAATCATTATTCAGCATCAGAATTTTACGACTGTCCAGAAAATCCAATTCTGGGGATACATTCATTCCTTTAAACATGCGTGGCGTGACATTTTTATCTACTGCTATTTTCGGACTCACATCCTTCACATTACCAATGGATTTTATCTGAGTGGGCCGATGCGTATGGTAAAGAAGCGACGCAATCCCGTGAAACCCTTCCGTTCCGAAAAGCTGTTCGTAATAAAATGTATCCTTAGGAGATTTAAAAACGGTGTGTCTTTTAGGAGGAATATGGCCCGCGGAAAAATAACGCATGAAATAATTTTGAGTAAAAATACAAAAAGAACAATTTAGTATGCCGAACCTACTAAATTCATATTAAAACAGGGATTGACGAATATATACATAAGGTTTAAGTAAGGGCGTGCCCCTACGGCCCTAGTCGGCTACGCTTCGCTCCTCCGCCCTGAAGGCCTTCGGGTCGGTCTCCGGCTATTACTCCTCGCCGGGCTTCCACTTCGTTCCAGCCCGGCTTGCGGGGTAAGCGCCTACGCCCTCACGCGCATGCAACATTCCTGTGGTAATATAATACGCTTACTATTACATAGGATTAGCCAATGGAATAATGATATTATGCCAGTACCTTATGAATTTAACCTTACACCCTTATATTTGTTAAAACTTTACATTTGAAACCTATCTATACCAGCCCTGAAGATGCCATTTCTTTAGTACAATCCGACAGTAGAATTTTTCTTCACGGAAGTGCCTGTACCCCAAATCATCTCATTGATGAATTGGCAAGACAATCCCAAAGACTGCGAAATTGTGAAATTGTAAGCATTACACTGCAAGGTAATGTAGAGATTGCAAAACCTCAATATAAAGATAGTTTTTACATTAATTCTCTTTTTACCTCTACTCCTGTTCGGGAAGCTGTAAACTCTGGAAGAGGAGATTTCGTTCCAGTTTTTTTAAGTGAAATCCCTCTTTTATTTAAAAGAAATTATTTACCATTAGATGTGGCTATAGTAACTGTATCACCTCCTGATGCCCATGGGTATTGCACATTGGGGACCTCTGTAGATGTAGCACGGGCGGCGGTAGATACTGCAAAAATAGTAATAGCAGTAGTTAATCCGCGTATGCCTCGCACCCACGGGGATTCCATGATTCATTTTTCAAGGATTGATAAATTAGTGTGGCATGAAGAAGAGCTTCTTACAGTAGATTATGGAGCCAAGGTAGGCCAAGAAGAACTCACCATTGGAAAAAATATAGCGGAACTGATTGATGATCGCTCTACCCTTCAGCTAGGAATTGGAACCATTCCAGATGCTACGCTTCGATGTTTAAACAATCATAAAGACCTAGGAATTCACACAGAAATGCTAAGTGACGGCATAGTAAATTTGGTAGAAAATGACATCATTACCAATAAATATAAGGGTGTTCACGAAAATAGAACTATTACCAGCTTTTGTTTTGGAACAAGAAAATTATATGATTATATCGATGATAACCCTGCCTTCGCTTTCCTTAATGTGGAAGTAGTAAACCACCCCATCCAAATTATGCGAAATAAAAAGATTGTGGCGATAAATTCTGCAATTGAAGTAGATCTTACTGGGCAAGTTTGTGCAGATTCCATAGGAACGTACCAATTTTCTGGTATTGGCGGGCAAATGGATTTTATGCGGGGAGCTGCGCTAAGCGAGGGCGGAAAACCCATAATTGCCATAAGCTCTCGCACCAAAAAAGGCCAAGCGCGCATAGTACCATACCTTAAAACAGGCGCGGGTGTAGTGACTACAAGAGGACATATCCACTGGGTAGTTACAGAATATGGGGCACGGGATCTTTATGGTAAAAATATGGCACAGCGGGCCAAGGCTTTAATAGAAATATCTCACCCAGATGATCGGGAAATGCTGGAACGAGCTGCCTATGAGCGATTTAAAGAGTTATCCAACTTTAAAAAAAGTTAATTTAAATGCCGCTGAATGTTTTGGCCCAAATAAATAGATTATTTAATTTTAGTCGTAATACTTGCAATTTTCTTTTTCAACAATACATTTAACAAATGATAATTTTGACTTTAGGCTTTGCAATGAATTTCACTAATCTTACATAATTTTTTCCTACTTATTATTCTATTTAATCCATTTTCGAAGCGTAAATAATCTTTTATGTATCTTGCTAATTAATAAAAATATTGATTTCAGATGGCAACATTTGCGGAGAAAATAGCCCAAGCAGAAAATTTCTTACCTATTAATGGTACAGATTACATTGAATTTTATGTAGGTAATGCGAAACAAGCAGCACATTTTTATAAAACAGCCTTTGGTTTTCAATCTCTTGCCTATGCCGGCCCGGAAACTGGAGTAAGAGATCGCGCTTCCTATGTCCTCCAACAAGGCAAAGTAAAACTGGTATTGACCTCAGGCCTTAAAAGTGATTCTCCTATATGTGGACATCAAAAAAAACATGGAGACGGTGTTAAAATTCTAGCCCTTTGGGTGGATGATGCCTATTCCGCTTTCGAGGAAACCACTAAAAGAGGCGCTCTCCCCTACTTAGAACCAACAACTTTGACGGATGATTTTGGCGAAGTAAGAATGTCCGGCATCTATACCTACGGCGAGACGGTACACATGTTTGTAGAGAGAAAAAAGTATTCTGGTCTCTTTATGCCAGGCTATGTAAAATGGGAATCTGCCTATAATCCGGAAGAAGTTGGCCTCTTGTATGTGGATCATTGCGTAGGAAATGTAGACTGGAACAGGATGCTCCCCGTTGTGAAATGGTATGAGGATGTGATGGGATTTGTGAATATTCTTTCCTTTGATGATAAACAAATCAACACAGAATATTCTGCTTTGATGTCTAAGGTAATGTCCAACGGAAACGGGTTTGCTAAATTTCCTATTAATGAACCTGCAGAAGGTAAACGAAAATCCCAAGTAGAAGAATATTTGGATTTTTATGGAGGAGAAGGCGTTCAGCATATCGCTGTAGCTACTAAAGATATTATTCACACAGTCACGGAGTTAAAAAAACGAGGAGTAGAGTTTCTTTCGGCACCACCAGAAGCTTATTATGAAATGGTTCCAGAGCGTGTAGGACATATAAATGAAGACTTAAAGAGACTCCAAGATCTTGGTATTTTAATAGACCATGATGAGGAAGGTTATTTATTACAAATTTTTACAAAACCAGTTGAAGACCGCCCAACTTTATTCTTTGAGATTATTGAAAGGCATGGTGCTCAAAGTTTTGGTGCTGGGAATTTCAAAGCTTTATTTGAGGCTCTTGAGCGAGAACAAGCAAAAAGGGGAAATTTATAATGAGGCCTTTTATTTCCACCGCACTTATCCTATTTCTTACTTCATGTACTCCTTGGAAAGATGCACAGAAAAGATTAAGCAAGCTAGACCACCCTCAAAATGT
>JAGLAZ010000003.1:119815-166090 GCA_018260565.1 Flavobacteriaceae bacterium
GTAAGCATCAGCCCCATAGGAAAGTCTTTTACTATGCAGAATGAAGGGAAAACCTATAATATGGCTTTTGCAGAAAAAATTGTGAGTCTTCGAATTTTAAAAGATAATGGGACAGAAATTTATACTGGTGATTTTATACAATCCAACAACATTATTTCTGTACGATTGGATCATTTAAACAACGAGAAAATCCCATTCCCTATGGTATTTAATATGCGTTTCGTAACCGTTGATGGAGCCATATGCTTACGGGAAATTAACAAAAGCCAATGCTGGCTAACTACAAATACTAAATAATTAATGAAATCATTTATAGAATATCAAAAAGAGTCTGATTTTTCGATTCATAATATACCTTTTGGAGTTGCAATTTTTAAAAATGAATACATCGCCTGCTGTACGCGCATTGGTGATCAAATAATAGATCTTGCAAGCTTATATGAATTATCCTACTTAGAAGGAATTGAGGAGCTGGAAGAAAATGTTTTTGAGGCCTATACCCTCAATGATTTCATAGAACTTGGAAAAGAGGTGACTGTTCCTGTCCGTAAAAAACTACAAGAATTATTCTCTGAAGGTTCCCTTTTAGAGAAAGACGAAAAAGCAATAGAAAATTGCTTTTTTGAATTAGATGAGGTAGAGATGTTGATGCCTGTTCATGTATCCAATTATACTGATTTTTATAGTTCCATAGAGCACGCTACCAATGTTGGAAAGATGTTTCGTGACCCAGAAAATGCACTTCTTCCCAACTGGAAACACCTACCTGTAGGCTATCATGGGCGTGCAAGCTCTATAGTAGTTTCAGGAATGGATTTTCACCGCCCTAAAGGCCAAACTAAGGCAGCAAATGAAGTGGCACCCTCCTTTGGGCCAACTAAGCAATTGGATTTTGAACTTGAAATGGCTTTTATTGTAAATAAAAATACTGCCTTGGGAGAAAGTGTCACCACTCAAGAAGCGGAAAACGCCATATTTGGAATGGTGCTATTTAATGACTGGTCAGCGCGTGATATTCAAGCATGGGAATATGTTCCATTAGGACCATTTTTAGGAAAAAGTTTTTGCAGCAGCATATCACCGTGGGTAATTACTTTAGAAGCATTAGAGCTATTCCGTGTTGCCTCGCCGAAACAAGAGCCTGAAGTATTGGATTATTTAAAATTTGATGGTGAAAAGAACTTTGACATAAACCTTACAGTCTCTTTAACACCGGAAAAAGGAGAGGAAACTATTATTTGCCAAAGTAATTTTAAATATATGTACTGGAATATGGCACAGCAACTTGCTCACCATACTATTAATGGTTGTAATCTTGAGGTAGGCGATATGTATGCCTCGGGAACAATATCCGGTAAAGAAGAAAGTTCCTTCGGATCTTTGTTAGAGCTTACATGGAGAGGCGAAAAACCTTTACGATTAAATGATGGCACCGAAAGAAAGTTTTTAGAAGATGGGGATCAAATTTCTATTACAGGTTATTGCCTAAAGGAAGATATTCGTGTTGGTTTTGGGGAAGTAAAAGCCAAAATCCTTCCATCAAAGTAATTTAAAATTAAATATAAATGAAACACCAAAAGAATCATTTTGGTGTTTTTTTTATTTTAAAAATATGAAGTATAAAATAATTAGCCTTATACTTTTAGGATTTAGTGCGTGTATATATATAATCTTTAGAACAGAGCAAACTCTTATAAATCAGATCTTCCAATATATATTTTCCAAAGAAGCATTGGATAATTTACGCCAATCTATTCAAAACTATATCTACCTTCCAGCAATTGTAATTTACAGTGTACCAGAGGCTTGCTGGATTGCCAGCCTTACTCTTCTTGGTGAAAACCGCTATATTAAAGTTTGTAAAATAAAAGTATATGTAAAATATGTACCGCTCCTCCTAATTCTTTGGTTTGAAGCAATGCAATTTTTCCACTTACTTCACGGAACATTTGATTGGTATGATATATTACTATCAGCTGTGGCTTGGGCTATGTCTTACCTTAGTATTTCCCGAAGCGAAAAGCAAAATATTTTTACTTGGGATAGACTTTCTTTTTGGAGTTTAATTTTTGTATATTCTGTTGTTATTTTGGCACATGTCCGTTTATCAAATTAAGTTTATAAATTTCGAGGTATTACTCACGGAAATTTTTGAGATGTGCAAAAGTCTCCGCTTTGCTCCGCCTTTTGCACATCGCCGCGCGAATTTCCCTCACGGAAGCAGAGCTTCCTGAGGGAACTTCGCCAATCCGCGCGGCGATTATTTATAAAATCAGAAATAAATCTAAATTTTTAACTAGTAAAAAGGCTCTGCGAATTCGCAAAGCCTATTTAATTTAAATAAATTTTTTCACAAAATTATACAAAGGATAAGGCGTATATTTCACTGGAACATCTATCCATGTCGGCGTCATCGAGATGGAGCGCTTATGAGAAAAAGCCTCAAAGCTATAGCGGCCGTGATAATTTCCCTGCCCACTGTAGCCTACTCCACCGAATGGCATTCTATGATTGGCTATATGCATTAAAGTGTCATTAATACAGGCACCGCCAGAAGTAACTTCCGTAAAGACTTTTTTGGAGGATTGTGAGCTTCCAAAATAATAAAATGCAAGAGGTTTCGGTTTGTTTTTTATGATGTTTATCGGTTCATCCATGTCCTTGAAACTATAAACTGGTAATATTGGGCCGAAAATTTCGGTCTGCATTACTTCACTTTGAGGATCTACATTTAGAAGCGGTGTAAATTCTATAAATCTTTCTTCATCTGAAGTTGAACCACCGAATGCTGGGGTGCCAAGGGAAAGATAAGAGGATACACGCTTCTGTGCATCATCATGTATCATACGCCCATAATAAGGACTTTCTTTTGGATTTTCGCCAAAAAATTCTTTAGCATAGCTCTCCATATATTTTAAGAGTTCATCCTTTACATCTTCATGAACCCAGAGATAATCCGGTGCAATGCAGGTTTGTCCAGCATTTATTGTCTTGCCCCAGACTATTCTTTTCGCTGCTAAATTGATATTGGCATCACAATTTACTATGCAAGGACTTTTACCACCTAATTCCAATATCATTTTGGATAAATGCTTAGCAAATTTCTCCATAAAAATACTTCCCACTTTGGAACTTCCAGTAAAGCAAACTACATCAAAAGGAATATCAAAAAGGAATTCATTTACATCTCTACCACCTGATATGCACGCAATAAAATTTGGGGGAAATGTTTCTGAAATAATTTTGTTGATGATATTGGCCGTATGCGCTGCGTCAGGAGAAGGTTTTACAATTGAACAATTACCACCTGATATAGCACCAATTAAGGTATTTAAGCTTAGATGAAAGGGATAATTCCAAGGTGAAACTATCAGTGCCATTCCTAAAGGCTCAAAAATCATTTTTCCAGTTGCGGGAAAAGTAGTAAGAGTGGGGAGGGCGTATTGCGGCTGAGCCCACTTACTAAGGTTTTTAATTTGATAGTCTATTTCAGAGTAAACTATTGCCAGTTCTGTATAGTATGCTTCTTGGGCGCTTTTGTGCAAGTCATTCCAGAGTGCTTCTAGAACATTATCCTCATACTTTTTTATTGATAATTTTAAAGCTTGAAGTGCATCAAGACGAAATCGAATAGACTTAGTTGCTTGAGATTCAAAAAATTCTTTTTGTAAAGAAAATAATTCTTGAATTTTTTCTTTTGATGTGGATGCTACGTTCATGATTTTCTACCTGTAAATTTGTCCATAGTTTTATATATACCTCCCCATCCTCCGATATATTTATCGAATTGATTCACTGATAATAATGCTTGGCCAAAGCGCACAAAACGTACAGACCATGGCATACTAACGAATGCTTTTTTCGCCTCAATCCCATCAATTATTTGACGAGCTGCATCTTCTGGTTCTATTAAAGGAATAATTGATTTCACACCCTCAAACATTCCAGTTTTAATATAAAAAGGCGTTACTGTAGTTACACCAATATTCTTTTTAAGTTTTTTGAGATCCAGTCGTAAACTGTCAGAGAAACCTATAACCGCCCATTTGCTAGCGACATAGACGGCCATTTTAGGATTAGAAATTAGACCTGCAGAGGATGCTATATTACAGATATATCCGGAATTCTGTTCTACCATTTCTGGTAAAAATGCATGTGCCACCAGCATCGGGCCAACTGCATTAATATCCATAGTCCTAAGAATCTCTGCCTCGGTGTGCTCATGGAAAAATTTGCCTACAACAATACCTGCATTATTAATGACTACATCCAAAAAGCCTACATCTTGCTTTACTTTCTGTGCCATTTCTTTGATCTCTTCAGGTTTTGAAACATCTACCTTATAGGTTTTTACGGTTCCCAAATGCTCAAACTCTGATGCTACGGAATTCATTAATTCTGTATTGATATCCCAAATAACCAAGCTACCGCCACGTTCTAGAACCAATCTACCCATAATATTTCCGATACCAGAGGCTCCTCCGGTGATGAGAACAATTTTATTATAGAAATATGAATTCATTGTTTAAAATTTTACATAAATATACGCCAATTAAAAAGTTTAACCTTATTAATTAATTCAAATTTTTGTGACTTTTTAGCATAAAATTAGATTCCCTACCTTCATAAAATTAGGAGGATATTTTTAAAAAGTTAAACAAATGTCATATTCTATATCGCTAATTATTTCCCTATATTTCGTGGGTAAACCATGAAAGTAAAAAGTTCAAATACCACCCGAAAAAACCTTATTCGTAACGCTTATTCTATTGCAGATATTGCGCTTGTAGAGGCTTCGAAAACGGATTCCCCAGACTCATTTCCAACTGACACTATTGAGGCACTTTTTCAAAACGGTTTTCTTACCATGTGTGCTCCACTTCAATATGGTGGTGCTGATGTAGGAATTATACCAGGAACACAAACGCTTCTTCTTGAGCTTCTCAAAATAATTGGTAGCGGTAATTTAGTAGCAGGAAGAGTATTGGAAGGCCATATCAATGCTCAAATTCTTATACATCTTTATGGCACTGAAAATCAGGTAAAAACTTACTTAGAAGAAGCTCAAAATAAAAAACTTTTTGGGGTCTGGAATACCCAAGCGGCTGACGGAACTACTTTAAATCTTAAAAAAGAAGGATACTGCCAATTATCTGGTTCAAAAACCTTCGCTACTGGCTCTGGTTTTGTTTCCAGACCCTTAGTTACAGCTAAAATACCTAATGGAGAAATCCAAATGTGCCTTCCAAATCTTGATAAAAAGAAAGGAAAATATGATGCCTCATGGTGGAATCCTATGGGAATGCGTGCTACACGTAGTTATAAAATTAATTTTGGCCGAACAAAAATTCCTCTCGAGGATCTGCTAGGTAAACCAGGCGAATATTATGCTCAACCAATTTTCGGTGCGGGCTCTATTCGTTTTTCGGCGGTACAATTGGGTGGTGCTGAACGCTTGGTGACATTGACAAGGGCTTATTTACAGGATTTAGGACGAACGCAAGATCCATTTCAGCAAATGCGGGTGGGAAAAATGTGTATCGCTGTTGCTTCCGGAAATCAATGGTTGCATACTGCAGCGGAATATTGGGACCAATACCTTTTAACAAAATCCGAAAAAGACTCGGAAAGACTTCTTTATAATGCGAATATGGCTCGTCTGGCTATTCGAAATATTTGCAATGAAATCATTTTGCTCACACAGGAATGTGTAGGTGCGCGTGGCCTAAATGCACCCCACCATTTTGAAAGAATTATTCGGGATCTTATGATATACCTTCAGCAACCAGCTCCGGACGCAGCTTTAGGACATGTAGGTGTAAACTTCTTACAGACCGAGGAAGATAATTCATATTTTTGGAATCCTCGTCCTTTATCAGAAAACTAAGTATGGAGCCTTTAGAACAAGACTTTACCGAAATCCCTCATGAGAAGATTTCAGAATTCGGACCTACCCTCATCGTTGCGCCTCATGCAGATGATGAAAGCCTTGGATGTGGGGGTATTGCCGCCCTTTTACGAGCTAATAATATAGATGTACATATAGTATTGCTGAGTGATGGAACCTTATCTCATCCTATTAGTAAGGAATATCCTGCAGAGCGACTGAGAATTTTGCGGGAAGAAGAGTTAATTTCAGCTTGTGAAATCCTTAATATCCCAAAAGAGAACATTCATTTTTTTAGGTTGAAGGATAGAAGTGTACCCTCTAAGGATTCGCCTGAATTTTCATCATCTTGTTCACTTTTAGCTAAGCTTCTAATAGATATAAAGGTTCAAAGTGTTTTCGTGCCTTGGCGAAGAGACCCGCATCCAGATCATCGAGCCGCATATCAGCTAGTTAACGAAGCTAAGTCCCCCAATCATACTGTTTTAGAATATGCCATTTGGTTATCAGAACTTGGCAACCCGGAAGATTTTCCGCTGGAAGATGAGGTTGAAAAATTAGGTATAAACATTCAAGATGTAATAAAAATAAAACAGGATGCTATAATGGCACATCGTTCTCAGACCACACATCTTATACAGGATGATCCGGATGGATTTTGCTTATCAAAAGAAATGTTAGAAAAATTTAATGTACCTTTTGAGTACTTTTATAGAGATATACGATGAAATCTGATTCCAGTCTAAGTACAGAATATTTTGAAACAATTTATGCTAAAAATGAGGATCCTTGGAACTTTGAAACCAGTGAATACGAAAGAGAAAAGTACAAGACTACTTTAGAGGCTTTGCCAAAAAACTTATACGAAAACGCCCTAGAAGTAGGATGTTCTATAGGAGTTCTCACCTACCAGTTAGCTGCTAAATGTAAAAAACTTACTTCTATTGATGTTTCTTCTAAAGCATTAGAAATAGCAAAAAAGCGATGTGCAGGACTTCCTCAAGTTCATTTTGAGCAAAAAAGTTTTTTAGACGATTTTCCTTCACAGAATTTTGATTTAATAATGGTTTCAGAAGTTGCTTATTATCTATCAGAAAAAGATTGGGATTTAGCGATGCAAAAAATAGATCATTGGGCAATGCCTAAAGCGCATATTGTTCTTGTTCATTGGCTTCCAGAAGTGCCTGACTATCCACAAACAGGAGACCAAGTGCATGAAAGGTTTAAACAAAAGATAGAGGGAAAGATGGTAAACAAAGTGTCCTTTAGAGCAGAGAAGTACCGCCTCGATCTTTGGGAGAAAAATTAAATATTACTAATTTTCCTCAACTTTTTCAAAGCAATTTCAATAGGTACTTTAGGATATTTTTTTTCGAATTCATGCATGTTCTCATGTTCGAACTGATTCATTGATGTTCCAAAATAATAACTTGATCTAAAACTGTCTCCGTGCAAGCGTAATCTGCTTGACCATTTGCCTAAATTATTTTCAAATTTAATTATTACCTCCTTTTCATTAATTTTACCTTCCCAGAATTCTCGTAAGATATTTTTGCTTAAGCAAAGTGCCTTAATTTTTTCTGGTGAATTTACTTTATAAGGTTCTTTTATTTTTCCCATCTGTCCCCATTGTTGAATTTGAGTTGCTAGTCCGAATGTAGCCCGGCCGGCACTTCTTCCAGATGTAAATACTTGAACATCATGACTATGGCATATCTTAGTATCATAGCATAACATTCTTTCATAAAAAGCACAGTCTTCTAAAAATTTCACATCAGGAAGTCCTCCCGTTCGTGCATATTGATATGCTGTTATCCCAAAACTTCCGTTAAAATGTTGGTGATGTGAAGGTGGTAAATCATGTTTCTCTTGGAGCAAATAACTTTTATATGCTGCAGCTTTAAGTTGATACTCCTCATCCAATAAATGAAATTTTCTTGAACCTGGGAGCATGGATTCCAGTTCACCTTGTTTTAAAAATATTCTGCCCCCTACTGCATCTACTTTGGTTTTAAAAATTGAAAGATGGCTAGAAATCCAACGTGGGGATACTTCTGTGTCTCCGTCTGTAGTAAGGATATACGCATTTTTCGCAGCAAACTGTCTTCTACACGCAATATCCATTAATAATTTTCTTACATAACCTATATTAGAATGATCTGGATGTAGCTGAATATCCTCAAAAAGAAGTTGAAAATCTAGATGTTTATTCTGGAAATCTATAAGCTTGGTTACCGTTTGATCTGTACAATTATTTGCTAAAATTAGAACCTCATAAAATGCATAAGGTATCTTTTTTCCTTCAGAGTCTAGCTGATGCTCAAGTGATGCGAGGCACGCTTCAATCGATTTTTCTTCATCTTTTACTGGAATGACTACCGTAATTTTACAGTTCGCTTTTTTCTGAAAATTTGTAAAAAGAGCATCATGAGATGGTTCTGGATGAATGGGCATAAAACAATTAAAAGTTTGTCTAAACAAATAAAATCTTGCCAATATAGAGTATTATTTAAAAACCAATTTTAAATTTTAATTTCTAATCGATGTTCTGGGTTATCGTTTCCTATTTTTACAAAAAAATGTCATGATTTCTTTCGACCTTAAAAGTATAAAACCTGCCGTTTTGCAAGCTATTTTACAGACGGCTGTGGCTCCAAGACCTATTGCATTGGCTTCTACCATTGATTCCAAGGGAAATCCCAACTTATCCCCTTACTCATTCTTTAATATTTTTAGTACCGTTCCACCCATTTTAATCTTTTCTCCTTCCAGAAGAGTGCGGGATAATTCCATAAAACACACCTTAGAAAATATTGAAGAAATTCCGGAGGTGGTAATAGGAAATGTTTCCTACAGCATTGTACAGCAGACCTCACTCTCTTCTACAGAATATGAAAAAGGGGTAAATGAGTTTACTAAAGCAGGTTTTACAATGAAAGATGCAAATTTAATTAGGCCAAAACTCATCATGGAATGCCCAGTAAACTTTGAGTGTAAAGTTTTGGAAGTTAAAAAACTTGGAGATAATGGAGGTGCAGGCAATTTGGTAATTTGTGAAATTCTTACGATCCATATCCAGGAAGCTTATTTGGATGATACTGGTATGCCAGATCTATATTCCATGAATTTGGTGGGAAGATTAGGAGGGAATTTGTACTCTACAAATGATGAAAGAAACTTATTTGAAGTTCCAAAGCCACTTGTTACAAAAGGGATTGGAATAGATTCATTACCAGAAAATATTAAAAAGAGTAAAATCCTTTCTGGAAATGATTTAGCACTTTTAGCAAATATAGAAACGCTTCATCCTGGCAATTTCAGTTCAGATGAAAAGGTTCATTTAAAAGCAAAAGGTCTGTTAGAAAATTCTGAAGTACAAGCAGCTTGGGAGGTTTTACGTGGAAATTCTTAAGAAAAATATTGTATGTATTATTCAATGGTATACATACTAAATCATAAATTTCAGTACTTTTAAAGCCTAACATATTCCCTACAATGGATCTTGAATTTAACAAAAGAGAAGACGAAAATAAAAGACGCTGGTCTGATATCAATTCTGTACTTCATAAAATATACAAAGGAGGAGGCGAATCCCGCTTGCAAAAACAACGAGACGAAGGCAAACTTACTGCTAGAGAAAGAATAGAATTTCTTCTGGATAAAAACAGGGATTCCATAGAAATAGGTGCTTTTGCAGGATATGAAATGTACGAAAATGAAGGCGGATGCCCTTCTGGTGGCGTGGTAGTAGTAATGGGCTATGTAAGTGGGCAACTCTGTATCGTGGTAGCTAATGATGCTTCCGTAAAAGCAGGAGCTTGGTTTCCTATTACAGGCAAAAAAAATCTTCGTGCCCAAGAAATCGCAATGGAAAATCACATTCCCATAATTTATCTGGTAGACTCTGCAGGAGTATATCTCCCTATGCAAGATGAAATATTTCCGGACAAAGAAAATTTTGGAAGAATATTTAGAAATAATGCTAAAATGTCCTCCATGGGCATTATCCAGATAGCAGCAGTAATGGGTAGCTGCGTGGCTGGTGGTGCTTATTTGCCTATTATGAGTGATGAAGCTATGATTGTAGACAAAACAGGAAGTATTTTCCTTGCGGGAAGCTACCTCGTGAAAGCAGCAATAGGTGAAAGCATAGATAATGAGACCTTGGGAGGCGCTACCACTCACTCTGAAATTTCTGGAGTAACAGATTATAAAGCAAAAGATGATCAGGATGCCCTTACCAGGATTAAAAACATCATGAAATCTATCGGCGAAAATCCAAAAGCAGGCTTTAGCCGTATAGATCCTGCTCCACCGGCACGGTCTCCAGAAGATATCTTCGGGCTTATGCCCAGCGAGCGATCCGGGCAATATGATACGCGAGATATCATAAAATGCCTCGTAGATCATTCAGAGTTTGAGGAATACAAGGCAGACTATGGCAAGACAATTATTTGTGCCACTGCCCGTGTTGACGGCTGGAGTGTAGGGATTGTAGCCAACCAAAGAACCCTGGTAAAAAATGGAAAAGGAGAAATGCAGTTTGGGGGTGTTATATATTCTGATTCCGCCGATAAAGCCACTCGTTTTATAGCAAACTGTAACCAAAGAAAAATACCTTTACTTTTCCTTCAGGATGTTACAGGTTTTATGGTTGGGAGCAAATCGGAGCACGGTGGCATAATAAAAGATGGGGCTAAAATGGTAAACGCAGTATCCAATTCTGTAGTTCCCAAGTTTACCATTATCACAGGAAATTCCTATGGTGCAGGAAATTATGCAATGTGTGGAAAAGCTTATGACCCTCGGCTGATAGTAGCATGGCCTTGGGCAGACCTCGCCGTTATGGGAGGCGCACAAGCAGCCAAAGTATTGTCCCAGATTCAAGAAAGCACCCTAAAAAAGCAAGGAAAAGAAATCACCGACGAAACACGGAAAGAAATTCAGGATGAAATCTCTGCACGCTACGTCAAACAAACAGAAGCTACATATGCTGCGGCAAGGCTCTGGACGGACGCCATTATTTCGCCTGTAGATACTAGAAAGTGGATTTCCATGGGAATTGAGGCATCAAACCATGCACCTATCACAGAACGCTACAATCCTGGATTAATCCAAGTATAAAGTGAAATAAAAAGGACTCGCGTTAAACTTATTGTTTATTAATTCGCACATATCAAATTTGCCATGATAGTACTTAATACGAGTACCGCAGAGATAGAGTAAAATTCAGCTTTGTAACACTTAGCAGGAGTACATTTTATTTTTGGGCGGCTTATCCGTCCTCCGCTCCCGCTTTTTTGTTCCGCTTCGCTCCACAAAAAGAGCTCCGCTCAGGCCGGGCCGCACCACAAGACCTCCAAAATGGTAAATAGAAATAAGGTATCCATATGTCCATATAATTTCCATCTTACTATTTCAACTCAATTTATATAAGTAAGAATAATTAGAATTTACATCTTGGAATAAGATGTTTTAATTCGCCAACAAGCGAATAAACTCGTTTACAATAGATTGTTGAAAAATTTAATGAAATCCTCTTTCTAAGTTTATTTAATCTTAAAAAACAAGGAAGGGTTAATGGGTGTTCCATCTTTGTGAACCTCGTAATGAAGATGTGGCCCTGTAGATCTCCCTGTGTTTCCAACTTCACCAATAATAGTTTTACCCGTCACTTGAGCTCCAAGTACTGCCAATATCTTCCCCATATGTCCATAGAGTGTTGCCAGGCCATTACCATGGTCTATAATTACACAGTTTCCATATCCGGATTTTTCCCCTGCAAAAAGTACAGTACCATTCGCAGCAGCATAGATGGGAGTACCTATATTGGCTGCGATATCTACCCCTTTATGAAACTGAAGATCCTCTGCACTACCAGAAACCCCGGTAGGGTTAACTGCCTTTTTGGTAGTTTTAGGGGATGATTTGGATACTACTTTTGGAGAAATTTTCTTACCAGTACTATCCGTTGCGGTAACTTCTATTGGACCTGATTCTACTACCACTTCAGCTGGTTCAGCTTTTTGTTCTTCTATTTTTGTAGGAGTAGTTTTAGGTTTTGGGATGGGATTTTTTCTTAATCCAAATAAACTCGAAATATAGCCGCTGGTAGGAATTCCTATAGGATAGTTTTTGAGCTTTTGCTGAAGATCTGCAAGAAAATCGGAGTATAATTGAGAACTTTTTTGAATATATACGATACTTTCAGGGTTCAGTTTGGCCAAAGAATCAATCTCAGGTTGCACCGTATTTTTCTCCTGCAGGTAACTACTTAAGTCTTGAGCAGTAAGTTGTATTTTTTGCAATTGATTTTTTAATATGGGCAAATTTACACTGTCCTTATTCTCCAAAACTGGCATTAGGTATACCTTTTTTTCCTCACTTTGTGTACGGGAAAATAAAAAGGCATTTCCTGCTAATGATAGGAAAAGAGCACCAGCAGCAATCTTATTGCGATGCTTTTTAAAAATGGAAGATGTGGTGGAATGATGATATTTTTCTTGCATCATTATCTTGAAATATTAATTTTTAGCTTGATGATAATAAGCCAACATTTTATAGTACAACTTGGCCGCTAAAAAGGCAGTAGGCTTTGGCATTGGGCTATCCATAAGTTCTACAATATCGAACGCTACTACATTACACTTCATGAAAACTTTCTTTAAAAGCTCCATTGTAGGATACCACTGTAATCCTCCAGGTTCAGGAGTTCCTGTAGATGGTGCTATAGAAGGATCAAAGGCATCCAAATCTATAGTGATATAGACATTACCCTTTAACTTTTTAAGTACATCTTCTATCCAATGGTTATTCCTCGCGATTTCGTGAGCCCAAAAACATTGATCTTTAGGTACATATTGCAGTTCCTCCACATCGCAAGAGCGTATACCTACCTGAACTAAATTCAGTTTTTGGGAAGCCTCATATACAGCACAGGCATGGTTGCAAGTACTGCCATGAAATTCTGGTCTTAAATCTGTATGCGCATCCAGTTGCAACACAGTTAGATCTGGATATTTTTCCCCAACTGCTCGTATGGAACCTATAGAAACGGAATGTTCACCTCCAAAAAGGGTAAACAATTTACCTTCATTTTGAAGTAATTCCTTAGTTTTTTTGTACACCGCTTCCGTCATTGCTTCGGGGCTGCTCTTTTCAGTAATATCACCGCATAACAGTACACCTAACAGATAAGGTTCTGTACCCGTCTCTATATCATAAAGTTCCATATTCTCTGAGGCATCCAGAAAAAGTTCAGGACCTTTATCTGCACCTTTTCCCCAGGTAGATGTACCATCATAAGGTACGGTAATGAGTTGAACGGCAGCATTTTCACCAGCATATTCTTCCGGAATTCCAGCGTATGTTTTTGGCATAATTGACAAAATTAAAGTTGCAAATATAGTCATCTAAGCCTCATGTAGAAGGTAAAAACATACAATTATCCTTAATAAAGGCAGTTCAAGAAATGTTTTAGATAAATAAAGTTAGAAATTGATTTTACAATTCAATTGCAATTCGTACGGAAGAATATTAAATGGTTATTAGAGTTGAAAAGTATCATACATTTCCATATAAAAACTTATATTGTAGGTATAAAAGTTGTTTAGTATCACAACATGAATAATTTCGCACGGGTTCAGGAAAAATTGGAAATACTTGCTGATGCAGCTAAGTATGATGTGTCTTGCTCCTCAAGTGGTGGAAATAGAAAAAATACACCTAGTGGATTAGGAAATTCCTCAAAAACAGGTATTTGCCATTCCTATACAGAAGATGGCCGTTGCGTTTCTCTTTTAAAAATTCTTTTAACTAATCATTGCATTTACGATTGTGCCTACTGCGTATCCAGAAAATCCAATGATGTTAAAAGAGCCGCCTTTACTGTGGATGAGGTTGTGGATTTAACGATAAATTTCTATCGCCGAAATTATATTGAAGGCTTATTCCTCAGTTCTGGAATTTTTAAGGATGCAGATTTCACAATGGAGCGTCTAGTTCGTATTGCAAATAAACTCCGTACGGAACATCGTTTTAATGGCTATATCCATCTTAAAACAATTCCTGGAGCTTCACCAGAATTATTGGACGAGGCCGCACTTTATGCAGATAGTCTATCAGTAAATCTTGAATTACCTACGGAAACTGGATTAAAACTATTAGCTCCGGAGAAAAAGCGTGAAGATATGATTAAGCCCATGGATCACCTTAAAAATGGCATTATCAAGTATAAAGAGGAGAAAAAAATCTTTAGAAAAGTACCAAAGTTTGCACCAGCTGGCCAATCTACCCAAATGATTATAGGTGCGGCTCAGGAAAACGATTTACAAATCATTAAAGTAGCAGATCATTTTTATAAAAATTATAAAATGAAGCGGGTATATTACTCCGGGTATGTTCCCGTACTGGAGGACTCTCGCTTACCAAGCCTGAATACCCAAGTGCCAATGGTAAGAGAAAACAGATTGTACCAGGCTGATTGGTTAATGAGATTTTACGGCTACGAGGCTAATGAAATTTTGGATTCCTCTTTGCCTTTTTTAGATTTAGAAGTAGATCCTAAATTGGGCTGGGCGCTCCGCAACTTAGATAAATTTCCAGTACAGATTCAGGCTGCACCCTATGAAATGATATTGCGTGTGCCTGGAATAGGAGTTAAATCTGCTAAAAAGATTGTTTCTTCACGAAGATTTCAGCAATTAAGCTTAGAACATTTAAAGAAAATGGGGGTGGCTACAAATAGAGCTAGATTTTTTATTGATTTTACGTTTGGAAATCCTTATTTAAATCAGCTTCATAAGACACATTTTAGAAAAATTCTTCTTTCTGGAACCCATACTAAGGGTCAGCAGCTCCTTCAAACGCAGCTTAGCCTATTTTAATGACACAGCTTTTATATGATGGGAGTTTTGAAGGATTACTAACAGCATTTTTCACTGCCTTCGAATATAAAATACAAAATCCGCTTTTTTTACCTGAATATAAAAAAGAAATGGATTCTTTTTTTAGCGAGGATCAACAGGTAATTACTCAGGACAAAAAAGCTGAGCGGATTATGCAGTTTTTGGAAGAAAAAATTGGCAAAGATGGAATAAGAACTCTCTTATTTGCATTTCTTTCAGAGGTAGCCTGTGAGGATGCACTTTTTCATGTTGTAAAAAAGGCAGTGGAAAAGCCGGAAATTTCTCCCCTAAAAAACTTTGCTGATGAAAAAATTCTTAGCATTCACAAGTTAGTAATATCTGTAGGACGGGAAAAGCACAGGATGGAGGCTTTTTTACGATTTGAACTGATGAAAGATGAGCTTTTTGCAGCTAAAATTGCCCCAGATTTTAATGTATGTGGCCTTATTGTTCCGCATTTTAAAAATCGATATGCTGACCAAAAATGGCTCATTTTTGATATTCTTCGTGGATATGGCTTTTATTGGGATAAAAAATCAATTGCAGAAATTACGGAAGTAACAGAGGAATTTTTAAAATCAATTCCTAATCCTGTTCATATGCTGCATGAAAACGAAGTTCTATACCAAAATCTTTGGCAAAGCTATTTTAATAAAACGAATATCAAAGAAAGAAAAAATATGAAGTTGCATCTCCAGCATGTACCACGACGCTATTGGAAATACCTAACAGAGAAATGGAATACTTAAAACTATAGAGATTTTTCCATTACAAAATTTCCTAATGCAAAGCCGGAAACTCCTAAGACAACTGATAATAAAAGTAAACTAATAGCAGAGAAATAATTTCCTTCCGATATAAAAAGAAAAACATCTTTGCTAAACGAGCTGAAAGTAGTAAAACCACCACAAATCCCAATAGTAAAAAATACGATTTGGCCAGAAGTTAGACTCTGTGTTTTGGATAATAAGCATCCCAAAATCAGACTTCCCAAAAAATTAATACCCAAAGTAATCCATGCAGAATTACCTTGGGTAAAAAATTTATCAGCTATTAAACCAATACCATACCGGAAACCTGTTCCTAAGGCACCGCCAAGCATAGCTAAAAGCAAATTTTTCATTAATTGTATGTCTCTGGTGGGACACCTAAATAGCGTTCAGCATCCATAGCAGCCATACATCCACTACCTGCAGCAGTAATAGCCTGTCTGTACTTATGGTCCTGCACATCTCCTGCAGCAAATACGCCCGGGATATTGGTTTCTGTTGAGTCAGGTTTTGTTATAATATACCCTTGATCGTCTAAATCTATTTGTCCTTTAAACAAGGAAGTATTCGGGGAGTGTCCTATCGCGATGAATATTCCCTCACATTCTATGTTGGACACTTCGCCCGTAATATTATTTTTGATATTAGCACTTTGAACTAAATTATTTTCACCCAATATTCCTATCAGTTCTGTATTGTACAAAATTTCAATATTGGGGGTATTTTTCACCCGATTTTCCATTATAGAAGATGCCCGGAAATGATCCTTTCTAACTAGTAAGCTTACTTTTTTACATAACTTTGAAAGATGAACAGCCTCTTCACAGGCTGTATCTCCACCCCCTACTACCACTACATCTTTTCCTTTGTAAAAATATCCATCGCAGGTAGCGCAGGCAGATACGCCCCCACCATTGTATTTTTTTTCATCCTCCAGACCGAGCCATTTGGCAGATGCTCCAGTGGATATAATCACTGTTCTGGCTAAAATCTCTTTATTACCAACTTTTAATTTATGTATCCCTCCAGAAGTATTAAATTCTGCCTCGGTAATCATTTCATAATGTACTTTGGTATCAAATCGCTCTGCTTGCTTTTGAAGTTGGATCATCATCAGCGGGCCTGTTACACCATCTGGATATCCAGGGAAATTTTCCACCTCTGTAGTAGTGGTAAGCTGGCCGCCAGGCTCCAGACCGGTATATAATTCAGGTTTCAAGTCGGCGCGTGCTGTATAGATAGCAGCTGTAAATCCAGCAGGACCGGAGCCTATAATAACGCAATCTTTTATTTCTGTTTCCGTATTCATAATGCAAATTTCAGTTATTATTTTTAAAGTAGATGAGCATTAAGAATCCTATAGATTAATTCAATAAATAAATCCTCAGGATTTTGTGAAATTGCTCCATCTCCACGAGATTTTGCCATGATATCTCGTATTTCGGAAATTACTTTAGAACAAACTTTCATAGGAAAATTCCTTGCCGCCATACGAAGTTCTGGTATAGCAAATGATCGTAACCCTAAATTGGACGCGAGGGTAGTATCATTATCATTTGCTTGGCCGTGAACCATCATTATTTGAATGAAAAAAGTGGATAGAACTGCTATTTTAGGAGGAAAATCGCCTGGTTTCATCCCGTCGACCATTACTTTTGCAATCATCATGCTTCGCTCTATGTTTCTCATAGCCAGACATTTTTTTAATTCAAAAATATTGAACTGATTGCTAATACCGATATAATATTCAATATCCTTACCTGTAACAGAATGTCCTTTAGGTAACGCATTTTTTAGTTTAATCAGTTCTGCATTGCCCCTCGCAAGATCCGTCCCTAAAAAATCAGAAAGCAAGGCCGGTACGTCATGATTAAGCTGAACACCGAGAAATTTAGACCTATCTGCGAACCATTTGGGCATTTGATAGTCCCGTAGTTTCGCTATTTCTAAGAATTTTACTTTTTGCGATAAACCTTTAATGTATTTAAGTTTGGTGTTTAGCCAGTTATCTTTAGCAAAAAAGACCAAAGTAGTAGAATCCAAAGGATTGTCGGCGTATTGAGCAATCTGATTAGCCAGATCCTCATTCATCGTAAAATTTTGAGATTCTCGTACTACGATTAATTGTCTCTCACCAAACATGGGCATTTGGCGTGCAAATCCTATGACTTCTGGTATGCTGGTATCTTTGGCATAAAGAATTGTTTCACAAAAGGATTTTTCTTCTTCCGGGATTATATATTTGCAGAAGAAATCATCTGCCTGATCAATATAAAAATTTTCTTGGCTTTGGATAATGTAAACCGGCGCAACATTTCCCGCCTTAATATTTTTTAAAATTTCTTTCAGTTCCTCCATGCCAGATCCATTACAGTTTCATTTCCCCCTTTTAGATTTCCCAGAGGATTTTAATTTCTCCCCTACACTTCTATCAGGCAAAGGTAAGCCAATCCATTGGGATGCTCATAGAAAAAAGCATCTACAACTTACACCTGAAGAATGGGTACGCCAGCATTGGGTAAATTGGCTTCTAGAAGGAGGAGGATGGGGAAAAAATGATATTATAATTGAGGTAGAGTTTTCTTTATTTGACACTAAAAAGAGAGCCGATTTAGTTTTAAAAAATCAAAATCGAAACTTAGTATTAATAGAGTGTAAAGCCCCCTCCATCTCTTTAGATCCGGAAGTATTTTATCAATGTGCTCGGTATAATGAAGTATGGAAATGCCCCTTTTTAGTTTTGAGCAACGGAAAACATCATATAATGGCTAAAAAAATGGAAAGTGAATATGGGTTTTTGCCTTTTAATTTTGATTTACTCAAAAAGGATAATTTACTTCCAAATTCCTAATTTTAATCTTTGTGCCCGATGTTGTGCTCCTAAAAAAACCTCTTGATATGTAATATTGGGGGGATAAGTGGTGACTTTTGCACATCCTTTTTCAACTAATTTTTCATTGATAAACAGCGATCTATTTTTGCTAAATACTTAGGCAAGATCTCTTTTATATCGATCTCTCTTTTGAACATCATATTGCAAGATAACCTGTGCGTTAATAGGTAAAAGATCTGCTAAGCATTTCTTAGCAAAATTTCCCAGAGGATGTTTTATTCTAGTTTTACTTACAGTTCTACTTTCTGGAGCATCTACCCCAATAAGCCTAACTTTAATCTTATAATTGTTGCTGTTTAAATAAAATGTATCCCCATCAACTATTTTAATTACTTTACCGGTGATTATAGTCTGTGAATTAAGATTTAATACCATAAAAGTGAAAAGCAAGTATCTTATTTTATTACTCATACGACCCAATAAATTTTATAAGCCCTAAATTTGCAACAAATATATTTTATGAGTAATGCAATATCTATAGTACCTCATCCAGTGAACGAGCCAGTGCTTAGCTATGCTCCTGGAACTAAGGAACGTGAGGCAGTTTTAGCTGCTTACAAAGAATTTTGTAATTCTACAACAGACATACCGATGTATATTGGCGGAAAGGAAATACGAACAGAAGATGTTCGTAATGTAATCTCTCCTCAAGATAAAAATCATCGTTTTGCGAATTATTATTATGGTACTGAAGAACATGTAGAAATGGCAATAGCATCCGCTTTACAAGCTAAATCTAAATGGGCTGCGATGCCGTGGGAACAAAGATGTGCCATATTTTTAAAAGCAGCAGAACTATTCGCAGGGCCTTACAGAGCTAAAATTAACGCGGCAACCATGGTAGGCCAATCTAAAAATGTACACCAAGCAGAAATTGACTCAGCCTGTGAATTAATAGATTTTTTACGATTTAATGCCCACTTTGCTGCTGAAATTTACAAAGAGCAGCCCGTATCCGATGATGCTATTTGGAATCGTGTAGAATACAGGCCTTTAGAAGGATTTTGTTTTGCTGTAACTCCCTTTAATTTTACAGCAATTTCAGGGAATCTTCCAGCCTCTATGGCACTTATGGGAAATACTGTAGTATGGAAACCTTCAGACAAACAAACATTAAGTGCTAAGGTAATAATGGATGTATTCCAAGAAGCAGGTTTGCCGGATGGGGTAATTAACATGATTTTTACAGATGGAAAAAAAACCGCCGAACAAGTAATGAGCCATAAGGATTTTGCTGGTCTTCATTTTACCGGCAGTACAGATGTTTTCAGAAATATGTGGTCTTTAATAGGCCAAAATATTAACACCTATAAAACCTATCCAAGAATTGTAGGAGAAACAGGCGGAAAAGATTTCGTATTGGCTCATAATTCAGCAGATCCTTCACAGGTGGCCACAGGATTAGTTCGTGGAGCATTTGAATATCAAGGGCAGAAATGCAGTGCTGCTTCCCGGGGATACATTCCAAGAAGTATATGGGAACAAGTGAAAACAGAAATGAAAAGGCAATTGGAGGAAATAAAAGTTGGTAGCCCAGAAGATCCTCAAAATTTTGTGAATGCAGTTATTGATCAAGGTGCATTTGATAGATGTAAATCTTATATCGATTTAGCTAAAAATGATCCAGATGCCGAGATTCTCTTTGGAGGAAAGTATGACGATAGCGTAGGTTTTTTCGTACATCCGACAGTAATCCTTACCAAAAACCCTAATTTCAAAAGTATGTGGGAAGAAATATTTGGGCCAATCTTAACTCTATATGTATATGACGATGAAGAATGGAAAAATACATTACAATTAATTGATAATACCTCTATATACGCACTTACTGGTGCTATTTTCTCCCGGTGCCGATATGCAACTGTAGAGGCATCCAAAGCACTAGAAAACGCTGCAGGTAATTTTTATATTAATGATAAACCTACCGGTGCAGTAGTAGGTCAGCAGCCCTTCGGAGGTGCAAGAGCGAGCGGAACAAACGATAAAGCTGGTAGCAAAATGAACTTACTGCGTTGGGTAAGTGTAAGAACCATTAAGGAAACATTTCTTAGTCCTAAAGACTATAAATATCCATTTTTAGGTTAAAATTTTATCCAGTATTTAATCATTAGCATGTCCCAGTGGCATGCTTTTTTGGTGTAATTTTGAAGCTTCTAAATTTGAGTAGATGCCCGTACAGACTATTTTTCAATCTAAAAGCACCTTATGGATAGATGTTACACAGCCTACCATAGAATTACTAAAAGAAATAGGCGCCCAATATCAGATTGATGAATATCTTTTGGAGGATTCTATTGATCCGGATCATCTTCCAAAGTATGAACAATCTGGAAATATCAAATTTTTTCTTACACGGGAAAATGTAAATCAAGAAAGGAGCAGCTTGCGTGGTATTAGCGATGTCTCTACTAAGCTTAGTTTTTTTTTAATAAACTCTATTATCATTAGCATACACAGGCTGGAAAGCCCATCCGTAATGTCTGTTAAGAAAGACCTAGATGCTCTTTCTCCGGAAGAAAAAGAGGAATATACAGCAGATGATATCGCTTTAATGTTGGCATTAGAAATTATCAAAACTTTTGATGCAGTTAGTACTACTTTGGATTCTAAACTGGATCAACTGGAGCGTGAAGTTTTTATGGATAGTGAGCCCAAAAAAGATTTGATTAAAAATTTATACAAACTCAAAAGAAAATCGGGATTAAATACTCGTATACTTAATTTATCGTCTGGATGGATAAACCAATTCCACTTATTAAACCTAAAACCGGTAGAATTAGAAGATTTATTTGATAAACAACGAGACGTAGTTTCAGATTTTGACCATCTTACAATACAGGTAAATAACCTTATTTCTATGTATCTGGCCATGTCCGATCAAAGAGCCAATCAAGTGATGAAACTTCTTGCAATGTACAGCGTATATTTCTTACCGATAACCTTTATTGCAGGATTATATGGTATGAACTTTAAATATATGCCAGAGCTGGAGACCCCCTATGGTTACTTTCTAACCTTAGGTGCAATGGCTCTTATCGTTGTATTTACCTTTATTTATTTTCAGCGGAAAAAGTGGGGAGGCTAGCATCTTCCACTTGAGGTGTTTTCTTTTTAAGTAGGTATTTTGTTATTTTAAAAAAACAATCTATCAATACCAATTCTCCCTGAATATTGAGTGCTATATGCCGAGATGATGTATTGATTTCATGCAAAATACTTGGTACATTTCCTCCATGGGTCTTTTGAATCAGGATATTCCAACTATCAACATTCTGTGTAGCAAATCCTGCAATAGACTGCAAATTATAAGAAGCTAAAAACGCAGCACGAAATGTATCAGAAGCATATTCTAAAAAGGCAGTTTGGAATTTTCTATCCTTTCCTGCAATATATTTAGCAACAGCAATAATTTTACTGATTGCTTCTAGCTGAATTTGGATGCTAAAGGCAGCTTCCATCCAAGAGAAAAAGAGAGCTTCATATTCACTTTTTTCATTCGTAAGAATCTTTTTCAATATTCCAAAGTCGCCAGAAGCTAAAAGAAGGGCTTGATTAATTTGATCATTTTGAAAATTTTGTTCAGATGCCCAAATTTCTAATGCGCTATTCTCTATAGGTGGTATTGTAATTAACTGACATCTCGAAAGGATAGTGGGTAAAATTCTATCGGACTGCTCAGATACCAAAATAATATAGGTGTCCGCCGGGGGTTCTTCTAAAAATTTAAGAAATTTATTCGCAGCTTCAGTATTTACATATTCAAAACCCCAAATGAGGACGCATTTTTTACCCCCCTCATAACTGGAGAGGCTCATCTTCCGCACTATATTTTCTATTTCTAAAACAGTAATACCTATATTTTTTTTGGCGGCTCCGAGTTTCTCTGCAAATTCAGTAAAATTGATATAAGGATCTTCTAATATAATGCTGCTTGCATCTGGGAAAAGCCAAGAAGAATCCTCCGCGGTAGTACCTTTGCTATAAAATGGGAAACTTAAAGACATATCCACATGTTTCATGCGTAAAGCTTTTTTGTATGCCTCAGGATTATCGGTTTTAAAAATTTCAGACATAAATTCTAAAGCAATTGCCAAAGAACCATAACCTGTTTTTCCCAAAAATAAAGAAGCTTGTGGAATTCTCCCTCTGGATATAGCGGATTTAAGGTGCTGACGGAGGTCATTCTGACCTATAATTTCGATAGAATCCATGCTATAAAAGTAGCAAACTCTATTGAGATATAATATTTAACTAAAGTTTACCACAGTATAGTTTTACACATTAAATTTATATTAGGATATTTGCAACTTATTCGCAGTAAATGAGGCAAAAAATCTTGAGCGCTGTTATCCTGTTTTCAATAGTAGGATTTACGCAGGCCCAGAGCATTAGTAATTCTCCATACGCCGCCTACGGTTTGGGAGATATAAAGTATGACAATACACTGGATATCAATACAATGGGTGGCATTAGTTCTGCTTATGTAGAGGATTTTGGAGGTAATTTTAATTTTAAAAACCCTGCTGCTAACGGCAATTTTTCACTTACAAGTGTAAAGATTGAAGGGAAAGGAGAATTTAATTATTTCGATACGGGATCCCGTACAGTGAATAAAAACTCCAGCTATCTAAGTAATATCAGTATCGCATTTCCTATCAATAAAAAATGGAAAGCAGGTATGGGATATCAGCCTTACAGCACACGCTCTTACACTGTAAAAAAACTTGTGGAATTACCTGTATCTCAATTTAAACAAAACTATTTTGAAGGTAAAGGAACACTAAACACAGTACAAGCTGCAGTTTCATATCAAGCTACCCCGGAACTTGGTTTGGGTTTTAGAACGAATTTTTTATTCGGAAACCTTTATTCAAGAGAAGAATTATCCCTCAGCAATGCTGAACTTATCAACGGTTATGAGGATAAAAATAAATACAAAACATTTAATTTCACTTTAGGTGCAGTATACCAAAAAGTGCTAGCAGATGACCACAAATGGACCGTAGGTGGGCAATATACCTTTGGTAATGTAGGTTCTTCAGAAGGGCAATATACAAATAGTACGTACTTCTATAATGGGGAAAATATTATAAATCAAAATATTATTAATAGAGAATCTAAGGACAATCCCTCTGCTATTCCTAGTTCTATTGGTTTAGGAGCTGGATATGGGATGGACAGACGATGGTTTGCCTCACTTCAAGGAGATCTCACGATGGGCCAAGATTTTTCTTATTTTGGAAAAAAATACAGTTTGGATAATACAATGAGAGTAGCTGCAGGTGGATGGTGGATTCCTAATAATAATAATTTCCGAAACTATTTTCAAAGAGTACTATACAGAGGTGGTATATTTTATGAGAAAGGAGGTTTAGCTTTAGACAAATTGGGTAATATTAATACAGCAGGTACACAAAGCATTAATACAATGGGGCTAACCTTTGGTGCAAGTCTCCCTTTTCAGTCTAATTCATCGAACAGACTTTCCAATTTTGATATTGGTGTAGAGGCGGGAAGAAGAGGGACTACTTCCAATGGCCTTATTGCCCAAAACTATATTTTACTTAAAATTGGACTGAACTTTACCGACAAATGGTTCCAAAAAAGATTCTACGATTAAATTTAAACAGTACGCATTGTACATGTAATCCCCTGAAATTCCGGGGATTTTTTTTGTTAATCTTAAGTATATCGCTGCATTCTTGCGAGGAAGATATTAGTGTTAAATATAAAAATGCTAATAAAAATTTTGCCTCCCAAGTCATCTACAATGCAGATATGATAGAGCGAGACAGTGGTAGGATAAAATTGCTGGCGAAGGCACCTGTTATAGAAAATTATACTTTAGTAGATTCCCCCTATACTATTGCTAAAAAAGGAATTGAAATTTCTTTTTTTGATAAAAAAAACCCATCCATTCCTGGCAAATTACGAGCCGACTGTGCAAGAATGGAGGAAATTACTCAGATGTATTATGCTAAAGGTAAAGTAAGGATATTAACTGCTGATGGCAAAAAATTCGCTATGAATAGTCTTACTTGGAATAGAAAATCCAGAGAGGTTTATACCAGGGACACAGTTTATGTAAATGATGAAAAAGGTAATCTAATGATAGGAAATAACGGGATGATAGCTAAAGATGATATGTCCCAGTTTAGTTTCTTCGATAGCCATGGCGAACTCAATGCAAATGCCCTTCCCGAAACAGCAAAATAAAAACCTTTATCCATCCTATCAGGTTTTAGGACTAATGTCTGGGACTAGCCTTGATGGGCTGGACTTATGTTTAGCTCAATTTTGGCAAACAGATTCTGGAAGTTGGAAATTTACCATCCTTGCTGCAGAAACTGAAGCCTATCCGCAAATATGGGAACAAAGATTAAGAGACGCACCTAAAAGTACAGCATTTGAATTATCAGTACTGAATTTGGAATATGGTAATTACATTGCTGAAAAATGCAAATCATTTTTAGAAAAAAATATCTTAGCAGATGAAAATTGTATTATCTCATCCCATGGACATACTGTATTTCATCAGCCCCAGATAGGCTTAAGCTTACAAATTGGCTCAGGAAAGCGTATTGCAGAAAGCACAGGGAAAGTCTGTGTTTGTAATTTTAGGGAGCAAGATGTGCTCTTTGAAGGTCAGGGTGCACCATTAGTACCCTTTGGTGATCAAGAATTATTCGGGAATCACACGGCCTGTCTTAATTTGGGCGGATTTGCTAATATCTCGTATGAAAGTCAGGGAAAAAGAATTGGATTTGATATTTGCCCAGTGAACATACTCCTAAATTTTTATGCCCAAAAATTAGGACTTGAGTATGACCAAGATGGAAAAATTGCAGAATCCTACCCTTCGAGCCTCCCAATTATACAAGCACTTAATTCCATTCCATTTTATACTCAAGAACCACCGAAGTCTTTAGGAAAAGAATGGGTTGAAGAATATTGTCAACCTATATTAAGGCACATAACTCCAGAATTGGCAATAAGTGCTATAACGGAACATGGTGCTGTACAAATAGCGCGTACGCTTCTTAAATCTGGTAAAAAAGAAGTTATTTGCACTGGAGGTGGAGCACTTAATTGCTATTTAATGAAACGGATTCAGGATCTAGCACCTCAAATTTCATTTCATACCTGCAGTCACGAACTTATTCAGTACAAAGAAGCCCTAATTTTTGGATTTTTAGGGCTTACTAAAGTTTTGGGTATTGATAATGTTTTATGCAGTGTTACAGGCGCAAAACATGATCATTGTTCCGGGGATGTGTACTTATCAGTTGCTAAAGATTTTCCAATTTAGAAGTAAGATTCTCAATAAAGTTATTTAATGGTTTTTCCACCATCATCTTTATAAAAGGATTAAATTTCCCTTCAAAAAATAATTGAACTTCTGTGCTCTCCGCATCTATGGCTTGCATTTTACCAGTGAGCTCAAAATCCATAGAACTACTTCCTGATGCTAGGATAACTTGTTCTTCCGAAACCTCCTTAATATTTAGCGCTATTTCCGGCATACCTTTTAGCTGAAACTTGAAACCATTCTCATTGCTGGAGAAAGATTGCAAGCCATCTGGCATAAGGTTTTCGTACTGTGCTGGGGATTTTAATAATTCGTGAAGTTGCGCAACGCTTTTTTTCACTACTACTTTTCTGCCTTCAATATTCATTTGATTATATTTGTAAAGATATCGGTTGCAAATGTATAAAGTTTTTATTAATGAAAAAATGTTGGAACTCTCCGGTACCAAATCAGAAATTTGGGAAAATCTATTGTATGAAAGTAGTATGACGCTGGAGATGGCAATGGATAAATTACTTCATACAGCCAGCACCGGTGTATGTGTATACTCCAAAGATCCCGAAATTATGTTTCAAACTTTGGAATCTTTACTTCACCCTATCCATGCTGGTGGTGGTGTAGTCCTAAATTCTGAAGAAAAAATTCTTTTTATTCATAGACAAGGTATTTGGGATCTTCCAAAAGGTAAAGCGGAAAAGGACGAAGATATTGCGGAAACTGCAGTGCGTGAGGTAGAGGAGGAATGCGGAATTAGTCCACTAGATATTACGCATAATTTAGCACCTACTTTTCACGTTTTTAAAGATAAAAAATTAGGCTATGTTTTAAAATGTACTCATTGGTTTATAATGAAATATGCAGGCAATGTAGCTCCCACTCCACAGCTGGAAGAAGGAATTACTGCTGCAGAATGGAAAGATTGGGAGCAAGTAGATAGCGAGGTTATTCCTCATACTTTCCAAAATATTAAATTGGTAATTTCGGAAGCAAGAAATTTCTTACAAATTATATAAATTCAACTATTTTTTCTAAGGCATTTCCCCGTGAGCCTTTAATTAAAATTACCTCTTCCTGAACAGGATTATTTTTTAAATAAGAAATAAGCTCATCTGAATTAGGAAAATTAATGAACGTTTTTGATTCTGGAATCTGTAAAAATTCTTTTCCTACCAAAAATACTTTATCAAATTTCATTGTTTTAAGATTCGATAATAAAGCTTTATGCTCAATTGCAGAATCTTTCCCTAACTCCATCATTTCCCCTAAAATAAGGCATTTAGTACCGGGAAATTTTTGTAAATTTTGTAATGCCACCTCCATACTTGAAGGATTTGCATTATAGGCATCCAGAATAAGTTGTTTATTGTTTCTTTTAATAATTTGGGACCTCATATTATCTGGAACATAAGCCTCCAATCCTTTTTGAATATCTTCTAATGGGACATTATGCAGCTGTGCTAATGTACAAGCAGCTGCCAAATTTGGGCAGTTATAAGTACCTGTTAATTGTGAATTAATTACAATATCTTCATTTTTAATAATTATGCTAGCATAGGAATTTATATCTTCATATTGATATTGATAATCACCCGTTGAGGTTCCAAAACCTATGCAATTTTCATAGGTAGTGCTAATCTTTTTTTGGATAGGATCATCTTCATTTATGAGTATAGCGGCATTATTTTGTATAAGAAATTTATATAACTCCGATTTGCCCCGTACAACTCCATCTACCCCGCCAAATCCTTCTAAATGAGCTTTTCCAAAATTTGTAATATACCCTATTGTCGGCTTAACAATCTCGCAGAGAAATGCGATTTCGCCTTGGTGATTTGCTCCCATTTCTACTACCGCAATATCATGTTTGGGATTGATGCTTAAAACAGTTAATGGTACTCCTAAATGATTATTCAGATTACCTTGTGTAAAAAGTACACTAAACTTAGGTGACAACGCGGCAGAAATTAATTCTTTCGTAGTAGTTTTTCCATTGCTGCCAGTAAGACCTATGATGGGAATCGTGAGGCTTTCCCTATGGTATTTTGCTAAATCCTGTAAGAAAGATTCTGTTTTTTCAACAAAAAATATTTGATTAGCCGGATCTTCATATTTTTTATCTTCCACAAAGACTGCTGTACAACCTTTTTGAATAGCTTCGTTTGCATACGCAGCAGCATTGAAATTTTTTCCGCTAAAAGCAAAAAAAAGAAATCCTTTCTCAGCTTTTCGGTGATCTATACAAACTTTATAATTGGCATCTATAAGAAATTTATGCGCTTGAACTATATTCATTTTCAAATATAAAAAAACCCTCCAACATCTGGAGGGTTTTAGCTTATCGCTTACTTCTTTTGTTATTAATATCTCGTGCATCTTGTGCGACACGGAATCCTATCCAGCCATAGCCTTTAGTTCCGTCTTTATATCTTCTTTGGCCTGGATCCAACCAATATAAATTATCTTTCCAAGAACCGCCCTTAACAACATAGTTATAATCTGCTTGAGCTGAAGTACGAACTCCTCTATCTTTTAGGAGAACTACTTTTCCTGAATTATTCACCACATAATTTTTCCGCGGAGAATTGTACATAAAATACTGTGCAGCAGCTGCGCTGTCTAATTTACCACCATTTGCACCTTCAAGGGATGATCTATAATCACCATCTCGGAACTTGCTATAATTGGCGTTTATTCTCCTATTAAAGTTACCAGGCAAAGCACGATAAACAAGTCGGCCATCGCTGAGCGTATCATATTGAATGGTATTTGCATCAACAGATTGTATAGTTCCATCTGGATTTCGGACCAACTCTGTATTCGTTACACCACGTTGATAATTAAAATCTGAATATTCAGCATTGATGATTGGGCGATAGACATCTGCAGTCCACTCTGCTACGTTACCAAACATTCCGTATAGGCCTATATCATTAGATCCATACTGTCTTACATCAGATGTAATGGCAGCACCATCATTATTCCATCCAGCAGGTCCAGAGTAATCTCCAGTACCATATTTGAAATTACCTTGAAGTAAACCTCTATTTTTACCTTTAGTACCTCGGATCTTAGCTTCTAAAGGATCTTTACCTAAATAAGTATTGTATTCTCTATTTTTCGCCAATCCCAAAGCTGCATATTCCCATTCTGCTTCAGAAGGTAAACGGAATTTAGTAACTACATTACTTACACCATTTTTATTGGCGTTAACAATTCTTTGGTTCTTACTTTTAATACTAAATTTCTGTTGCCATCTTTTATCATTGATATATGACTGAATATCTGGATCGTTGCTTTTAAATTTATCTAAATTAAAGGAAGCCCCACCTTGATTACTCTGTTCATTTAGATAAAGGTCTTTATTAATAATCCCCATATCTATAAGAGCTTTTTCATTTGCTCTTTCTGTAAGCCAATCACAATATCTATTAGCTTGTAACCAGCTAACTCCTACAACTGGGTAATAATCATACTCTGGACTATGAAAATAACTTTCCATAAAATCCGTTCGGGATAATTCATTATTCCAAAGGAGTGTATCAGGTAGTGCACCTGTGTAGATATTCCTAAAATTAGGATCAGAAGGTGGAAATACAAACTTTAACCATGTAATATACTCGCGATATTCATAATTAGTAAGCTCAGTTTCCGACATATAAAAAGAGGAAACTTGCATTCTTCGGGGTACATTGTTCCAATCTTTATAGACATTGTCTTTGCTTTGGCCCATAGTAAAGGTTCCCCCTTCTACATACACCATGCCTGGCCAATTTTTAGATTTTTGTTGTTTCCCTGCGAAAAACCAACCTCTTTGGTCGTTAGGTTTCCAACCGGTTTTGGAAGTGAACTTTTTAGTTCCTCCACCCGACTTGGTATTCCCACCTCCACAGCTGCTAAGCAAGAGTGCTGCACCTATTGTGACCAATGAGTACACTTTGAGCTTTCTCATAGTTATTTTTAGTATTTCAATTCACAAAGAAAAAATAAATAAATTAAAAAATCAACTAAATGCAATAATATTTTGCAAAAAATATTTTTTTTTAAGGTTCAGAAATTAATTCCTTTATTTTGTAGTAGATTTTAACCTTATGCATAAGCGGTTTCTCAATTTTTTTCTTTTATTAATATTTTCCGGTAGTTTTCTCGGTCAGCAATTTAATGTAACATGGAGAGACTATAAGACCATAAACTTTGATAATAACCAAAGTTTACGAATTCCAAAAACCGATAGTTATACCAATACTTTTGAAGCTAATACCGTGTTTATTACGCTTCAAGAGAATTTTTCCCAGCCAATGAAGGCTGAAAATTTGCAATGGGAAGAAATAAATGAATCTGATTTATATGATCTTACAAAAGCTAATTTACCGGAAAATGTATTGTCAGGGAGTTCTGTTATAAAGGATAGTCTTTCCCAAAAAGAATTATACAGCGTTAAAATTAGCGGAATTACATTACAAAAAGGTAAAATTTTTCGACTAAAATCTTTTTTTCTTACTAGAGATTCATCATCTAATTCATTTTTACGTTCGGGTTCCACAGAAAATCCTTTATCACAAGGAAAATTTTATAAAATTAAAGTACCCAAAACGGGTATTTTTAAAATAACTTCCACGCTATTACAACAGTTAGGAATATCTACAAGTGGCCTTAATCCTAAAAATTTAAGAGTGTATGGTAATGGTGGTACAATGTTACCTGAATTTAATCTGGATGATAGATATGCTGCTTTACAAGAAAATGCTATCCAAGTAGTAGGAGAAGCCGACGGTTCCTGGGAAAATGGAGACTACGCTTTATTTTTTGCTCAAGGACCAGATGCCTATGGGATATATGAAAGCTATAACGATAATTTTTACTCCCGTACAGATACCCGGCTCGATAGATCCAGGCATGTAAAGAACATTTATGAGGATTTTTCTTATTATTTTATCACATTTGAAAAAGGTCCCGGAAAAAGAGTAACTCTGAGTAACATTCCTCCAGCTGGCGATGTGATTACTAATGTGCCTCAACATGTATTTTTAGATGAGGAAAAAAATAATTTACTTCATGTAGGACGAGTTTTTTTGGGAGATGCTTTTACATCTACCAAAACGTATACATTCCCGACCAATGCCCCCATTTTACCTGGAACCACAGTTACCTATAGAGCCCGCACAGTGGCATTGAATTCGAAAAATAATAAAATAAATTTTAGCCTAAATGGTGTATCAAATATACCTTATACTGTTACAACTAATTATTACACCCCTCTCACTTGGACAGGTACGATACCCGTTAATGGAAATCAACTTTCTTTTGTTTTTACCCCTGATGTAACTCCAAATCCAGCTGGTAGCTTTTACATAGATTATGTAGAGGCAGAATATATTCAAGCTTTAATTTATAATGGTAGTCAACTTATATATTACAGCCCACAAGTAGTATCGGGAAGTAATGAGACTTACACCTTCAGTATTTCCAATACTTCAGGCATGGAACAAGTATGGGATGTTAGCGATATTACTAATGCAAAAAAAATTCAAGGGAATACTTCAGGCGGAAATTTTGTTTATGGTTATACAGCGGATAGTACAATCTTTAATAATCGTTTTATTGCTTTTACCGACTCTTCCGCCACGGAGGCTCTTCCAGTGGGGGCAATCCAAAATCAAAATATATCTGCACTTAATAACATTCAATATTTAATCATATCTCCAGATCAGTTATTAGGTGAAGCTCAGCGAATGGCTACATACCATCAGAATAAAGAAGGATTTAATGTGGCAATAGTACCTTTAAGTAAAATTTATAATGAGTTTTCTAGTGGCAGCCAAGATTTAACGGCTTTACGGGATTTTATTACCAAATTAAACAATCCTGAAGGCAGTTTAAAATATGTTCTGTTAATGGGTGACACAAGTTTTGATTTCAAAGATCGTATTCCAAATAATGAAAACCTTATACCATCCTATCAAAGTGAAGCAAGTAACAATTTCGCAGCATCTTTCGTAACGGATGACTATATAGTAATGACGAAACCTCAAATTTCTTCTTATTTAGGAAGTAATTTGCCTGACATCCCCGTAGGAAGACTTCCTGCGAAAGATATTGCTGAAGCCAAAGTCTTAGTTAACAAAACTTTAGCGTACGAAAATTTACTCCCTGGGCAGCCCAACCCTTTCGGTATGTGGAGAATGAAAATGGATTATGTAGTAGATGATGATAATGATACGGGTGTGCCTTTTCATACAATTATGAACGGTACAATCGTCAATGTTTTTGAAACCAATACCGATAAACCAGAATACTTCATTAAAAAACTATATTCTGATGCATTTACACGAGACATTGCAGCTGGAGGCTTTAGATATCCTCAAGTAAATCAAGCCATTAGTAATGATATTAGTAATACCCTTGTCATGTTTTATTTAGGACATGGTGGTATTAATGGCTGGGCACAGGAGCGTATTTTTACTCCTGATATGCTTAATAATTTTAATAATTATAATGCGATTTTCGCCAGATTCCCCTTTGTATCTACCATAACTTGTGAGTTTACTGTATGGGATGACCCTGAAACTCCCTCTTTGGGTGAGCGAGTGGTAAAATTACCTACTGGTGGAGCCTCTGGTATGATTACTTCAAGCCGATCTTTAGGAGTGGATTATGGACTGAATTTCACCGAACTCTATATTAAAGAATTATTTAAGTTGGTAAATGATGATTTTAGGCCTTTGGGTGATGCCCATCTATCTGCTAAAAAATTAAAAGGAGCTCAGGAGGATCATTTTAGAGTAAATACACTTGCAGATCCAGCTATGAAATTGTCACGCCCTGAGCGTAAAATTGTGGTGGATCAAATTGTTACCCCTATTCCTGGAAAAATCCGAGCCTTAGATTTTGTTAAAATAACCGGACATATAATAGCACCAGCTGGTGGCGTACTTACCAGTTTTAATGGAGAAGTATTTTTACACTTGTACGATAAAAAGCTGACAAAAACCACTAAGAATAACAGCGGAAATTTGGTGCCTATTCTTACATTTAAGGAAGAAGGTTCGCCTATTGTAAAAACAGCTGCAGTGGTAACAAATGGAACTTTTACCATAGAGTTTTATGTTCCAAAAGACATTGATTATGCGGATGGAGACGGTAGATTATTACTTTATGCAGATAATAAAAAGAAAGACTACTTTACTACTCAAACACAAATCGTAGGGAGTATTAATCCGGAAGGGATTAATGACAACAATCCTCCCCAAGTAAGATTGTTTATGAATAATACCAATTTTGCAAATGGTGGAATAACAGACCAAAATCCTTTATTCATTGCTTGTGTCACAGATGATACGGGGATAAATTCTACTGGAGCTGGTGTGGGGCATGATGTAATAGCCTACCTTGATGGACAGGTGATAAACACAATAGTATTAAATGAATTTTATACTGATGGTGATGGCTTAGGCTGTAGTGCACCTAATTTAAAAAATTATCAAAAGGGTTATGTAAGCTATCCACTTCGAAATCTTAGCCCTGGTCCTCATCAGCTTACATTCAGAATATGGGATATTAATAATAATTCCACTACTTCCACATTGGATTTTGTTGTTAAAACAGAGTCTGCACAGAAATTGACTATCAACAGATTGTTAAACTGGCCAAATCCTTTTACTAAAAATACCTACATTCAATTTGAACATAACTGTGATGATACTCTGGATGTGCATGCTCAGATTTATACAATAACGGGTAAATTAGTACGGACTCTACATCAGCAAGTTAGCTCAGAACCAATACTTGAAGGCTTCCGGATTCCCCGTACAGCGATCATGTGGGACGGTTTGGATGATTTTGGAGATGTTGTTGCAAAGGGTACATATATTTTTAAGATATTTGCAAAGAGCATAAACCAGGATAAATGTGGAGGAGCTGCAACTGCAGTACAAAAAATGGTCTTGTTAAAATAACATTTACAGGTAATTAAATGGTAAAAACTAAAATAATCCTTGCCCTTGTGGCATTGCCGATGGCAGGAAGCCTAATGGCTCAAAACTTATCGGAAATACGCCCCGTACTTACGGGCGCCCCATTTCTTAGAATATCTCCGGACGCACGTGCAGGAGGTATAGGAGACCAAGGTGTAGCCACTACTACTGATAATTTTTCCCAGTTCTGGAATGCAGCTAAATACCCTTTTAGCCATATTAGTTCAGGGGTAGGTTTTACCTATACTCCTTATATGAGCAAAATTACCAATGATGTTTTCTTACTGTACGGTTCGTATCATCGTTTTATAGGTGATGAAGATCGTAGCACTATTTCTGCAAGTCTATACTACTTTAATATGGGATCTGTAGATCTTACTAGATTGGTAGGTACTCAGGTAGTTCCAGAAGGTACAGCCAAACCGAACGAATTTTCTATAGATGTAGCCTATGGTTTAAAGTTGGCGGATAATTTTAGTATGGCTGTAACTGGTAGATATATTCGATCTGATCTGGGTGCCTCTTTTAATACGAATAGTACTTTGCGTGCAGCTAATAGTTTTGCAGTAGATATCTCAGGATATTTTATTTCCCCTACGCATACGAGTTTGGGTAACTATGAGGGCCGAGCAAGAGCCGGTTTTTCGGTTCAAAATTTAGGACCTCGCTTAGATTATACTGGTAATGATGATAGCAGAAGTTATCTCCCTACTGCAGCTCGTCTAGGTGCAGGTTATGACCTATATTTAGACGATAGTAACCGTATCGGGATAACTGTAGAAGGCTCCAAACTTCTCGTTCCTGGCCCTGAAATTACAGGATTTAATGTTTTAAGGGAACCTATTTATGCATTGCCCAATGTCGGAGTTTTAGAAGGTGTTTCTAAATCCTTCAAGAACCCTAAAAGCGTTATGCTAAGTGGGGCTTTGGAATATGAATATGAGGATTTATTTGCTGTACGTACAGGATATTTTCATGAAAGTGCTGAACAAGGTGGAAGACAATATGCCACGGTAGGTGTAGGCGTAAAATATAATTCTTTCGGATTAGATGCCTCCTATTTAATTAATACCAGTAAGGTAAATACAGCCCTGGATAACACTCTGCGAATAGGCCTCACATGGAATATTGGGGAGGAAACGAGTAATGTAGATGATTATTAATCTAAAGCTTCCCTCGGGAAGCTTTTTTTATGGAAATACCTAAAGAAAATTTTCGGATAAGCCCTTTAAGCCAATTCCGCACTCTCTTTGCTCGTCAAGAATTTTTTACTGCTTTACGAGGTACCTTTGCCATCCTAGCCCCTGCATTTTTTTTGGTATATACAGGGCATTTAGCTGAATATTTTGCCTTGCCTTTGGGGACAAGTATTATAGTGTACATGGATTCCCCAGGACCTTTTATCCGCAGAAGAAATGCATTACTTTTTGGGCTTTTACTTTGTACTTGTACAGTAGCTATTGGCCTAATGGTTCATGGTCATCCCATGTGGGTATTCTTATTCTTATTGATTTTATCTCTACCGCTTTCGATGTTAGGCTTATATGGCAACAGATTAAGTGCAGTAGGCGGACTTTCTCTCTTATCATATTCCTTATTTAGCTGTGGCAATTTCGGGCATAATGGATTTTTCCTTACACTCTCCGCATTTTTCATCGGTGGCTTACTGTATATAATGGTCTTGTTTATTGGGCAAAAAATGCAACCCCATAAACTTAGTCAGCAACTGGTATCGGAAAATTTTAAAGAAATCGCTGCACTTCTCCGCCTTCATGTATTGCGCTACGGACAGAATACTAAAGATCTTCAATTAGAAATAATTAAAAAACAAATTGAGATCAAGGATCTGCAGGAGCAGACTCGTGAAATTTTATTCAAAACAAGAGAAATTATTAAAGAAAGTACTACTCAGGGTCGTCTTCTAATGTTCTGTTTCTTGCAAAGTATTGATATTCACGAAAAGTTATTTACAAGTGACGGTATTAATAAAAATTTAGAAACGCTACGAGGATATAATTTATTTGAAACTCAGTTTCAGACCTATTTATCCAGATTGGCATTTAGGATTGAGGAACTTTCTGTACACATTCATTACCCTAATGTACAGATGCCAGATCTTTATCAAATTCAGGATGAAGAGAAAGCATTTTTAGATGAATATCAACAATTTAAAAATAGTAATGAGGAAAATCCTCAAGCCCTTGGTTTAAAACAACTATCACTAAGCGTACGGAGGATTAAGGAATTATCATTATTAATAAGAACATGTTATGAGGCACTGGAAAGTGAAAAATTTTCTGCTAAGGCGTTGTCCACTGGATTGGATGTAGAAAAATTCGTTCCAGAAAGCCCAAAATTAAATCATAAACTATTTCTGCAAAATTTAAGTCTTAAAAGTTTTCAATTTCGCTTTGCAGTAAGACAAACAGTTGCATTATTATTAGGATATAGCCTGATTTTCATACCTTCCTTTCCTGCCGGGCATGTGTATTGGGTTCTTATCACCATCCTTACTATTATTCGTCCCGATTTTAGCATATCAAAGGATCGCAATATTAAGAGGCTTTTAGGGACAATAGGTGGTGCTTGTACCGCCTATGCCATTATTGTATTAGGGTCAGATTCATGGATTCTAGTAGCAAGCCTAATGGCAGGTTTTTTCTGCTATTTTATTTTGCTAAGATTTCATTATGGATGGGCTGTTTTTTCTACCACCATCAGCGTCTTTATTACTTTTAATTTTCTCCATCCTGGTATTGTAAACCAGATATTTGTAGAAAGGCTTGTAGATACTTTAATAGGTGGATTAATAGCCTATGTGGTTTCTTATTTCTTACTTCCCAATTTTGAAAAAAATCTTACCAAGAAAAAACTAACAGATTATTTAGAAGCATATTCAGAGTATTGGGCTGTTATTTCTAAAAAAATATCAGGAGAGATAATCCCAGAACATCATTACAGACTTGTAAGGAAAAATGCCTTTATCGCATTAGCAAATTTTTCAGATTCTTTTCAGAAAATGATGCAGGAACCTTCCCAGCAACAGAGAAAACTAAAAATGCTCCATCAATTGGTCAATCTCTCCCACCTTCAATTATCCTATACCACTTCCTTTTATCAGCTAAAATCATCTGATTATAATAAGTTAAAAGAATCTGATTTAGCCAATGCACAAAAGGTAAATCAAGAACTGGCACAAAGCCTTTATTGGTCTTCGGAAAAAAGAAATTTCAAATTCCCTATCACCGCAGAATTACTTCCTACAGAAGAGGTTACGGAAAATATGAGAAAAGATCCGGAAAACCCACAAAGACAATTACTGCATCTTATCATCCAAACATCATTGGATCAAAGAAAAATTATTGAAAAAAATTATTCTGATGCCACTACAATCCAATGATCTGAATACGAGAATCCCTCTAACAGATAGGATGTGTTTTCCGGCAAAATTTTCCCTATAGCAATAGGTATTTTCATATCAAAGAGCTCAAAACTTTCACGAAATGAATACGGATTAGATTTGCTAATCTTATACAAAGCCTCTTTGCAAGCCCAAATGAAACTTGCTTCATTTTTTGTTGCCCCATTAATAATACCGGTTTCTTTTTCTTTTGGCCCAGTAATTTTTGGCAAAACACGCAATGTTTTTTCCGAAATTTTCTCTACATCAAGTCCTAAACGAGCCTCATGAATTGCGACTGCTACCAAAGGAAACTTATGGCTAACAGAATAAAATTTTTCTTGTTTTACATCATAAAAACAAGATTCTCGCAGTGTTCGATTAGGTAAGGTTAATTCCAATTTGTCCAGAAGAAGATTCTTCATTTCTTCCTCCAATTTTTTAATTTGGATTTTGGTATAATTAGAATATGTAGAAGATTGTAGTGTATTTTCTATTATATAAATTTTTACGCCTTTGTTACTAATAAATTCTATGAGGGAAAACTGCATCATGGGATAAGACTTCGTAAATTAGCACAAATTTTATATGATAGAGACTCAAAACGTGGCTTTTACACCATACAAAGTAAAAGATATTTCTTTAGCTAAATGGGGGCGTGAGGAAATACGGCTTGCCGAAGCTGAAATGCCAGGACTTATGGCCTTACGCGAGGAATTCGGACATAGTAAACCATTGCAAGGTGCACGTATTGCAGGATGCCTACATATGACTATACAGACTGCCGTACTTATAGAAACATTAGTAACATTAGGGGCAGAAGTTACTTGGTCTTCTTGTAATATATTCTCCACCCAAGACCATGCTGCAGCAGCTATAGCAGAGGCAGGAATTCAGGTATACGCATGGAAGGGGCTAAACGAAGAGGATTTTAACTGGTGTATAGAGCAGACATTATTTTTTGGGGAAGACAGAAAACCCTTAAATATGATTTTAGATGATGGTGGTGATCTTACGAATATGGTTTTAGATAAATACCCAGAACTTGTTGCAGGTATTAAGGGATTATCAGAGGAAACTACCACTGGAGTACACCGCTTATATGAAAGGATGTCTGCTGGAACTCTCCCAATGCCGGCAATTAATGTTAACGATTCGGTAACGAAATCAAAGTTTGATAATAAATACGGTTGTAAAGAGTCTGCAGTGGATGCGGTACGCCGAGCAACTGACGTGATGCTTGCAGGGAAGCGTGTGGTGGTATGCGGATATGGTGATGTAGGCAAAGGAACTGCTGCATCTTTTCGGGGCGCAGGTTCCATAGTTACCGTTACGGAAATAGATCCTATATGTGCTCTTCAGGCAGCAATGGATGGATATGAAGTTAAAAAATTAGATACTGTAATTACTAATGCAGATATCGTTATTACTACTACTGGTAACTTCAATATCGTACGGGCAGAGCATTTTAGAAAAATGAAGGATAAAACTATCGTATGTAATATAGGTCACTTTGATAATGAAATAGATATGAAGTTTCTTAATGATACCTATGGTGCTACTAAATCTACCGTAAAGCCACAAGTAGATATCTATAATGTAGATGGAAAAGAGATTATTCTTTTAGCTGAAGGTCGCCTCGTAAATTTAGGATGCGCCACAGGACATCCGAGCTTTGTAATGAGTAATTCCTTCACGAATCAAGTTTTAGCACAAATTGAACTTTGGACTAACTCTCAGGCGTACAAAAACGAGGTTTATATGCTTCCTAAACACTTAGACGAAAAAGTTGCCAAACTGCACCTTGCAAAGCTTGGAGTAGAGTTGGAAGAACTATCTGATGAACAAGCTAAATACATTGGAGTTTCTAAGGATGGGCCTTACAAGCCAGATTATTATAGATATTAACAATATAAGCAACCTAATAGGTTGCTTTTTTTATACCCAATATTACGGTAAGGAAAATATATACCTATATTCGTTTTTCATAATATGTATGGAGGCAAATCTACTTAACAGTATCCGGAATAAGCCCCGATTCAAAATGATTACCCCACTTACTCGGGAAGCATATGAAATGAAAATGCGTGCGTATCTGGGCAAGCATACGCAGCTATTTTCTAATTCTATTTCCAAAGAATCTAGCAATATTTGTGTAAAAACAAAAGATGATCCTTTTTGGAAACCTTATCTCACACTAAGAACGGAAACGGAAGACGGCAAAACAATTATCCGTGGAATCTTTGGGCCAAGTAATGCCGTTTGGACATTTTTTATGTTTTTATATTTTGCTTTTTCCACTTGCTGGATGACTTTTTTTACCTTGTGGTGGGTCACAGACCAAATAAAAAGTAAGGATTACCCATGGGCACTCTCCGTTTCAATGGTATTTTTATTTTTAATGATTGCCACTTGGGCAGCCTCATGGGTCGGAAAAATATTAGCCAAAAAAGAAATGGATATTTTGAGAGAATTTGCGGAACAATCCATGCAAGGATTTGATTTCTCAGATTTTTAACATAAAAAAACCCGAGAAATTCTCGGGTTTTTTTTATAGTAATTTAGATATTAAGAAGGTACTTTTCTAGCTTGTTCTCTATCCCAAACTCTGTGTCCCGCAACTGCTGAAATGAATTTATCTGCATCGCCATCTAATACAACTCCCTCATCAATAAAGGATTTTATTTTTTTAGACAAATGAGTTTCTTCAAAGAATGCTTCGGTACCCAGATCAAAACCTACCGCTTTGCAATGCGTATATGCTTCATCAAAGAAATGAATTGCTTCCGGAGTATTTGCTAAAGTTTTCACAGATTCATCCCCTTTTACAATTGCCACAGCATCAAGTAAAACAGAGGAATGATTAAATACTGTTTTATCTGGAGTGACCATTTTGCCACCTTTAGTTTTTACATCTGAAAGTTTTGGTGCCACGAGAATCGCTTTTCCGCCTTCACTTTTAATTTTAGAAACCAAGTTTTCTAAGGATGCGTCATCAACCCCATCTGCTATAAAAACTCCAATTTCTCTAGTTTTGATACCCTTTTTAGGCTGATTCGCCATGCTTAAAGCTTTAGATTTTGTTAGGCTCATTTTCACGGGCTTAGCCTGGAAATCCGCTGGATCTGCTCCTGCAGGAACGGCCTTATTTTCAAAGGTATATATTTCAGTAGGTTTATCAACTCCAATTTTTTCAGCTACATATTGAGCCAAATCCATGTCTATATTAGTAAGATTTTTTACCATTCTTTCTTTTATAGAAGTCGTGTTTACTTTGGATAATTCAAAGCTTAACGCATCTTTAATGTGCTGCTGCTCATACTCACTTTGAGAATTATAAAATAGTATGGCCTGAGAGAAGAAATCAAAGAATTTTTCAGACTTACCTCTTACTTTTACTGCCTGATCAATAGATTCTGGAGCTGTTACAAATCCACCCTCACTTAATTTAGCTAAATATGGGCAGCCATCACCTAATGTATTTGGGGAATAGTTTGCCTTTCCAGTAGGAATTTGTGTTTGGAAGAAGCCATCTCTACGGTTATTGTGAACTGTGTGAAGTGGCTGATTAATAGGTAAATTGTTAAAATTTGCAGTACCTAATCTATGTACCTGAGTATCTGTGTAGCTAAGAATTCTTCCCTGCAAAAGAGGATCATTAGAAAAATCGATTCCAGGAACGATGTTAGATGGACAGTATGCTACCTGCTCTACCTCGGCAAAGAAATTATTGGGTACACGATTTAGGGTCATCGTACCAATTATTTCTACAGGAATTAGCTCTTCAGGGATAAGTTTAGTAGGATCTAAAAGATCAAAATCAAATTTATGCTCATCTTCTTGCGGTACCAACTGTACACCAAGATCCCATTCTGGATAATTTCCTTCAAGAATACTATTAAGTAAATCCCTTCTATGGAAATCTGAGTCCTTTCCATTTACTTTAGTCGCTTCATCCCAAGCAACGCTGTGAACACCCAATTTAGGTTTCCAATGGAATTTTACGAAAGTAACTTTCCCTTCTTCATTTACTAGCTTAAAAGTGTGTACTCCAAAGCCCTCCATCATACGGTAGCTTCTAGGAATCGCCCTATCACTCATAGTCCACATAATCATATGGGAAGCCTCCGGCATTAGGGAAATAAAATCCCAAAAGGTATCATGTGCAGAAGCTGCCTGTGGCATTTCATTATCCTGTTCCGGTTTTACTGCATGTACTAAATCTGGAAATTTATTGGCGTCTTGTACGAAAAAGACAGGGATGTTATTCCCTACTAAATCCCAGTTTCCTTCTTCCGTATAAAATTTCACAGAAAAACCACGCACATCTCTAGCAAGATCCGCAGAACCACGGAAACCTGCTACTGTGGAAAATCTCACGAAAACAGGAGTCTCTGCGCCTACCTGAGTAAGTACTTTAGCACGTGTGTACTGGCTCATATCCTTAGAAAGTTTGAATACGCCATGTACAGCGGTACCACGGGCGTGAACAACTCTTTCAGGTATTCTTTCTCTATCGAAATGAGCCATTTTTTCCTTCATTAGGAAATCTTCCAATAGACTAGGACCTCTTTTCCCAGCTTTTAAGGTATGATGCTCATCATTTACAGGAACGCCAGTATTGGAAAGTGTTACCTTTCCTTCGCTATATAGCGTATATTCCTCTAATTTTTTTGTTTTTTCGTTTTCTTTCATAATCGAAAATTAAGATGTTACGGGTGATGATGGTAAAGATAGTTATTAAAGAGAATGTTACTAAATTAAATAACTAATTATTTAAATAATTAAGGAAAAAAACTGTTGATCTTTTCCAGAGTTATTTTAGCAAAATCATCTATGATAATATTTGCAGTGGATATGTCTTGTTTTTCTGTATGCGGGCTCTGAAATCCAGCACAAAATATTCCTGCCCTGTTGGCCGCAATAACACCATTTGTTGAATCCTCTATTACCATACAGTTCTCTTTGGGCTTTCCTGATAGTCTTGCAGCCTGAAGAAATATTTCAGGATGTGGTTTACTCTCTGGTAAATCGGCACCACTTATTTTGGCTAAAAAATAGGGTTCAAGATTAAACTTTTCAAAAACCCATTCTATTGTTTGATGGCTTGCAGAACTGGCTAACACCAGACTGATATTATTTTCATAATAATGCTGAATTAAATTTAAAACACCCGGAATTAAATCAAATTCAGGATCTTCATCAAATAAAATTTTAAAGTTTTTTCTTTTTTCTTCGATCATTTCCTCTACGCTGGCATGTAAAATAAATTGATCTTTGAGTGTTTGGCAGACTTTTTTAGTAGAAGCACCAGCGAAACCTGCGTACATCTCCGCACTTACATCTATTCCAAATGTATCAAACATTAAAAAATAAGCTTTGTGATGCAGAGGTTCTGTATCTACGATAACGCCATCCATATCAAACAAGACCGCCTGTAAACTCATATTAAAGATTTTTAAGAATAAAATTGGTCATTAAAGTATAGAGTTGGATTCTCGTATATCCACCATAAATCCCATGATTTTTATCTGGATAAACCATCATTTGAAACTGTTTATTATTTTGGATCAAAGCTTCAGCAAATTCCATAGAATTTTGAAAGTGAACATTATCATCCGCCGTTCCATGTATTAAAAGCAGATTACCTTTTAGGTTTTTTGCAAATTCTGTCGGTGAATTTTCACTGTAGCCTTTAGGATTGTTTTGCGGTGTGTCTAAGAATCTTTCCGTGTAAACACTATCGTAGAATTTCCAATTGGTAACTGGAGCTACAGCAATCCCAGCTTTAAATATTCCGTTTCCCTTAGTCATGGCGAGACTCGTCATATACCCACCAAAACTCCATCCAAAAATCCCAATACGACTTGCATCAACATAATTTTGTTTTCCAAGCCAATTAGCTACTGAGATTTGATCTTCTATTTCCAAATTTCCTAAATTCAGGTAAGTGGCCTTTTTAAAATCTCTCCCTCGGAACCCTGTTCCTCTGCCATCTGCACATACTACGATATAACCATTTTGAGCCAACATATTAAACCACATCGTATTTACAGGATCATAATCCTCCTCCACTTGCTGTGATCCCGGCCCAGAGTACTGATACATTAATACAGGATATTTTTTTTGAGGATTAAAATTTTGAGGTTTGATTATCCAAGCATTGAGTTTGATGTCTGCGTTAATTGTAATATTTATAAATTCTTTTTTCTGATAACTATCCTCCGCTAATCGTTTTTTAGTTTCTATATTATCCACCAAAACACGCAATAACTCCCCATTATTTTTTTTAATACTGAAAATCCCTGGCTCCGATGGGGTAGCATATTTTTCCACGAAATACGCAAAATCTCCACTAAAGTTGGCTGTAGCAGTACCATCAGCAGTAGAAATAACACTTGTTTTACCGCTTTTAATTTCAGATTTCGCGACTACTTTTTTGGTGCTACCTGTAAGGGTAGATTGGAAATAAACATATTGATTATCCGGGCTTTTTCCATAATATTCTGTTACTTCCCAAGATCCAGAGGTGATAGGTTTTATAGATTTTCCATTTGCTTGTACTAGATATAAATGTCTAAATCCGCTTTTTTCCGAAGACCAAATAAAGTTACCATTAGGAAGAACATCGAGATCGAATTTATCTGTATCTATCCATGCTGCATCTGTTTCCGTAAACAATTTAGTAGGAACATCATTTTTAATAGTAATTACATCCACTGCATTCTGCTTCCTTTCCGAAGTAAGAACAAAAAATTCCTGTGCCTTTGCTCCTGGTTTAATTAGAGGGATATAATAATTTTTAAAAGCAGCAAGATTAATGGCTTTTGAACTGTTATTTATTAAAGAATATAAATTTAAACTTACTTTAGAATTATCTTCTCCAGCTTTAGGATATTTAAACACCTCATTTTCTGGATACAGATTTTTAGAATAAATCTGCATTTTCATCTCTTTTACAGCAGATTCATCAAATTTTACAAATAGTAGTGCAGAACTATCGGGTGCCCATTCAAAGTAGCGTGCGTGCCCGAATTCTTCTTCATAAACCCAATCTGCAAGCCCATTAATAATCGTATTTTTTTTTCCATCTAGTGTTATTTGCTGTATTTTATCTGTTTCAAGATTTTGGCAAAACATATTATTATCAAATACAAAAGCTACCCATTTCCCGTCTGGGGAGAAAGTAGCTTCTTGAATTTTTTTACCTCCAAAAATAGACTTAGAAATTCCAGTTTTAGGGTTAACATAAGTATATACGGCTCGGAAAGAATGTCTATATATACTTTCTACATCGGAAATAAGGAGTAATCCTCCTTTTTCGGGATCAGGCCCAAGAACATAATCCTCAAAATTTCCTTTATACCAAACTCTATCAATAGAGGAATCTTCAAATGATAAAATATGGAGACCGTCTTCCTTTTTAACCAAATAATTACTTGTGTTCGGGATGGTAGTAAAACCATCTAAGCTCACAGGATAATATTTTCCACGAAAAATATTCTCTATAGTAATGGGTTTTTTTGTATCGATTTCCTGAGCAAAAAATACAGGGCTTAGAATGATAAATGCAAAGGCAAAGAATGCTTTATCCAAGACTTTTTGAATTTTAGTATACATTATGAGGTATAAATTTGAGAATATATTTTCATCATTTTTTCCGCGAAATAAGATTTGGAAAACTGACGTAGATGATTTTTTTTAAGCATGAGACTATTTGAATCTTTCCTAAAAGTAGGATTGTCCCATAAAAATTGCATTTTGGAAGCAATATCCTCCCAATGAAGAGGATCCGCATAGATACCGCAATTTCCAGCAGCCTCTTTCATGCTGCCTCTATTGGATGTAAGAATAGGAACATCTGAGGCGAGCGCTTCTAGAACCGGAAGGCCAAATCCTTCAAAAACACTCATATAAATGGCAAATTGAGCGCCTTTTTGAAGCTTAGCAAGATCTTCTGTGGACTGTACTTCTGGAAAATACAAAAATTTCTCAAGCTTGTGTTTTTTACTAAAGGCCTGAATTTTATTAAAATAGGATGTTTTTTTTCCAATGAAAACTACAGGAATATGGCTTTTCTCAACTGCTTTTAGAATTCTAATACAGTTTTTTCTGGGTTCTAAAGTTCCTACACAGATTGCATAACGATCTGGAAGTTTAAACTTAAGCCGGGCTTCTTCCAGTTCCTCTTGCGGGAAAGTTTCATAAAATATTGATTGGCACGGCTGATACACCACTTCAATTTTAAAAGGATCTATCTGTAAAAAACTTATAATATCATCTTTAGTTTGTTCGCTTATCGCAATCACCAAATCAGCTTGCACACAGGCATTTAAAACTTTTTTATGATGTATTTTCCTATCAAAGAAACTATAATACTGTGGATATCGTAAAAATAATAGGTCATGTACAGTGACAATCTTTTTAGGCATTGGCAATTTCCTTTCCCAAACAAAAGGCAATTCCCCAGAGAGTCCATGAAAAATATCACACTCATTTTTCTGCGCTATTTTACCCATTTTAGTTTGGCGTGCTGCTAAACTTGGCGGCAGGGGACAAAATTTTACATTATCTCTATTTAGTATATCCTCTCCTCTATTTGTCTTTTTTGAATTAAATAATAGATAGGTATTATCGGGATTTTTACCAGAGACTGCTTCTACTAATGTTCTAGAATAATTTCCCAAACCGGAAGAATTTTGAAATAAACGCTTAGCATCATATCCTATAATCATTCTATTGGAAATTTTATAATAGGCTGAGACATTTGCTTTTTCTTCCAATGTTCGGACTTGGAACCATATAAAAATATCCGACCCAATTTGTACTTAAAGGTGAGATTGCCTTCAAAATCAACCATCATTTTCCTGTAAGAAACCTTTGGATTTTCAGATATAATTTCATTTACCGCTTCTGTATAAACAGTAGGACCTGTTGTCCTGTGGACATCATGTGGATACCGGTGGCTGTAAATATTATCACACATTTTCTCTAGCGTTCGTTTAAGAAATGGATGTTGGGGAGCCGAAATGAGACCCCACTGGCAGTATAATCCAGGATTTCCCTCTGGACTAACAATGAATTCATCCTCCGGCAGTATCCAGGAATTAAGTGGTTTAGGTGCAGCACTATCAATATCT
>JAGLAZ010000013.1 GCA_018260565.1 Flavobacteriaceae bacterium
CAGAAGCAGGATTTGCAAGGATGTAGATTATGCTTATCCCAACAAAGGATTTTGTGCTTCGCAGAACCTGCATTTTTATGGATATAAACTACATGCTGTCTGTTCCATTTCTGGGGTTTTTCAGAGTTTTGATATTTCTCCCGCATCCGTTCACGACATCCACTACTTGCAAGATATAAAACTCCAAATGTCTGACTGTGTGTTGCTTGGGGACAAAGGCTATTTGTCTCAAACCATCCAGTTAGACTTATTCAATGAGGTAAATATAGAATTAGAAACTCCTAAAAGGAAAAATCAAAAAGACTACAAGCAACAGTTTTATCAATTCAAAAAATATCGGAAAAGAATCGAAACGTTATTTTCTCAACTTTGTGACCAATTTATGATTAGAAGGAACTATGCCAAAACTTTTCAAGGTTTTAAAACCAGAATTTTGGCTAAAATTGCTACACTTACAACTATTCAATATCTGAATAAATTTCTTTTCGGCAGAAATATAAACAACCTAAAAATAAATCTCGCGTGATAATGCACTACGGGTAATTAAGTATTCAAATATTTCAATTTTTATGTTTAGTTAACTGCTGTTTAAAAAATATTTTCTAAATTTGATATTCAAATCAATTAATTTTTACTTATGAAAAAGTTTTTACTTCTAGCAGGTATCGGTTTAGCCGGATTATCAGCAAATGCGCAAGTTATCCAATCTCAAAATTTTGACTCATTTAATTTAGGAAATCTTGGAACACAAGGTGGTTTCGATATTTATGGTGGTACTGCAGCGGACTATCAAATAGTTACCCGAGGTACTGGAAAGGCGCTTAGTATTAAAAGTGGTGCTACAGCAACTAGTTCCAGCAGATTTGCATGGCAAGGCCTTATAAATGGTGCCTGGGCTACACGAACTGCAGGAAATGAAATTTTTCAAGTAGAGTTTGACATATTTACAGGTGATACTATGACCGGAACAGCCGGCGGCGGTGTAGAGGCCTACTCAGACGCTTATGCAGCTTATTTAGGTGGAATTACTATTGATGGACCTACAAAAACCGCGTATGCACTTTTATCTTCTGGTGGAACTCCAGCGATATATCCTTTAGGAGTAGATGCAGCTACACCAGCAGTAGTACCCGCAAATAGCTGGATTAGAGTAGGTTGGTCTTTTAATACTATAACAGGTGAAGCTAAATTTAAAGGTCCTGGGTTTGATAAAACTTTAACAAGTGTGGATACTGGAACACCATATGAATTAGATTATGCTTTAAACAGTCTTGCAGCTAATAACGCAGCTTCTAATACCTTTCAATTTGATAATTTAGTTGCAAAAGCTTTAGCAACATCAGCACTTTTAGGTACTGACGAAGCCGCAGTAGAAAAAGTAGATTTTACAATATATCCTAACCCCTCTTCTGATGTTTTGAATATTAAATCTAAAGCTAAAATAATCTCCGTGTACATCTATGATGCATCAGGTGTAAGATCAGACGCTACGTTTAATAATGGGCAGGTCAATGTTAAACACTTACCAAAAGGTAATTATCTTTTAGGTGTAAAAACGGATAGTATTTATGTAACTAAAAAGTTTATTAAGAACTAATTCTTATAATTAATTCGTTTTTTGCAAAAAATCTTTCTATATTTGATACATTATATAAAAATAATTTATACATGAAAAAGTTTTTACTTCTAGCTGGTATAGCACTTATACCTTCAATGAATCATTTATCAGCGCAATTTTGGGCTGTACAGAATAGTAATTTTGCTCCTTCAAGTGTTGGAGTGATGTCCATCTCTATTGTGGATGCTAATACCGTGTGGTCAGCTATGCGGGATGGATCAGGTAATAATACTCCCTACAAGAATTATTCAAAATCAATCAACGGGGGATCTAGCTGGACTTCAGGTACAGTAAATGTTGGCACCGCCAATTCATCAATAGCTAATATATCAGGAGTTTCTGCCACAAGAGCTGCAGTTGCTTTATATGATAATACTACTGGTGCAGGTGGTATAGCACTCACAAATGATGGGGGGTCGACATGGACTTTCCAAAAACAACTTAATTCTAGCACGACTTGGGTGAATTTTGCTCATTATTTTGATGCTAATAATGGTATAGTTGCTGGTGATCCAGCCAGTGGATATTTTGAATTCTATACCACATCAAATGGAGGTTCTACTTGGACTCGTGTTCCTTCTGCAAATATTCCAGCTCCAGGAATAGATGAGTATGGATATAATAACGGCTTTTACACAGCAGGTAATTCCATATTTATGGTTACTAATCAAGGTAGAATCTTACGATCTAACGATAAAGGCCTTACTTGGACAGTTGCACTTGCATCAGGAGTTGTATTGACTGATTTTGGTAGCGCAACAGAATCTGGGGACATGGCTTGGAAAGACAGTAACAATGGAATAGTTGCTAAGAATAGCCCAGATTTATCGTTTTACAAAACTCTAGATGGTGGCAACACATGGACGCCTGTAACCTATACAGGAATTCCATCAAGTACTGGGATTTCTGATATTGCATATGTTCCTGGAACTAATATTTTAGTTGCTACTTCTGCTAATCCATTAGGATCTTGGAAAAGTTATGATAATGGCGCTACTTGGATAAGCCTTAATAGTACTGTACAACAATTAAGTGTCCGATGTCTAGATGCTAATATATGTTACTCAGGTACTTTTCAGGTATCACCTACTGCTGGAGGTATGCTAAAAAGTATTCAGTCTCTCCTTGGAACTTCTGAGATAGCTCCAAAATCAATTGAAACTTCATTAAAAGTTGCAAAATCAGATTCTTCTTATAAAATTATTTCACAAACTGGAATTAAATCGTATACGATTTATGATTCAGCGGGTGTAATAGTTAAAAGTGGGAAATCTGATAACTTTACCCTTCAAGGTGTTCCTTACGGAGTTTATGTAATTAAAGTTCGTGATCTTAATAATACTTTAAGCAGTACAAGACTTATTAAAAACTAATAAGACCTACTTATTATAGGCGAAAGTTTATTAAAAAGTATTTGGTATTTTTACAGCATGGCATATTAAAGCCATGCTTTTTTTATGAATAAAATATTTACTCTTTTATCCTTGATTACCATAGGAAATACAATTACTGCACAAACTCTTTTAGATGAAACTTTTAATACCTACACTTTAGGAGCTATAAATGGACAGAATAGTTATGTTTCCATGGTAACGGCTCCTAACGCTACGGAAATTGTTGCAAACGGAAGAAATTCTACTAAAGGTCTTAAACTGGCCATTGCTTATCCACTCTCTCAACCTGCTGGTCAGAATTCTGTAAGTACGAATAAACCTGGGCTCAATGCTGCTTGGTTAGCTAGAAACGCAAGTAATAATGTTCTCAATATCGAGTATGATCTTTACACTGGAGGTAACTCTCTTAGTTCTATAGTTTCCGGAAACATTACCAATTTAGCCAATTCTACTACTGCCACTTCTGAGGCGTATGGTATGCTTATGGTGCATGGTAATAAGCAATTGAAGGGTGTAACTATTATTAATGGTACACCAACTCAGATCTCATTAGGACTTAATACCGCAGATGTAAGTCTGCCAGCCAATACATGGGTAAGGATAGGATATTCCTACGATAAGAATACTGGTACTATACGATTTAAAGGACCAGGCTTTGATAAAACTATTCCAGCAACAGCTGGACAAGATCTAATGGATGGAGGATTTGGTGCAACGGATATCCCTGGCTTGCCGAATTTTGGAGGTGCAGAGTTTATTTACGATAACATTCTTATTTACGCTAGCAGCACCTCTCAATTACTACATACAAATGAAACTACAAAAACTGTAAGAAAACTTTCTATAAGCCCCAATCCAGCAACAGATATTTTAATGATTTCAACGAAAGAAACCTTACCAAAAACTGCATATATTTATGATTTATCTGGTATTCGGTCAGAAATTAATATTACGAATAAATCCATTCCTATCAAGCATCTTCCGGCAGGTACTTATATTTTAGGCCTCAAAACTAGTACAGGTTTTGAGAGTATAAAATTTATAAAAAAGTAGAAAAAGACTAATAAAAACGCCGACTTATTAAAAATCGGCGTTTTTTATTTTCGTAATACCAAGTATGTTATTTTTTTAACTTTAGATTATATAGGATTTGTCCTATGTAGATACCTAACATTCCACCTATAACATCCGCCAAAAGATCTGCCCATTCCGCACTTCTACCCATATTCATAAACTTTTGTAAAAGTTCAATACCGCCTCCATAAAGAAATATTATACTAAAAATGCTAAAAAATGATAATTTAGGCCATTTTAGTTTTACTAATAATCCAAAGAAAAGGAAACATATTAGATGAACTATTTTATCAGGGTATAGAGGAGTCCACCATCCAGGAGTATCTATATGGCCTGGTTTCAAAAATAAATAAGTAAGAATTGCCCAATAAATGGGCAAAATAAACTGTGTGAAGCGAGAAATCAAAAGTTTTTATTTTGATATTAATGCCTCATACTCTTGAGCAGACAATAAATCATCAAGGGCAGCATTTGCGTCGATTTCTAATTTTATAATCCAGCCTTTACCATAAGGATCGGAATTTACAAGTTCTGGCTCTGCATCTAGCTCGTCATTAAGCTCTAAAACTTTTCCTGATACAGGCAAATAGAGATCTGAAACTGTTTTTACAGCCTCTACGGACCCAAATACTTCACCTGATTGTAAACTGTCCCCTACAGAATCTACATCTACAAAAACAATATCGCCAAGCTCGCCCTGGGCGTAATCTGTAATACCGATGGTGGCTATATTACCTTCTATTTTTACCCACTCGTGGTCTTTGGTAAATTTTAATTCGGATGGAATATTCATATCTAATATAATTTATAACAAATGTAAGATTTAGGACTCAAATTCAGTCTTTTTCTTATTAATTAAGCTAAAAATATAAGCGTTTTTATCTAAAGCCCTCTTCATTACCAAAGGTGAAGGTAGCTGTAATTCCTGCACGAATTGTAGAAAGTGGAAATGCCGTTGAAATTTTATATTTAGACATCAATTGATCATAGAAAGCTCTGAAATTAAGATTTTCAGTTAAGTTGTATTCTGCTGAAAGTCGCAAAGAAAATAATCTTTGGCCTCCAGTTATTTGGCTGTCTTTATAAAGCAAGTTTGTAATACGAGTTACATTATCACGGATGGCAAGATCTCCTCGAATATTCATATCACTTTTAAGATTTCTTCCTCCTCTACGGAAATTGACCCGCATCCGTAAATCCTTCAATATATAGCCAACGCCTACTAAATACTCAGTCCCGCTATCTTCTGTAAGGGTGCTGTTTACAAGACCTAATATATAAGAACGGTCTTTATTATATTGCGCTCTTACCTGAATATTATTTCTAAGAGTAAAATCTATCCCGAGTAACGGCGAGAAAGTTTCTACATATCCTACCTGAGAAACGATATACGGGTTAAGGAAATTACCATTCAGATCTTTCCCACCCGGATTATCATAATAAGATATATTGCTCTGGATTCCTGTACTGGTGTATGTACTTGTATATCCATGTTGAATATCAAATTTTGAAAAATATGAATTTACAATAGGAATATTTTTTAGTCCGCTATAGGTTACTCTCCAATTGGGAAGTGGGAATCCGGCTCTTTTAGGTCTGTCCAATAGACCAGTGGCCGTCTTACCTTCTACCGCTGCACGGAATGCAGGGATGAGCACATAAGAATTAGATAATCCATATCCATCGGCATAGCCAGTATTTCCTTGGGGAGTACCTGCAGATGCACTGATTGCTTGTGCATTTTTATAAATTTCAGTAAGGATACTTGTTCCCGAAAAATTGAATGTCTTAGCAGTAAAAGTAGAGTTAGAGTAAGTGACGAAATCATTTCCAAAAGAAGCATCAAATGCAGCCGTAAGAGGATTGGCATCTACATTATATCCACTTTGAGTGAAATTTCTGCTGTAGCTGTGCAAGACATTAGCATCTATACGCAAATCTGTAATAGGTACTATCTGGATATTACTTTGGAGATTCCTTTGGGTAGTTTGAAGATAAGGATCTACTAAATATTGCGAACCTGTTATCCAGCCTCTTTCTAATAATTCCCTACGAATATCCGCCTGGGACCCCATAAGAAATCCTGCGGTAGGACCACCTAAAGTTTGACCATACCCATACCAATTGGGCGCTGAGAGGAGACCTGGGATTACAGTCCCGTTATTTTCATTAAAATTAAGGTCAATTTGCTTGAGACTGGTAGCCGCCCCTGCCAAGATTTGCCCAACTGTAAGCCTATTTTTAAAGCGATACGGCTTATATCGAAACCTTTTTCTTTCCCATGCTTTCGCGTAGACATTATTTAAAGAATCGATTTCTTGTCTTCTTTTTTGCTGTGTAGTAGTAAGTTTTTTAAAATAATTGAAATTGCCCCAGAGTTTAGGAAAATTAATACTGAGTGTTGCGTTTTTAGTATTCGTGTTTTGCCCAATACTACCTAGTGATCCATCTGGACTACCTAGCAATGCTGTGCTTCGGGTATTCCAATTGTAGGTAAATCCATAACCCAATTCTGCATTTATAAAATCCAAATATGGAAATAGCTGAAAAGGAACTCTATAATTCAGCTGAGCCCTATGATTATAAAGTACAGGTCTTCCCGCCCGGAAGGGATTAGCAAATATAGAATTGGTATTCATATCTCGCACAGAAAGTTCGTCATTCAGCGTTTTCATAGCTGAATTAACCTCCAATTTGAGTGATTTTGTTAAATTAAATCCTAAACCATACTGCCATCCAAAAAAGAAATTCCGATTTTGAATAAGATTGAGACTGCTATTTCCATCCCCTGAGAGCAAAGCGTCTATATTTCTAAACTGCAATTCGGAATAATTTCTATCTACATCTGCACGGAAACTAATCCTATTTGGGATAAAATTAATATTAAAATCTCGGAGCCACTTTAAATACTGAGTAGTAGAATTGTTTTCTGGGATAAGTTTTTTAAACGGACTTATCACCCAAGGTTTTAAGCTATAATTATAATCTATGAAACCGCGAAGATTTTGGCGGTAGTTTTTGGTAGTATAAATATCTCTATAATAATCATCATTATAAACCGCAGTTATGCTGATGTTCTCCGGATCGTAAAACTTTGGTTTTTGATTTGAATTAGTCCTTTCCTTATGAAGATTTACCACACCTATCGTTCTTTGCTGGCTGTAGGTACGTGCTACTTTTTTTAATTCTTCCTTATTGGGCGCATTTTTAAACTCTACATCATTGTCCAGCGGATTATATTTAGGATCTTCCATGGCCTGTGAATAGGAATAGGTAACCGGTATTTTTATCCCTGCTTTTTCTGGTAAAAATTTATCTGCATTGATATTTGCATTAACACTGAATGCAGTATTGGAAGCTTGAGCTCTTTCCGATGGACGCTGCGTGATATTTCCAAATCCTACCGATGAATGTGCCGCACTGGCATTTACTACTGCAAAATCTCCTAAATTAAAATTTAAACTTGCATTTCCAGCATATCCACCTTCATTTTTAATATCGGAAGAACGCAATTCATTTATCCAAAGCACCACATTTTTAGGAGATCTGGCTAAATCATTCCGCACACCCATCATTATAGTGGTAATATTCCCGATAGATGGACGGCCTTTTACAAATATCTTTTTATTGAATGTAGGATTTTCTACTACTTCAAACCTACCTGTAATGGTATTAGGTGAGGTTTTATCGCGTAAAATTTTAGCATCCACTAATTTTTGCACATCTATATCCATCATGTTTTCTGCTGGCCAGATATCTGAAGGAGATATTGAATTTTTGCTGGTATATTTTAGCGGATATTCATATTCGTAATAATTATCAGTATTATCACTACCAAGACGGATAAAGAATTTTAGATTTTGGTCTATACCACTATCTGTAGTTTGATCTAGATTTTCGGAATGAACAAATAATTTAAGCTTTTGGAATCTTCTTAGATCTATATTTATATTTTTAAATACTCCGCGAGCCTCGGCACCTAAATTTTTAGCTTTTAAATACAAAGAATATTCATTTTGCCGCTGTGCGCCTGCATTGCCACTAAGTACTTGGCGATCTATCCCAGGAGGCAATACATATGGAGGCTGATTGGCTGCATTTTCTTCTAAATTTACACTTCCTATTTCCAAATCCGTTGCCTGTGCAGCTGTTGCTGTACCTTCCAAATTAGCTGGTACATTCTGACTAAATATCGTATTGGTATATCTCCGCCAATCAGAACGAATTAAATCTAAACTGGCTAAACGAATGGTGGAAGTTTGATCAAAACCCGTCATTAACAATCGTGCATACCGCACATTGTTTAGTACAGAATTATCATGTGTTCCTGCATCTGTGTCATATGCATTTACTGGAATTCTAAAGAGAAACCATTTATTTTTACCTTTTTGGCCATTTTGAAAAGTAACCTCTACTTCCTTTTCGTCAACAATATTATTTTGACCTAATTGTAACTTATTTTTGGCTAAATCAATGGTGTATTGATTGTAGTTTTCTACCAAGTCCAAGTTATAGTCACCGTTAGCATCCTCAGCATCTGGAGTTTGGCTTGCCACCTCTATGGAGTTGCTTATAGAGTTACCTTCAGGATTTCGGAAATAGCTATATCGCTCTACTACGCTTGAGGCTTGCGTACCTTGAAATTTGTTACTTAAATAAAATAAGAAATCATCCGCAGCGGGATCTGCCAAACCACTCACAGGATTAATAAAACCTGTAGGATATCTTTCCTGCTCCTGCTGATTATTTATCCCATCTAACCCTGCATCTTGTACTTTTCTATCCTCACCTTCAGATGAGAAAGCATAAAGAATTGGTGTTTGAGATGGCTGTATTCCCCAAACTGTAGAGGTCGTGGTGGCTGGAGAAGCTGGTGTAGGAAGGCCATTTTCAAATTGTAATTTGCCATCTTTAAGTACATCTTCAGATACATTTCCTAGATGAAGTAACATCTTAGGATTAGGGCCTAGCGTAACCCCATCTGCGTAAGGATCCATCATCCAAAATTCTACATACTCTATATTATTATTGATAAAATTGGTAACGGAAAGCGGACGCATCATTCCTGCCCAAGATTGAGAAGGTGGTGCCTGAGAAAGACTTACATTATAGGGTCCTCTTTTGGAGGGATAGAAACTAATGTCTAAAGTATTAAGGAATTGTTGTTCCCCCGCAACGAAATCTCTATTGGTATAAATTTCATTAAAATTTACTCTCCTGCTCGCATGATTGGAAACAGAATTGGAACTTATTCCTGTAGGAGTTTGGCCACCTACTCCCCAAAATCTTGGATCAATAAAATACCAACTCATTAAACTCCTCTTATCTCCGTAATTAAGGGAATTATAAGCAGAGGCATTACTAAATACGGGATTATTAGTCTTCTCTGGATTGGATGAAAGTGTCCAGGAGGTGGGCTCTTTTAAGCTAATTTTTGAGGTGGTAGTTTCAAAATCATCTATATAAGATAGACCGTTTATTCTTTTATTTAAGCCAGGTATAAGATATGCACCTTCTGCCCTAAGATTTATGGTGGAAGGAGCTTCCGTATTGATTAAAGGAATTTTATCTGTAAACCTCGTAAGATAGGGAGCATTACCACTGTACAGGATGTTAAACCCAGCCATGGTATTGTTCACCGCTTCATTACCATAATTTACTTTTTGAGTTAGCGGCGTCTCGGAATAGTTTACTACAGTACCTCCCAGAATAAAATTATCACGAAAACGATGTTCTAAATTTAACCCAATGAATGATTTTCTCTGGGTATTGAATGTGAGTTGATTTTCAAGACTGATATTTATTGCCTGCCCTGACTGTCGAACGGTTTCATTGATGATATTCACCCTTCCCAAGAGATAATCTACAGTATAATCCTGACCTTCCACCAGCTGCATTCCGTTGGCGGTAACCTTCACGCTTCCCTTCGGAATATTGATTGCATTTAAAGGAATTCCGTTTCCTTGAGAACCTTGGTAACGACCCTCTATGGTATATCGCTGGGCAAGATTATTTTGGGATGCCACTTGCTTCTGTTTGGAATACAAATCATTAAAAACATATTTAGGATCATTGCTTCCTAATACCGTTTCTAAGTGTTTTCCAAAAGGTTTTGCTTTAGTAAAAATCAATTTACCATCCTGAGGACGGATAGTAAGATTCGGAACATAGTCAAAAAGTCCATCGCCGGTAGCTCCGTTATTTTGTTCTAAATCACCATTAAGGTTTAGCCTGTCCCAATTCATCACTTGTAAAAGCGTCTTATCTTTAACGGGTGTATCTGGCAAATAGGTTAATTTTCCACCTGTGGATGGATCCCGATACATAATATTAAGGGTGAATTTCTCCGGGGAAACTTGATATGATTCCAAGGAATAAATATTCTTCATCATCAAATCCCACATTGGAGATGATGTCTTAATGGTACTGTTGGGCTTAATAAGTTTAGTTACTAAAACTTCTCCTTCTTCAGAAAATTCTCCTACCTTGAATACTTTGTTATTACCGTTTATAGTGTAAGTAAAGGATACGGCGAGTAATTGATTATCATTAAGTTTTTGATTTAAAGACAGATATCCTAATCTGTTATCATAAATAAATTCATTGGAATTAAGTTTCCTAGCTCTTTTATTAAAAATAAAATTTTCACCATCTTGGTAAGTTTCAGTTCCGTTAACTGTGGGTAAATTCTGACCATTTATCGTGGAATATGAAGTATTAGGATCTCTAAGGCCAGCTCCTAATCCTATAACGGACTGGTAAACATTGTTTTGATTATTATCCGGCAATGAGGCTCCTGCTTCACCTAAATCCCGAATACCTACTATGGATTTTTGGCTTTGAAGGTTAGACGCTCCTTGATCTATAACCCATGCTTCTATTCTATTAATATTTATTTTAGAATTGATGAAAGGATAGTTTTGAAGCGCCGTATCGTATGTATTGAGAAAATATTGACTTAAATAATAATGCTGATTTTCTTCATAGTCTATCGCATTGATTTTAAATGGAGTCATCAGGCCACCACCCTGTACGGTAATATTTCTTGCCTCACCCTGCTGCTGTGATAGAACTACAGTACCGAAGGTTTTTCCTAATTGAAAGTCTGTTTTAATACCAAAAAGTGACTCAGAACCTTGTATAAGGCTGGTACTTAAAGGCATATTTACATTACCCAGCTCTATTTTTTTAATAATTTTATCCTCTCCCCCACTTCCTGTGTTAAGACCATTATTTACTAAATCCTGCCAAGATCCTTTAGCTTGCCAAGCCAGATTCATTCTATTTTCGAAAGCGAATCCAGACTGAGTATCATAATTTGCTTTTAATACAAGATTTTCCCCTACCTTTCCTGTAATACCCAGTTGGATTCTTTGATCTATATCAAAATTAAAGTTGGTTCTATTCTGAGGTAAAACCAAAGGATTATCTATCTTTTGGTATAATCCTGCAAGATCAAAAGATGCAGACCCCTGAGGAATAAGCTCTATTTTATTTCCACCAAAAATTGATTCAAAAAGCCTATTTCTAATGTTAAATGCAGGCACCAATCGCCGGCGTTCTTGTGCTGTTTTGTTTTTACGATAAGATAGACTGTAAAGATTGGATTTATCTCTATAATAGGCCGCCATTCGCTCTCTTTCCAAAAAGTCCCGGTATTCTGAAGGGGACATTGTAGTAGGCGTTCCCACTATGATATCGCCTACTTTAGGATAGATATAATACAAGCCGTATTTAACATCATAATAGGCGTCATAAGTTTTAAAGTCCGGAAGGGAATAAACATCTGTTATAGGTTTTTCTCCTTGAGCATAAGCCAAAGGACTTCCAAAGCCAAGTGCAAGACCGAAAAAATAGGGGGCGATTCTTTTATATGAATTCAAAATCAAATACTCTTAAGAATGTTTTTAATGAGATGTTCCACGCTAATTTCCGGATTCTCTTTTACAAATTTATCCGCAAGTTTTTCTGCTGCTTTAGGAGGAATCCCCAGGACAGCAAGCGCTTCCATAGCTTCTGATTTGGTACTACTTGTAACAAAGGTAGCATTATCATCAATATCGGGTTGAAATGTAAGTATTTTGTCTTTAAGATCAATGATTATCCTTTGGGCGGTTTTTAGACCAATACCTTTTGCTTTTTGAATTAATGTATGATTACCATTAGCTATTGCAGAGGAGAGCTCCTCTAAACTGAAGGTAGAAAGCAGAATAAGTGCAGATACCAGGCCTACTCCACTCACTCCTGTGAGCATTAAAAATAAGGATCGCTCTTCCACTCTGGAGAACCCAAAAAGTTGCGCCGAATCTTCCCTATAAATACTAAGGGTATGTAAAAAAACCTCTTGCCCTACTACAGCATCTTGTATTTGAGAATAAGTTTGTAGACTGATATGAACATGATATCCTAAACCCGCGCATTCTATTATAGCGTGGGAAGGGGTAATAGAGAATAGTTTTCCTCTTATATGTGCAATCATTCTTCTGTAGTTTGGGTATGTATAGACACGTTCGGTATTTTACTTTCCAATGCTGATTCTAGTGTGACTGCTAAGGTATATTTTTTTTGCTGAAGCATTTCCAACACCCGAAGCATAACAAAGGTACGAAGATCTGTTCCTGGAACATGAACGCTGGATGTGGTAAACCAAAATTTAGATATGATGCGGTATTTATTTTGAATAAAATCATCTAAAACTACTAATGTTTCACCCTTTCTTTCTACCTCTGGAAGAGAATTTATACATTGTAATATATCTTCAATAGCAGATTTCACGTCATTTTCCATTGCTAATTCCAGTGGAAATTCTACCCTCATAAAGGCATCATGCGTAAAATTTTCTAATGGATTTTTTAAGATCATCGCATTTGGAATATAAATATCTCTTCCATCTAACGACTTTAAAGTAGTTTCCCTCAATGACATCTGGTGTACAGTACCTTTAATTCCCGAAACCTGTACCAAATCTCCCAACCGAAAAGGTCTGCGAAAAGCCATAATAAAACCAGCCAGAAAATTCTCTCCGATATCTTTTAATGCAAATCCTACAACGAAAGTTCCTATACCGGCTGCTGTGAGAATCTTATTGGTCCAGCCAGTCCACCCAAGTATGCTTAAAACAACGCTAAAAATTATGGCAAATGCTAATACTGAAATAAGATTTACAATGAAATCTGCCGCAAGAACATCCGAAGACTTGGAATGCACTACTTTTCGCAAGAAAGATTGGCAAAAACGTATTAAAATTATTCCAATTGCTAGAATGAAAATCGCCAAAACTATTTTTGGGGAGTTCTGTACCAAACCTTGCTGGAAAGTTTCTAAAATGGTAGGCGTTGGGATTAAATCCTTCCTCATTAAATTAAGAAGTTTTAGGATACTTTAATTGAGCATCCAATACTGCGATGGTAGCTAAATTTACAATCTCTTCTACACTGCTTCGCATCTGCAATACGTGAACTGGCTTTTGCAAGCCCATTAATATAGGTCCTACCACTTGAGCCGCCCCCATGCCTCTAAGAATTTTATAAGATAAGTTGGCGGACTCTAAATTTGGAAAAATGAATGTATTGGCAGGTTGATCTCCCAATTTAGAGAAAGGATAATCTTCAAGATGATCTGCATCCATAGCGAAATCAGGCTGGATCTCTCCATCTACAATCATCTTAGGATATTTAGCATGTAAAATTTTTACCGCTTCAGCCATTTTTTTTGATGTATCCGAGATTTTAGAGAAATTTTCATAGGATAGCATAGCAATTCTTGGTTGAACCCCAAATGTGCGCACTGTCATATCAGACATCCTGGCTATTTCCACTAATTCTTCAGCGGAGGGATTTGGGTTTATACTGGTATCTGCAAAAAAGTATTGCTTTTTTTGGCTCAAAATCATCATCATGGAGGCGATTTTTTTGATGCCCGGCTCTTTTTTACAAACTTCTAAAACTGGTTTTAAAACATTTCTGTAGTTTTTAGAATATCCAATAACCAATGCATCTGTGTCTCCGCATTCTAACATTAAAGGTCCAAAATAATCCCTCTGACGAACCAATCTGGTAGCCAAATATTCATTGATTCCTTTTCTTTGGCGCAGCTCCCATAATTTTTGTCTGTATTCTTTTCTCTTTTCAGATTGTTCTGGAGAAGCTGGATCTATTATGGGACAATTTAGCTGAAGGCCGTATTTCTCTATTTGTTCTGTAATATATTTTTCTTCACCTAAAAGTATTGGTTGGGCAATTCCTTCTTCCACTAAAATTTGTGCGGCACGGAGAACATTGATTTCTTCAGCATTACCCAGGGTTACACGCATAGGACGAGATTTAGCACGGCTTTGCATCATCCGAATGAGTTTTTCATTACGACCCATTCTGTCCAGAAGGCTATTTCTATAGGCCTCAAAATCTTCTATTGGTTTGCCTGCGATTCCACTTTCCATTGCTGCCTTAGCTACTGCAATAGAAACATCTGTAAGCAATCTGTTATCAAATGGTTTAGGGATAAAATAATCTCGACCATATTTAAGATTGGTAAGGTTATAGGCCATTAACACCAAATCAGGAACTGGTTCTTTAGCCAATGATGCTATAGCTCGTACGGCAGCCAGTTTCATTGCCTCATTTATTCCTGATGCCTGAACATCTAATGCACCTCGAAATATATAAGGAAAGCCCAAGACATTATTCACTTGATTTGGATAATCGCTTCTTCCGGTAGCCATAATTACATCCTTCCGAGTCTGGAAAGCCAAATTGTAATCTATTTCTGGATCTGGATTTGCCAATGCGAAAACAATTGGGTTTTTAGCCATGCGCAATAACATCTCTGGCGTCATAATATTTCCTTTGGACAATCCAATGAAAATATCTGCATTTGTAAGGGCTTCTTCTAATGTATCGGCCTCTGATTCACGTACAAAATCTAATTTTTCTTCTGTAAGATTTATGCGTCTGGTATTGAGAACACCTTTAGAATCTAGCATGAGAACATTTTCAGGTTTAAGACCTAGAGCAATATAAAGTTTGGTACAGGATACTGCTGCTGCACCTGCTCCATTTACTACACACTTTACTGTGGATATATCCTTTCCTGCAATGTCTAAGGCATTTAATAAAGCAGCCGCGGATATGATAGCTGTTCCATGCTGATCATCATGCATTAAAGGGATGTCTAACTCTTCTTTGAGGCGACTTTCTATGTGAAATGCTTCCGGAGCCTTAATATCTTCTAAATTAATCCCTCCAAAAGTGGGAGCTATCCCTTTGACGATTTCGATAAATTTATCTGGATCTTTCTCGTTGATTTCAATATCAAAAACATTAATATCAGCAAATATTTTAAAAAGTAAACCTTTCCCTTCCATTACTGGTTTTGATGCTAAAGCACCTATATCACCTAAGCCAAGAACGGCAGTACCATTGGAAATTACAGCTACTAAATTCCCTTTACCTGTATATTGATAAACATCCGCTGGATTTTTTTCAATTTCTAGACAAGGTGCAGCTACACCAGGTGAATATGCTAAGGACAAATCTCTCTGCGAGGAATGGGGCTTACTAGGTACAGTTTCTATTTTACCTTTGGGGTTTCTACTATGGTATTCCAGAGCAGCTTTATCGAAAGAATGTGGGTCGCGTACAGTGTGATCTGCCATTAGTTTTGATTTAATATATAAGAAATATGGTATTGTACTAAATTATTAATAGGTTTTGCAATGAAATTTCCTATGCGTAATTGATTTTTATCTGCAACTTTGATAAGACTATCATGAAAGAGCATAGCTACAGATCCAATAAAATGAATCTCATAGAGTTTTGCTTCTGGATATGGAAGTACATGATAGTGGAAAAATCGTTGAAATTCATCTTCAATTATTTTATTGATATACGGATGATCTCTATTTTGATACACAAATGGAAAGAATGAGGCTAAAAATGCATTAGCTCTTGCGTTTTTATAGATATTTTGAAGAACTTCATCAAAGGGCATAGGAAATTCTTTTTGAAAGGCTTCTGAGAGGTCAGGAGGTAGCTGTTTCATAAAGAAATCCTTTAAGATAGTCTTTCCAAGTGCACTTCCACTGCCTTCATCTCCCAAAATAAAGCCGAAAGATGGTAAATCTCTCCGGACGGTATTTCCATCAAAAAAGCATGAGTTGGTGCCTGTTCCTAAAATGCAAAGCATGACTGGCTGACCTGTATATGCAGCATAAGCGGCACCTACCATATCTTCTTTTACACTAATATCTGCTTGAGGAAATACTTGTTTTAAGCCTTGATGTACTGCAAACTCATTTTCTGGAAGTGCGCAGCCGGATCCATAATAAAAAAGTCTTGATATCTGGTTCCGTAATGGCTCTAAGACAGGATTGCTATGAATGGCACCTGGCAACTGTTCCATTGGAAAGAGATAAGGATTAAAACCTGGGGTTTCAGTACGCTCAAATTCCTGATAATCGTCATCTAAAAGTATCCAATCTGCTTTGGTGGAGCCACCATCAATTATTGCTATCATATAGCTGCATTAACTCGCTAAGGTACTATTTTCAAAATTAATTTTTATTTCAATCCCCACAAAAAGTCCATATTTTTGGACCTAAATAATTTTCTTGAAAAGACAGGCTTCCTATCAGATTTTTCTCTTCATAATTGCTGGCGCATTAAGTGCTGTGGCAGAAGTTTTAAGTTTTAAATTTTTTACCCAATTATTCTTACATGGTTCCTTTCACACACTTGAATCAGATTTTTGGGGAATTCATTATCCGTTAAGCAATATTTTAAGTTCGATAATAGGCATCATTACGAATTATTATTTCAGTATAGCTTTTGTTTTTGAGCGGGGAAAGCACGGAAAAAATACCGAATTTGGGCTCTTTATCGGGATATCTGTATTTACCATGCTCCTTAGTTTAGGTTTATTTCAATTATTCTACAGTTATATTATTCTTACCCATATTAGTTTTTTAGGTTTCACCCTAAGCAGAGCAGTTATCACGAAGATAATCGCAATAGGTATAACTTCTGTAGCTAGTTTTATTTTAAAGAAAAAAATTATCTTTAAAAATTAAATGAGAAAAATATTAAATTATCTCTGGAGGGCATGGTTTATCCTACTCCTTATTCCTACAACCTTTTTCTGTGGTATTTTTGTGATATGGTTCAGCAGAAAACTGGAATCTTATCCCAAGGCGTATTATTTTATTCGCATTTGGGGACTTTGTTTATTGTATGGTATGGGTTTTAGCCCTAAAAATATTGGTAAATCCAATAAAAAATTAGAGAAAGGCACTAGTTATATTATTATTTCAAATCATACCAGTATTATGGATGTTATGATGATGCTTTACCTACATCCTCATCATCCTTTCTTCTTTGTTGGAAAAAAAGAATTAGAGAAAGTGCCTGGTTTCGGGTATATTTATAAAAGAGTTTGTGTTACTGTAGATAGAAATGATCCTATAAGTAGAGCAAGTGTATATACCCGATGTGCGGAACGTATGAAAACAGGGCAGTCTATCGTTATTTTTCCAGAAGGTGGTGTAGATGATAACTTGGATGTATTGGTTTCTGACTGGAAAGATGGTGCTTTTAAAATGGCTGAAAATCATAAACTTCCGATTGCTCTATATGCATTTTACAATCTCAAGTGGATGTTCCCATTCCAGCATGACTCTGGGTATCCAGGGAAAATTCGGTATGAGTTACTGGATATTCTTTTACCTTCTGGAGAATATAACTATAACAAATCACATTCTAAAGAGATTTTATTACAAGCTTTAAAACAAAATACCAAACTATAAATCCTATGAAACAAACTCTTTGGAAACAGTTTTTACCTCTGATCAGTGTCTTTTTTTTCTGGGGTTTTGTAGGTGCAGGTAATAGCCTGCTTATTCCTGTATTTAAAAAATATTTTATACTGAGCCAGTTCCAAGCACAACTGGTAGAATGGGCCTTTTATGCTGCTTATTTTGTAGGCTCACTTATCTTCTTCTTTATATCTTTAAAAACAGATATATTACAAATCTTTGGCTATAAAAAAACATTAGCTGCTGGATTATCTCTTTCGGCTCTAGGCGCTTTTCTATTTTATCCCGCTGCTGCAACAGCAAATTTTTGGATGTTTTTATTCGCACTATTTACAGTAGGTTTAGGATTTTCTGTACAACAAATAGTTGCTAATCCATTGGCAATAAAAATGGGAAGTCCAGAAACTGGTTCGCATAGGCTTACATTGGCAGGGGCGATAAATTCATTAGGAACTACCATTGCACCTATAATATTGGGAGTAGCCATCTTCGGTTCTACTCCAAAGATTGATACGAAACCTGATACCAGCGCAAAAGGTATTCTCACCGAGGCGTATGTAGAACTTTCTAAGGAACTTCAGGCAAATAAAAAGGAGTTATTAAGTTTTAATACGAGTAATGAAGAAATTAAGGAAAGCTCCATCCAGCGAATAGAAACTATTCAAGAAAAAATAGGAGTTGAACTATTAGAAGTAAAAAACGGAACAACAGAATCTTCTGTTTTAGAAAAAAAACAGGATGAAATAAAAAAGGAAGCGGCTCAAATTATTTATCCCAAGAAATTTATTGTGAATAAATTATCATTGGTGCGGACCCCCTTCATAATTTTAGGTATATCTTTTCTGCTGGTAGCCATATTTCTTCTGTATTCTAGGATTGAAAATCCTGAAAAAGTTTTAGTGGATAAAAGCCTCGAAAAAGAGACTTTTTCCATTGTAAAATATCCGCAACTCATCTTGGGAATGATCGCTATTTTCGTTTATGTGGGTACGGAAGTTACAATAGCGAGCAATTTACCCGCTCTTCTACATACGGCAGAGTTTGGGTCCATATTAGAACAAAATATTGCTCCATTTATATCCTTGTACTGGGGAAGCCTTATGATAGGCAGGTGGAATGGAAGCATGAATGTATTCAAAACTAGCCCAATAGTTTCTGCGGTTTTAAAATGTATCGTACCTATTATAGCTTTTTCAATTATCGTTTTCGCTAATCTTGCTGGCGGAAAAAACATCTCATGGCAGTATCTATTCCCCTGGATTACATTTTTTATTATCATGAGCTATATCGCAGGAAAAAAACCAGGAAAAACACTACTTATCTTCGGTATTTCTGGCGTCCTAATGATGCTAATAGGAATGTTTTATCCTGATAAATTAATGGCGCAGTATTTTTTAATTGCGGGCGGCTTATTCTGTTCTGTATTATGGCCAGCCATATTTGATTTATCCATCGCTGGATTGGGAAAACATACAGGAAAAGCTTCCTCTTTTTTAATAATGATGATTATTGGGGGCGGGCTAATACCTTTAATACAGGGTAAAATATGTGATTTGGACGCAATGTATCCGGAAGGTATTGTTGGATTGAGTTATACCCATTTTTCCTACATAGTACCAGCATTAGGATTTGTTTACCTTGCTGTTTTTGGCTTTATAACTCCCAAAATACTTAAGACAAAAGGAGTATATGATGTAGTTTCCTAGCAAATGTTAATACGAATTCGAAAGAAAGGATTGAATTTTAGAGAGTGCTTTGCCATAATTTTATTGGTAATATTAATTATATGCTATTTTATTGCAGATACTACTCTATCAAGTACAATTTATAACTATAGTTTTCCATTTTGGAATAATCTAATGTCGTTTGTATCGGATTCAAATTGGGCTATCGGAGAATACTTCTATTTTTGTTTACTACTAATTTGTATTTCCTTATTTTTTACAAAAAAGAAGGCATTTAATTTAATCACATTTGTCTCCATTTTAGGCATATGGTATTTTCTTGTCTGGGGATTTGGATATGGTATATCTCACTACCCTAAGCCAAAAATTTTGAAAGATTCATTGACTCGAAGTAAAATTTCAGAGGCCGAAAAAAGTAAGATTTTAAAATTTATAAAACAGACCAATAAAGTAAATGCCAATCTTAAGAGAGATTTTAATTATAATTCAAGTCTCGTTTTTAACAATACCAAAAAAACTTCATCTCAAAATTTAGGACAAACTACCAGATTTAAACCAAGCATTTTGGGAGATTATCTTCTTTCTTTAGGAGTATTGGGATTTTATCAGCCTTTTACTACAGAAACCTTTATATACACGGATGATTTTCCTTTATCATTAAGTTTTACTAAGCTTCATGAGAAAGCGCATCAAGAAGGCATATGTAAGGAATTTGAAGCCAATATTTATGCGTACAAAAATTTAATTTCTGATACTAACATTTTATCTCAATATGAAGCTCGGTATTTTGCATTAAAACAGATTTTGCATTTAGCGAAGAAAATAGATCCCAAATTTTATAAACAAATGATTTTCAATTTATCTTTAAAAGTATATAATGATCTTGTTTGGGAAAAAGATTATAGAAACAAAAGGATAAAGAATATACCACCTATTTTAGCCGAATTGAATATTTTGTTTCTAAATCTAAACCGACAGGATGGAAAGCAAGCTTATAATACCAGTGTGGAATATATCCTGGAATTAATTTAAAATTAGCATTTATAAAATAAAAATCGCCCCAATTAAAGGGCGATTTTGTAGCGAAGACGGGAATTGAACCCGTGACCTCAGGGTTATGAATCCTGCGCTCTAACCGACTGAGCTACCTCGCCATTCTTTATGAAAAATTCTCATTTGGGTTTGCGAAAATAGTAAATTGTTCGCTTAATACCAAACTATTTTAAAAATTCTAGGGCTTGTGAAAAGCTGTCGGGTTTAGAAATTATCTTATTGTTTTTGTCTAATATAAAAAAAGAAGGAGTTCCCGTAATTCCGTATTTTTTTACACTTTCTGATCTCCATCCAAGATATTCAGAATCATTTCTCCAGGGCAAGGTAGAAGCTACTTCATCAAGATCTTTAGGATTTGTATCGAGAGATATACCTATTATCTCTATATCCTTTTGTTTTAAGCCATTATAAGCTTTCACCATATCTGGAAGCTGCTTTTTACAATGACTACATTGAGAAGACCAGAAAAATACAATTTTTTTGTTGGCAGGAATAGCATATATACTTTTCTCTTTACCTTTTTTATTATTTACAAAATTATAGTCTGGAAACTGAGCACCAATTTCAGTAGCAGCATATTGGTTCATTTTTTCCTTTAAACTCGGGGTAATTTCACAAGTTAATGATCCGGCTTCTTTCAAGTATTTTACATATAAACTATCTAAATGGTTGCTTGAAAATATTTCTAAAAGCCCTGAAAGAATATTTTGTCCCCTTCCGGATGTAATACCCACACTTTTTAGTAATACATCCGCTTTATCACCTGTAGACTCTTCATTACCGGATTTTAAATATTCTAATAATAAGGGTTGCATAAGTCCGGAATATTCTAACTCCGCACCAGCAGATTTAAACAGATTAAGATATTCCGTAGAAGTCACTGAGCCTTCTCTCCCTAACAAGAATTTATCATATATACTGAAAAACTTTTGACTAAATTCATTGGTTATTGGTTCGCTATTTTGGCTTTTAATCGTTGAGATTTCTTTAATCAAAGCTTCATAAAAAGAGTCAGTTTGTTGATAGACTGGTTTTATCTCTTCTAATAAAGGCAATACCCTTACTAGTTTTACTTTCGCTGCCATTTGTCTTGAAAATTCAAGGTTTGCCGAATCTGTAAAAACAATTTTTGACTTATCAATTACCTGAGCATCTATTGGTAAACCAACATTTAAAAAATGTTGTTCTACTTTGGATGTGGGACTGCTAAGGACATAGATTCCGGGTTTAGATGGTAAAGAAAATTGAAGTATTGAAGACTTTCCATTGGCTTTACCTACCAACTCCTCTCCAGTACCTACCTTCCTAAATATATAAAAATCGTTTTCTTGATATTCTTGAGGAACTCGGACATTGAGTTTTACCTGAGCAAAGGATACACATGATACCAAACAAATGGCTGCGTACGATAAAATATTTTTCATAAGCAAAACTCCCACTAAAAGTGGGAGTAAATTAGATTTTAAATTAGATTTATTTAGAAGTAAGTCTTATTTTTCTATAGTAATACACTACCATACCAATAGCTATTATAACTAATAGTGGAATAAACATATCTATAGGTGTTTCTTCTCCACCGAATCCGTCCCCCATGGGTTTTGGATTAGGAGGTTGAGGAATTTCATCCTGGGCCATAGCAAAAAATGATAAAAATAAAGCTATTAATGCGATGAATTTATTTTCAACTAAATTTTTCATTATCTCATGATTTTTGTAGTGACAGTCTCACCAGTGGAAGAAATTATTTTCACAACATACCCTGCTTTAGCATCTTTAGGTATATTAAGTGTGTAGGATTTTTTAGTATCCAAACCTTTAGCAGAATCATACAATCTGCCGCTCATGTCAAAAATCTGAATATCTGCTTGAGTCCATTTTTTGCTAAAGAGTACTACATAATCATTAGTTGCTTGTTGATATGCTACAATAGTTCCAGTATAAACATTAGTATCGGCAGTTCCTAGAGCAGTAGTTTGAGGGGCACCATAATATAGTCCGGCAGATGATACACCTTGAGCTGGAAGGGTCATATTATTTGAAACCTGAATATTCTGGCCATTTAATTTAATCCAAAAAGCTTCTCCTCCAGATAAAACCGATTGGTTATTAGGAACTAATTCGGCATTTTCTCTAATTTCAAATTTAAATTGAGTAATGGAAGGTGAATTAACTCTTAAAGGAATTTCCTTGTGTTTATATTCAGTTTCATTAGCCTCATTAATGTATAAATTATATATTGCATCGTAGGAAGGATCAATACCTCCTGATGGGCTTTCCTCTTTGGTATATAATGGAAGTGCTATAGGAGCATTTACGGTACCAGTAAAGCCTGTGTTAGCTTGCGTATTATTAAGTGAGCTAAAGCCAGTTGTACCATTTGCATAAACTACATAATAAGATCTTCCTACTTCTTGACCTTGTGAATTAAGTCCTATAACTCCTAATTGTTTTATAGTAGACGTAGTATTATTTCTTGCTGCGCTAACGTTATAAGCGGTACCATTTGCTCTAGCTGTATTATTAAACCTTCTTAAATTATTAAAATTAAGAATTCTAGTATAACTATTTGTACCAACAAGTGTTGGGTCTAATTTAATATAAAAGGATCCTAGTGGCTTTATGATCATATCATTTACATCACCGGTCGCTACAGTTTTCTCACCAGTGGCAGCAAATGTTACTACTAAATTATTAGTACCAGTAGATGTTCCTACACCTTGAGTAAAAGCTACATTACTAACATTATATCGTACACCCACCACTGGTAACTTATTTAAATCTGTAGTACTACCTTCAATAGTTAATGATTCAGTACCAATTTTACTTAAATCAATATTAGTCAAAAACGGGTTACCTAATTGGTATAATTCTTTTCCATAACCTGAAGACCATGCAGGTGTTGAAAAAGGATCTATTATATAAGATCTATAAGTTTCATTAAACTCATTTCTTTGTTCACCTGCGGCACCATAATTAATTGGTGTTCCACCAGGCTTACCTCCATTTTCAAGAGTAACAATAACATCGGCACCATCAGCAAAAGCTTGCCCCTTTAAAGTCTTAAGTGTAGTTGGAGACCAACCATTTGTACCTACAGCAAAGTAAGTTGTCGGACCATACTGAACTGTATTACCCGCAGGATTAGCAACTCGCATAACAGTATTTATGTTATCCCAAAACCCTAAAGCGGATGTATTTCTTGCATTAACAAAATTAGACCCTCTACCTAACTCCGTAGCAAGTGATGCTACCGTTTTGTTAGCAAATGGTAGTCCCATTTGTTGAAAAGATCCATGCAATGGAGCTTTATATTCTTTATCAACGACTGCAGTTATGTTAGCCTGAGACAGACCACTAATATAGAGTTGGCCATAATTTACTGGTGATGCATTAGTAGGATCATTGATAACCAATCTAATATTTCCTCCATCAGTTTTATCGGCAGTTCCATCCTGAGAAAGCGTTCTAAACGCGTCAGAACCTGATCCTACTATCATCATGTTTCCATTGATGGTAGTAGTACCTATTCCCTTGGTCTGCGCACCACCGCCGACATACAATAATGCTCCTTCATTAACGTCTAGAGTTGCTCGATCATCAACTGATAAATTGATAGATTGGGCACTCATGCCTAAACTGAGTAGCAGTATTGAAGCAGGTAATAATTTTTTCTTCATATACTTTTTTTTATTAATTACACTAATATTCGTGAGCAAATTTAATGATTAATATTTAATAATTTAGGGACTGAACCTTATTTTATATTAAATCTTCACAATATCCACTTCACCGATTCTAAACATTTCGTCTTCTAATTTCTTTTCCGTAATAGCTCGTAAACCTCTAGCTCCAAGACCTTTGGTAATAGTTTCTTCTACTATTTGCTCTATTCCTTCCTTAGAAAACTCTAATTTAACACCATCTAATGCAAAAAGCTCAACAAACTGTTTCATTAATGCGTTTTTTGGTTCCGTCATTATACGTATCATCGTCTCTTTATCAAGTTTTGTGAGATAGGTGATAACTGGGAATCTTCCGAGTAATTCAGGAATCAGGCCAAACTTTTTTAAATCCATAGAATCAAGATAAAAAAGATAATCTTTTTCTTCTTTTTTTTCTAATTTTTCCTGTGAAAAGCCAATTGCCTGTTTGTTTAACCTACTTTCTATAATATCTTGGATACCATCAAATGCTCCTCCAGCAATAAATAAAATATTAGCTGTATTTACCTGAATATATTTTTGATCAGGATGTTTCCTGCCCCCTTGTGGAGGTACATTCACTATACTACCTTCTAATAGTTTTAGTAAACCCTGCTGAACGCCCTCCCCAGATACATCTCTGGAAATACTAGGATTATCGGATTTTCTTGCAATTTTATCAATTTCATCAATAAAAACAATTCCTTTTTCGGCACGCTCTACATCATAATCTGCTACCATAAGGAGGCGTGAGAGTATGCTTTCTACATCTTCACCTACATATCCTGCTTCCGTAAGAATTGTAGCATCTACAATGCAGAATGGAACATTGAGTTCTCTTGCGATAGTTTTTGCCAAAAGAGTTTTACCGGTTCCTGTCTCCCCAATCATTATAATATTGGATTTTTCTATATCCACTACATAATCTTCATCTGTTGATTGGACTATTTGATTGTGTAATAAGCGTTTGTAATGATTATAAACAGCAATACTAAGTTGTTTTTTCGCCTGATCTTGCCCTATAACATATTGATCAAGGAAAGACTTAATTTCTTTGGGTTTTTTAAGCTTATCCAAGCTAAGGGTAGTATCTAATTCACTGTTGGGACTAAGGCTAGATTTACTTGGATCTTTCATTGAAAGTACCTGCTGAGCTTGGCGTGTGCAGGAATCGCAAATGGCTGCTGAACCTCCTTGAATAAGCAAGCCCACTTCTGTGCTGCTTTTACCGCAAAATGAACATCTATCTACACTCATAGGTTTATTCTATTTATTTCTTCCTCCAAATTTTTGGCTAAATTTAATATTTCACCTTCTTCCATGGACAGACGATTTGGGTTCGAGAAATCTAAATCCTTACTCTCATTGATAGGAACTAAATGAAGATGGGTATGAGGAACTTCTAAACCAATGATAGCCATACCTACTCTGGCACATGGAACTGTGTTTTCTAATGCCCTGGCTATTTTCTTTGAAACTATCATTACATGTTCCAGTACATTTTTTTCAATATGATAAAATTTATCGATTTGTTTTTTAGGTACTACTAAAGTGTGCCCTTTTTGTAAAGGGCGAACATCTAAAAATGCAATACAAAATTCATCTTCATAAACGATATGTGCAGGAATTTCACGGTCTATAATCCGTGAAAAAATACTTTTATCAGTCATGGATCTCGATTTTTTTTACTTCAAAGGATAAAACATTACCATTCGGTAAGGTAATTTCTGCACTATCAGATTCTTTTTTACCTAAAAGACCTTTGGCAATTGGTGTATTAATAGAGATCTTACCAGCTTTAATGTCACTCTCATTATCAGGAACTAAGGTGAAAATTTGTTCTTTTTTTGTTGCCTTGTTAAGTAAAGTAACTTTAGTCATAATACTTACTTTAGATGTATTTATTTGGCTTTCATCTAAAACTTTAGACTGAGAAATTATATCGCGCAGCTTGGAAATTTTCATTTCTAGCATTCCCTGAGCCTCCTTTGCAGCATCATATTCAGCATTTTCTGAAAGGTCACCTTTATCGCGTGCTTCTGCTATTTGCTGGGTAATTTTAGGGCGTTCGGAAGTTTCTAAGAATTCCAGCTCAGTTTTCATTTTATCCAGGCCCTCTTGTGTTACATATGACGACATATTCCTCTATAGTTTTCTTTAATTTAACAAAAAAAATAATCCGACATTTGCCGGACATGATCAGTTTTAGAATGCAAATATATGAATAAGAATAGAATTATAGGTTTACTCCATCAAGCAAGAATTTCATTGATTTTTATATTAATACTAAGTTATACCCAATCTTGCCGGTCGGCGGATGAAGTAATTTCCTGTTTTCCCCAAAGTTCAATCTCCGTCCAAATAAATGTAAATCAACCTCTGTATATTCAGTTACAAAATATAGGTGGATGGGCTAATCTTGCTATGCCAGGAACAGGCTCCGCGGGACTTATCCTTGTACGTACAGGTGCGCAGAGCTTTAAAGCATATGATAAAAATGCACCTCACCTCTGCCCAGGAAACGCAACTGTTCTTTATGTAAAGAATGATAATAAATTAATCTGCGATGCAGACGCATCAGAATGGATTTTACTCACAGGTGAACCCATTAAAATTGCAAATGTTCCTCCCAAAATGTACCCAGTACAATATAATCCCCAAACCGGCGATATTAGTATCTATTATTAATGAAAGTAATTATACAGAGGGTCTTAGAAGCAAAAGTTCTAGTGGATGAACTAACAGTGGGAGAAATAGGGAAAGGTTATTTACTTTTTGTAGGAGTAAGCGAAGATGACGACTTTACACATGCAGATTGGCTGGTACGTAAAATTCTATCACTTAGAATCTTTAGCGATATTGAAGGTAAAATGAACCTATCCATTGAGGAAGTACAAGGGGAAATTCTCTGTGTGAGCCAGTTTACTCTATTTACTGATTATAAAAAGGGAAACAGGCCGTCCTTTATTTGTGCTGCCAGACCAGAACATGCTATTCCCATGATAGAATATTTCAAAACAGAACTAAAAAAATCCTCTTTAAAAGTGGAAAGCGGAGTTTTTGGAGCAGATATGAAGGTTTTACTAATTAATGATGGGCCCGTAACTATTGTAATGGATACGGAAACTAAAATGTAAAAAAAGCCTTAGTAGTTACTAAGGCTCATATTCTACAATCTTTATTCTTTAATTAGACGCGTAATTTTTTTATTATTACCATCACTTATTTTAACGATATAACTTCCTTTAGATAGACCTGAAGCAGAGTATTCTTTTGCAACTTTCATAGTTTTTACCAGTTTACCACTCATATCCAAAATCTCTATTTTGGTCTTTCCATTTATACTTTCCGTAGGTAAGTTGATGTGAAATATATCCTGTACAGGGTTGGGATAAACTTGTACTCTGTTATCATATTGAAGAACTTCATTAGTACCTAAAGATGAAGTATAGGTAATGATAAAAGGAAAATCCAATACCACATCAGGCGCCGTGGCAGGATTACCAGCATCTACAACATTAGTCCAAGTTCCTGCTATAGCGTCATTTTGTTTAGCATTCCATGTAGGGAGGCTACGGCTATTCACCACGGTTGCAGGAGGAGCAAATCCTCCAGATGTAGGAGTAACATTAGAGAACTGGTATTTCAACCAATAAGTTCCTGGTGTCAATAATTTTGTAACATTAGCTACATTTTTCCAAACTTTTCTGGTGGTTCCCGGTACAGTGGCAGCAGGATAAAGACTATTGGAAGTTCTATAAATTAGTGCTTCAGTGGAGGAGGATAAGGCATTGGTAAAATCATCCCCATATACTACAGCGGTGCCTGGTACAGATGGATCTCCTGAATAAATGCTTAATCTCATGGCTCCTATAGGGCTGGTAGCACCCGTGTAACCAGTAAAATAGGCAAAGGTTGCAATGGAACTGATGGTCCAATTTTCTCCAGGAGGGACTACAAAATCATCTGCTAAAAAGTAGGAAACAGGTGTAGTAGCATTAATTGCAAACGAAGCTATTCCTAAATTTGTGTTGCTTTCAGTAGTATTGCCCGCATCGTTTTGAACTTCAGACCATTGATATCCTGCTGGTGCTGCAGTACCGCTTTTTGTAGTGGTACCTGTAGCTAAGGCATTATTAGTAAACGTTTGTGCTTGTACTACGCCTCCAAGAACACAAATTGCCAAAAATAAAGTTTTACTCATATTGTTTAATTTATAGTAAAACTACATTTTATTTTTTATGTAACAATTATTTTTTTTAACTAATCAACGATTTATAAAAATTATTTCTTTTTTAATTTAAGTTTAATTAAATTAATATTTTGTTTTGCAGAATCTTTTAATAGTAAACTCGCGCTCATATATATTCTTTCTGGCATCAGTTTATCAAAATGTTCTGTCTCTTGCCATGAAACTTTTTTAATGAGAGACAATGCATCTTGGCTTCGGGTTGCAAGGGTCTTTAAAAAAACTTCTATTTTACCGTCCATATCCTGAATGGTTTCAGAAACAGAATGGTAAATACCCTGTTGCTCCGCCCAAACTGCGCTTCGGAATTCTGCATCTATAGCCATCGCCGCAAACTGCGATTTTCCAATCTTCCTTTCTACGTATGGTCCTATCACGAAAGGTCCTATCCCTAAATTAATTTCAGTAAGAGCCAATGCTGCATCTCGGGTAGCAAAACAATAGTCTGCACCACATGCTATTCCTACTCCACCGCCAGTAGTTTTGCCTTGAACCCTTACAACTACAATTTTGCCGCAGGTCCGCATCGCATGTAAAACTTTGGAAAAGCCGCCAAAAAATTTTTTAGAAGTTTCCAAATCATTAATGTCCAAGAGTTCATCAAAGCTAGCTCCAGCACAGAAGGCCTTTTCACCTTGAGATTTTAGCAAGATGGCTTTTACCTCTAGATTTGAACTTTCTTTTAATATTAATTGCGCAAGTTTTTCTAATATTTTCCCAGGTAATGCATTACTCTTAGGTGTACCAAAAGTGATTTCGGCGATGTGATTTCTTATTTCAGAGGTTACAAATTCATTCATATTAAGTTATTTCAATTTGATTTTTTAGTAAATCTTCGAAAACTTCCCTTTTTCTAATCAAGTGAAATTCCCCATTATGATAGAGCACCTCTGCGGGTTTAAGTCTTGAATTAAAGTTGGAACTCATTTCAAATCCATAGGCTCCAGCATTATAAAAGGCTAAAATATCACCTTCTTTTACTTCATTTAATTTTCTATCCCAGGCAAAAGTATCTGTTTCACAAATATTACCCACCACAGTATAAATCCTTTCTGGGCCATCTGAATTACTAATGTTTACAATTTTATGGTAAGAGTCATAAAACATGGGGCGAATGAGATGATTAAAACCAGAATTTACGCCTACAAATACTGTAGCTGTGGTTTGTTTTATTACATTAGATTTAACTAAGAAATAGCCGCTCTCACTTACTACATATTTTCCTGGCTCAAACCAAATTTCGATTTTTTTACCAGTTGATTTTTCAAAATTATCTCTCGCGAGAAAAACCTTTTTACCAAGTTCTGCCACATCTGTTTCCATATCATCATCCGCATAAGGAACTTTAAAACCACTACCCATATCAATAAATCGAATATTAGGAAAATGCTCGGACATTTCAAACATGATCTCCAAACCTTGTAAAAATACATCTGGGTCTTTTATTTCACTACCCGTATGCATATGCAAGCCCTCCACATTTAAGCCAGTTGATTTTATTATACGCTCTATGTGTCGCAACTGATGAATGGAAATTCCAAATTTACTATCAATATGCCCAGTAGAAATCTTATAATTTCCTCCCGCGAAAATATGGGGATTAATACGAATAAAAACAGGATAGGTAGAGCCGTATTTATTACCAAACTGTTCTAAAAAAGATATATTATCAATATTAAGATGCACTCCCAGGGCAACAGCCTCTTCTATTTCTTTAAAATCAACACAATTCGGAGTGTATAAAATATTGGTAGGAGTAAAACCAGCTTTTATACCCAGCAGAACCTCATTGATAGATACACAATCTAACCCAGCTCTTAACTGATGCAGTATTTTAATTATGTTAATATTGGTTAATGCCTTTGCTGCATAAAAAAAACGTGTTGATGAATCAAATGATGTTGTAAGTTTATTATATTTTTCTTCAATTTTTTCCGAATTATAAAGATATAAAGGTGTGCCGAAAGTTTCAGCAGCTTTTAGTAAAAGTTCGTATGTCATATTATTTTCAATTCCTAGTAAGACAGGTATATTTTTTAATTAAATCAATCCAAATTGCTCGAAGTGGTGGGTAAAATGCTTCATGTGGAAGCGCTCCATCATCTCTTTATTTAAAACACCAAATCTTGGATGAAAATGTTCCGCTTGTGGATGCTCTTTCCAATAAATCCCAAACTCTTTTATTTTTTCCAATAAGGCTGTCTTAGCCTGACCAAGGTCTTTATGGCGTAAGGTGGGCAATTCACCCTCTTTCAAAAGTGGATATTGAGCACCAGGACGAATTTTTTGATTTGTATAAAGCCAATCTTGTAATTTTTCCAATTGATTTTCCTCTATCGTTGGGAAATCCGCCGGATTCAAATTACCAAAACTATTTTGTAACACTTCCTCCAAATGCTCCACCATCATTTGAGGGCTCATTATACCAAATTTTCTTTCAGAATTTTCCGTTAATGAGTTAAGGATTTTTTTGATTGCGGCCTGTTTTAAATTTATGAATGGTGATTTTTTCGCGACTAATGTTAAGATTGTCGCCACGCAAACGACTTCTTCACGCTGATTCACCACTTCTACCAACCATTTTACCACGCCGCTTGGGATATTTCGACCCTTCACGCCGCGGTTGATTTTTTCTTTCGCTGTTAGATAAACCGTAATCGTATCTGCCGCATATACCGGCTTGAAAAAAGAGCAGCTTTCTAACCCATAATTCGCAATAACGGGGCCTTTTTTCCCGGAAACAAACAATCCGGCCGCCGCCGATAGAATGAAGTAGCCGTGAGCCACCGTTTTGTCGAAAATAGTTCCCGTTAAACTCGTCGCATCCGTATGGGCATAAAAATGATCCCAAGAAACATTGGAAAAATTCACGATATCAGCATCAGTCACGGTTCTTCCGGCTGTTTCTAAACTATCCCCCACTTCCACTTCTTCAAAATATTTTTGGAAAGGGTGTTTGTCTGCAAATCGTTTCGCAGCATTGGTTTGGTAAATTTTCGTCACTGCCGTAAGGACATCCGGAGAGCCCTGCACCGCCGTTTTTTGAAGGAAAAAATGCAATCCATTAAGCCCGCCCAATTCTTCGCCACCTCCTGCTCTTCCTGGACCGCCGTGCATCATCGTTGGCAGCGGCGAACCGTGGCCCGTAGATTCTTTGGCACTGTCACGGTTCAGAACGAAAATTCGACCGTGTTGCGAGGCCATTTTCCAGGAAGTTTCGGCAATAAACTCGTTATCATAAGAAATAATGGATCCCACCAGACTACCTTTTCCGCGGTTGGCCAGTGCAGCGGCTTCCTCGGCATCGTGGTACGGCATCAGCGTAGAAACCGGACCGAAGGCTTCTACATCGTGGGAAATATTTTTTTCAAATGGTTTATCATTGAAAAATAGTTTGGGAGTCATAAATGCCCCATGTTCAAAATCAGCGTCTATCAAACTGTGCTTTCCATCGTAGATAAGTTCGTTTTCGGTTTTCAAGATGTCGATTTTTTCTAAAACCTCCTCATGCTGTTGTTTCCCAACCAAAGAGCCCATCCTTGTTTCCCGACTGAGGGGATTGCCGATTTTTATCTGGTCTAATGATTTTATCAATGCATTTTGTACCTCGCCCACCCTATTTTCCGGCACTAGAATCCGGCGGATAGCGGTACATTTTTGACCCGCTTTCGTGGTCATTTCATTACGAACTTCTTTAATGAAAAGGTCGAATTCGGGAGTTCCTGGTTTGGCATCGAGACCGAGGATGGAACAGTTTAAGGAGTCTGCTTCGAGGTTGAACCGAACGGCATTGCCTGCGATTGATGGTAAGGATTTTAGTTTTCGACCTGTCTTCGCAGAACCTGTAAACAGCACAGAATCGCCGTCCTGAATATAATCCAGAATATTTCCCGGTTCGCCGCAAATTAACTGTATCGCGCCTTCCTGCAATACCCCGCTTTCTATGATGTCGCGAAATACGGCGTTGGTAAGGTAACAACCCGGCGTGGCAGGTTTCACGATGCTTGGAACACCCGCCAGCAGGGAAGTCGAAAGTTTTTCCATCATCCCCCAAACCGGGAAATTATAGGCATTGATTTGCACCGAAACACCGTGGCTTGGTGTGAGGATGTGCGTTCCCAATTGTGTCCCGTTGGCAGATAGTTTTTGCGTTTCGCCATCTACCCAAAACGGCGTATTTGGAAGCATCCTTTTCGCTAGCCCGGCATAGGTGAAAAATGTCCCAAAACCACCTTCGATATCCACCCAGGAATCGGCGTGTGTGGCGCCTGTTTTATAAGACAGTTCGTAGTATTTTTTCTTTCTCTCAAGCAGATAGAGCGCGACTTTTTTCAGCATTTCGCCACGGTCGTAGAAGGTCATCTGTGAAAGATTTTTGTAACCCACGGTTCTGCCGTAGTGCAGGGCTTCTTCAAAGTTTAGTCCTTCGGTATCGGATAGAGCGATGATTTCGCCATTTACAGCGTTGTACAGAGGAATCCCGGCGCCATTGCCCTCGATCCACTGTCCGGATATGTAGTTTTGTAGTTTCATATTTTTAATTTGCTATTTTTTAAAAAATAAAGCATTTTTGTCGATGTTAAAATAAAAAAATTACAGAATTTTTTAGAATAGTTATCAAATCTGCTAAAAATTACTATTTATTTTGTTGGCTTCTGTTTATTGCTTTAGTAATCGCATGGAAAACGAATAGTGATATATTTTTTATCTTGATATTTCTTAATTGTGTCAATTTAATAATTGCGTGGGCGATATCTTAATTTTATTCGCCTACAAATAATTGTTTATTGAAAAACGAGAAGAATTTTATCTTTCTGCATTTACTTTATTAATCCAACCTGCTTCGATATTAATTTTATCATTTTTAGCTTCGTGGTAATAGCGAATCTCGTGCGGCCGGGATAGTAGCGGCATCCTTTTTTGGTTGCGGGGCGGCGGCGACCGAAGGGAGCCGGTGAAACGCGCCTAAAAAAGATACAGCGGATAGCCCGAAATGCTGCCCAAATACCTCCTAATACATCTCACCCGACCAATCCTTACGCCCGCTCAATGACCATCGCATAGCCCTGACCGACACCGACACAAAGGGTGCAGAGGGCATATTTTTGGCCTGTATTCTGCAATTCCAAGGCAGCGGTGCCCAAAATTCTGGTTCCTGACATCCCGAGGGGGTGCCCCAATGCGATGGCGCCACCATTGGGATTGACGCGTGGGTCGCTCGCCGCAATGCCGAGTTCCTGCAAAACGGCAAGACTCTGGGCCGCGAAGGCTTCGTTAAGTTCGATGATGTCCATATCTTCCAGCGTGAGACCGGCGCGTTTCAGGGCTTTGCGCGAGGCTTCCACGGGACCGATGCCCATAATACGCGGCTCTACACCGATGACCGCGGCAGATAAAATTTTTGCCAAAGGTTTCAGATTGTGAATTTTCACGGCATTCTCACTTGCTAAGATCATTGCTGCAGCACCATCGTTCAGGCCAGAGGCGTTGCCGGCGGTGACGGTTCCGCCTTCTTTTTTGAACGCCGGACGCAATTTGGAAAGCCCTTCCATTGTGGTATCAGCCTTTATAAATTCATCTGTTCCGAAAATTTTCGGATCGCCTTTGCGTTGAGGAATTTCCACCGTAACAATTTCTTCGGAGAGCCTTCCATTAGCTTGGGCTTTGGCTGCTTTTTGTTGGGACCTAAGGGCAAACTCATCCTGCGCCTCCCGACTTATGTTATACATTTCTGCTAAATTCTCAGCAGTTTGTCCCATACTGTCTACACCATACATTTCTTTTAGTTTGGGATTGATGAAACGCCAGCCGAAACTGCTGTCATGCATCTCGGCATCGCGCCCGAAAGCACTGCTCGGTTTGCTCATCACAAATGGCGCACGGGTCATCTGTTCTACACCGCCTGCGATGAAGATATTGCCCTCGCCACACGCAATCGCCCGATAGGCGTTGGCAACTGCTGCCATCCCGCTGGCACACAGTCTGTTCACGGTTTCGGCTCCTAATTCCACTGGCAGACCGGCCAAAAGGGAGGACATTCTTGCCACATTGCGATTGTCTTCCCCGGCCTGATTGGCACAACCTAAAATGACTTCTTCGATTTCGGAAACCGGAATTTTTGGATTTTTCTTTACGACTTCCTTGATGACTAATGCCCCCAAATCATCGGCACGAATTTCTGAAAGCCCACCCTGAAATTTAGCAATCGGCGTGCGGATGTAATCTATAATATATGTGTCCATTTTTTTCAAACTGACTTCGTGATTTAAAAATTGAATTTAGGTTATAATTCAACCACCTTTCTATCGATTTTATAGACTGTTCCGCGGAAAGCAGCACAAAGTACGCCCTCATCATTCTTTACCATAATATCATAAACAGCGGTTTTTCGGGTGTCGGTTATGAGGATGCTTTCCGCACGGAGCTTGTCTCCTAAACGAACGGCTTTTGTGAAACTGATAGTACAACTTAATGCCACTGCCGCTTCACCGCTGCTGTTGGAAGAAAAAGCCAATGCAGAATCTGCTAAAGAAAATGTAACCCCTCCATGGACCGTCTTCAACCCGTTGATCATTTCCTTTTTTATAGGCATTTCGATGAGGCAATAGTTCTCCCGGATTTCAATCAGCTTTATTCCCAACCATTGAGAAAAACAATCTTGATTAAGCATATATAGGGCGGTTTCTTGGGGCGTCATAATTAATTTACTAATGGAACAATTTGCTATATATTCTTTATTTTAAGCACTCTAAAGTTATAATTTTCTTAAAAGTGGCGATTGCCTGTATCTTTCATCCTGATATTCGTCGAAAAGATTTTGCAGTGTGGAAGAAATTGTTTCATAACCAAATTCTTTGCCCCAAGCTAATAAGCCTTTAGGATAATTTACACCTTTTTGCATGGCAAGTTCCAAGTCTTCGTCGGTAGCGATTTTCAAACGCTTTGCTTCTACGGCTTCATTGATGAGCATAGACATAATTCGCATAAAAATAAGTCTTTGGAGGTCGTTTGGAGGTTGTTTGTCACCAATTCTTGCTTTATCCTTCGTATTTCCTGGTTCCGAATAGTCGTAAAACCCCTTGCCAGTCTTTCGTCCTAAAAGTTTAGCCTCCGCCATGCGTTGTTGTAAAAGAGAGGGCTTGTATTTAGGGTCGTAAAAATAATCCTTGTAAACAGTTTGTGTGACGGAAAAATTAACATCGATACCTATTAAATCCATTAATTCAAAGGGTCCCATTCTAAAGCCTCCTAAAGTCCGCATGGCTACATCTACTTGTTCTGGTGTAGCGATATTTTCTTCTACAATTCGTAAGGCTTCACCGTAGAAGGGACGGGCAATTCGGTTTACAATAAACCCGGGAATATCTTTGGAAATTACGGGTGTCTTGCCCCAAGATTTCATTAAATCATACACTTTTTGAGGTAACTGTTCAGCTGTTAGAAGTCCAGGAATCACTTCCACCAAAGGCATCAGCGGTGCGGGATTGAAGAAATGAATTCCTATGACTCGCTCAGGATTTTTCAATTCCGACGACAGCGAAGTAATGGATATAGAGGAAGTATTGGTACCAATAATGCACTCTTGTGAAATAAGGTTTTCTAATTCTGCGAATACTTTAGTTTTGATTTCTTTATTTTCGATGATGGCTTCAATCATCAGGTCACTATTCCTTAACCCAGAAATTTCAGTACATGGCTTAATTTGGTTTAATACCTCATCTGCTTTTTCAGCGGATATTTTACCTTTTGCCGAGAGCTTGGCGAGGGTTTTTCTTAAATCTGATAGGGATTTTTCGGTCTGTATATCATTTGCATCATATAGAGAAACATGGCAGCCCGCTGTCGCAGCAACCTGTGCAATACCAATCCCCATGGTCCCCGAACCAATGATGCCTACATTCATCTTTTTTGTGCGTTAAATTATTGGATAGCGTACCACTTTATACATATCCGAAAACTATTAATTATAAATATTGAAGGGTTTTTATTTCCCTTTATATTGTGGTTTTCTTTTCTGTAAAAAGGCTGTAACTCCTTCTTTAAAATCGTCCGTTTCAGAAGCTTTTTGCTGAAAATCTGCCTCAATTTTTAATTGATCTTCCAAAGAATTCCCATAGGATTGTGCGAATGCAAATTTGGTTAAGTTTAGTGCTGCGGTAGGCATTTCTGCAATATGAGATAGAATAGCCAAACTTTTATCTGCAAATTCCTCCTCGCTAAAAACTTCTGCAACTAAACCCAGCTGCTGAGCTTCTTTCGATGACAATTTTTTTCCGGTGTATGTGAGATAATGCGCCATTTGTCTCCCCACCAGCTTAGGCAGGAAATAGGTTCCGCCCGTGTCTGGCACAAGGCCGATATTGGCAAAAGCTTGAGAGAAATACGCCTTCTCGGAAGCTAAAACAAAATCACAGATTAAACCTAACATTGCGCCCGCCCCTACTGCCGGACCATTTACCAGAGCTACAACAGGTTTATTGCAATTGGTAAGAGCTGTTACCATTGGATTATAGTAATTTTCCACCATATGGTGAACCACTTTTTCTTTCTTAGAATCATTACCTCCTATAACTATATCTTCCAAATTTTGTCCAGAACAGAACGCTTTACCCTTTCCAGAAATCGCGACACAGCGTACAATTTCATTCTTACTACATTCATTAAAAAACTTTGCCAACTCCGCTAAAACAGTTTTGGTAAGTGCATTGAATGTCTTGGAATTGTTCAGGTAAACAATTTGAATCTTGCCCTCCGAATGGGTCTCTACTTCGATTTGAGTATACATAGTTTTAAAATAATTTTAAAAGTGAATTTTGAAATTTAACGATATTAAACCTAAATTCTAAATTTTGTTAAACCAAATTTATTTAATTTAATGGCATTTAAAATAATCAAAAGGTTCTAAACAATCTTTACATTGGAAAGTCGATTTGCACAATGTGGACCCAAACCGGCTAACCTCTGATGTGTTTTCTGAGCCACAACGCGGACATTTTTTTGGGCGATGCAGGTGGCTTTCCCCTGCGCCCTTCTCGGGTGGAACGATGCCATAGTCCCTAAGTTTTTCGCGCGCCTCATCGGTCATCCAGTCAGTCGTCCAAATGGGAAACATTTGGGTTCTAACTTGGGCAATGATTCCGAATTCTTGTAATAATTTCACAATATCTTCCTCAATGTTATACATAGCTGGACACGCCGAATAAGTAGGCGTAATGGTGATTTCCACCTCGTTCTCCGAAAGCATCTTTGCATCCCGAACAATCCCTAATTCCACAATATCGATCACCGGAATTTCAGGATCGGGGATTTTGGACAGGAGGTTCAATAATCCTACCCTATCTCCTAAAGGGGACGCGCGTGGTAGGTTTTTAATATTTTCCTGAGAACTTTGCACTCTACTATACTATTGATTGAGGTTGATCGGGGTTCGGGTGGATTACCATGCGCATCCCGGGTAAGCGCGCTGCATATACTGCAATTCGCAAAGGATATAACCGAAATATTCTGTATGAATACCTTTGCGACTGCCCTTTTGCATAAAATTATCTTCAGGAATTGACAAGCCTAAGTCTAAAAAATCTTGGACAATTTGCGTATGCCATTCCTTTCTTAAAGCATCGGCTGACGGCACCAAATCTAATCTATTAAGATTTTCTTCGCCCTCTGTTTGGTCGAATAATCCGCCCGTGTATTCCCAGAGCGTTTCTAATGCGGTCTTCAGCTTCTGCTGGCTCTCTTCGGTTCCTTTAGCGAAAACAGTTACCCAAGTTTTGGCGTGTGTGAGGTGGTATTTTACCTCTTTCAAAGATTTCTGAGCAATCGCAGACAGATTCTCATCCGCCGAGTGACTCAGTAATGTGTAAAGTAATTTTTGATACACCGCAAAGAAATAAACTTTCAGGATCGTTTGAGCATAATCACCATTGGGCAATTCTACAAGCTGCGCATTCAAGTATTCGTGTTCATAGCGCAGGAATGCCAAGTCGTCTTCAGACTTTCCACCATCTAATTGAGCGGCATATTTGTAGAAATTATTGGCTTGTCCGAGATAATCCAACGCAATGTTTGTGAGTGCGATATCTTCCTCCAAATAAGGCCCTTTACCGCACCACTCTGCAAGGCGCTGACCCATTATCAGAGTATCATCAGCAAGTTTTAATAGGTAATTTTTCATTTTAATTTGAATCAAGTTTTAAAATCCGAGAGCTTTGCTCAGAAAATCCGCTTATTCTTCGCTCTTTCTGTTTTACATATTCTTCACATCATTGGGGATCTCGTAGAATGTAGGGTGGCGATAAAGTTTATCATCTGCCGGATCAAAGAAGGCCTCTTTGTCCCAACCCTCACTTGTCACAACATATTTAGCAGGAATTACCCAGATCGATGTGCCTTCCATACGGCGTGTATAAACATCTCTTGCATTTTGAAGGGCCATTTCTGCAGTTGCCGCCTGGACAGTTCCGGCGTGTTTGTGGGAAAGTCCCGGTTTGGTTTGTATAAATACCTCCCAAATATCTAAATTGCTCATTATCAATATGCTAAATTATTATTTTAATAAAATTATAGAAACTATCCCTTGCCAAAACAATATCATCTTTGTAGTTGTCCAATATATTTCTAAATCTACCGTATCTTAAGTTGGCACATTTTCGCATTTCTTCGCATACGCGATCGCCGCTTCTTTTACCCAGGCGTTTTCCGCGGCAGCTTTGCGCTTAGTTTCCAGGCGTGTTTTGTTGCACGGACCGTGCCCTTTTAGTACTTCAGTGAATTCATCCCAAGGCAATTCACCAAAATCATAATGTTGCCTTTCGTCATTCCACTTCAAGTCTTTGTCGGGAATCGTTAAGCCCAAAAACTCTGCTTGCGGAACAGTAACATCGATAAATCTTTGTCTCAGTGCGTCATTGCTCTCGCGCTTCACGCGGTAGTTCATGGATCTTTGTGAGTTTGGCGAAGCATTATCA
>JAGLAZ010000014.1 GCA_018260565.1 Flavobacteriaceae bacterium
TCCCTCACGGAAGCAGAGCTTCCTGAGGGAACTTCGCCAATCCGCGCGGCGTTGTCATCATAATTTAAATGTAAGTTTAAAGGTTTTCAAATAAATAATCGCTGCGGGAGAAAGTTGGCTTAACAAAATCTTTTAATTCAGAGATCTTCATCAGTTCGGCGCTTAATGCAGCTTTTTTTAATTTAGTTTGCGCTTGAAATTCACGAAATTTTTTCTAAGTTAACGTTTTCAAAGGCTTAGCCTCTACTTGCGCTAAATCTACTGTAAGAGTTTGAATATCCAGCAATTGTATTGTATAGATATTACATTTTATTTGGTAGACAAGACCCGGGAGGCCTTTAAAAATAAAGGGTCCTTCTGGAATGGAAATATCAGCATTAAACAAGGCAGAAATCTTCCTCTCCTTATACATGGTATTAGCTATTTTCAGATGAACATTCTCTATAAGAGTATCTTTTTCAGAGATTTTCCATTTTAACTTTTCATCTAAAGGAACTATTATATTAAAAGATTGTTGGCGAGAGAACACGCCCATTTTAGATGCTCTTTTAAATAACACTTCATATTTCTTGGATATCCCAAGTCCTTCAGGCAGATTTAGTTTAACAATATCATTATTAAAAAAATCAGAATTATTATCTTTAATTTCAAGCCTATATAAAATTTCTTTTACATTTTTAGGTTCGTTTAACTTCAGATTATAATTACATACTAAATTCTGAGCACCTAGCTGTGCAGTGTAGAACATTATGAGAACTCCAAATTTTATAACTAAATACCTCATTCATTTAAATTTGTTAATGGCTTTGAACATTAATATTTTGAGCGTAATATGCAGTGGCATTTATAGCCAGATCGCCCTCTCCAATCGGCACTAAATCTACTAAGAATTTTGATGAATCAATCCACAAAGATTTCATTATTTTCAATTTTAATAATACAATTTATATTCGGTACTTCCCAAAAAACCTTGTAAATTGAAAGTGGTTTTTCGATATTTTTTATATTAAAAATTTTATTTTGCATCATTAATAAAAATTTATAGGATTGTTGTAACATTGGATTTAAACTATATCCCTTTAGCAATTTAATTGTACAGAAATCAGTAAGGCTGCAACTATGACAGTCTATTTTCAATATTTTTATAATTAATTAAAAGTAGGAGATAAATACTAAAATTTTCACTATCACTGTTAAATTTATTTAACAATAGATAGTAAATTATGCCATACACTTTATTTACTTTTGCAGATTAAATAAAATCATGGGTATTTCTAATATTTTTAAGGCTTTTCAGCCCAAGGATAAGGTTTTTTTCGCATTATTTGATCAAGTTACTCAGGCCCTTGTGGATATGTCGGGAGATTTTTTGGCAGCGCTCAAAGACTTCGACATTAATGATGATGCAATGCTACGCAAAATGAGTAAATATGAGCATACCTTGGATGAACTAACTCATGAAATCTATGTACAGCTTGGCAAAAATTTTATTACTCCTTTTGATAGGGAGGATATAAATCTTCTTGCTGGAGGTTTAGATGATATTGCAGATTATATTTACGCATCTTCTAAATACATTTTCCTTTATAAAAGCCCTGAAGTAAAGGCGTATGAGGAATTTGCACTGCTTATCAATAAATCTTGTATAGAATTGCGTATTGCAATTCAAAACTTAAATGGTTTTAAAAACATTGATGCTATTAAAGAAAGCTGTATAAAAATTAATTCGTTTGAGAATTTAGCGGATGACGTTCTTACCCGTTCTTTAGAAAGATTATTTAGTTCTAATGTTTCTCCTGTGGACATTATCAAAGAAAAAGATGTTCTTAATTATTTGGAAATTGTAACAGATAAGGCCGAAGACGTAGCTAATACAATTGAAAATATCGTAATAAAATACGCATAAACACATATTGTATGCCGGATTTTCCTATACTTCTCACGGTTATTATTATTTTGGCCCTGATTTTCGATTATATTAATGGCTTTCACGATGCAGCCAACTCTATCGCCACCATAGTATCCACCAAGGTTTTAACTCCTTTTCAAGCTGTTCTTTGGGCAGCTCTTTGGAATTTTGCCGCATTTTTTATAGCCTATTACATTATAGGAGAATTTAAAATTGGGAACACAATCGCTAAAACTGTAAACGAAAATTTTATCACCCTTGAGGTTATCTTCTCCGGGCTTATAGCTGCTATATTATGGAATTTACTTACCTGGTGGTTCGGTATCCCAAGCAGTTCGTCCCATACTTTAATTGGTGGATTTTTAGGCGCAGCACTTATGCATGCCTATTTAGGTGATTACGCTGCAGCTAAAGCTTTAACTCCAGACGCAAACGTATTCAGCCACATAGGAGATGCTTTTCAAACTTTGTTTAGCCAGAGTGTAGTAAAATATGAAAAAGTAATTCCTATATTTTTATTTATATTCCTAGCACCTATTATAGGGATGATAATTTCAATCATCATTACATTGATCATCATTAATCTAGCAAAAAAATCTAATCCTTCTAAAGCGGATAAAATATTTAAGAAATTACAGTTGGTATCATCTGCTTTATTTTCTCTAGGACATGGGCTTAATGATGCTCAAAAAGTGATGGGTATTATTGGTGCAGCTGTAATTTTTTATCATGTAAAAATGATACATGATCCACAATATACACTGCTTCAAGAAAAAGCTCGTTTTGATTTCTTTGCGGATCATTATTTATGGGTGCCCATTGCATCTTTTTTAGCAATAGCACTAGGAACTATGAGTGGTGGCTGGAAAATAGTGAAAACCATGGGAACACGTATTACCAAAGTAACATCTTTAGAAGGAGTTTCTGCTGAGACCGCCGGAGCTCTTACTCTATTCCTTACAGATAAGCTGGGAATTCCAGTTTCTACTACACATACCATTACTGGATCCATCATTGGTGTAGGTCTTACCAAGAGAGTCTCTGCTGTTCGCTGGGGCATTACTGTTAGTCTGCTATGGGCATGGGTGCTTACTATTCCTATTTCTGCAATAGTGGCAGCACTTACCTATTTATTAGTAAGAGCGATAAATTAAATTCGTATCATAAAATGGCATTAATGCCATTTTTTTTTGTGTTATTTTGCACCTATGAGTACTTTGCCAATGACTTTTTTAGATAGATATAATGAGCTTCTATCCGCTGCGATAGAAAAATATAAATTTCGTTCAGAGCCGAAAGAACTGTATGAACCAATGAATTACATACTTTCTAATGCTGGCAAGAGAATCCGTCCTATGATGGTTTTAATGGCTGCAGAAGCATTCGGGGCACCCGTAGAAAAAGCACTTAAACCCGCCTTGGGGATTGAGTTTTTTCATAATTTCACTCTAATTCATGATGATATTATGGATGAGGCCCCGCTGAGAAGAGGGGTCCCTACAATCCACACGCTCCATGGGACCAATACTGCTATACTATCCGGAGACGGACTATTACTTAAGGCTTATAAATTTTTTGAAGACCTGGAACCAGAATTATTTAAACCCTGTATTAGAATATTCACACAAACAGGAATCTTGCTATGTGAAGGTCAACAGTATGATGTTTTATTTGAAAACCAAGAAAATGTAACCTATTCTCATTATTTGAGAATGATTACATACAAAACAGGAATTTTGGCAGCATCAGCATTTGAAATAGGAGCTATAATTGCTAAAGCACCATCTGCCGACGCGAGAAGTATATTTAATTTTGGGATGAATTTAGGTATAGCGTTCCAAATCATGGATGATTATTTAGATGTATTTGGGGATGAAAAAAAGTTTGGGAAAAAGCATGCAGGAGACATTTATGAAAATAAAAAAACCATTTTATATCTAATGGCAAGAGATTTTAGCAGCGCTGAAGACAGAGAAGAATTGGATTTTTGGTATTCTAAAAAAACGGATAATATTGATAAAATATATGGCGTAGAAAAAATTTTTAAAAAGGCGAAAGCAGGAGAAAAAGCCCTTTTAGAAATTCAAAAACATACAGATTTAGCATTTCAATATTTAGCAAAAATTAATTTACCAGATGCTAAAAAACAGGCATTTTTAGACTTGTCTAATTATCTCTTAAAACGAGTGAGCTAATGCAATGGCGTACAGAGGTGGAGATATTACCTCCCTATCGTAAAGCTGGACTTCAAGATTCCTATTTTTTTTTAGGAAGTTGTTTTTCCGATGAAATGGCACTCCGTTTTTCACAAAAAGAATTGCCCGTACTTTCTAATCCGTTTGGAACTATTTTCCATCCTTTAGCATTATTCGACATTTTAGAAGACATTGTTTCAAATAAAATATATACCGAAGAAGATTTGCTCTTATACAAGGGGAGATTATACAGTTTAAAACACTCTGGTAAATTTTCTACGGACGCAGAAAATGCCAAAGAATTCCTCAGCTTCTTAAATCAACAAATTTCTGCATGCCGAAGTTTTTTGGCTAAAGCCAATCATATATTCATCACTTTTGGTAGCGCATTTTATTATGAATTTATACCACAAAATAAACTTGTGGCCAATTGTCATAAACTCCCACAGGTTTATTTCGATAAAAAACTCGCTTCATCAGAGGCAGTTTTTCAAAAATTTCAAACTTTATTCCCAGACCTAAAAAAACTTTTACCATTCGGTACACAAATCTTTTTTAGTGTATCTCCTGTACGCCATACACGAGATGGGATGGCGGAAAATTCCCATAGTAAAGCCATCTGCATAGAAGCAGCACATCGTATGCGTGATGTTTCTACTATGTGTAGCTATCTACCTATTTTTGAAATTTTTTTAGATGACCTTCGGGACTATAGATTTTATAAAGAAGATCTTATACATCCCAGCAGTACAGGTATCTCTTACGTAGAAGAAAAATTAAAAGCTGCACTTTTTAGTCCTGAGTTAGTAGAATTCAGTTCTAAAAACGAAAAAATTCATAAAATGATATCCCATATCCCGCTCCGTCCAGAGAGCGAAGAATATGCTAAACTACAGGTAAAAATAAAAGAAGAAATAAAAGCGCAACAGGCACTCGTGCCTTACCCTATTTTCCAGGAGTTTCATGATTGACACACATACACATCTATACGCGGAAGAATTTGATATTGATAGAAATGATGTTATAGAACGTGCCTTTCTGGCTGGCGTGAATCATTTTTATTTACCTGCCATAGATTCTGAGACACATGGGAAAATGCATCAGTTGGAATCTCAATACCCAGAAAAGATTCATGCAATGATGGGACTTCATCCCTGCTATGTAAAACCTGATACTTGGGAAGAAGAATTAAAGATTGTCCAAAGATATATCGAAAGCCGTACTTATCCTGCTATAGGGGAAATTGGGATCGATTTATATTGGGACAAAAGTACGCTGGAGATACAGATTTTGGCATTTGAAAAGCAAATTGATTGGGCACTAGCACTCAATAGACCTATCGTAATCCACTCTCGGGAAAGTTTTAAAGAAACTTTTGAAGTTTTAAATCAAAAAAAACACCCCAAATTGAGAGGCATATTTCACTGTTTTTCAGGGAATTTAGAACAAGCACAGGAGGCCTTAAATCTCGGTTTTTTGTTAGGAATTGGAGGAGTGGTCACCTTTAAAAACGGTAAAATAGATCAATTCTTAAATCAATTACCATTGGAAAAAATTGTTTTAGAAACCGATTCTCCTTATTTAGCACCAGTACCCTACCGTGGAAAACGAAATGAGAGTGCTTACTTAGAAATTATCGCTAATAAGCTATGTGATATTTACGGAAAAACTTTCGCTGAAATAGAAGAGATTACCACCCAGAACGCTAAGAATTTGTTCTTAATCTAATCCCATCTTTTTTTGGGGGCTCCGCCAGTTTTTCTGGAAGGTGCATTAGGTCTTGAAAAAGATTTTTTAGGGGATGCGTTGCTGGTTCCAAAATTATTTGTCCGTGGTTCAGATCGAAAGGGTTTATTATTGCTGTCTCGTTTTTCTATAACCAAACTATCTGTGTGAAAGGGGTGATCTCTCTCTACAGGAATTTTTTTACCAATAAGTTTTTCCGTGTTTTTAAGATTTACCAAATCTAATCCATCTACAAAACTAATGGAAGCTCCATCTGCGCCAGCTCTACCGGTACGCCCTATTCTATGTACATAAGTTTCAGCAACATCAGAAAGTTCAAAATTGACTACCCATTTAAGTTCTGATATATCGATTCCGCGCGCCGCGATGTCCGTAGCAACAAGGACTTTTGTTTTTCCACTTTTGAAATTGGCAAGTGCATTTTGTCTTGCATTTTGAGATTTATTACCATGGATAGCCTCCGCAGCAACTCCACTCTGGACTAATCTCTTCACTATTTTATCCGCACCATGTTTTGTTCTTGCAAATACAAGAACTTCAGAATCCAATTGATTTTCAAGCAAATGAAGAAGAAGCGGAACCTTATTATCTTTATCTACCATAAACACTTTCTGCTGTATGGTATCTGCAGTGGAGGAAACTGGGGCAACTTCCACGCGTACAGCCTCATTCATTAACTCCTTAGAAAGTGTAACGATTTCGGATGGCATTGTAGCGGAAAATAAAAGATTTTGTCTCTGAGAAGGCAACATTTTAATAACCTTCTTTACATCGTGAACGAATCCCATATCCAGCATTCTATCTGCCTCATCTAAAACAAAAATTTCAATATCCTTTAGGTTTATAATACCTTGAGATGTAAAATCCAATAATCTTCCAGGAGTAGCTACTAAAATATCTGTACCTTTTCTAAGCTGACTTTCTTGGGATCCTTGTTTTACTCCGCCAAAGACAACTAAAGTTTTAATACCCGTATTTTTACCGTAATCTGTACAGTTTTCTTCTATTTGAATAGCCAATTCTCTGGTGGGAGTAAGGATTAGGCAACGGATTTTTTTATTTCTTCCGTCCGCTTTTTTCCTGGATAGGATTTCGATTATAGGCAGTGTAAATGCGGCGGTTTTTCCAGTCCCTGTTTGGGCAGTGGCTAAGAGGTTTTTTCCTGTAAGTACCACAGGTATGGCTTTTTCTTGGATAGGTGTTGGCTGTGTGTATCCCAAAGCCGAAATATTATCTAAGATGCTCTGCTGAAGCGGTAGGTCTGTAAAATTCAATTCAAAAATATAAAGTCGGCAAAGGTATGGCTTTCAATTTAAAGAAAGTTTTAACCAATTAAGAGTAAATCAAACTGTCCCAAAAACAAACTGCATAGACATCCATTCTTCTCTTTGGTGCCGGGCTATTTCATGAAGATGTAACGAATTTGTTAGCTTCAAAATATCATCTACATCAAAGAAACAAATTCCTGATAATAATAGGATACCTCCTTTTTTGAGATGAAGTAAGTATGCTGGAATATCTTTAAGCAAAATGTTACGATTAATGTTGGCTAAGATAATATCAAATTGTATCGCTGGAATTGCTTCCGCATCTCCCATTATTACTTCTATGTCTGCCGAATTCCGAATAGCATTTTCTTTAGAATTTTCCACAGACCATGGATCAATATCTATACAAACTACTTTGGTGGCGCCATGTAATTTAGCATAAATCCCCAGAACACTGGTCCCGCAACCCATATCCAAAACCGTTTTTTCTAAGAAATTGTTTTGTTGACCCATTTGATATAAGGCTTCCATCATTAGGTGCGTGGTGGGATGATGCCCCGTACCAAAGGACATTTTAGGCTGAATAATAATTTCCTCACAGCTTTCTGATTTCTTGGAAGGGTGGAATTCTGCTCGTATCCGTAGATGATCGTTTATTTCTATCGGACTAAAATTTTTCTCCCACTCTTCGTTCCAATTGATATCTTCCATTTCTTTTTTAGACCAACTGGAAATTACAGGCTCATGGAGATTTGTAATAAAGTTATCCATTGAAAATGTTCCCTCATTTTCAGAATCAATATAGCCCAAAATACCATCTACTTGTTCCGTGAAACTATCAAAACCTTGTTCCACCAACAGTGCGGGAAGAATATCCAGCCAATGAGGTTCCGTTTTAGGTAAAAGTGTTATGGTATATTCAATGTAAGGCATGGCTCAGGAATTGTTCGGTAAGGCTTAAAAATGCATCTGGCTGCTCGGCATGAAGCCAATGTCCCGCATTGGGAATACTTTTTAATATAGCTTTTGGGAAATAGTTTAAAATAATGGTTTCATCTGAGGGTAGGATGTAGCTGGAGTTACCGCCGCTCAGAAATAAAACTGGTTTATCAAATTGAGCTTCTGGTAATTTGGACTCTAGAAAGCCTTGATAAAAATTAAAAATTGCAGTGGTATTAAATCGCCAAACAAGTTTATTATCTTCATTTCTGTATAGATTTTTACCTAAAAACTGCACTATACCCTTATCTTTTATATAAGTATGAAGAATTTGCTCCACTTCCTGACGAGAAGAAATATTCCCCTCGGGAATTTGTTTTATTGCAAAAAATATTTCATTATGGTGGGGTGGATATTCCCGGGGCGCTATATCTGCAATAATTAGTTGGGAAACTCTATTTGGATGGCTTAGAGCCATTTGCATAGTAATTTTACCTCCCATAGAATGTCCTAATACATTAGCCTGTGGAAGAGCATAATATTCCATATACCGAATTATATCCTCCGCCATAATATCCAATGACATTTCTGTGCTGTGGAAACTTTTTCCATGGTTACGCATATCCAATAAATGCACCTCTCTTTTTTCAGCAAAACGGTTACCCAAACTCTGCCAATTATCTAACATCCCGAATAACCCATGTAAAATCAACAAGGGTGGATCCTCAGATTGGCTGTGAGACTTTATAATTTTGGAATGTAAAATATCATCCATATTTAAAAAATTGAAGGTTTTTGAAGGCGATTTTTGTACATAGAAATAGTATTTTCCAATCCTAAATAAAGTGCTTCACTGATAAGTGCATGACCTATACTTACCTCCAATACATCAGGAACTTGGGTAACAAAATATTCGATATTATCTAAAGACAAATCATGCCCAGCATTGATTCCCAGATGATATTCTGAGGCGATTTTTGCGGTTTCTCTATATTTTTCAACTGCCCTTTCAGGGTTGGTAGGGTACTGTTTAGCAAAATCCTCAGTATAAAGCTCAATTCTATCCGCGCCCGTTTTTTTTGCGTACTCTACCATTTCGGGATTAGGATCTAAAAAAATGGAAGACCTGATTTTATGCTCAGCGAGCTGGGAAATTATATCTTGTAAAAATTGCAAATGTGTCTTACAATCCCATCCTGCATTACTGGTAATGGCGTTTGGCGCATCAGGGACTAGAGTGACCTGATGAGGTTTTACCTGAAGAACCAATTCCATGAAATCCGAAGTTGGATTTCCTTCAATATTGTATTCTGTAGTTATAAGAGGCTGAATATCAAAAACATCCTTTCGCGTAATATGCCTTTCATCTGGCCTTGGATGAATGGTAATACCATCTGCTCCGAAGGCTTGTATTTTTTTGGCCGCCTCGGAAACGGATGGTTCTGCTCCTCCACGCGCATTTCGCAATGTGGCTATTTTATTGATATTGACACTAAGTTTTGTCATCAGATTTTGGGTTTTGAAAATTGTAAGATTTCAAGTTTAAAAATTTTTGCTGCTGCTAATAAATGGTCAAAAATATCTGCCTGAATATTTTCAAATTCTGTAATATCACTTGTTTTAGTAAAACACATGATTTCAAGAGGCATTCCTTGGGCTGAAACTTCTAGCTGACGCACGATAAGCAATTCATCCTTATCTATATTAGGATTAGCGTTTAGATAGGCTAAAACATACTTTCTAAAAACACCAATATTGGTAAGCTGATGCCCATTAATGATTAAATCAGAATTTGGAATTGCGCTTCTTTCGTTTTCCAATACCACTTGTTTTAGATTCATATAATCTTGTATCAGATTAATTTTGGATAACTGCGCATAAAAATCATCATCAATAAAAATGAAAGAAGATACATCCATTACGATAGACCGCTGGAGCCTTCTAATATTCCCATCATACATTACCTGCATATTCTTAACTTCCGTGCTTAGAAGGTCATAAGTAGGGAATGTAGAAACACTTTTATCAAAATTTAGCATTTGGGTTGTTAATAGATTAATCTCTAAAATATGCCCTTCAATATTATACTTCTGGATGTATATCCAGTCCCCTGTTTTTACCAAACGGCTCACACTCACATGAATTCCTGTGACAAAACCTAAAATGGTATCTCGGAAAATCAATAATATAACAGCAGTAAGTGCACCGAGTGTTCCTAATATAGCGGTGGAACTGATCCCAAAAATGAGCATAATAAGGATAGTCCCAAAAATGAGATAGCCTATTAGTGTTGCCGTCTGAGTAATCGCCCGTAAAGCCGTTACGCGATAATTATCTTTTTTGAGATTATAATATTTGCTTATAGATTCCAATATTCTTTTACTCAATATAAATACTGCGAAGAGAATTAGAATATTTATTAATTTATCTAAAAATGTGGGAGTTACTGCATGTCTGTAAAAAATACTCCCTATGAACGTACTTGAAAATGATAAGGCAAAAAAATTAGATATAGAATTACTTATTTTGTTTTCTACCATAGAAACTACCAAAGCTTTTTTTGAAAGTTTATTCGGTAACAGATATACTAAACCTTTTAAGATATAATTAATTACATAATTGGTAGCAAAAATAAGGAGCAAGAGAAGAGCAACTTTAAGAAAAATTTGCATACTAAGCTGCCAAGTATCCGGAAAATAATCTATCGCAAATTGATGCAACACATCACTGATAGCCTGCACAAAATTTTTGGTATCCCTAAATTCTTTTTCCATAAAGCAAAAATAAACAATCCCTATTGCTCTTCCACCCTTTATTAATTATCTTTCCACAATGGATACGGCTCAAATTTGGAATATTGTCTCCTTAGTATTATTACTAGCAGGACTTGCAGGTACCGTATTACCCATTCTACCAGGAACTTTATTATCACTAGCAGGTTTACTAATTTTTCAATATTTAGGTAGCGGTGGTATCTCGGTGTGGGTGATCATTTCTTTGGGGATATTTGCTGGTGCATCCATTCTTTTATCCTATACCCTCCCATTAAAACAAAGCACAAAGTATGGCGGATCCACTTTCGGAAAATGGGGCGGAATACTAGGGGCAATTTTATTTTTCCTTATTCCTGTATTACCATTTGGCTTGCTTTTCGGGATGTTTATTGGTATTTTTATTGGGGAATTTTTATACTATAAGCAAGATTTTGGAAAGGCTGTTCAGGCTTTAAAGGGTGCAGCTATAGGATTTTTGCTTAGCAGTTTGGTAAATTTATGCTTGGCAATCCTCATGATTATTGTAGTTTTGTTTAAATTAACCTTTTAAAAAAAGTTTTTAATGAAAAAATTTTTATTTCTTCTTGCTTCTGCTAGCCTATTACTAGTATCTTCTCAGTCTTGTGTCGGGAGGAAAAATTATGGTCTAAATGATCATTTAAAGACTAAGTATGTGTATGGGAAAGATGAAGTTTTATTAAAAGAAGGCCAAAATAGATTTTTACCAGATAAAGAATTGAACTTTACCTTTACCAGAGTATTGGAAGACTCCAGATGTGTTGGCCCACAAAATTGTCCCAATCCTGGTACAGCTGTGGTAGAGGTTACGCTTATAACTACTACCAGCAGGCCCCAAACCCTTCGTATCTCTCTTGATTCTCGAGAAAATAAACCTGCGGACGTTGCACATTTCGCCGATTTTGAGATTAGATTAAAAAAACTGGATCCTACAGGTGAGCCAGGAGTTACTAAATACTATCGAGCCTTATTTTCTGTTATAAACACTACCAAATAATTGGTTTTTTGCCAAATTGTACTAAATATTCATTGGTCTTACTAAAAGGTTTGCTACCGAAGAAACCTCTATGAGCCGATAAAGGTGAAGGATGTACGGCCTCAATTATAAGATGCTTATTAGAATTAATGAGCATCTTTTTTTGTTGTGCAAAACTTCCCCACAAAATAAACACCACATGTTCCAGTTTTTCGGAAATCTGCTTAATAATAAAATCTGTAAAAGGATACCACCCGAGTTTACTATGGCTATTTGCCTGATGCGCCCGCACACTTAGGCTGGCATTAAGTAAAAGAACACCTTGCCTTGCCCACGGAGTAAGGTCTGGCGATGATTTATTAGTCCCAATATCTTCGCGCAATTCTTTAAAAATATTTTGTAAGGATCTTGGCGTTTGTATTCCATCACGTACTGAAAAGCTAAGCCCATGAGCCTGTCCTGGAACATGATATGGGTCTTGACCTAATATCACAACTTTAATATCTTCAAATGCAGTGCATTCTAAAAAATGAAAAATTTCCTTTCTTGGAGGAAAACATTCATAATTATTGTATTCTTCTTTTACTCGCTGCCACAGCAATTCAAATTCTGGAGAATTTTTATACGGTTCTAATACTTTCGCCCACGTCATATCAATAATTTAGCACGAATTTAATTCTTATTCTTTTACTTTTGTCCTAATGCATATATCAGAAAGCCAAATCCAAGAACTGGAATTCCAAGAAATTCGTACTCTCTTAGGTACATATGCCCTATCCGAGGTCGCCAATCAAAGACTGGAAAATCTGCTTCCTATTCCAGAAAAATTTTTAGTAGTAGAGCTTAAGAAAGTAAAAGAATTTTTGCTTTCTTTTGATGGATTGCACCCTATACCTCTTCGTACCTATCCTATTTTGGGAGATGTTATAAAGAATGTAAGCATAGAGGGTTATACTTTGGAACTTTCCTCAATAGTGGGTATTCGAGGCATGGTGGAAGTGATAAAAGACTTACATACTTTTTTTAAGAAAAATGGAGAGGTCTTCCCTGCCCTAGCACGAGAAAATGCGAAGGTAGAATATCAGGATGAAATTTTATCTCTCATTAATGGAATAATAGATAAAGATGGAGAAATAAAAAATAAGGCTACTCCTGAATTAGAAAGTATCCGTGAAGCAATTAAACTTAATAAAAAACAAATCCAAACTGGTTTTTCACGCGTTTTAGGCGCCTTGACTGGTACAGAATTTTTGGATGAAATCAGGGAAAGCATTGTTGATGATGAGCGAGTTTTAGCTGTGAAATCCGCCTACAAAAAGAAAGTTCCAGGAAGAATTATGGGAGAAAGTAAAAGTGGCTCTATAACTTTTATTTTACCAGAAGCTATCTTACCTTTTTATACCCATTATAGAGAAAATAAAGAAGAAGAAAAAAAAGAAATACACAAAATATTACGCCATTTATCTTCGGAATTATCATTTTTCGCTGCGGATTTTAAAATATACCAAGCCTACTGTATCCGGCTCGATATAGTACACGCAAAAGCCCGACTGGGGCAAGATGTTAATGGAATTATTCCGAAATTAAACAAGAATAAAGTTGTAAAACTCATAAATGCATACCATCCTTTACTTTTACTTAAAAATAAAGCGAAAGAATTACCTATTTATTCCCAAAGCATTCAGCTAAATCCTGGAAAAAGAATAATCTGTATTTCAGGGCCTAATGCGGGTGGAAAATCCATCACCTTAAAGACAGTAGGACTTCTCCAAATTATGCTGCAATGTGCTATACCTGTTCCATTAGATGAAGGAAGCAGTATGTGTTTATTTGCAAATGTAATGACGGACATTGGAGATAATCAATCAATTGATAATCATGTAAGTACATATTCTGCGAGATTAAAAAAAATGCAAAACATCATAGAAAAGGCAGATGGGAATACGCTCCTTTTGATAGATGAGTTTGGTACAGGTTCGGATCCCGAACTGGGTGGAGCTTTGGCTGAAAGTTTTTTAGAATATTTTTATGAAAAAGGCTGCTACGGGATAATCACTACTCATTATACTAATATTAAAATTAAAGTGGAAGAACTGCCAGAGGCAGAAAATGCTGCAATGCTTTTTAACGAGAAAACACTGGAACCACTGTATAAATTGGAAATAGGAAGAGCTGGAAGCTCATTTACTTTTGAAGTTGCTGAAAAAAACCATATTCCTCAAGATTTAATTCAAAAAGCGAGAAATAAGATTAAAAATGATGTTTTAAATCTGGATAAGACTTTAGTAAAACTTCAGCAAGATGCCTTTGAGCTTGATAAAATGCGTTCCGAGCTGGATACACATACCTCCTCCACCATAAACACAAAAGAAAATATTGAAAGGCTAAATAAGCAACTTGAAGAGAAATTATATAATTTCCAGAAATTATATGAAGAGGAACACAGGAAACTTCAATTTGGAAATAAAATTGAAAAATTCGTGGAGGCATCTTTAGCAGGTAAAAGCAGAAAAGATATTGTACGCGATTTTATTAAACTATTAGAAGTAGAAAAGCATCGGGTACAAGGGAACAACCGTGACGAGGGAAAAAGGATGCAGATTATCCGCCGCAAAATTACACAACAGCTGAAAAGGAGTTCTACGCAAGAGAAGATTACGGAAACTATTGCTCAAAAAACTCAGGAAGTGAAGCAGAGTAGGCAGCTATGGCTCAAAATAGGCCAGCGCGTTCGTATTGCAGGAAGTACCAGCGTAGGAACTATAGAATCTGTGGACAAAAACGGGAAAGTTTTAGTAAATTATGGGAAATTTACGACAAGAATATCTGAGGATCAGCTGGAAAGAATCTAATGTACTATTAGCGGTCTCATACGGAATCCCTTTTTTTTCATTTCGGAGATTAAACCCGATTTTCCTAATAAAAGCCTCTCTGGAATTGCCAAAAAAACAGTTTTTTTCTTTAAGCCTTCCATCCATTGATTACTTTCAAAAGATGTTACATTTAAACTTGAATGAGTGAAAACTGGATAATTTTTAAATAATTTTGATAGAAGGTCTTCCGATGGGATACCACCCTCTTTTCTAATCAATTTTAATTTAGCTAAAATCCCCTGAAATTTTTCTGGATCTTTGATTATATTTTGTAAACTTTGAAATGCTTCATTTTCTCGGTCCTCTGGAATAATAAGCACGGAATTATTTACAAAATTCACTTTAACTCCCCTTCCATTAGCTAACTTGGTAAAATTCTTTTGCTCGATCATCCAATTTTCTTCGGATTCTTTAGCCAAGACATGAATTAACTTATTTATAACCTCTAGTATGGGTTTTTGTAACTCAGAACTTTCAATTCCATATGTTCCTAACTTTTGAATCCAATATCTCTGTTCTTTTTCCGGTAATTTGGTAATAAACTCAGATAAGATTTTACTATCAAATAATTTCGCTTTTGCTTCTTCAAAATTTTGCTCTGTTTGTAAAGGAAACATCAGTACAAGTTCATTAGATTCTAAAAACGCATCCTGCACCCCTTTGGGAATCCCAGTTGAAAAAAATTCTGGTAAAGCATACAGATAGGATCTGTTTCCTGTTTCCGGATGTTTTATTTCCCACAATATACTGTTTGAAGGCCCATCAGTACGCTGTGCAGATACCAGGACTAATCCAAATAAAAAACAAATTTGAATATATATGATTCTAAAAATTCCAGAAAATAATGGTCGCATAGTTTTAGATTAATTTCAAATGTAATGATTTGAAAAAGACTTATCTTTACATAAATGTTTACATATGATACAGTTCGTAGTACAATTTTTTATGAAAGTTATAGGTTTTATTTTCGAATTATTTTAAATAATTCATGAAAAAACTTATTGCAAGCCTCATTTTAAAAATCGTAGGCTGGAAAATTGTGTTAGATGGTCCCAAGGAAAACCTTAATCGATGTATTTTAGTTACGGTTCCGCATACTCATAACTCAGAATATATTTTAGGGAATCTTGCCTTTATGGTTTTGGATAAGCCACTAAAAATTATCATTAAAGATACCCATACCAAAGCCTGGTACGGAGGATTGGTAAAATCTATTGGTGGTATTGGCGTCAATAGAAGCCAAAAAAATGATTTGGTTCAGTTCGTAGTAGATGAGTTCAAAAAACAAGACTTTGCACTAGTTATCACTCCAGAAGGTACACGGAGCTATGTAGAAAAATGGCGAAAAGGTTTTTATTTCATGGCTAAAGAAGCACAAGTTCCCATTTGTCTTGCTATGGGTGATTATAAAAGGAAAATCATGATTTTAGCTAAAACTATAACAGTAGAGGAAATTAATAGCCTTACCTACGAAGAGATATTAGATATAATTAGAGCTTATATAGTTGAAAGAGATGTGCAGCCAGCAGTAAAAGAAAATTGGAATATAAATTTCACTTAATGACTACAGAAGAGAAAAAAGAAATATTAGATTTCCTGAATTCCTGGAAAAATCAGGGAAATGTTACAGATTTTATTGAATTTAAGTTCACTGACGTGTCTGAAAATAGTCTTTCTGCTAGCATTCCCGTAACACCCAAAGTGCATCAGCCATTTGGGATTTTAAATGGAGGTATTAGCTGTCTTATGGCCGAAATATTAGGAAGTTGTCTTAGTAACATTAATATAGATACTTCGAAATTTTATGCTGTGGGCACGAATCTTACCGCCAATCATCTTAAAAGTGTGTCTAAGGGTAACATTACAGGAACTGCCAGTTTCATAAGAAAAGGAAATAGTTTACATGTTTCAGAAATTAAAATTTTAGATGATGCTGGAAATCTTATCAATCATACAGTAATGACAAATAATATCATTGCTCGGTAAAATGCAAAACGCTTTCCCTCTTCTTTTTTCCCCTCCCGATTATCGGGAATTTTTTTGCCTGAAACCGTCATTAATAGAATCTTATCATGTAACTTTTATCACGTTTGACAACAAGAAAGAAATAAAATTTTCAGGTGATTTACACCCCATCCATCCTCAAGATTTTTTTAATTCTACTTCGGTAGAAAAGCTAGAGTTGTTCCACGGGGTTGATTTATTAGATACTAAAATTTCTTACCAAAATAAAGTAGAGGATGCAAAAGATTTCTTACGTATCCAGCATATTCCAAAGGTAGTTCTATCAAGAAGAAAGTTTTTACCTACAACACAGCCACAATTAGAACAAATACTTGTCCAATTTCGTAAAGATTTCCCCAAAGCTTTTATTTATTACTTTGTAAATCAACAAGATAAGACAGCTTGGATTGGTGGTTTCTCGGAAATTTTGGGTGCATATAACACCAAAGAAAAAACCTTTCAGTGTCATAGTTTAGCAGGAACCAAACACTTACAAGAAGCTTTTACAGAAAAAGAATTTCATGAACAGCAAGAAGTAAGCGATTCTATAGCAGCTATTTTATCAGAATTTTCCTTAGAATATTCCACATCGGATTTGGAGATAATCACTTCGGGAAAACTTAAGCATATTAAAAAAACATTTTTTGCTATAACGGATGAGTTTTTAGTCCCACTATTATTGGAACGACTCCATCCCACACCTGCAGTTTGTGGTAATCCTGTTTTATTATGCAAGGAATTTATAAACAAAACGGAACAATTAGAAAGAAAATTCTATGCTGGCCGAATATCTGTACGACTCCCAAAACTCAATATATATACCGATTTTGTAAACCTTAGGTGTGGAGAACTTTATAAAAACGGGATACTCCTATATGCAGGAGGAGGTATTACACAAATTAGTCAAGCTACTTCTGAATGGGAAGAAACTGAAGCAAAATCCAACGCATTGGGACAATACTTTACTTAATTATTTTTTGGGCTGAGACAGCTTTCGCCAAGTATCCAACGCCAAAGTTGCTATAATACCAACTACAGAAACCCCAGCTGAAAAGAGATATGTTCTATTGTCTTCGTGTGTAATGCCTATACCAAGGTTTAAAAAGTAAAGATTTACAAGTAAAAATATAACGAAGGCGCTAAGCGCAATTTTTGAAAATAAGCTCATTAAAATCGGATGTAATGTGAAAAAAGTTGCGCAAAGTTTGCCGTAAAGAGTTTTATACTAATAGCCAAAAGGATTATTCCAAAAACTTTTTGTAACACAGCATGAGTAGCACCCCCAATGTTTTTTTCTATCCACGGAGCCAGTTTTAAGACGCTATATACGAAGAGCATATTAATAATAATGGCAACAATAATATTAATATCAGCGAATTCTGCACGTAAGGAAAGAGTGGTAGTAAGAGTCCCAGCACCAGCTATCAGCGGAAATGCAATAGGTACAATGGAAGCGGATGTAGAATCCGTGTTTTTATGGATTTCTATTCCTAAAATCATTTCCACCGCAATGAGAAAGATGACAAAGGCACCTGCTATTGCAAAAGAATTAACATCTATTCCTATTAATTTTAAAATTTTATTTCCAATAAATAAGAATGAAATCATAAGAGCTCCCGCCACCAGCGAGGCTTTTCCTGAGGAAATTTGTCCAAATTTTTGGCGTAATGTAACTATTATAGGGATACTTCCCAATATATCAATGACAGCAAATAGTACCATAGTAGCTGTAGCTATTTGCTTTATGTCCAGCTTCTCCAGCATGGGTTAAATTTTTGCAAAAATACGCTATTTTACAGGGTAAAATTGATGATAAAATCCCAAAATTTGTAAATAAACTTCTGAAAGTTGGGATGCTGCATTTCCTGAGAATCTAACAACTTCCCAATGCTTCTTTAATTCTCGCCAAGTAACGAGTAAAGGTGATACGGTACCTGAAGTTATTATTTTATTTCCATCAATGATCTGTTTATCAATTTCTTGAACACAATTCCAGAAATTCTGAACGTTTCCTGCATCTGCATATGTTTTGAGAAAAGATATGTGATCTGAAAGTTTAGGAATTAAATTTTCAGCTATTTTTTCCTCTAATTCACTTACATTTTCAATATTCTCCTGAGAATTATTTTTAGTGTTTTTTTGTACTGCATTTGATTTAGCTCTTGCTCGTAATTGAAAAATTAACACAGCACCCAGCATTGCAAGAGTCCATATTATTCCATTCAGAAAAGGAGAGGTGCTCCATTGAAATTTTCCTAAATTTCTATCTTTGCTTTGTACTTTTTCTGTAGGTAGAATAGAAACCTTTTGCATCACTGCACTAGTAAGTTTAGATACAGTTTGAAGCGCATCTTCTGTGGACGAGGTACTTCCTAAATTTCCAACTGAAAGTGTAATTTCTTGAGGTGAAAAATTTTTCCATTCCCCTTTTTTAGGATTAAAAACTCCAATTGACTCCGTGAATATAGTAATATCTCCAGTTTCTATGGGTTGAAAATTATATACTATTTCCCAATTCTGTTCTTTTAATTTATTGTTTTTAGATTTAACAATTGTAGGCTTAAAAAAAGTTCCCTTTCGGTTTGCATACAGCTGAGGAACTTTAAAATTATCTGGAATATTATCTCCTGAAATTACTAATTTAATAGGTATTACACTCCCTTTTTCAGTTTTATTAGGTTCTAAATAAATGGGATTAACTGGCAAAATCTGAATTTGATTAATACTTCCAAGTCCTAAAAACTGTCCAGAATTATGTCCTTTTTTTGTAGGTATTTTTAAAATTTCAACTCGGCTGGGTACAGAATTTCTCAGTGCTATTTTCGAATTAAAGTCCCTAATATTTTCTAATCTGTATTTTCCCGGAGCTAAATCCTTTATAAGATAAAATCCTATTTTCTTTCTAAACAAACTGCCATTTATTTGGCTTATGTTAGATTTGGAATATGGTTTAAATGGAATTACATTATTATTTCTACCATTTCTATTTCCAACAGGAATAAATTGGCGAAGCTGTGCTAAACTTACTGATTCCACATAAACAGGAATTTCCGTAGTAAGCCCCTCGTATATTCTTGAGTTTATAAGTTTTTTATCGATTACAATATTTAATTCTGTACTGTTTTTATCTGATTTTTTGTTTTGTTTTTCGTTCTCCGGATTATTTAAAAGATAACCAGTAACCTCGATTAGAAATGGTTCAGTTTTATATATTTTATTATCCACCCAAACTATAGCAGAGCCAATTTTTAAATTTCCAGACTTATTGGGTGACAGGATTATTTGGTATATAATCTGCCGTGCAATCGCACCATTATCTTCTTTTTTAAAATATTTTTTTTGAGATCCAGTAGATATAATGTTAAAATTGGAAAAATCTGGCAATCGGAGGCTACTCTGCTGCTCTCTATCACCTTCTATTTCTAAAACGAATGTAAGGGCATATTCCTTACCGACCTGAAAGGAATTTCCTTCAATAGAAGAACTTAAACTTACTTGTGCATTAAGGTAGGATCCACAAGAATGTAAAAGAAATAATAGAAAATAAAGATATAGTTTATTCATCACCAATCTTTTTCCTTAGATTCTGGTTCGTAATATGCGTTTTTATTCAAAATTTTTCCAGCCGTATTGGATTCTCTATTTTTAATTCCATTTAGAATATCTTTTTTTTGCTCTTCTGAGAAATTTTTAGGTTTTGGAATTTGTGGCGTAGTATTGGGTTTGGCCTGATTATTACCAGAGCTCCCTTGTTTGTTTCCATTATTACCTCCTGATTCCTGAGACTTTCCATTTGGCTGATTTTCAGGCTTATTTCCCTCTTTTCCTTCTTTACCTTTATCTTGTTTTTGTTGTGGATTAGGCTTTTGAGATGAATCTTTTGAAGAATTATTTTGTTTTTCTTGCTTTTTCAAGGCTAAAGCATAGTTTCGTTGGAGCCCTGGGTTCGTAGGATCCTTGGCCAAGGCTTTTCTGTATTTTTGAAGGGCTTCATCTGTCTTCCCCTCTTTTAACGATGCATTTGCATCATTAAATTGAGCAGAAGCTATCTTTTTAGAATTTTTGGAAAGTGTTTTGGCTATATTAAATTCCTTTTGAGCCTCTTTTAATTTACCGGATTTATAATAAGCGTTTCCAAGACCCAGATGTGCGTTGTAAGAATTTGGATTTGAAGTTACAGAATTTTGGTACTTTTCTAAAGCTTTATCATATTGCCCTGCCATGTACTCTTGGTTTCCCTGATACATATAGGTCTTAAATGACTGACCACGTCCCCAAAATAAAACTCCAAATAGGAATATAAAAGTGTAGATTTTATTCATAGGCATTATGTAGCAAAATTAGTTGCTGAAGGTTCATTTACCCAAGGAAATAATCATAAATTATTATTAAATAAAACTTCAAGGCTGTTAAATAGTAAGATCCTTTTTTGGATTAAATAAATATATAAGACTTAAAGATGCAAAACTGAGTAGTAAAAAATAAGGAAACAATTGATGCGCATCCTGAGTGTCAACCATTATTTCTTGCTTATTTGCCGCTGAACGAATGTATTCGGTAAGTTCCTGAGTTGCTTTTTCAACATTATTTCCATCAATAAAAATGCCACCGGTCTTGCTGCTTATCTTTTTAAGTTCATCTTCCATTCTTCTCGAGATCACGGTTTGCCCATTTTTATCCATTTTGTAGCCCATCATTTGGCCAAAATCATAATACGGTATTGGGCCACCTTTATCGGTTCCTATACCAACAGTTGTAATTTTAATTGCCTCGTTATTAGCCATATCGATAGCATCATCCAGATGATTTTCATTATCCTCTCCATCACTTAGTATAACTAAAACTTTACCCGATGTAATACTTTTTAATTTTTGTGCTGCAATGGCTACAGGTTGCTGGAAATCTGTCCCTTGTACTTTTATTACATCCGTAGTAAGTTGATTAAGATATACTTGGGCCGCCTCGTGGTCTACTGAAAGAGGCATTACAGAAAATGCGTTTCCTGCAAATAGAATGATTCCTGCTCGCATTCCTGGCGTATTTTCTAATGTGGAAATGATGATTTTTTTTGCCGCTTCCAAACGCTTAGGTGTTACGTCTTCCACATTCATCGAATTAGATACATCCAAAGCGAACATAACTGTTCCTGTCGCCTGTTTCACTTTTTGTGAAGCACTACCATATTGAGGTTTAGAGAGCGCTACTATTCCCGAAAACAAAGCAATGCTACACATTAAGATAATGAACCATGGATATCTTCCCTTTTTAATACCTAAATCATTGAAAAATTTCTCATCCGCAAAAGAATATATTGCCTTATTTCTCCATTTAAAATATAATGTAGCCAACGCTAAAGGCAAAAATAGAATAGGAAGTAAATATAGCCACTGGGGCTCCGCAAAATTTATATCTGAAACATTCATATAATTTGCCTATATAGTGTCCAGCGAATCAGTATATCTAGCAATAATAAAAGCAGGGCTGGTATTAAAAAATATTTATAGTTTTCCTTATATGAATACAGTTTTGATTTAGAATAGTTCGTTTTTTCCAATGAATCAATCTCTTTATACACTCCAAGTAAATCTGAGTTTGTTTCAGCTCTGAAATATTTCCCTCCTGTAGTCTGAGCAATTTCTCGTAAGACAGGTTCGTCTATTTTTACTTCAACCATATCAAAAACCAATTCCCCAAAGATGTTAGAGCGTGTGGGCATTAGTGCTACTCCATTGGTACCTATTCCTATTGTATATACCTTTATATTGCTATCCGCTGCCAATTGTGCAGCTATTATAGGAGGTATTTGGTTTTCTATAGTATTTACACCATCCGTCATTAAAAGAATGATTTTGCTTTTAGAACTTTTATTTTGTAAATGGGAAACAGCGACGGCCAATCCCTCTCCTATGGCTGTTCCTTGAGCAAGCTCGTTTGGATATAAGTTTCCAATTTCTTCACGCAAAACGTCATGATCTGTAGTAAGTGGAACTTTAGTGACCGCCTCTCCAGAATAGGCTACGAGACCAATCCTATCTCCTTGCCTTTTAGATATGAAATCTTGGGCAATACCCTTTAAAGCGGTGAGTCGGTCTGGTTCTAAATCACGGGATAACATACTGAGAGACACATCAATAGCAAACATGATATCAATTCCTTTTCCGTCATTATCATTATTTCTAAGTTCCACATACCTAGGGCGTGCCAGGGCTAATATTAGTAATATTAAAACCCAGTATTTGGTATATTTTAAGAAAGAAAATAAAACACTTCTGCCCTTATTTTGTGTAAATTGAATACTGGGTAGGCTAAGAGATGCAGGTTTTTTTCGTAATCTAAAAATGAAAAACATAGGTAGAATGAGCAATAAAAAAAAAGCCCAGGGTGCTGCAAATTCATATGAGGGCAGGAATGGTATTGGCACACTATTCCACATGTCTATAGTTTTCATTATCCTCCAAATCCTCTGGGACAGCAGTTTCTACCAGATTTTTAACTAAATCAAAATCTTCGCGCATTGTAGTAAGGGAAGTTCTTTTCTTGGCAAATTTTATTTCATCCGAGCGAAGGAGGAATTGAGAAATGTTCCCAGTAACTTCTGATGTAAAGGTATTTTTGGCTCTTAAATTATTTATTAAATCATCTGTTAGTAATACATCAGCAGGAATTTTTTTACTTATTGAAAGATAATTACGCAATATTTCTGTAAGTATGATATAATATTCGCGTTGGTTCTCTTCGCCATAATTCTTCTTTTTAAGCTCTTTTAATTGTCTTAAATATTTATTTTTAAGTTTAACATCAGGCTTTTGTTGTTTGCGGTAATATTTAGTAATAAATACAACTAAAAATAATAGCGCTAAACCAATTAATCCTCCTAAAACATAGAACTTGTACATTTCCCAATACTCTCTTAAACCCAAGTCTACCTGAGATGGCATCGCATTTTCTGCCATTGGATCATTTTCAGAGACATTGTTTATGACTTCTAATTCATATCCAACCGTTTTTAGGGCCTTACCATTAACATTTATAGTAAATTCTGGAATTTTAAAAGTTCCAGTTTCATAGGAAGTTATCTGGAATATACGTTCATAACCGGAGCTTTGATTAGCGGAAACAAGACTATCCTTTATAATTTCAATATGATGCGGAAAAACAGACTTTAAGTTAGGAATTTCCACCTTAGGATTTCGTACGCCTGAAATTAAAATACGAAATTCTGTAGGTTCAGCAACCTGAATTTTATCTTTTTCTATGCGCGTGCCTAATATTTGACCAAAAAGTGTACTCCCGATACTACATAACACTATGTAAAGTAATTTCTTTGCCATGATCAGGTAAATATTTGGTAAAGTTTAGGATAAAAATCTTCACCTGAGTTAACGCGAACATGTTTAGCATTGGCTGAACTAAATCTAGATTCCACCTGTTCCCTATGATTATTCATCTTTTCCTCATAGCCTGATTTAAATTGGGAAGAAGAGGTATTACAAAAGGTCAATTCTCCAGTTTCACTGTCTCGGAAGTGTACCCAACCGATTTTTGGAATGCTTATTTCTTTTTCATCTTGTAGATGTATAGCTACAAGATTGTTTTTTTTTGCTAAAATTCCAATAGATTTTGAATCAGGTATTTGTGCAAAATCCGATATCCAAATAATATACGAATTTCTAGGGCTAAGATTTTGCATTATTGCCGGTACTTTATCTTGTTCTGCAGGTATATTTGTAAAAGGACCTTGAAGCATTTTACTTAACACAGCAAGAAAATGGCTCATTCCTTTTTTAGGTGGTAAATAATTACGGATACCATTATCATATTGGATCAGTCCGATTTTATCTCCATTTTTTACCCCAGATAAACCTATTGCTGCTGCTATTTCAACTCCTGTCTCTATTTTATAGGCAGTGCGAGAACCGTATTCCATACTCTTTGAAACATCTACAACAAACAGGACATTCATTTCCCTTTCCTCCTCCATCACCTTAACAAAAGGTTCCCGAAAACGTGCCGTTTTATTCCAGTCCATTCGTCGGATCTCATCGCCATAGGTGTATGGACGTACTTCTGAAAAGGTCATGCCTTGACCTTTTAAATGAGAATGGTAATTCCCTAAAAGTTTATTTTGGCTTTTTCGCCAAGCGTTTATTTCAATTTGTCTTACTTTCTTAATAATATCACTTACACTGCTTTTCATACTCATTACGGCGCTTGTACGGATCCCAAAATAGTTTCTATGATATTTTCCGATGTTATTCCTTCTGCTTCTGCCTCAAAACTGAGACCTATTCTATGTCGCAAAACATCTTGTGCTATTTCCCTTACATCCTCCGGAATTACATACGCTCTTTGGGCTAAAAATGCTTTAGCTCGAGCTGCAATTGCTAGATTTATACTGGCTCTAGGCGAAGCTCCATAGCGTATATAGTTGGATAATTTTTCTGCTCTGTATTGTTCTGGAAAACGTGTAGCAAAAACGATATCCAATATATATTTTTCAATTTTTTCATCTATATAAATCGAGTTAATTAATGCTCTAGCTTCCTGAATGGTATCGGTAGTAATAACTTTATGGATAGGCTGAGATTCTTGTTTAGATATCATGCGCATTACCTGCAATTCTTGCTCTCTGGTTGGATATGTAATTAAAACTTTTAACATGAATCTATCTGCCTGTGCTTCGGGAAGCGTATAAGTACCTTCTTGATCGATAGGGTTCTGCGTGGCTAAAACTAAGAATGGACTTGGAACTTGTAAACTTTCGTCACCAATAGTTACCTGTTTTTCCTGCATAACTTCTAATAAAGCCGACTGTACCTTTGCCGGAGCTCTATTAATCTCATCTGCAAGAACAAAGTTTGAAAAAACAGGACCTTTTTTTATAACAAAATCATTATCTCGAACATTAAACATGAGGGTTCCTACTACATCTGCAGGAAGAAGATCTGGTGTGAATTGTATTCTGGAAAAACTACCATCTACAGCAGTGGCTAATGCTTTGATAGCTAATGTTTTAGCCAAACCAGGAACACCTTCTAAAAGGATATGCCCGTTTCCTAAAAGGCCTATAAGCAATGCATCCAGCATCTTATCCTGGCCAATAATTGCCTTATTAATTTCGGCTTTAAGACGAGAAAAGGATGGATAAAGTTGTGAAATTTTATTATTAACTTCCTGAATTTGAATATCTTGCAACATGAGCTCGCTCTAAAATTTTAAATAGTAAATTTCATCATAATTTAATCAAAATCACGCCAATTTTGTTAAAGTATGCGTTAATTCTTTGTTAAAATTAATCCAATAAATGGATGTACTTTATTTAGCAATCCTTATTTTTGACAACTTTAACCTTTACATCATAATGCAACAGCATTTTGAGCATCTGCTTCAAATTCGACATCTCCTTAAAAATCAATTACTTGGAACATCATTAGAAGATCTTGCTTATGTACCAGATGGATTTAACAATACTTTATTTTGGAATATTGCACACTGTGTAGCAACTCAACAATTATTGATTTATTTTCTTTCCGGTACGAGTTTTCGTGTAGATTCATATTGGGTAGAACATTTTAAAAAGGGAACTCTCCCGCAACTAAGTGTCCGGGATGATGAAGTGGAAGATTTAGCATATTTACTAATACGAACTGCTGAAATTATGGTGGATGATTATGATAATAAGTATTTCCAACACTATAAAAATTACACCACTTCACTTAATATAGAGGTTAAGAATTTTGAAGATGCATTACAATATAATATTATCCATGAGAGCTTACACCTTGGCTACTGCATGGCGTTACAAAAAGCACTCATAGGTGAAAAATTAAAATATACCAATGGATAAAAAATATAACAGAGACCAACCTAGAGATTCTGATTCTAGAGAAGAAAATAAAGGAAGATTTTCCGATAAAACCAATCAAACCCAAAGGGATGAAAGACCTTTTGATAGACCTAAAAAGGATTCTTCCAATAGACAATTTGAAGGTAATAAGGAGCGTTTTGGAGATCGTCCTAGAATATCTACAAGGGGCTCATCTGAAAATTTCAGCCGGCCAAGAACTGAGTCTTCACGAGATGATAAACCCAGATTTTCAAGAGAAAATTCTGATCCTAATCGTAAAGATGGACCGAGGTATGGGGATAAATCAAGTTATGGAGATAGGTCCAAGTATGGAGATAAGCCTTCCTATTCTGACAAATCTAGATTTGGTGATAGACCCAATTATGGTGACAAACCAAAATTTGGTGATAGACCAAAATTCACTGAGAATAATAATTCTGAGTTTAAAAGGAACTATAGAGAGGACGAAAAATTCCCAACCAAGGATAAATACGATAGAGTTTTTAAAGAAAAAGCAGGCCTTATCTATGGTATACGCCCGATAATGGAAGCTCTACGGCAAAAAAAGGATATGGATACCTTGTATGTACAAAATGGTTTGACAAGTGACCACGTAAACGAGCTTATATCCAGAGCTAAAGAAAATTTGGTATCAATAAAATATGTTCCTGCAGAAAAAATTGAGAAATTTACTCGCAATAATCACCAAGGTGTAGCGGCATTTATTTCCCCCGTTAAAATCTTAAAAACGGAAGATCTTCTTCCTGAATTGCTTCAGCAGGAAAAATTTCTATTATTAATATTAGACAGAATTACAGATACCCGGAACTTTGGCGCTATTTGTAGAACTGCTGAAGCGATGGGTGTAGCTGCTATCATTATTCCTGATGGAGGGGCTGCCCCGGTAAATGAGGATGCGATGCGCACGAGTACGGGAGCAATATTAAATCTAAAAATTTGTAAAAGCACCAATCTTTGTCATACACTGGATTACCTGCAAGAAAATGGGGTGGTAGTTTTTGCGGCTACAGAAAAAGCGGCTCAAACTTTACAAGATGTTGAATTTCAATCCTTTTCAGCTATAGTTTTAGGTAATGAGGAGCAAGGGATAGGAAAAGATATTCTTCGCCGGGCAGATCATTTAGTAAAAATCCCAATGCAGGGCGAAACTGGAGCTCTAAACGTATCGGTAGCAGCAGGAATTCTTATGTATGAATATTTTAGATAAGTAAAATGAAAAATTCCCATCTTTATATAGCACTTGTTTTAAGTTCGGTTCTCTCAATAACATCTTGTAAAAAAGACACCAAGACAGTCCAAAGAGTAGACCCAAAATCGGGGAAAGTCACCAATGTAGAAGTCCCAATAGGTACCGAAAATTCCACTTCTACCACAGTAGCAAAACCTGCTATTGTAGATTCTGCAGGGGTTTTTTACCAAAGTTTTAAGCTTACTCCTGGAAAAAAATATCCATTTACTACGGTACAAAAGGAAACTAAAACAATGACCGGTCCTGATGGGAAAAGCCAAAGTATATCAGTAGAATCTGTTGATGAAATGGATTTTGAGGTTAAAAGTTTTCAGAATGGAATTTATGATATACAAGTAAATCTTTTAGCCAAAAAAACTTCCCAAACTGCAAATGGAAAAACGGAAGCAGTAGATACCAAAGAATCGGCACCTACAGAAAAACAAAAAAAGGCTATTTATACAATGAATAAAGCTTTAGTAGGAAATAGCCTAAGCTTGAAAATGAAAGAAACAGGAGACATTCTCAGTATTACAGGATTTGAATCCATTCAAGGAAAAATAAACTCAGCCTTAGGTCAAATTACAAAGAATGCACAGGAAAAGAAGATGATGACGGAAGGTCTTAAACAAAGCTTTAACGCCAATGTATTAAAAGAGCAAATTTCCAAAAATCTTAAATTATTCCCTAAAAAAGGTTTAAAGATTGGGGAAAAGCTAGAAAAGGTAGAGAACTTAAATCAAGATGGTTCAATGAAGATAACTACCCAATATAGACTAATGGGTGTGGATAATGGAATTGCCAAGTTTTCTATTTCCGGTGGTATGCCAAAAGTATCAAAATCTCAAACAAAAGCTCCACTTACCCAAACAATAAGCGCAGAAATTACTCAAAGTGGTGAGATTACCTACGATACACAAACAGGCTGGCTTAAAAATCAAAACATAAAAGTGGTATCAAAAGAGTCTCAAAGCATCACGGATGGGAAGCAAACTCAGTCAGCAAAAAGTGTTAGCTCAAATGTAATTATAGTAAATCCATAATGCAGCTCAGGGTATTATAGTATAAAGCGTATTCTATGAAATATATATTGATTTTTGTCCTTATTCTTATAATTTTTTCCCTAGGTTTTAGGATGTTAAAAAATATCTTGTTAAAAAAGGTATTTAGTGAGATGCAAAAAAATATGCGGCCTCCTTCTGAAAAGGAATCCGAGGTATCTCAAATACCAAAGGAAAAAACAGTACAATGGGATGCAGAAACAGTGGATTATGAGGATATACCTCCTACTCCTACAAATAAAATGGAATAAATAATGAAATCTAACAATATTTTCCTCCAAAAATACGGTGTATGGATAGCACCCATTATTTTATTTTTAATACTTGCTTTAGGATACAATAGCCCGTTGATTAGTGGTAAATCTATTCTTCAGCATGATATTATTCAATATAAAGGAGGTGCCGAGGAGCTAAATACCTTCCGAGAAAAAACTGGTAAGGAAACATATTGGACAAATTCCATGTTTGGAGGAATGCCAACCTTCCAGCTAGGTGCACGATATCCTGGTGATGTTATCGGTAATGTAGACAAAGTATTAAACTTTCTTCCAAAACCTGCCAACTATATATTTCTATTACTCTGCGGTTTTTATCTTTTAGGAGTTGCCGCGTTCCGAAATTGGAAATATGCTCTTTTAGGTGCATTATTTTTTGGATTTACTACTTATATTTATATTATAATAGCTGCAGGGCATAATGGAAAGGTTCATACTATTGCATATATCCCTCCTGTTTATGCAGGGATATGGTATATATTTTATAGAAAGAAATATGCACTTGGTTTTGGAATCACAACTCTATTTTTAACATTGCAATTATATGCAAACCATGCGCAAATGACATATTATTCATTTATAGTCTTAGGTTTTCTATTTTTAAGTGAAATTATCCGAACCTTTATTAACAAAACATCTTTTAAACATCTTCTATATGCTTGTGGAACCGCTTTAGCAGCAATAGTCTTCGCTGTAGGGATGAATAGTCAGAGATTAATTACCAACGCAGAATATATAAAAGCAACTGTACGTGGCGACAAAATTTTACCGGATGGTTTTAGCAATTCATCGTCCAGCAAGGGTAATTCTGGAATGGATAAAGATGCTATTTTACAATGGAGTTATGGGAAATTTGAAAGTCTGAACCTTCTAATTCCAAGACTTTTGGGCGGGTCCAGCAATGAGAAAGGAAGTGAAAAAGTATTGGAAGATATTATGGCTTGGAGAGATGAGAACATAAGCTCTCAGGAAGAAATGATGAAAGCCTTTTCTGGTTTAGGTAGTCTAAGTTATTGGGGAGATCAGCCAGGAACTTCTGGACCAGCATATCAGGGAATTATTGTAGTCTTTTTTGCCATTTTTGGGTTTATTTTTTCACCTAAAAAATATAGTTACTGGATTTTAGGCGCATCTACTTTATGCTTATTTCTTGCATGGGGGTCGAATTTTCAATGGTTATCAGATATATTTATTGATTATGTACCATTTTATAACAAATTTCGAGCACCTTCTAGCATTTTGGTGGTTTTGGAAATTTTGTTTCCTTTAATTGCTGTATATGGAATATATTCTTTATTTGAATCCAATAATAAAGTTGAAATAAAAACGAAAAGCTTTCTTATTTATTCAGGAATATTTATAGGATTTTTAGTTTTATTATTAGTATTAGGTACCTCTATCCTATCATTTAGCACTGAAAGTGAAAGGAACAGCATGCCCACCGACTTACTCGCTATTTTACAAAAATATCGATCCGGTATGTATAAGACTGATATTTGGAGAGCTTTTGGTTTTTTAATTCCAACTATCATACTCGTTTACTTTACACTTAAAAAGCAGATAAAAAAAGAGTACGCCTTAGCTGGTATAGCACTACTTTCTATGATTGACTTATGGAATGTAAATAAAAATTACTTAAATGATACCAATTTTGTAGCAAAGAATGTTGCTGAAAAACCTTTTTTGATTAAACAGGAAGACACAGAAAATCAAGAGTCACCAGAAATTCAAAATCTATTGGCCTTAGAAAATGTAAATGCTAGTCTGATGCAAATAAAAAAGGCGGATCCATCTTACTATAGGGTTTTTAATACAACAGCCAATCCTTTTTCGGAAAATAATACCAGCTACTTTCATCATTCCTTGGGAGGATATAGTGCTGTAAAACTGAGGAGAATGGATGATATAATAGATTATTATTTCAATTTCAAAGATAATTCTAGAGGAATTGGTACGGCTGCTGTGGTAAATATGTTAAATACAAAGTATATTGTTTCTGGGACTTTAGAAAAACCTCAAATAAGCCAAAATCCAGATGCTAGTGGTGCGGTATGGTTGGTAAATTCTATAAAACCAGTTCAAAATGCAGGCGAAGAACTTACCCGTATTAATGATACAGATCTAAAAAATATTGCCATTATTAATACTAAAGAGATGAAATTAAAAAATTCAAATTTTTCTCCATCTAAAAGTATTATTAAACTTAAAACCTACACCCCGAACCATTTGAGCTATACGTTTTCTGGAAATTCTAATGCACTTGCGGTTTTTTCAGAAATATATTATCCATACGGATGGAAAGCAACTATTGACGGAATAGAAACACCAATTTTGAGAGCTAATTACTTGCTCCGTGCTTTAGAGATTCCGGCAGGCCAACATACTATTGATTTTAATTTTCATCCAAATACCATCGAAAAAGGAGGCACACTTTCTTTGATTTTTAGTCTTCTATTTTTAGGCGCCTTAGCAGTATTAGTATATGTTGAAAATAAAAATCGACCTAAACAACTACCACAGACTGATTAAATGTCAAAGAAAGTATTGCTTATTACTTATTATTGGCCCCCTGCTGGAGGTCCTGGAGTTCAGCGGTGGTTAAAATTCACAGAATATTTGCAAGAATTTGGTTGGGACATTCACATTATTGTACCTAAAAATCCTGACTATGCACTTATTGATACATCAATAAACCCTAAACCAGTTTCCGATAAAATTAGGATCCATCCTGTCCCTATATGGGAACCGTATAAAATTGCTAAAAAATTTACCTCAGACACAAAAGATTTTGCCAAAGGAAAATTACCAACAGCCGACAAACAAAATTGGAAACAAAAATTGAGTATTTACATTAGAGGAAACATTTTTATTCCGGATGCAAGAGTTTTTTGGCTTTCTAATGTAATAAACGCCGCTGAGGATATTTGTGTAGAATATTCTATAGATAGGATTATAACTACTGGCCCTCCCCACTCAGTTCATTTGTCCGGATTGGCACTAAAAAAGAGGAGGCCTACTATCAAATGGATAGCAGATTTTCGTGATCCTTGGACAAGAATTAGTTACCATAAGGAACTAAAAATGAACAGATTAGCCAGATCTCTCCATAAAAAACTTGAAAATAAAGTTATTACAAATTCAGATGTAGTACTTGCCACTAGCTATAGTGATGCCGAGGTATTTAATACAATGGGTGCTATTTCTATTTGCGTTACCAATGGTTTTGATCCTTTAGATTTCCCAAAAAATAAGGTAATATCTGATAAATTTATTATAGCATATACTGGGGTTTTAGAAACACTTAGAAATCCTTCTATTTTTTGGATAGCATTGGAAGATTTTGCAAAAAACCATCCTGAGACAGCTATTGAACTTCATTGGATGGGAGATTTAGCTTCTGAAGCTCGTGAAATAATATCAAATTCCAAAGTTCTTAAAAATATCTTTGTTGATCACGGTTACCAGCCGCATTACAAGGCAGTGGAGCTGATGTGTAAAGCAGATGTTTTGCTTTTAACGAATTTTCCAGATGGCACTGGGAAAGGGATAATTCCAGGCAAATTATATGAATATATGGCTTCAGGAGCGGAAATTTTAAGCTTTGGTCCACCTTATTCAGACGTGGAGACGATTTTAGAGAAAGCAAATGCTGGAAAACATTTTACGTTTCACTCTTCAACTAGTGATATCTCAAATTATTTGCATCAATTATTGCATACCAAATCGCATCGAAGTAAAGAATCTTTAAACGCAGATTTAGAGGAATTTAATAGAAAAAACTTAGCTAGAAAGTTGGGTGATATTCTTGATAAGGTTTAACTTTTTAGATATAACCTCATCTTTTTTTCATATTCTGGTTTTAGTCTTAATTTCTTAATCAACTTTTCTTGATCTTTTTCGAACTGACGCCAATATAGAATTTTGTCCGCATTATATTTAAAATAAGGATGCTTTTTAAGCCACTCTTCAGGTGCTGTGTACAGAGTATATTTAAAAGCCGCCTCAGAATCAAATCGTACTTTATCTAGTAATTTTTGAACTAAAATAGGATCCACATCATACGTTTCCAATACCTGCTGTGGAGTTACAAAACCTCCCAAAATTTTTCTGAAACCTACAATCTTGGCAGCCATAAATGCAGGAAACCCAAATTGGACTAATTGTTCTTGGTTTATAGTATTAATGGTCAAGTTTTGCATAGAAACTATTTTCCCAACTGCTCCAGTTTGTTTCTGGCAATTTTTTTCAATGGGTAGCAGTACAAAATTTCTTATTGCATCAAAATTTTCTTTACCAATGGAATAACATTTTTGCAAGTCAGAAACAGTAGAAAAATTACCTTTAAAATATAAGTTTTTACAATTAAGAATACCTTGAGCTTGCTTTTCAGAAAATCCTATAGCCACCCAATCATCAAGTTTGTAGCCATTGGGATTAAATTTGTGATGTATTTCTACTTTGTTTTTATTTTCAGAAGCCTTGTAATTTCCATTAGTATTTGATGGAATTACGATATGTTTAGCTAATTGTAATTTCTGACCATCCGTTAACACATAGTTTTTTAAAAACAGAGATTCATTCGGAAATTGGCCACCTAAAGCATTTTTAAATTTAAATATAGCAGCTACTTGACCAGAATTTAATCCTGCCTTTATCCAATCCCTTTCTGTAAATGTATTGGGGTTAAATTTTTCAGGCAAAACCAGTACTTCATTATTTGAGTTACCTTCTACATTACCACGTTGAAGACCAAATTCAAGTAAAGGTTGTAGTTCTGCTTTTTTCTGAGATGTTAGTACATATGATTTGGAAAATTGAGTAAAATCCTTAAACAAGCCTCCTAATGATTGCTTATATTTTACAATACTTTTCGCTTGAGAATCAGTGAAACCTAACTCAATCCAATTTTCAACAGTTAGTAAATTTGCATCTAATTTTTGTCCAGCTTGTAAACTTAAAAGCAAGCCACTTACATTTTTATCCTTGGGAATTTCTGTTTTGTACGTATCTTCTTTGAAATTGTAGGATATTTTAGATTCGACGTATATTCTGAAGATTGAAGTAACTGATGCAATAAAGACAATTATGAAAGTAACGATTATATGATTTCGATATACGCTTCTTATATACGGGTAATAGAGTTTTCTCATTCAGTTTCATTTTCAGGTAAAAGATTTCTTAACTTGATAAGTTCAATTCTAATATTCTCCAAACGCTCAATAGTCGAAATTGTTTCCCTTGTATTAGGTTTACTGGTAAGAGCCATCCTAGCACCATCTAATGTATATCCTTTCTCTTTAACCAAATAATATATTATTTTCAAATTTTCAATATCCGCTGGTGTGAAGAACCTGTTTCCTTTTCTATTTTTTTTGGGCTTTAAAATGGGAAATTCTTTTTCCCAGTGTCTTAATAACGAGGCATTTACATCAAATGCTTTAGCCACCTCACCTATTGTATAGTATAACTTTTCATTGAGTACTGGGAAAATCTTTTTCATTTAGCAAGTTATTTTATATATAAATGTATAAAATAATTATCTCTTTACTTCGATTAACTATTAAATTCAACAAAACCAAATATCCTTAGGATTAGATTAAAAATGCTAAGATTATCCGAAAAATTCCCTTTTTGGCTAAATGTCACTTAAATATGGAAAAACATCAAAGACTAAATTATCAACAAATTCTTTACAATATGTAAACAATTATTTTTCAATTTGAATTAAAATCTCCAGCAACAGAGAAGGTATGATACTTAGATTAGGCATATGTTTAACCAATTTATAAGCGGGTTATCCCTAAAATTTTGTAGCCCTTGCACTACTAATTTTACAATAAGGTTTTATTTTAAAATTATTTTTGATTGGTATGATTTTCCATCAACAGATAGAGTTACAAAATACAAGCCTGCGACAAGATTAGAAAGGTTAAACGTAATAGATTGAGGGTATGTAAATTCTTTTTCTAAAACCTTTGAACCTAATACAGAATATACCATAATGGATGCCTTGGAATAAGTAGATGCCGATCCTAATTTAACACTTACATTTCCATCAGTAGGGTTAGGATACAACAGTACATCCGATGTTTCTAACTTATTTTCTGCCGTCGCGAGTATTCCTCCAGCAAGTGAGTATAAATAATGAAAAGCTTGATAGTATTGATCTGCAACTTCTTTGCTGTGAATGATTAGTGTATTTTCATCGTTTTTGGTTTCGGCAGAAGTGCTCCAATTGTGAGAACCTGTAAGCACAGTGGGGTCACTGCTAGCATTAAAATTATCCACGACCAAGAATTTATGGTGCATTACGCCAGTTCCAGCGTATTGAACGATATTGGTTGAACCTACAGAGGTTTTTAAAGCAGGAATATCATTTCCACTTGGGTTTTGGGTATCAAATACTCCATAGATAGGAGCTATCCCTGAATTATGTTTTGTAATAATAGCATCTCTAATATCGTCCCGGGTAATTAGCATAGTTGCAATTTCAATGTCCGTGTTTGCAGAATTTACAACATTGATAATTTGCGAGGTCACACCATCTGAAGGACTAAAATAATTTGTAACAATATTTCCCCCAATGACGAAATTATGAGGCGTATTATTGGTTTTATAAGGACCAAATTTGGAGTTAGCAAGGTTAGGCTGTGATAAAGTTGATCCCCACATTTCTTCAAATTCAGTTTTATAAGCTAACGCCAAAGCCTGATCTTGTATAGCGATAGCGTTATTTTTATCTGGACCATCTATTTGGTCTGCCGTCCAATTAGTAGATCCGGTCCACACCCATGGGATATTTGGACTACTGCTGGTGGCATCAAATACTACAAATTTGTTGTGCATAATCCCATAAGCTGAGCCTGTAGGGCTAGGAAGTGTAGGTATTGCTGGATTTAATAAGGGGATCATTGTACTGCCGGTGGAGCCATCGTATATTACTCGTACTGTTACGCCACGGTTGAAGGCGTTGTTAATAGCACCTGCAATGCCTGTGGTAGAAGAGGGTGAATAACTGTTATAAATTGCAATGTCCAATGTACTTTGACAAGCATCTATATAGGTTATTAATTTATCATCCAAATTGCTCCCGAGATTTTGTGCTGGCTGGTACTGTGCGACTGAAGTATCGACTGTGTGATTAAAATACACATTCGTAATACCTGAGGAAAATGATTTTGCCGCCAAATTTAAGGTTTTAAAGGAAGATTCTTCCCCACCCGCTTGGCCGTATTGCAAAGTTATAAATTCGGAGGGATGCACATCTGTAATTACAAATTTGTGATTATTTGTACCATCACGAATACTAATTTTTTCCTCTTGAGTTCTCGAATTATAAGCCTTTACAGTATATTCCCTATCAAAAGATATTTCTATAGTACTCGGGAAGTATGATACAGTATATTCTTTTTCCTTTAAAGTTTCCTGGGCATTGGCATTTGATAAAAATGTAGCTATTAGAAATAGGAAGGCAGTTGATTTTTTAAACATAAGTTTATTTTTTGTAAGGTGTTTACGTTGTTTGGTTTGGTTATGTACCGACTTGTGATTCATATTTGGTTAAGGATCTGGCTATCCGTATTTGTTAAGTTTAAAATTTTAGTAGTAAAGCGTTAAAATGTCTTATTAAGGTTAAAAAACTGATGTTGAGGAATTATTTTTAAAGAAAAATTTTGTCAATATTAAATTCCTGTAGCTTTTACAGCGAGTTTTATCCTTCGATAAATTAATATATTGGCTTATTCATATGTATTTTACAAGTTAACAATCAAGATGTCCTATCTCTTTTAAAATCTATTTTTAACATTTTACTAATTGGAATTCTTTAAGTTTTACTGTTTAGAATAGAGTATGATTGAATTTACTTTTAACAGATATTTGACTTATAAAACTTTGGAATACATATTTGCCTTAAGCATTAATCAGTAGTATTATTTTTCTTTCATTCTCTGAAATGAAGCTAATAGATTAAATATGACTAGAGGTTTGATATTCAAGCTTGTTAAAATATTCAGTATTATATGATTGCTATTTTTTTTGTTGTTACTAGAATGATATATAAAATTTGCATATTAATGCCCCGTAACAAACTAAAGCATGTTTATAGTAGTTACAAACATTCAAAATTTTTTTTCACCACTATAGTATAGCAGGAGGTCATACACCTATATAATTTCAAAATCTGTTTTATTATTGTTAGATTGTAATATTTACAAATCATATTTTATTTATCATTTAAATTCTAATTCCCACATATTATATGCTTTATAATCAAAGGTTTATGTTCCTTAAAAGTTAGTATAAACAAAGAACACATTAATTTAATTTTTCAATTGAACCCAAAAATTCAACCTACCCTATCCCATATCCTAATGCAATAATTCTAGAATATAATATAAATATGGTCTTTATTCTATTCCTATTAATACCTTTTAATTCCTTTGATTATTTAATTCTTATTTTCCCTAAAGTTACTTTTTTAAGGGAGTT
>JAGLAZ010000046.1 GCA_018260565.1 Flavobacteriaceae bacterium
TGAGGATAAAAGTGGAAATAACAAGCAGGTAACTGAAATTATTTTGGAAGAAATACCAGACTATAATATTTTTATGATGTGCAACCAGCTTAATGAAAATAAACGATTGACAAAAAAAGATTTTTTAATAGGAACGATTATAGCTTGTGTATTACTGACGGTTTTTACTCTTTTTAGCTCTGGAATGAGTTTAATCGCAACTTTTTTTCCCGGACTCATTTTTAGTTGAAGTCTGTTTGCCTATTTGTACTTCAAGAAAATTAACCTTCCCGATTTCAATATTTTCATACAAGTATATCTCTTGACTTTGGGTTGGCAGTTTTTTCATTTTTCGGAAGAATTTATAACAAACTTCAAAGTATTATTCCCGATAGCCTATGGTGGACAACCATACACGAACAATACTTTTGTATTATTTAATATGTCAGCATATTTTGTGTTTATAGCAACACCTGTTTTGGTTTACTTCAAAGGGCTGAGATTTTTATTTATGCCAATTTTGTTCTTTACGGTTTATGGAGCAATGGGCAATGCAATTTTGCACACTTGGTGGAGAATTTATTACGGTGAATATTTTCTAGGCTTCTATACTGCCTAACTTTATTGGATATTCGCACCGATTTTGTTAACTATAATTTTGAAATCAAAAATATTAATGGGAATTTATATTGTTGCTTATTCAATAGTTTTAGTAACAACACTAAGCCCTTTTATAGAATAAACACCCTACAACAATGTATATGAAAAATAGATGAAATATCAGTAAATACAGAGCTTTAAGCTCGTTTCATAATTTGTCCTCAACGGAAAGTTTTCTACTTCGAAATCACCTACTTTTCATATACTAACCGATGTGCAAAAGTTGTCGCTTTGCTCCGCCTTTTGCACCTCGATGTGCAAAAGTTGTCGCTTTGCTCCGCCTTTTGCACATCGAGGTGCGGATTGCATCCGCAAATGTGTAAAAGCGTTGTCGCTCCGCTGCGACCCTCAACACATCTGCGGATTGGCAAAATTTCCTCACGAAAGCAGAGCTTCCTGAGGGAACTTCGCCAATCTGCGTGGCGTTACAAGCAACCCTAAAAGACGACAGTGCTAAACATGAACAGACAAAAAACGACATAAGAGCCAGCCGCACAAATAACACATTTGGTTTTGCCCGACACACAAGCCGACCCTTCGCATAACCAAAAGAGCCATTTTTTGCCAAAGCACCGACAATGACTTTGAGCATTTAAAATTTAACTTAGCCGACGGAAATAATATAAAATATTGACACCATAAAATGGCAAAACAGAAGAAAGAAGTAAAAGAAAAAACAATTGAAGTTACCCTTTGGGAAGCTGCAAATAAATTGAGAGGAAGCGTTGAGCCGGCCGAATATAAACACGTTGTATTAGGACTGATTTTCTTAAAGTTTGCCGGCGACAAATTTGAAGAACACCGAGCCAAACTCATTGCCGAAGGCAAAGACAAATACATAGAAATGGCTGAGTTCTACAATATGAACAATGTGTTTTTCTTAGAAGAAACAAGTCGTTGGAGTTATTTGATAAAAAGAGCCAAGCAAAACGATATTGCATTGCTCATTGATACCGCTTTGCATACCATTGAAAAAAACAACAAAGCATTGAAAGGTGCCTTGCCCGACAATTACTTTTCTCGTTTGGGTTTAGATGTAACCAAACTTGCTTCTCTTCTCGACACCATTAATGACATTGATACCACCAAAGACCCGAAGCACGATGTAGTTGGAAAAGTGTATGAATACTTTCTTTCAAAATTTGCATTGGCAGAAGGAAAAGGCAAAGGAGAATTTTACACACCAAAAAGCATTGTAAACCTGATTGCCGAAATGATTGAACCCTACAAGGGCATTATCTATGACCCTGCTTGTGGTTCGGGTGGTATGTTTGTTCAATCTATCAAGTTTATTGAAGCACATAATGGCAACAATAAAGAAATTTCTATTTACGGACAAGAATACACCAACACCACGTACAAACTGGCAAAGATGAACCTTGCTATACGAGGCATTAGCGGAAACCTTGGAGAGAAAGCTGCCGACACTTTTGCAGATGACCAGCACAAAGACCTGAAAGCCGATTATATAATGGCTAACCCACCTTTTAACCAAAAAGATTGGAGAGGCGAAAATGAATTGATTGACGACCCACGTTGGAGAGGTTATGATGTGCCTCCCAAAAGCAACGCCAATTATGGTTGGATTTTGAATATGGTTTCTAAACTTTCAGATAATGGTATTGCAGGTTTTATATTGGCAAACGGTGCATTGAGTGGCGGTGGTGAAGAATACAAAATACGCAGAAAGCTGATTGAAAATAATTTGGTGGAAGCCATATTGGTATTGCCTCGAAACCTATTCTATACAACTGACATAAGTGTTACGCTTTGGATTTTGAATAAAAATAAAAAAACACAAAGCAAAAATATTGGCGATGAAAAACGCCAATACCGTGAACGTGAAAATGAAATTCTGTTTATGGATTTGCGACAATTGGGTGAACCGTTTGAAAAAAAATATACACAGTTTTCTGATGATGATATTAGAAAGGTAACAAGGACTTACCACCAATGGCAAACTAAAAAAATTGAAGACATTCCTGAATTTTGCTATTCGGCAAAGTTGGAAGAAGTAGAGAAAAAAGATTTTTCACTTGTGCCGAGCAAATACATTGAATTTGTAAAACGTGATGAGAACATTGACTTTGACGATAAAATGCAAGCACTGCAAACTGAATTTGCAGACTTGCTAAAAGCCGAAGCCGCTTCAAAAAGTGATTTACTAACCGTGTTTAAAGAATTGGGCTATGAAATCAAATTATAAGCCTTTAGGCAAATATATTCAGCCTGTTGTTGGGCGAAATAATGATTTAGGCGATTTGCCATTAATGGGTTTGAGTATTCAAAAAAAGTTTATTCCGTCAATCGCCAATACCATTGGAACGGATATGTCAACGTATAGAATCATAGAAAGAAATCAGTTTGCCTATGGTCCTGTAACTTCAAGAAATGGCGATAAAATTACCATTGCATTATTCAATGATTATGAAAAAGCTTTAATTTCTCAGGCTTATATTCCTTTTGAAGTAAAAGACAATAACGAGCTTGAACCTGAATATTTAATGATGTGGTTTCGCAGACCTGAGTTTGATAGGTATGCAAGATTTAAAAGCCACGGTAGTGCAAGAGAAATTTTTGATTGGGACGAAATGTGCAATACACTTTTACCTATTCCATCTATCACCAAACAAAAAGAAATAGTAAAAGAATACAACGCAATCCAAAACCGCATAGCCCTCAACCAAAAACTGATACAAAAACTAGAAGAAACCGCACAGGCGATTTATAAGCAGTGGTTTGTGGAGTTTGAATTTCCTGATGAAAATGGAAAGACGTATAAAAGTAATGGTGGGGAAATGGTTTGGAATGAAGAATTGCAAAAGGAAATTCCGTTGGGGTGGGAAATAGCATCCATTGGGAAATATTCCAAGGTTAAGTCAGGTTTTGCATTTAAAAGTGAATGGTGGCAATCTTCAGGTATTCCAGTTATAAAAATTGGAAGTATAAACAATAACACAATCAACAAAGATTCACTAGATTTTGTAAGTGCTGACAAAGTGGAAAAAGCAAAAAACTACAGAGTGCAAGAAGGTGATATTGTGATTGCAATGACAGGAGCAACAATTGGCAAAATTGGATTAGTGCCTAAGCTTAATGATACAATTTTGGTCAATCAGCGTGTTGGGATGTTTGACTTAGGTAATAATCCAACAGAGAAGACGGCTTTTCTTTATTTCAACCTATTAAATGATTTTGTTCAGAATGAAATCAAAAATGTAGGAGGAGATAGTGCACAAGCAAATATTAGCAATGGGCAAATTCAGGAAATTGAAATGCTTTATCCTACAAACAATTTAATTCTAAATTTCAATAGAATCGGGAAACCAATTATCGAAACAATACTTCGAAAAATAGCAGAAAACCAAAAGCTAACAGAACTGAAAGATTTGCTACTTTCTAAATTAGCGACAATAGAAAATTAAAGAATGAAGTTCACCGAAGAAAAATTAGAAAGGGCGTTTACCGAGTTGTTGGGGCAAGAAGGATTTCCTCACTATTTGGGAATAACGATAACTCGTAAGCCTGACGAAGTATTGATTGAAGAAGATTTACAAAACTTTTTGTTAACTCAATACGCTGGCCAAGGCATTACGGTGAACGAAATTAAATCTTTTATTCTTCAACTCAAATCCCTTTCCGCTTCTGACCTTTACGAAAGCAACAAAACATTTTTAAAAATGCTTTCAGACGGTTTCATTCTCAAACGAGAAGACCGCAACCAAAAAGACATTTACATTCAGTTGATTAATTATGCAGGTTTAAATAAACACTGCCAACCCGAAGCAGACCAGTTAATTTCAATTGCTGCCGAACCCGAAGAAGTTTATCCAGCCGACACTAACATTTACAAGTTTGTAAACCAATTAGAAATTCTTGGTTCAGAAAAACGTATTCCTGATGGCATTGTGTATATCAATGGTTTGCCTTTGGTAGTGTTTGAATTTAAATCTGCTATTAGAGAAGAAGCTACCATATTTGATGCTTTCAAGCAATTAACTGTTCGTTATCGCAGAGACATTCCCGAACTGTTTAAATACAATGCCTTTTGCGTTATCAGCGATGGCGTAAATAACAAATCAGGTTCGTTCTTTGCTCCTTATGAGTTTTTCTATGCCTGGCGAAGAGTGGCAGGTTTGGCCAAAGATGTAGATGGCATCGATAGTATGTTTACACTCATTCAGGGAATGTTTCATAAAAACCGTTTGCGCGATATTATTCGCAACTTTATTTACATTCCTGATAGTTCTAAGAAAAACGAAAAAATAGTTTGTCGCTATCCGCAATACTATGCTGCAAGAGCTTTGTATGACAACATCATGAAAGCCCAAAAACCCAAAGGAAACGGGAAAGGCGGAACTTACTTTGGTGCAACTGGATGTGGAAAAAGCTTCACAATGCTTTACCTCACACGTTTATTGATGAAAAGTGAATACTTTGAAAGCCCAACCATTGTATTAATTACAGACCGAACCGATTTAGACGACCAACTTTCGGGACAATTTACCAATGCTAAGAATTTCATAGGCGACAATACAGTTGTAAGCGTGGAGAGCAGAGCCAATTTGAGAGAATTAATTCAAGGCAGGCAAAGCGGTGGCGTTTTCTTAACCACCATTCACAAGTTTACAGAAGACACACAATTGCTTACGGATAGACCTAATGTAATTTGTATTTCAGACGAAGCACACCGCAGTCAAGTAAACCTTGACCAAAAAGTAAAAGTTACCGAGAAAGGCGTTACCAAAACGTATGGCTTCGCCAAATATTTACACGATTCCTTACCCAATGCTACTTTTGTTGGTTTCACAGGAACGCCCATAGATGCAACACTGGATGTGTTTGGAAAAGTAGTGGATGCTTACACAATGACGGAATCTGTGAAAGATGAAATCACTGTGCGGATTGTGTATGAAGGCAGAGCAGCAAAAGTGTTGTTGAATAATTCAAAACTCAAAGAGATTGAAGATTATTACGCCAAGTGTGCAGAAATAGGAAGCAACGAAAATCAGATAGAACAGAGCAAAAAGGAAATGGCACAGATGTATGCCATTATTGGCGACCCTGACCGTTTAAAAGCCGTTGCAGAAGATTTTGTAAATCATTATGTAAAAAGAGTTTCAGAAGGTTCAACCGTAAAAGGAAAAGCAATGTTTGTGTGCAGCACTCGTGAAATTGCTTATGAGTTGTATAAAAACATTATTGCCTTAAAACCTGAATGGAACGAAATACGAGCAGCCGAAGAAGGTGCAGAACTTACCGACAAAGACAAACGAGAACTGAAACCAATTGAACGCATCAAACTCATTGCCACCAGAGGACAAGATGATCCCAAAGAAATGTATGATTTGTTGGGAACAAAAGACCAACGCAAAGAACTTGACCGACAATTCAAAAATGAAAAATCGAATTTCAAAATTGCCATTGTAGTTGATATGTGGCTCACAGGTTTTGATGTTCCGTTCTTAGATAGTATATACATTGACAAACCAATTCAACGACATAATTTAATTCAAACCATATCAAGAGTAAACCGCAAGTTTGAAGGAAAGAACAAAGGTTTGGTAGTGGATTATATTGGCATCAAAACTCAAATGAATTTGGCGTTGAAGCAATACAGCGAAGGCGACAAAGACAATTTTGAAGATATTGCAGAATCCATCATCATTGTAAGAAATCATCTAGACCTCTTGGCTAAACTGTTTCACACGTTTGACAATTCAAAATATTTCAAAGGCACAACCATTCAGCAACTCAATACATTGAATTTAGCTGCCGAATATGTGCAGCAAAGCAAGGACTTTGAAACCCGTTTTATGGGATTGGTAAAGCGACTAAAAGCCGCTTATGATATTTGTGCCGGAAGTGAACAATTAACGCAATCAGAAAGAGATTATACGCATTTCTATTTAGCGGTTCGTTCTATTGTTTTCAAACTAACCAAAGGTAATGCTCCTGATACAGCACAGATGAACGCCAAAGTTCGGGAAATGATAAAAGAAGCGTTGCAAAGTGAAGGAGTAGAAGAAATTTTCAAACTCGGAGAAGAAGCAGAAACAGAACAAGACATTTTTGATGAAGACTATCTGGCTAAGATTGATAAAATCAAATTACCGAATACGAAAATCAAATTGCTTCAACAGCTACTCGCTAAAGTAATTGGTGAAATAAGAAAAGTAAACAAGGTAAAAGGCATTGACTTTTCTAAGAAAATGCAAGCCTTAGTTGAACGCTACAATAATCGTGATGCAAACGACATTTTGAGAAGTGAAGTATATGAAGAAATGGCAAACGCCTTGACAGATTTGATTTGGAAAGTTCACAAAGAATTTTCGGCAGGTGACGCTTTGGGAATTGACTTTGAAGAAAAAGCATTTTACGACATTCTTAAAGAGCTTTGCATAAAATATGACTTCAAATATCCTGAAGCCAAAATGATTGACCTTGCAAAAGCCGTGAAGGACTTAGTTGACGGACAAGCCAAATTCCCTGACTGGAATAAGCGAGACGACATCAAATCAGCATTAAAAGTTGGTCTAATTCTTTTACTTGACGAGTTTGGTTATCCACCAGTAGAGAGAGACGAAGTATATGTTGAGATTTTTGAACAAGCGGAAAACTTTAAGAAAAATCAGAACTAATGAGCAACCGCAGCAGTCACACATATTGCCAAGTCGCACAAGCCGACACCCAAGCCAAAACATGGCAAAGAGTGTGCCTGCCCCACCCTGAAAAAATTGAATTAAAAAATTTTCCCTCCCCTTCTGGAAATAAAAAATACGCAACCGCACAACCCAACGTCAGCCAAAAATCATTTGCTATGCAGATACCAAAACCGTTGACAGGTAAGCGTTTCAACTATTCGGTGGACAGAAGACCAGTTTGTAAAACGGGTTTGGCAAAAGTGGCGGTTCAGTGCTCCGCAGACACATTTGTGGTTAATCATAGTTTGGTTCTCCGCATCAACATTTGTGCTAAAAATCCGCCACTACGCCAATACCCGACACGTTGTAAGATATTTTGTCCAAAAGAACGTTCTCAAAATATCGCTTTTGCAAGAAAAAATAAGCCATTGACAAAAGGGAAAATAGACGAAAACGCATATGAAATATCAGTAGTTGAATCTGGAAGATTAAAAAATTTGCAACGGGGCGGACAAACTGAAAACCTAAACCTTCTCAAATTGAGAAAAGCCAAAATATTCTGTTATGATTTGGCAAAATAAGTAAGAATTAATGACAAAAAAATTGTACGTCATGAGAAAAATAATTTTATCAGTAGCTTTGACTACATTTTTATCAATTAGCGCATTTGCTGCAAATTCTACATCAACAATTAGTTATAAACAACAGGTAAAGTTTTCTGTTAAAGGAACATGTTCTATTACATATACCGCATACAATAGTGCGGGTGTAGCTCAGTATTCTTGGACTGAATATTCATATGGTACCAATCAGGCAGATTGCGACAGACAAGGAAGAGCAAGGACAGCTGCATTAAACGCACAGTAGTCAATTATCATTAAGTTTGAGGGGATGTACCCCTCAAACATTTATTTTAAAATAAAACAAATATGAATAAAATACTATTTATCGTTTTTTTAATAAGCAATTTTTTTTGCTCTCAAAATTTACACATTGAATATGTAAATAAAAATTCAGAATTAACATCTTTTAAAGAAAATTTATATATTTCACCGTCAAGTATAGTTAGTATTAGTGATTCTATTACGGTTGATAAACTAAGCAAAGATCCAGAAGTATCGCGGTCAAACGAAAAAATTTTTATGGTAAAAGACAAACTATACAAAACAACTTATTTCAAAAACAACCCAAAAACACTAACAATAAAAGAATATATAGGAAATCAAGTATATTTTGTTCAAGATAAACTTCCAGAAATAATTTGGAATACAAACTATGTGGATAAAAAAATAATATTGGGTTATAACTGTATGAAAGCTACAACTTTCTTTAGAGGCTCAAATGTAATTGTATATTTCACAAAAGATATTAAAGTAAGCACGGGTCCTTACAAATTCGGAGGATTAGATGGTTTAATTTTAGAGGCTTATGAAGAAATTAGCAGTATAAATCATTGGATAGCTACAAAAATTGAAAAAACAAATAAAAAAGCGATAATTTCACCAATGATACCAAAAAATAGTGAAATGATTTCCTTACAAAATTTTTTAGTTTTAAAACAAAATAAAGTTGATGAAGACTACAATGAAATGATGAAAAAAATTCCAGTAGGAGTTGGCATTACAGTTTCAAGAAATAAAATAAAAAGGGTTGGAATATAAAAAATATATGAATGGGAATAAGAAAAAGTTTTTTAATAGTAATTTTAACGATATTAAATCTTCCAATATTTGCTCAAAATTATAGAGTAATGTATAATTATCATTTTAAAAGTGATTCTACAAACATTAAGTCTTTTCATGACGAGGATATGATTTTAGATATTGATGAAACTGGTTCTGTATTTTACAGCTTGCCAGCATTTCAATATGATTCTTTGTATATAGAGAAACGCAAAACAAATTCATTTCCAGAATATAGTGATACATCAAAAATAAAATTTTTTGTAAAAAAAATGTATCCAAGCTATAGTTTGGAACTTCATACCAATCTTGATATAGCTGAATTTGCAGTAAAAGATTCAATAAAAATAAAATGGTCAATTTTACAAGAAAAAGATAGTTTAAAGGGTTTTTCAGTTCAAAAAGCAACTGCGGATTTTGGAGGAAGATTTTGGACTGCATGGTTTTGTTCAAAAATTCCAATTCCCGAAGGTCCATATAAATTTAATGGTTTGCCAGGATTGATTCTAAAAATAGAAGATTCTACAAAAAGCCATCTATTTACTTTTATAGGTTTAGAAAAAAGCAAAGCAAGAAAGGAATATTTTAATTCTATTAAAAAGAAAAAAAATAAAGTTATTGATAATTTTACGTTTAATAAACTTTGGCATGAATACAAAAAAGACCCAGCTAAGAGTTCTAAGTTTTTACTTCTAAATTCAAACACAAGTTTTTCTGTTTCTTTTAATGGGGGTCCTGTCAGGCATACCCGTGAAATACTATTAGATATTGAAAAAGAGGAAATAGAGAAAATAAAGAAAGATAACAATTTTATAGAGCTAAAACTTTATGAATAATAAAACATCTTACAACAAGGTATTTGCAAAAAAAGCCCCGAAATCACTTTGTGAATAGGGGCTTTCTTCGCAAATACCCGAGCGTTATCCGTAATTTTAACAGACACCGTTTACAATGACAGAAAAAACTGAAATAATAATTGACAAATCTAAAACGAAATCTATTTTGAGAAGTTTTCTGACTTCTTTAATAATAGCACTAACTTTATTTTTAAATTTAAGTTGTATGAATTCTTGTCTTAAACGCAAAAATCTGGACAGATTTTTCTAAATAATTTTTTACT
>JAGLAZ010000015.1:0-22763 GCA_018260565.1 Flavobacteriaceae bacterium
AAATAGTAAAAAATTATTTAGAAAAATCTGTCCAGATTTTTGCGTTTAAGACAACTTTTTAAGTATAAAAATAAAAATTTTACATAAATTAGTCGTATTCATCAGAATACGAATGAAAACAAACTTAAAACACAAAGATTTTACACCGAGGCACAAAGTCTCCCGATATTCAGAGAATAAATCATTGCATAGCCTTATAATTCAAGTAGATTGGCTCATTGAATAGTAAATGCAAAACCTGTAACATAAAATTTTTTGAAATTCACAAAGATTTGTATTAAACAATAAAAGCGGTTTTAAATGCAATATTAAAAAACTAATTAATCCTCTAAAAAGAAATACAATCACTAATTTCTCTAACGATTAAGCGATTTTAGTAAACATATTGGTTCGCTATTAGTAAAGAAAAAATTTTAAGTTGAATGATACTAGACTATGCTAAAATGCGAAATACTTCGTTTACTATATCCTAAACTATAATATTTCTTTACAGAAAATTCGCCTCCATTTATTTTTACTATTTCCCTTTATCTATTATTTAGAAATGAGGAATACATCCAAACTAGTTTTTCTTGTTCTCTGATGTAATCACTCATTAAGGCATTGGTTCCTTCGTCCTCGGCATCTGCTGATAAGGAAAGCAATTCTCTTTGAAGAATGATAATGCTTTGCAAAGAAGTTAAAATATCTTCAACAGCTACGAAACCGTTACTCACTTGTTCACTCTCTTTTATACTTGATGCTGTACGATAATCTGAGTAATTATGCTTTGGAGTATGTCCTAAAGTTAAAATTCGCTCTGCTATTTCATCTATTTTCAGGTGTAAATCAGAATATAATTCTTCAAATTTCAAATGCAATTCAAAAAATTTTTCTCCTTTAATATTCCAGTGATACCCCCTTGTATTTTGGTAAAATATGGAATAGTTTGCCAAAAGAATATTAAGCTTTTCTGCTAAAATGTTGGCTTTTTGGATATCAAGTCCTATGCGATTTGTATTGTCCATTGTAATTGGTTTGTATGGTTAATAGTATAATGTTGGAAAGCCTATCATGTTTCTTTATCCTGTATACTATTATATAAATTTAGGAACATTCTTCGTCCCAAATTTGTTAATTAAAAGCATAGCAAAGTAAATTACATTGAAAGAAGCTAAATACCGAACACAAAAATAGGTGTTGAAATTGTCTAAAACAAGAGCTTTTTCCATTGTTTATAAACATGAAATTTAATAAAATTACGATTTAAGATCCACTAATAATGTACAAATACTAAGTCCCACAATCAATTTGACTTTTAGGTAAATTGTATATAAAACTTTATAAATGGAATAATTAATACTAATTGATTTCCAACAGGTTTATTCACAGGCTTTAAACTCATAATATTAGGCAATTATAACATCCGGCTGTATTCCTTTCTTAATCTTCCATATCCTTTTCAATTATTCTTTTCCTTTTCTTTGTAGTTATATTATTTCCTAAAAATTTGATTCCCAAAATACTAATAATTGACGACGAGCTGAAACTTCTAAAGCTTTTGGGTATGATCTTACAGCAGGAGAATTTTGATGTAAAAGAAGCTTCTTCAGCACGATCCGGACTCTCTATGTTGGATCAATTTGATATAGATGTTGTCTTATGCGATGTAAAACTTCCGGACGCTTTTGGTGTGGCTTTAGTAAAGGAAATTAAAGCTAAAAGACCCACAGTGGAGGTTATACTAATGACTGCTTATGGTAACATTCCCGACGGTATTCAGGCTATGAAAAATGGCGCTTATGATTATTTAGTTAAAGGGGACGACAATGATAAAATAATACCGCTGGTTTATAATGCGCTTGAAAAAGTGAAGGAAAACCGCAACAGAATGTATGAAAAGCAAGATTCGTCAATAAGTTTTGAAAATATAATAGGAAAATCAGCAGCAATTTTTCAAACCAAAAAATTGGCAGAGAAAGTGGCTCGTACGGAAGCAACAGTTTTGCTTACCGGCGAAACAGGGACCGGTAAAGAGGTATTTGCAAATGCTATTCACAATGCAAGCCCTAGAAATACAGGAAATTTAGTCGCGCTTAATTGTTCCGCTTTCAGCAAGGATATCCTAGAGAGTGAATTATTTGGTCATAAAAAAGGTGCATTTACGGGCGCTAGTTCTGATAAAAAAGGTTTAGTTGAAGAAGCTAATAAGGGTACTCTTTTCTTGGATGAAATTGGCGAGATGCCTTTGGATTTACAGGCTAAGCTCTTGCGCATATTAGAAAGTGGGGAATTTATAAAAATAGGAGAGACTAAATCTTCAAAATCTAACTTTAGGCTTATAGCAGCTACCAATCGAGATTTAAAGGAAGAAATTCACAAAGGAAATTTCCGAGAGGATCTTTATTTCCGTATCAATATTTTTGAAATACATCTTCCTCCGCTACGCGATCGCAAGGAGGATATTAAGGTTCTAGCTAATGAATTTATTTCAAGATTTGCCAATAAAATGCAGATTAAAAAACTAGAAGTAGAAGATAATTTTTACCAAAAACTGCAATCTTCAGAATGGAAAGGAAACATCAGAGAACTTAAAAATGCAATAGAACGCAGTATGATCATGATGGAGTCTAATCAATTAGCAGCTGATAATCTTTATATTGAAATTTCTGAAAATCCAAGCTCGCTCGATATGTATACTGTGGAAAAACAGCATATTTTAAAAGTTCTAACCTATACGAAAGGAAACAAATCTGAAGCTGCACGCTTACTGGGTATTGGCATTGCTACATTGTATCGTAAGTTGGAAGAATATGGTTTAAAATAATCCCAATCTTATCATTTTAAGAAAAGAGCCTATCAAATTGATAGGCTTTTTCGGTTTTAAGTTTTACCATTTATTTATAAAACATTGATAATCATATATTTAATAAGTAATGGTGTCTGTTTTGCAAATCTGGATACTGTCGAGTTAAATTTAAAATAATGAAGCATTCAGAAAAAATTCCAAGTTTTTGGCACTTGTACATTTTATTCTATTCTGGTAGGTTGGATTACTTACCCCTATTATCAATTTCAAATTCAAAATAACATGATGACTTTCGTTCTTACCGCAACCGGTGTGTTAATATTTTGGCTTCTTTCTTTATCCGTTAAATTTTTTGATTCTATTTAATTCTATGTGGTTACTTTTTTTTGCTTCGGTTTTGGCTTTTGGATATATCTGTTATGTCCTTATAAACCCTGAAAAATTTTAACATATTTTTTCTCATCCTTTTAGGAGTGAGCTAAAATATTTCAGTTTAATCTCTTTGAAATAATTAATATGAACAATGAAATACTCGGCTTGGCCGTAATGTTCCTAATAACGCTTGCTTTAAGCATCCCATTGGGTAAATACATCGCCAAAGTCTACGGAAAGGAAAAAACATTTTTAGACTTTCTATTCAATCCTATAGAAAAAGTATTTTTCAAAATTTCGGGTATAAATCCTGAAAAAAGCATGAATTGGAAACAAAACATGCTGGCTTTGCTTGCTATCAATTTTATATGGTTTTTACTCGGGATATTTATTTTTATGAATCAAAGTTGGTTACCATTAAATCCTGATAACAACCCAAATCAAACAGCTGATTTAGCATTCAACACTACCATATCTTTTCTTGTAAATTGCAATTTGCAACATTATTCCGGAGAAAGTGGGGTCAGTTATCTTGGTCAGTTGTATTTAATGTTCCTTCAGTTCGTAACTGCAGCTACTGGAATGGCAGCCTTAGCACATCTTTTTGTTGCTTTTAAATATAAGCAAACAGAAAATCTGGGGAATTTTTACAATTTCTTTGTTAAATCAAACACGAGAATTTTAATTCCACTCTCTATTGTTGTGGGTTTAATATTGATGTTTAATGGAACTCCAATGACTTTTAATGGAAAAGACCACATTACTACAATGGAAGGGAAATCGGTTGCAGTTTCCACGGGGCCGGTAGCGGCATTTGTTTCTATAAAACATCTGGGAACCAATGGTGGTGGATTTTTTGGTGCCAATAGCGCTCATCCACTGGAAAATCCAAACTATATAACCAATATAACAGAAATGATTTCGCAAATGCTCATTCCATTTGCATTGATTTTCGCATTTGGATATTTTATTAATCGTAGAAAATTGGCCTGGACAATATTTAGCGTTATGACAGTAGGATTTCTTACGCTAATGATAGCCAATGTAGCCATAGAAACTGCCGGAAATCCTATAATTCAGAAAATGGGTGCTGATATTTCATTGGGTAATATGGAGGGCAAGGAAATCCGTTTTGGTTCAGCTGCGTCAGCTTATTGGAGTATTGCTACTACGGTTATTTCTACAGGATCTATCAATTCCTTGCATGACAGTTATATGCCACTTTCTGGGATGAATATGATGCTTGCAATGATGATAAATGCTTTCTATGGTGGGGTAGGCGTAGGGATATTAAATTATTTTGTATTCATTATTCTGGCGGTATTTATTAGTGGTTTAATGGTAGGGAGAACCCCTGAATTTTTGGGAAAAAAAATTGAGGCTCGGGAAATGAAAATTGCAATGATAATAGCACTGCTTCATCCAATGCTGATATTGGTGGGTTCTGCGCTCACTGCCTTTATGCCTGAGGTGGGTGCTAAAACATTGAGTAATCCTGGATTCCATGGCTTTAGTGAAATGCTATATGAATTTACTTCCGCATCCGCTAATAATGGATCTGGCTTTGAAGGTTTAGGAGATAATACAGCTTGGTGGAATATTTCCACTGGTATCGTGCTTATTTTGGCAAGATTTCTTCCCATAATTGGCCCTGTAGCAATAGCAGGATTATTAGCTAAAAAGAAATACATCCCTGAAAGCGCAGGTACATTAAAAACAGATACGCCCACTTTTGGATTTATGACCTTGATGATTATCCTACTTATAGCAGCATTGTCATTCTTTCCTGCTCTTACACTCGGACCTATCGCAGAACACTTTAGTTTATAGGTAATATTAATTGAAAAGAGTAATATTTGGTATTTCTATCCAAAGAATTAGCTCTCAAAAACAATTTAAAATGAAAAATTCCCAATCTTTATTTCAAAAAGATCTTGTTTCAGAAGCTTTGAAACAATCTATTATAAAACTTAACCCAAAACTTATGGTGAAAAATCCTGTAATGTTTTTGGTTGAAATAGGCACTCTTATTATGTTTTTGGTTTCTCTTTGGACCTTATTTGGAGAGCGTAGCCAAGGTAGTTTTGCATATAATTTTACTATCTTTTTGGTACTTTTTCTTACTGTAATTTTTGCCAATTTTGCTGAGGCTATCGCCGAAGCCAGAGGAAAAGCTCAGGCAGATACTTTAAGAAAAACCCGTGAAGAAACTCCCGCAAAAGTTGTGGTAGAGAATAAGCTAGGATTTGATGTAAAAACTGTATCTAAGCTTTCTGCACAAATGCAGCTAGGTGAAATTTTCCTTTGCGAAGCTGGAGATCAAATCCCTATGGATGGAGAAATTATTGAAGGTTTGGCTACCATTGATGAAAGTGCTATCACTGGTGAGTCTGCACCTGTTATCCGTGAAGCTGGTGGTGATAAATCTTCTGTTACAGGAGGGACTAAAGTACTTTCTGACAGAATTAAAGTAAAAGTTACCACCAAACCTGGCGAAAGTTTTCTTGATAAAATGATTGCTTTGGTAGAAGGTGCATCAAGACAAAAAACACCTAACGAAATAGCACTTACCATACTTCTTGCTGGATTTACTCTTGTTTTTATTATCGTGACGGTTACCTTGCGTCCATTCGCTTTGTATGCAAATGTTCCTATCACTATTTCTGCATTAATTTCTTTATTTGTATGCTTAATACCTACTACAATAGGTGGTTTGCTATCAGCCATTGGTATTGCGGGAATGGACAGAGCCTTACGCGCCAATGTTATTACAAAATCTGGTAAAGCAGTAGAAACAGCAGGAGATATAGATGTATTGCTTTTAGATAAAACAGGTACAATAACCATTGGAAATCGTAAAGCAACCAATTTCTATGCTGCAGAAGGGGAAAATTTGGAAGAATTCATTCATTCTGCGGCTTTAAGTTCCATTGCGGATCAAACCCCAGAGGGAAAGTCGATTATCGAATTGGCTCATATTGATGAGCAAAAACTAATTGTAGATAATCCAGAATTTATAGAATTTACAGCAGAAACAAGAAGTTCAGGAATTAATTTTAATAATACTAAAATTAGAAAAGGTGCCTACGATGCTATTAAAAACCTTACAGAGAAGGCAGGGAATACTTTCCCTCAAGATATAGCGGATAGAGTAATAATTATTTCAGAAAATGGAGGTACCCCTCTCGTGGTTTCTAAAAATGATAAAGTTATTGGGGTTGTAGAACTTCAGGACATCATTAAAACCGGAATGAAGGAAAGGTTTGACCGACTACGAAAAATGGGGGTAAAAACGGTAATGGTTACAGGGGATAACCCTCTCACTGCAAAATATATTGCTGAGAAAGCTGGGGTAGATGATTTTATCGCCGAAGCCAAGCCAGAGGATAAGATGAACTACATCAAAAAAGAACAGCAAAGCGGTAAACTGGTAGCAATGATGGGTGATGGTACTAATGATGCACCAGCTCTTGCCCAGGCTGATGTAGGAGTTGCAATGAACAGTGGGACTTCTGCTGCAAAAGAAGCTGGAAATATGGTGGACCTTGACAATGACCCTACCAAACTGATAGAGATAGTAGAAATAGGGAAACAACTCCTAATGACGCGTGGAACACTCACAACATTTTCAATAGCCAATGATGTAGCCAAATATTTTGCAATAATTCCGGCGCTTTTTATTAGCGTTATACCGGCATTGCAAGCTCTTAATATTATGAACCTCCATAGCCCCCAAAGTGCGATTTTATCTGCAGTAATATTTAACGCGATCATCATTCCATTTCTTATTCCATTAGCTTTAAAAGGGGTAGAATATAAACCTATCGGTGCGAGTGCTTTACTCAGAAGGAACCTATTAATTTATGGTCTTGGTGGTATCATCGTTCCGTTTATTGGGATAAAATTAATTGATTTATTGGTTTCAATGTTTATTTGATTACCAATAAGATCAGGGCTTTAAAGGTAAAGGGTACTACGAAACAAAATTATAATATATCAAAAATAGGTTGGTTATTTGAAATGTTTTATTACAGCATCAAACCTATTCGATAAATACACATACAATGAAAAATTATTTAAAATCATCTATAATTCTTACAGCATTAATGCTAGTATTAATAGGAGCTTATACCCTTATTGTTTACGGAATGGGTAAATTTCTTCCAAATCATGGTGAAGGAGAACAAATTGTTTTTACTGGGAAAAGATTTTATGGCAATGTAGCCCAAAAATTTACCTCTCCTGGATGTTTTCATCCTAGACCTTCTGCAGTAAATTACAATGCTGGAGGTAGCGGCGGAAGTAACAAAGGACCCTCTAACCCTGAGCTTATAGAAGTAATACACAAAAGAATTGACACGCTAAGAATGCAAAATCCTGAAATGCTTAATTCCCAAATTCCCGTAGATTTAGTTACAGCCAGCGGGAGTGGGTTAGATCCAAATATTTCTCTCGCCGGTGCCGAATATCAAATTAAGAGAGTTGCGAAATTCCGCAACTTGGATGAATCAAAGATTAGAAAATTAGTTACAGAAAGTATAGAATCTAGTACTTTCGGACCGTCAAAAATAAATGTGTTAAAATTGAATATGGCTTTAGATCAAATAAAATAATACATTAAATAAAATTATAATTTTTAATATTTATTTTGAAGATTCTGTTATTAACAAGATGAGAAAATTACAATTTACAGCAATTCTTTTAAGCGTAGGATTTATTGCAAAGGCCCAATCCGATAGCATTAAAAATTTATCCAAACTCACATTTTCCGGTTATGGTGAATTGTTTTATACCTATGATGTAGCTAAACAGGATAATCATATACGACAGCCATTCTTATATACATACAACCGTCATAATGAAGTTAATCTAAATCTTGGTTTAGCAAAAGCACATTACGAGGCTGAAAATATGCGCGCTAATTTAGCTTTAATGGCAGGAACTTATGTCCAAGATAATATGGCGGCAGAGCAAGGAGCGCTAAAGTTTGTTAACGAAGCCAACATCGGTTTTAAGATTTCCAAATCCAATAATATCTGGATTGATGCCGGGATATTACCTTCTCACATCGGTTGGGAAAGCGCCATTGGAAAAGATAATTTAACCTTGTCCAGAAGTATTGCAGCTGAAAATTCACCGTATTTCGAGACGGGTGCTAAAATATCCTATTCTTCGACAAACGGTAAATGGCTAATAAGTGGCCTTGTTTTGAATGGCTGGCAAAGAATAGCTCGGGTAGAAGGCAATCAGTCGCTTGCATTTGGTCATCAATTATCTTTTACCCCTAACGAAAAAGTCAGCATAAATAGTAGTTCTTTTATAGGAAATGATAAACCAAATTCAGAGAAAAAATTGCGATATTTCCATGATTTATACGCCATTATAAAACCTTCAGATAAATTTACAACGATTGTAGGATTTGATATTGGTGCTGAACAAAAGGAAAAGGACAGTTCGCAATACAATATTTGGTATTCTCCGAATATATTAGCGAAATATCAAATTAATGATAAGGCAGGAATTGGAGGTAGAATTGAATATTTCAATGATAAAAACGGAGTCATTATCTCCACTGGTAGCCAGAATGGATTCCAAACCATGGGATATTCATTAAATTATGATTATCTCATAAATAAAAATGTTTTATGGCGAACCGAGGTAAGAGGCTTCAACTCAAAAGATAGAATATTTATCGAAAATGGAACTCCTCAAAATGGAAATTTTTCTATAACAACAAGTTTATCCACTTGGTTTTAAATTTAAGCTATAAATTAGGTACAATAGACTGAAAACCAAATTATTGTAACTTTCAATGGAAGAAACCCGACAATCCGCAGAACATTTTCTTGAACTTATTCAGAGATCCAAAAGAGGTAAATTTAAGATTTACATAGGTATGAGCGCAGGAGTCGGAAAGACTTTCCGAATGTTGCAAGAAGCGCATGCTCTATTGCGTAGCGGAGTAGAGGTTACAATAGGTTACATAGAACCTCACGACAGAGAGGAAACACTTGCTTTGGTTTCAGGAATACCCCAAATTCCAAGAAAATCCATATTTTATAAAGGAAAATACTTGGAGGAAATGGATTTGCAGGCTATCATAAATGCGCATCCTGAGGTAGTTTTAGTAGATGAGTTGGCCCACACCAATGTAGAAGGTAGCAAAAATAAAAAAAGGTGGCAGGATGTGCTAGAACTTTTAGATGCTGGGATTAATGTAATTTCAGCAATGAATATTCAGCACATTGAAAGTCTGAATGAAACGGTGCGGAAAATAACAGGGATAGAGGTTACCGAGCGCGTTTCAGATAAGGTTTTAGCACTTGCCGATGAGGTGGTAAATATTGATTTAACTGCTGACGAACTCATAACCAGACTGAAAGAGGGCAAAATTTATAAAAAAGAAAAAATAGAACAGGCACTCAACAATTTTTTCAAAAGTGAACATATTCTACAACTGCGGGAACTTGCTTTAAAGGAGGTAGCATCTCATGTAGAGCAGCAAGTAGAAATTATTATTCCAAAGGATTTTCGCCAAGATAAATTTTTAGCCTGTATCAATAGCAATGCTGAGAATTCCAAACACATCATTCGAAAAACCGCCCGTTTAGCCAACTATTTCCAAAGTAAATGGACGGTACTTTATGTGCAAACTCCTAAGGAAGATCCCGATAAAATAGCTTTGGATAAACAACGCCATTTAATTAATAATCTAAATTTAGCCCAAGAACTCGGTGCTAAGGTAGTGCAGGAGAAAGGAAAAAATGTTGTAGAAACCATCTTGAACTATGTTAAGACTAACAGAATTACCACGATATGCATAGGGAAACCTCATTTTAATTTTTTCGAAAATGTTACCGGAATGAACTGGTTTAATAATTTAGTAAGCAAGATGACAGAAGAAAATGTAGACATTATAATTCTTTCTAAAAATGAGAAAAGTACCATAATTTAAAAATAAGTTGGTAGAAGAGCGGATTACAAAGTTTGGTAAAAAACTAAGCCAGCCTCTTATACTTTTTGTTTAAATATATAAAAATGAAAATCAAAACTAAACTAACGCTAGGCGTTGGCCTGCTGTTTATTCTAATTCTATTATTATCCGTATTGGGTGCTTTTTATATTTATAAATCCAAATTGGACACTGAAAATATTCTTGTGGCAAATTACAATTCCCTTGAATATTCTAAAAATATGATGTTGTCTTTAGATCGTATGGATAAGGATTCCTTAGCTGCAACTGATTTTAATAAATATCTTGCGTTAGAAGGAAAAAATATCACCGAAATCGGAGAAAAAGAAGCCTTTCAATCCCTTAATAATCATTTTTCACACTTTAAAGCTGGAAATAAACCAGAGTTGGGCCGGCAAATTCGTAACGATCTTTCAGATATTATGAAACTGAATATGGATGCCATTCAGCGAAAAAGTAATGTCGCAAAGGCAACTGCCGACAGTGCTGTATTCTGGATACTTACATTGGGGACTTTTTGTATTCTCATAGCTATGACATTACTTTTTAACCTTCCCAATAGCATTGCGGAACCTATAAGTACCTTAACATCTAGCATTAGGCAGATAGCAGCGAGAAATTACCACGAACGAGTGCATTTTGAAAGCAATAGCGAGTTCGGTGACTTAGCAAGCAGTTTTAATGTAATGGCAGAAAAACTAGAGGAATATGAAAGCAGTAATCTTTCCAAGCAATTGTTGAATAAAAAACGCGTAGAAACTTTGATAGAAAACATGCACGATCCTGTAATTGGTTTAGATGAAGATGGTTTTATTAACTTTATAAATGGCGAAGCCTTAAAAATTTTGGGAATTACTAAGGATGAAATAGTTGGAAAACGGGCTACGGATGTTGCATTGCATAATGATTTACTACGCGAATTAATGAGGTATGGTAATACGGCCGATTCTCATAATCCATTAAAAATATTTGCTGATAATAAAGAAAGTTATTTTGAACAAGAAATTATACCTATCAGCATCGTACCTACAGGTGAAAATGAGCCTAAAAATGTTGGAAGAGTAGTGTTATTACGAAATATTACCCCTTTTAAAGAATTGGATTTCGCTAAAACTAACTTTATCGCAACTGTATCTCATGAATTAAAAACCCCTATTGCTGCGATAAAAATGGGCACCCGATTATTAAATAATGAAAAATATGGTATGCTTACAACAGAGCAAAAAGATTTAGTAAATGGCATTGAAGAAGATGGACAGCGTTTGCTTGATATTACAGGAGAATTGCTCAATATGTCCCAAGTAGAGAGTGGAAATATTAAACTTGAAATTCAGGAATGTAAAGTTTCAGATTTGGTAAAATCCGCCCTACACAATAATGTAAAAATTGCTCAAAACAAGTAATTAGAATTGGTTTCGGATGTTAAAACCTTAGAAGATGAAATTGTAAGAGTCGATTTCGGAAAAATGGTTTGGGTATTAAACAATTTTATTACCAATGCCATAAAATACTCATACGCAGGTGATACCATTAGGATTTCAACTCAAAATAAAGACGGAAAAATCAGATTTTCAGTGATAGATTCAGGGGTTGGGATTGATAAAAGATATCATAATCAAATATTTGATAGGTATTTCCAAATTCCGAACGAATCTCAAAACGGAACTGGCTTAGGTTTAGCAATTAGTAAAAATTTTGTTGAAAAAATGGGCGGTAAAATTGGTGTGGAAAGTGAGAAAGGCAAGGGGACCGAATTCTGGATAGAAATTTAGTAAAAAGTTAGGTTTCTTACACAATTTTAGGCAGCAAAGAATAATTGATATCCATTATATAATTTAATTTTAAGTTGATGTCTTCTTAAAAATGAGAGGCACCATTTTTAGTTACTAGAATATAAAAATATTGCCTTAAATTGAACAACAACCACGGTGCCCAAAACTATTATTCTTAAGGTTGGAATTAAAGTAAATACATAAAGTCTCATCCTATCCTCCGAAGAACCCATTAATCTAATTAATTAAAAGAATAACTTTCAAAATCTTAATTCAATTCCTTTTCCTCTGAAGTTTTTTACAGCTTTTATAGTGAAACTTACTTAACGTATAATGGAGTCTATGAGGCTGTATCTACTCTCTTTAAAGATGAAAATTCACTGATGGAGCAGTCTAAAATTATTGCTAAATATTTATTTGAAAGTGCCGATAATCCCCGAATAAAATTTGGTGAATTAGTAATTTGTTATTTTAATGAATGCCTAGAAGAAGATGAATCTAAACAAGAGAAAATAAGAATATTTAAATTTTAAAATAAAGAAAACTTCCTGAAAATTCTCTCAAATGAGCATTTAGTTATTGTTAAATAAAACTAAGGTATACCCTTACTAAAAATAAAAAAATCCTTCATTTATAATGTAAATTCAGAAGTCGGTTTTCACTTTTAGTAGTAGATAATAACTAGGGTGGAAATGAAAAATATTGGTTGGAATACTTTTTAAAGATTAAGCAAATAGGTGATGTGTAATTCCATACCCAGGAAACATTAGGTGTCTAAAAGAATTTTTTACCATGCAATTACCACAAGGATATAATATTACTAAGCTGAAAAAGGCAGATAGTTTATAAAAATCCATATTTTTCTATTAAGAAAAGGAAGATTTTAATTTGGATGAATTATTTAAAGAAGTCTTGGTGGATCCACGTGTAATTGAAAGTTCTTCACAATTTTAAACCTACAATGAACAAATAACTCAAACATTGATTCCGGATGAATTAAGCAATTCTACACTAGCTGATAAAAGCAAAAAAACACTTCAAGTCAGTCATTTAATTAGAAAAGAATTCTACATCTATATTTATGGCGATAGCTAACAACTCGAAATGGGACAAGACGAGAAAGGTAAATACTATAGACTGTATTTTGATGAAGAGAAATAAAAGATCAATTTATTCTATAGAATCTAAAATACGTATTTTTAACCCTAAATCTCACTGAATGTTTCAAAATATAGTAGTTATAGGGGCAGGAACTATGGGCAACGGAATTGCACATGTTTTTGCACAATCTGGTTTCCAGGTGAGCCTAGTTGATGTGTCTCAGCAGGCTTTAGATAAGGGTTTGGCAACTATTTCTTCAAATCTTGATAGGCAAGTAGCAAAAAATTCAATTACCGAAGAGCATAAATCTCAAACTTTAAGTAAAATCAAGGCTTTTACTCAATTACAAGATGCAGTTTCGGAGGCGGACCTCATTGTGGAAGCAGCCACAGAAAATCTTGAACTGAAACTCAAGATTTTTCAAGAAATGGATAGGTTAGCACCATCCAATTGTATTCTGGCAACTAATACTTCCTCCATCAGTATTACGCATATGGCAAGCGTCACGCAGCGGCCAGATAAAGTAATAGGAATGCACTTTATGAATCCAGTTCCTATGATGAAGTTGGTAGAAATCATCAGAGGATATCTTACTTCTCAGTCCTGTTTTGATGCTATATATGAATTAAGCAAAGTCTTAGGTAAAGTTCCGGTAGAGGTGAATGATTATCCTGGTTTTGTAGCCAATAGAATTCTTATGCCCATGATTAATGAGGGGATTAATTGCCTTTACGAAGGAGTAGCAGGGGTGGAGGAAATAGATACAGTGATGAAATTGGGAATGGCTCATCCTATGGGCCCTCTACAGTTAGCAGATTTTATAGGTTTAGATGTATGCTTAGCCATCCTAAATGTCCTATATGAAGGATTTAAAAATCCTAAATATGCCCCTTGTCCGCTATTGGTAAATATGGTGCGTGCAGGGAAAAAGGGAATAAAATCAGGCGAAGGATTTTATGACTATTCAGAGTCTAAAAAAGCAGAAAAGGTTGCCTATAGTTTCCAACATTAATGAGCTTCTTACGTAAAAATACAGATATTTTCTGCATTTTTATTTTTACTCTTCTCATTTATTTTTGTACTAAAAACCAGCCTTTATTTTGGGATAATATTTCTCAAGTTTCAGTACCTGCCTTACATATTTTCAACAGTCATTTTACTGAAATCTATCCTCCGGATACTGTGGCAACTGGGCATCAGCCATTTGTGGGTTTATGGGTCGCAATAGGATGGGAAACATTTGGGAAAAACCTTCAGGTATCTCATGTCATGATGATTCCAGGAGTCTTTTTGGCTTTCCTTTATCTCTGGAAACTTATCCGTATCCATTCAATACCCCTTGTCTATAAAATTTGGATATTTATTCTTATAGCAGGGGAGAGCGTTTTCATTGCTCAAATGAGTTTAATAAGCTTTGAAGTTTTTCATATGGCATTTTTCCTTGGATGTGTGTATTGCATTTTGCAAAAAAAATACTTGGGTATTTTGCTCTTTGGAATCGCTTTACAATTGGTCAGTTTAAGAGCTTCTATTTCTGGTATCGGGCTCCTACTATTTGCGGCTTTTGTTTATTTACGTGACCGAAATAAAACCAATAAAAAGATTTTGCTGTCTTTAGTGCCAAGTATTTTGGTTTTAGCCTTGTTTTTATTACATTTTTATAGTGTTAAACATTGGATTGTCCATAATACGGTATCAGGAAATTGGTCACAATCATCTAAACCTGCTGATCTTTCTCTAATTTTTAAAAATACATTGGTATTCATTTGGAGGTTGGTAGATAATGGTAAACTAGGAATTCTGCTAATAGGTTTTTTTGTGTTTATAAATTTTAAAAACAAAGCATTTTTATACGCTAAACATTTAAGTTTTTTAGGAATATTACTCTTTCAGGCGCTCGTTTTTTATGGAGTGACTGTCATATCCCAAAATTCGTTTAGCAACAGATATATTCTTCCTGTAAGTCTTATGGGCTTACTAACGATTTTAATCTTTATAGTTCGATATGCAAAGCGTCCTAAACTTTTCCTGTGGATTTGCAGTTTTTTTATTCTTTCTGGCCATTTTTGGATTTACCCTCAAAACATTTCAAATACTTGGGACTCACTCCTTGTTACCAGAAAGGCTTTTCCACAACTAGAGCAAGTAAATAATTTTTTAAAAAAAGAAGATATCCCTAAAAATAATGTTGGGACTTCATTTCCTTGGAAGGCAGAGGAAGAAAAGAAATACCTAATTCCGGAGAGACTTAATTTTATAAATATAGATACTCAAAAAAACGAATATATCCTTCTATCTAATACAAGTAATCCATCAAACTCGCTATTAGAAGAATTAAATAAGAGTAAAAAATGGAAGGTGATTTTTGAAAGTGTGAATTGTTTTACTTGGTTTAGGTTGTACCGCAGGCAAATTCTTTAATCCGAACTTTAACAAAAATTAAAATCCTGAATCCTATTTATTGAAGATTTTCTTTATCTTTGAATTACATAATACATGTATATGAAATTACCGAAATTTTTGTTGGCCGATAATTCTGAATTTCCAGATGATATCTATGTTATCCACACAGAATATCCTCGTTTTATCCTTAATGTGGATGAAGAGGAAGTAGAATGGTTGGATGATTTAGAAGGAGACAATGAAGAAACTGTTGCGGATGAGGCTACTAAAGCTGTAGAAGAAGCTTATAAATGGTGTGATAAAGAAATCGACAGCTATGGAGATGATGATGAAGATGATGACGATGACGAAGATGATGATCTTGAGGAAGATAATGATGAGGAAGATAAAGACGAAAAAAAGCTTTAAAAAATAAACTAAAATACTCCGAATGTTTCGGAGTATTTTTTTATAACAAAAAAACCTCGATTTCTCGAGGTTTTCATTTTTCTACTTAGATTTAGAATCTGTAGTTCAAACCTAATTGGAATCCGTTATTCTTATTAGATCCATCATTATTGAATGTAGTACCATTTTTAGTAATATCGGTAAATCCAGCTAGGTATCTTGCATTAATACCAATATTTGGAGTAAACCAGAATCCTGCACCAACACCTAAAGCAAAATCAAAGTTATTATAATCGTCTTTGTTTACTTTGTAAGTAGTTTTTACGTCACCAGATTTAACATCACCAGAAGCATTCACTAAAAAGCTAAATTGTGGTCCTGCTTCAAGGAAAAATTCAGGAGTTGCATTGTACTGGAACATTACAGGTACTGCTATATAATCCAAATTTAACTTAGTTTCATAAGTAGCATTGGTAATAGGAGCCTTTATTGAAGTTACAGTAGCACCCATATTGTTATAAAGAACCTCTGGTTGAATGTTTAATTTATCAGTCAAAGGGGCATTCATGAAAAATCCAGCATAAAATCCTACTTTGGATTTTGATTCTGAATATCCTTCATCTGAGATAGAAGAAAAGTTTGCACCTGCTTTTGCACCGAACTGTTGTGCGAAGGTCATTGAAGAAGCTACTACTGCTAGACCTAAAATTACTTTTTTCATAAGTTTAAAGTATTTGTTTTTAAAGTTTCGTTGTCCATTTGGACGATTTGGTTTTTTCAAATTCAATGCCAAACTCTAAAAACTCAAACTAAAAATTAGTTATCATACTAAAAATTCGTTATTATTTTAACATAAATTAACAATATTTGTTTATTAATCAAGCCGTTATGTTATTTTAAATTATAAAATTAAAAATCTATTTCATTTTCAAGGGCTTTTAAAACGACAGTTTTATCTATATAAATATCAATCATTGGTTTACCAAAATCTTGAATTAAACTAAAATTAATCCCATCCTGTTCATTTTTCTTATCTTGAAGAACTAAAGATTCCATAACATATTTGGAAGGAATCTTCATTGAAAACTCGCCTATAAAGTTACTTATAAAGCTTTTTATAAAGTTAGCTTGATCCATATGTAAGATTCCCTGACTAACAGCAATTTGGTTTTCGTATAAAATCCCATAGAGAACACATATTCCATGAGGAATTTCTTTCCCTTCCATTAGCCAAGCACTTTCTAAGGCGTGGCCAATAGTATGCCCATAATTGAGGATTTTTCTTACATTTTTTTCCCATGGATCTTGCTCCACAATTTTACGCTTAAAATTTGCCGCATTTATTAAGACCTCTTCTTGAATAATTGAATGTTTTTTATAAAAGTCAAAAGCAAAAATAGTGGCTAAAAAATCTTTTTGTGATTGTAAAATTCCATGCTTAATTACTTCTCCAAAGCCTGACATCACCTCTTTTCTAGGCAAAGTTTTTATAAATTCAGATAAAACTAATATTCCTTCTGCTGGATAAAAGGATCCTACGGAATTCTTCACATGTGCTAAGTTAACCCCAGTTTTTCCCCCTATGGCTGCATCACACATGGCTAAAAGACTCGTGGGTATTAGGAATTGCCGAAGACCTCTTTTGTATATGGAAGCGCAAAAACTACCTAAATCGCAGAGCATTCCACCCCCTAAAACTAAAACTAGGTCCTTTTTCTGAAATTCCCAATTCTGAAGTTTTTCAAAAATTTTAGTTGCCTCATGTAGTGTTTTAGATTGTTCTCCTGCTTGTACACTATAAAATGAAACCGAGTTTTCTGCCATATAAGGCTTTATAATTTCTGACAAATAAGGTAAACATACTTCTTCTGTGTTGGAATCGGTCAGAATAGCCACTTTAGCACGATGATTTTTTAAAATCGAATAGAGTACAGAAGGCTCGTAGTAAAGCATGAAACTTTTAAATTATTATTATAGAAAGTGCAATTTAGAAATCCTATTTCAAATGAATATCTTTGGCAAAAATTTGTAATGAAAAATAATCGTTTTCAGACTGCCAATAAAAAATTTAGCAAAAAAACTAATGATCAAGATCAAAACCCTTTTGAAGATAGAAAAAAAACGGATCGTGGTGAAAGTGTAGCTTTCGGAAAAAAAACAGGATCTTCATTTCCAAAGAGAAATCCTACCAAGCAAGATCGTGAGAAGGAACGCAGTTTGGCCTTTGCTCAAAAAAGGAGAATCGATAAACTGGTAAAATCTCCAAAAGATACCATTAGACTAAACAAATTTGTGGCAAATTCTGGTGTTAGCTCAAGAAGAGAGGCAGATGAGCTTATCCGCCAAGGACTTGTTACAGTAAATGGGAAAGTTATGATGGAAATGGGTTATCAGGTGCAAGCCGATGATAAGGTGTATTTTGATGGTCAGCCTTTAAGTGCTGAAAAACCTGTATACATCTTATTGAATAAACCTAAAGGCTATATTTCATCCAATAAGGATGAAAATATGAAGAAAACTGTTCTTGATCTTGTAGCCAATGCTTCCCCATACCAGGTACATCCAGTTGGCAAATTAGACCGGTCTACTACGGGTTTAATTTTAATTACAAATGATGGTCATTTAACTAAAAAATTAACGCATGCCTCGTTTAACATTAAAAAAATATACCATGTAATGCTGGATAAGAAGTTGGATCTAGATGATCTAAAGGCAATTCAGGATGGTATACGCTTAGAAGAGGGCGTGGTACCTATTGATGAAATATCATTTATAGATGGAAAACCAAAAAATGAAGTGGGTATCAGTCTAAGTATTGGTTGGAATAGAGTAATACGCAGAATATTTCACAAATTAGGCTACGAAGTAGAAGCTCTGGATAGAGTGTATTTCGCAGGTCTTACTAAGAAAAATATTAAACGAGGTCACTGGAGAATTCTCACAGAATTAGAGGTTAATAACCTTAAGATGTTATAAATCAGCTCAATATAGATACGCTACTTTCTAATAGCTCCAAAATTACTTCTTGTTTTCCTCCAGTTTTACTATTAACCGCAGCAGCGCCCTTATAATGGAGGCAGGTAATATAACCTAATCGCGCAGCGTCTAGACAAGTATGCTTAACCCGATATTCTAACCCCCAACCTGCAATCTCTATCAATTCAATATCTTTTTCTTGTAAATAGGGATGCAAGCCAGTAGGCATGAAAGGATTCAATTCAAAAAAGGAAGAATAAGCAGGAAAATCCTTCTTAGTTCCTGTAAATACCTCCTGAGTAGCAGGACTTATAATAAGATTTTCTGGAAAAGAAGCTCCTTGGGTGTCCGCAACACAATGTTTGGGATAAAGAAATATATCTGAAACTTCAGTTTTTAAGGTACTTCCTACCGCTTTACCATGTGTATCTGCAAAAGATATGTGATTTTCTGGATAAAAATCCCTAGAAAAAATTACTTCATCATACGGTGTATTTTGTAGTAATTCATTTATATATCCCAGTGTATTTTCAGCCTCAGGAATCATCATGGGGCCTCGTAAAAAATCTTGTTGAAGATTAATTAACAGTAATGCTTTTTTCATATAATTACGATAATTCTGTAATAAAATCTGATAATCTTTTCATACCCTCTATGATGAGATTCTCGCTAGTAGCGTAGCTAAATCTAATACAATTTGTATTTCCAAAAGAATCTCCACCTACTGATCCCACAAATTTATTTTCTAACAATCCCATAGAAAAATCATCCCCACTGGAAATTACTTGATTATTAAATGATTTCCCAAAAAAGGCTGAAACATCTGGGAAGAAATAAAAAGCACTTTTGGGATAGCTTACCTGAAGGCCGGGAATTTTTTGTAAGAGATCATACATTAATTTTCTTCGGGCATTAAAAGCTGCTTTCATTTCAGCTATTTCGGGTTCATTAGGAGACATATGTAATGCCGTAATAGCTGCTTGTTGAGCTACAGTGTTGGTCCCACTTGTTACTTGCCCTTGTATCATTTCCACTGCTTTTGCTAGCCATTCTGGGCAAGCAGAATAACCTAAGCGCCAACCTGTCATGGCAAATCCTTTACTAAGGCCGTTAATTACAGCTGTCCTTTCCTGCATACCCTCTATTTGCGCAATACTAAAAGGCTCATCTTCGTATACTAAATATTCATAAATTTCATCTGATATAACTAAAACAGATGGGTGCTTTTTGAGACAGTCTGAAATTTCTTTTAAGTCCTGCTGCGTATAAAAACTTCCACTGGGATTACAGGGGGAACTGTAGAGAATAGCCTTGGTTCTTTCAGTAATTGTATCCTCCAATTGAGAAACAGAAATTTTAAAATCGGATTCTACAGTGGTATGAATGGAAATGGGAATGCCTCCTAAAAGCCGAATCATCTCGGCGTAGCTTACCCAATAGGGTGTGGGTATTATAATTTCATCTCCAGGATTTGTAATTGCAGCTAAAACATTAAATATCGCCTGTTTTGCACCAGTAGAGATACAAATTTGGCTAGGCTGATAAATTAAATTATTATCTCTCTTTAATTTTTTACAAACTGCTTCCCGCGTTTCTAAAAATCCAGGAACGGGTGAATATTTACTGAAATTTTTGTGAATAGCATCAATAGCAGCCTCTTGGATAGCTGTTGGCACATTAAAATCGGGCTCTCCTAATGTAAGACTGATAACATCATGTCCTTTTGCCTTTAATTCTCTCGCTTTATTACTCATCACAAATGTTTGTGAAAAATTCATTTCCTGTACACGCTGGGAGATAATATTCATAGAGAAAAGGTAAATTATGATGTAAGCAAATGTAAACAATTCCAATTCATCGCAAAGCAATTCTTACCTTTGTACATGCTAGATTCTAAACTTTTATCCCAATATTTTCCTGATATTGAACCTTTTAAAAGAAAAATTCTTCTTAGTTTAAAGGACTTTTATGAGGAGGAAAACAATAAAATCAATGTGGTATCGAGAAAAGATTTTGACCATTTTTTTGCTCATCATGTATTACATTCACTTTCTATTGGGAAATGGGCAACTTTTTCTCCAAAGACTCAGATCTTGGATATAGGGACGGGTGGAGGTTTTCCAGGAATTCCTTTAGCCATTATTTTTCCAGAGGTAGAATTTGTACTCATAGATTCCATTGCCAAAAAAATTAAAGTTGTACAAGCATGTGTAGAGGAGTTTCAGCTTCAAAATGTTCGTTGCATTGTTGGAAGAGCTGAAGAAATTAAAGAAAAATATCATTTTATAACCTGTAGGGCAGTTACTGCAATGCCTACAATTTTACAATGGGTTTCGGGCAAATTTTTAAAAGATAATTCCATATCTACCTTTATCCAAAATCAATCCCAGCATTCTCTAACCAATGGTATTATCGCTTTAAAAGGTGGAGACCTAGCTACTGAACTGGCTGGAATAGATCATACTGAATTCCCAATATCAACCTTGTATAAAGAGGAATATTTCCAAACAAAAAAAATTATATACGTACCTAGAAATGCTATATTTAATTCATGAAATTCATTGAGAAAATAGCCGAAATAATTAATGGTAGAGGGGATTGTTCTAATTTAAAGGTGATTTTCCCTAATAAAAGACCGGCGTTTTTTTTAATAAAAACTTTGGAGAAAAAAGGTTTCATAGGTGTCTTACCGGAGATTGTAAGCATATCAGAATACTTTCAAAGTTTGTCATCCAGTGTTCAGTTAAGTGGTGTTTCTTACTGGTTAGAAGCCTATAGAGTCTATAATAATTGTTTCCCAGAGAGCAATTTCCAAGATTTTATTCGAATTTTTATTGGTATTGAAAATGATATAGAGGAGATGTTATCTTTCAGTAAAAATTACCAGGAAGTTCTGGAGCGATTATTATTAGAGGATCAAATAAAAAATTGGGCTCAAAAATTAGAGGATCAGGAATCCGTAGAAAGACCAAGTTTTTTACGCTATTATGATTTTTGGAAAAAGATGAATCTTTTTTTACCCAAATTATTACTCCATTTTAAAGATAAAGGTATAGCGAGCAATGGTATGATGCTCAGGGATATACAAAATAAAATATCGATTGGAATACCAGACAGCGATTTTGATTTTCTTTTTTGTGGTTTTAATGCACTTACACCTACGGAGTATAGTTTAATTAAAAATATTTGCCGGGCAGGAAAGGGACAACTCATTTTTCACGGAGACACTTATTATATTAATGATCCTATGCAGGAAGCTGGAACTTTCCTGCGAAAACTTATTAAGTGGAATTTCCCTTCACCAGAGGGTAGCCCGGGATGGATAGCTCAAGATTTCGAATCTAATAAGGATATTACCACCTATTCTTGCCCTGGGATGATAGAGCAAGTGATAACCGCGGGGCAAATCATAAAACACTTAACTCCAGAAGAATTGGATAATACGGCAATTATTTTGTTAAATGATACTTTTCTTCTTCTATTGTTGGAAAGGCTTCCCGAGCATCCTGTGAATGTAAGTATGGGAGTATCTATTAAAAAACTCCCTATCTACGCAGCTTTGGATAGTATCATTTATATACAACAGTCAAGAAAAAGCCCTTTGGCTAAATTTAAAGTTCAAGATTTACAAAAGCTCTGTATTCATCTTATTGACTCAAAACTGGCGGTAGAGCAGGCATATAATCTCAGTCAAAAGATTACTGCGTATCAAAGACAATATATACCAGTGGAAATCCTTCAAAATTCCGCAGCAGAAATTTTTGCCATATTGCAAGTATCAGATAAGCAAATACAATTTCTATATAAGCTTGCGGATTTTTTAGAAATATTTATTCAAGATATACGAGAAAATCTAGCCTATCAAGCATGCGCGGAGGTGCTACAAGCGGTTCGAGTTTTAATAGATCACATGCACCAATATCCTGATATGCAATGGGAACTACACGATATTTTTATAATGTTAAGGAAATTAATCGCCAGTATCAGAATT
>JAGLAZ010000015.1:22773-29930 GCA_018260565.1 Flavobacteriaceae bacterium
CTTCAGATTATGGGGCTTTTAGAAAGTAGATCTTTAAATTTTAAAAATGTACTGATCCTTGGTGCAAATGAGGGCACTCTTCCCCGAGGAAATAAAGATATTAGCAGTATTCCATTTGATGTTAAAAAACAATTTGGCCTGCCCACTTTTATGGAAAATGATGCCATTTACGCGTATCATTTTTATCGGCTTATTCAAGAAGCAGAAAATATCCATATCACATTTTTAGAATCGGATACAGGATTAATTCAGGAAAAAAGCCGTTTCCTTCTCCAATTAGAAGCGGAAAGTGGTCATCAAATAAAAAAAGTTTTTCCTAAAATTCCCCAATCACTTACGCCTGTAGATATCCACTTGATACCTAAAACAGAATTTATTTTAGAAAAACTGAACCGTTGGAAAATGAGGATTTCCGCATCTTCCATCTATTTGTATTTCAAAAGTCAGCAGGAGTTTTACATGCGATATATTCTTCAGGTTTACGAGCCTGAAAATATAAAAGAATTAGATGCACGATTAAAAGGGAAACTAATTCACGAAATACTTTCAATAATTTATAAACCCTTTGTAGATACATACCTAAGTGCTGAGGCACTAAAGAAAGCTTTGGATAACTTACAATATTATTTTTCTCAAGGAATCAAATTATTGAAATTAGATCTAGAATTTATAAATGAAGGACAAAATTATATAGAACTTACCACCGCATTTGACATATGTAAAGCGGTATTGCAAAAAGATTTGGAGGATGTAGTTGCCGGTCACCGAATATGTATTGTAGGTATAGAACTTGATTTTGCCGATGTGCGATTTACACTAAATCAGGAAACAAGAGAACAGGTATATTTCAGTGGAATAATTGATAGATTAGATATTTTTGACTCTCAAATTAGAGTAATAGATTATAAGTCCTCAACGATGAAAATACCCAAAAGTATCAGTACTAAAACGAGTAATGATAAAATAAAAGGTGCGCGTCAGCTATTTATTTATGTAATGGCGGTAGAGCAACTTTATTTTGAAAAACTTAGTAAACAGCATCCAGATAATTCCTTTGAATTAACTACGGGTTTTTGGGTATTAAATCTTACGCAAGATGGTTTTATTGCTGAATTATCTCCTACATCCGCTTTAATATCGGATTTAAACGAAGAAATTAGAGCTGTAATTACTGAAATTCTTGATCCTTCCATCGATTTTGATTTAAATAAAAAAACCGAGACTTATTAATAATCTCGGTTTCATAGAATTTAATTTACTCTCTATTTTTTAACAATATCCATCCTTCATTTTTAATTAAGGCTTTATTTATTGTATTCCTATATTGGAGTTTATACCAATAAGTCGCTGTATGTAAGGGTCTGTTTTGGTACTTACCATTAAATATAAGATTGGTTTTGGATGCTAAGAATAATTCTCTTCCATACCTATCATAAATACCTGCTTGAAAATCCGGATAAAGACTGATTTTTGTAAAATCTACCACATCATTTATACCATCCCCATTCGGTGTTATTGCATTCGGCATTACGAATGTATAGAGTGTTGTATTTCCTGTACAGTTAGTTCCTTTTAGCCTTACAAAAACAGTGTACTCTGTATTATTTTGAGTATTATTAAAAACATTACTTGTTTGCCAAGTATTACCACCATTAATTGAATATTCTATAATGCCTCCAGAAGGTGCAATTGCGGTAATGGTTATAGTACCTACTGTATATTGAATATCAGTTATTACAGGAATAATTGCAGGTGTAACTTCGGCAGTAAAGGTTTTACTACAAGATCCATTACTTATTGTAACTGTATAAGTCCCGACAGTATTGGCAATAATAGTTTGAGTAGTTGCTCCTGTACTCCAAAGATAGGTATAGTTAGGACCGGCGCCCGCATCCAATGTAATTTGGTCGTTTTCGCAAATCTGGCCACCTTTAAGATTAGAGGTTATCGTAGGAACTACCTCTATAGTTATGGTAGTAGGAGTATTATTTCTACACCCATTAGGTCCTGTTCCGTAAACAGTATACGTAGTTGTAGTCAGTGGACTTACTATTTGGGTATTACCATTCGTAGTTATATTGCTCCATTCATAGGTGCTTGCACCAGAAGCTGTTAGGGTAGTACTTTCGCCTTGACATATTTTCAATTTAGTGGCTATAAGCGTTACAGTAGGTGTAGTATTATTTGCCACTACTGTAACAGATTTCGTATCAGAACATACAACTCCCGTAATAGTAAGCGTATAAGTACCGCCAGATGATACTACAGGTGTAAGAGATCCTGCTCCGGAAACTATAGTTCCACCATTAGAAGCTGTCCAGACTATGGTACTATTGGCTTGTAAAATAGATGCTTGAGCATTTAATGTAAGTAGGGGTGTACCACAAGAGATACTGCCAGGAGTTGCGATATTCGCAGTCACTTTAGGATCTTGAATCACTGTAATACTCTTTGTAGCAGAACAGCCATAGGCAGTGGTAGCAGTAACGGTGTAGACACCAGCTTGAGTAACTGTAATATTAGGTCCATTTTGTCCTGAGGACCATGTATATCCCATTCCTGTTCCAGGTGCATTCGCAGTAAGTGTCACAGAACTTCCTTCACAGAAAATTGCTTCACCATTATACATTGTAGAACCCGTTAGGCTTATTACCGGTAGAGGACCACCTGGGATAGTAATAGAAACAGGATCACTAGCACAATTACCATTATTCACCGTTAAACTGTAGGTTCCGGGAGTAGTAACTGTAATGCTCTGCCCATTAGCACCATTACTCCAAACATTTCCTGTTGGATAATTACTGGTTAGTGTAATACTTTCGTTACCACAAATTCGCTGTCCTGTAGAGGTTATAATTGGTGTTGGTTTCACTTTATAATCCAAAGTTAATGCAGCAATATCTTTACATACACCATTCTTTACTAATACATATACTACACCACCTGTAGATGTATATGCTGTAGGAGTTGCGATAGTGTTTGTATTTCCAGCTAGAGCGTCGGCCTCTGTAGCATAGTAGGAGAAAGTACTCCCAGGTAGGGTTGTTATCTGTGGCTGTGCAGCCGTAAGATCCCAAATAGGTGATTGGTTTACAGTACATTTGGTAAGAGTAGCATCATTAGCAACTAGGGGGCCATTAGCTATAATAGTTACATTTGCAGAAATAGGGCAGGGAGCATTAGGAAGAACTACAGAAAGGGTATAGTTTCCTGCAGCACAAGCAGTATAGGACGGGCCATTTGCACCCGGAATAACAGTACCATTTAAGGACCATGTGTAAACTGCACCAGGTAGATTTACGGAAGAATTAATCACCTTACACTCGCCAGCACAAATGTTGTATGTTGCAGGTAATGGATTTTGTGAATTATCTACGATGTTTAGTCCGATGTTAAATGAGCCTCCTTCTAAAAATACCGCTGAATCATAACTTTTATCTAGGAAATCAGAGAGTACCATTTTAAAGTGATATGCTTGTCCGGGGGTAACATTTGCAGTAGCGGTAAGAGGAACTGTTCTTCCGTAAAAATTTGTTTCCACATTCGCAGTATTCATTCCACCAAAATATTGGACATTCACCGCCGCTGGGCTGGTACAAGAAGAATTAAATGGACGAATATTAGTAACAGAAACAGGAGTTGTAGAATTTGGTAATACCGCAAGATTGGTATAAGTAGCACCACCTACAGGTTTTATCAATAAGGCAAATCCATCACTATAGCTGCATGGAAATGAGCCAAAATACTCTTCCGATGCAAATAAATATCTAAATGTAACTTGGCTACTGCTAGGCACAAAATCAAATTCAATAGAAGTAACATCGGTAATATTAGAATTAGGAACCCCTAAAGCATTTGCTAAATCTGTATCACCTACTATCCCTGTCTGTCCACTTAATGTCTCTGATATAAATGAATTTCCGGCAGAGGATGCTGTTCCAGAGACCAAAACTATACCATCTGTAAATGGGAAATTGGTAGTACCTTTATGAAAATAGCCCCAAGTGCGGCTAACATTTGAAGCAGGTAGATTCGGAGAAACAGTTACATTAGAAACATTAGGTGCTACACAATTTACATTACCACCGGTAATTAAAACATCTTTGATAATTTGGGCAATGTTATAAGAACTGGCTGGATATTGGGGGGTATTGACATCAATGAAAGCTCCAGCTCTATTAGTCAGGTTGGAAGGAATTTTCTTAGGTGGATTATTTCTATCAATAGTTTGTGAAAACATTAAGCTTCCAAAACATAGATAAAATAAAAATGGTATAATTTTCCTCATAATGGGAACACTTTAGGTTGTATTTCCAAAGATATAAAATATTATTCTTTATCCTTATTTTTTTTGATAAGATCAAGTTCCCGAAAAACTTGTTGAATGCTATCTTTTAGTCTCTTAATCTCTTGAACATTGGTATTCACATTGCTCTTTAAGATAGTATTTTTCGCTTTATCTCTTGCAGTATATTCCTCTTCTTCCTCTTCATTTATTTCCTGAATATCTTCTTGAATTTCGTCAATATCTTCCGTAATTTCTTCAATATCTTCTCCTATTTCCTCAATATCCTCCTGAATGTCCTCAAGATCTTCTTGAATATCTTCTATTTGTTCCTGGCTTTTATTTACACTCATTTGGATGAAAATTGCCAAGTATATTGCTTCTAAAGATACTACAGTGGTAAGAACCAATAACATCTGATCAAATGAAAAGACTTTAAATATCGGCAGTACTAAACAGATAATGAAAAATACGGTATGAACTATCAAGGATTGCACTGAGCCTACCCATGCTGTAGCCTTCTGAGCAATAGCATCCAGTTTGGTCGGATTTTTCATTTAGTTTTTAGCAAAAATAGAGATTTAAGGGCCTATTCTAGATTTTTTTCTGAAATTTCTAAATAAAATAAGGGTATATCATAGCGGATAGGATCCTCTGGTGATAGTATTTTTAAAACATTTGAAACTTCTTCAACAGCTTTTCTATCATTAACTTTTCGTCTTAATAATCCTAACTCTCTACATTTTCTTGATGAATGGACATCTAAAGGTAAACTTAGAAATTTAGGTTCAATATTTTCCCATAATCCCAAATCAATATTCTTACTATCCTTTCTAACTAGCCACCTTAGCATAAGTAAGATTCTTTTGCTTGCGCTGTTTTTGTCCGGTTGAGATATGTGTCTAGCTGATTTACAGTTATCTGTGCTTGCTAAAAAGTAATTTCGAAATCTTTGAATAGATGGGAAAAGATCTACTTCCCCTTTTTTTGGAATAAACAAAGTTTCCAATGATATATAATTTTCATAAAATTTTGAAAGAAATAAGATAAATACTTTAAGATCTTTTCCGCTAAAGGTTCTATGGATACTTATATTTTCTAAATACTGTAAATCTTGAAGGGTAACATTTGAAATAAAATCATAAGGTTCATACTCCAATATTGCAAGTAACTTCTCTCCTGAGGATAATATTGCCTTCCTGTTCCCCCAAGCAATTGTGCTTATAAGTAAAGCCATTATTTCTACATCTTGTTTTCGGGTAAAACGATGTAAAAAATTTAAAGGATCTTGAGTTATAAAGACTTGAGGATTTATTTCATCATATGCTCTGTCTAGCAAGTCCCTACAAAGCATTAAGTCTTGGTTCAAATCTTATATTTCTAATGGTACCAAAGCCTCTGGGAGGTAAGTTTCAGGAAATATTTCGCGAGCCTCATCTAGGAATACTGATTTATCAGGATATCGGTTGCTAAAATGTCCTAATATAAGTTTACCTACCTCCGCATCTTTCGCTATAATGGCTGCTTCTCTCGCACTGCTATGTCCAGTATAATCTGCCATTTCCCGCAAATCATGGAGAAAGGTAGATTCATGGTAAAGAATATCTACACCTTTCACAAGTGGAACAATTGAAGGCAAAAAGCGTGTATCGCTACAATAAGCATAGCTCTTAGGTTTTTTTCCTTCCATTCCTGCCACATGATTAGGAATTAATCCACCCGATAGCAGAACTATATCTTTTCCTTCTAAAATATCGTGATATAGCTCCTTAGGTATATCTGCTCGGCTTTGAAGATATTCTAAATTTAAACTTCTTGGTAATTTTTTTTCCGTAAAACGATAGCCATTGCAATATATTCTATGATCTAAAGGAACCGTCTCTACCTTTAAAAGAACATCATCATAAATAATTTCCGACTTACTGCTTTGTAATTCATGGTAATTGATAGTAAATTCCCGCGTAGTTCCAGTTAGTTTAAAAATTGTTTCTAGCATTTGCTCAATACCTTTTGGGCCGTATATTTCTATAGGAGTAACCCTCCCAAGAAGCCTATAAGATGCTATTAGACCTGGCAGCCCAAAGCAGTGGTCACCATGCAAATGGGATATAAAAATATGGCTTATTTTACTAAATTTTATACCTACTTTCCTAAGCTGAACCTGGGTCCCTTCTCCGCAATCAATAAGCATCATTTTACCTCCCATTTCTAATATTTGAGCTGAAGGAATACCATTGATAGTGGGTATGGCAGAGTTATATCCTAGAATAGTTAATTGGGGTTTAGTTCTCACGATTGTTTAAAAAAGGTATAAGTTTATCCAATGCCATTCGACGGTGAGATATGGAATTTTTTTCACTGCTTTCCATTTCTGCAAATGTTTTAGAATATCCATTTGGAATGAAAATAGGATCATATCCAAAGCCTTCAACACCACTACATTCTTTGATAATTTTACCATCTACTTTACCTTGAAAATAATGTGCACCACTACTATCAATAAAGCAAATAATGCAAATAAAATAAGCTTCTCTATGATCTGATAGTTTAAGTCTATTAAGTACTTTTTCAATATTAGCATTGAAATCATGATTTCCTGCATAGCGAGCAGAATGAATGCCAGGCTCCCCATTTAAAGCAGGTATTACTAACCCACTATCATCACTTATACAAGGTATTCCCGTTTTTTCATAACAATACTTTGCCTTAATTAAAGCATTTTCCTCAAAACTTGATCCCGTTTCTGGAATATCTTCTGTAATATCAAAATCTTTGAGGCATTTAATATTGTATTCAGAACCTAAAATTTGTTTAAATTCTTCAACTTTATGATTATTTCCAGTGGCAATTAATAATTCTTTCTTCATTATTC
>JAGLAZ010000015.1:29940-36897 GCA_018260565.1 Flavobacteriaceae bacterium
ATTCGGATTCTAAATGTATAAGTCTCAATTTTTTTCTTATTAAATATGAGCTTAAAAATACAAGAATGAGCCCTAAAATTATGAGTATCCATGTGGGAACACCTAAAAATTGCTGGAGATTATCGGCTCCACGATAATAATAGAGGAATAGGTAGAATAAATTATTAAATGCATGAAATATAATTCCTGGAACGATACTTTTGGTTTTCACAAAAATCCATCCTAAAGTATTTCCTAAAATGAGTCCAACTAAAAACTGCCATGGATTTAAATGAAAAATCCCGAAGATTAGAGCACTTAAACCTACTGCCTTCCATTCGGGATATCCTTTATTTATAAGAGATTTCAATAAAATTCCTCTAAACATGATTTCCTCGAAAACTGGAGCGAAAATTCCTATCACTATTATGGCAGCTACCTTATCCTCCATAATGAGTTGAAGTTTTTTACTAAACACTTCAAAACTTGAATCAAACCAATGAATATTACTAAAAATGAGATCTGAAATAGCATCTGCAAATATCATAGTACTAATGAATGCGAATCCCCAAAGTATATAACTTCCTGAATTGATAAATTTATGACTAAAGGATAAAGGCTGATAATTTATTCTCCTATAAACACAGATATCATACATAGCCACAGAACAGGAATAGGCTGCGCCATTTATTATCATTAGAGAAGCTCCTGGTGTAAGAATTACTCCTGAATATATAAGTAATTTTTCTATACCAGTACCTAAAAGCGCTCCTGCTATAAAGCCAAAAAGCAGCCATAATATCGTGTTATAGGTAAATGGAGGAATTTTTTTAGGAGTAGTATTCATAACAAAGACAACAAAAATACGATGATAAATCCATCTGGAATAAAACTTTTATGCAATTTTGCACGGCAATAGACTTATGACATTTTTAGAAAAAGAAATTTCCCGAAGAAAAACCTTCGGAATAATATCCCACCCGGATGCAGGAAAAACTACACTTACAGAAAAATTACTTCTTTTTGGAGGTGCTATTCAGGAGGCAGGTGCAGTAAAATCAAACAAAATAAAAAAAGCTGCAACATCAGATTTTATGGAAATTGAGCGGCAAAGAGGAATTTCTGTAGCTACTTCCGTGCTGGCTTTTGAATATAAAAATTATAAAATTAATATTCTGGACACTCCAGGACACAAAGATTTTGCTGAAGATACTTACAGGACGCTAACGGCTGTTGATTCCGTAATTGTGGTAATTGATGTGGCAAAAGGTGTAGAAGAGCAAACGGAAAAATTGGTAGAAGTCTGCCGCATGAGGCAAATCCCCATGATTGTTTTTATCAATAAACTGGACAGAGAAGGTAAAGACGCCTTTGATTTATTAGATGAAGTGGAGCAAAAGCTGGGTCTTCGGGTTACTCCCCTAAGTATCCCTATAGGTATGGGCGCAGATTTTCAAGGGATTTATAATATGTATGAGAATAATATCCAATTATTTCTCGAAGAAAAGAAACAAAAAATAGGGGAACGGGTACTTATTGACAATGTGAACGATCCTAAAGTAGCCCAAATAGTTGGCGAAAAACCCGCAGAGAGATTGCAAGAGGAAGTAGAACTTATCCAAAGTGTATATCCTACTTTTGATAGAGACCAGTATTTAAATGGAGAACTGCAACCCGTATTTTTCGGATCTGCCTTAAATAATTTTGGTGTTCAGGAATTATTAGACGCTTTTATTACAATAGCTCCAGAACCCCAGCCAAAAATGGCAGAAGAGCGTATGGTAAGTCCGGACGAAGATATTTTTTCTGGATTTGTGTTTAAAATCCATGCCAATATGGATCCTAAACATAGGAATCGTCTTGCTTTCATAAAAATAGTTTCTGGTATTTTTAAACGAAACGAAAATTATCTTCATGTACGAGAAGGTAAGAAAATGAAATTCGCTTCCCCAAATACCTTTTTTGCTGATAAAAAAGAAATTGTAGAAGAAAGTTTTCCGGGAGATATCGTTGGGCTGCATGATACAGGCAATTTCCGAATAGGAGATACACTTACTGGAGGCATTCCTTTGCATTTTAAAGGAATACCCAATTTTTCACCAGAGCATTTCCGCTATATTAATAATGAAGATCCGCTTAAAGCTAAACAATTGGCTAAAGGTATAGATCAATTAATGGATGAAGGTGTGGCACAGCTTTTTATTATGGAAATGAATGGCAGAAAACTAATAGGTACTGTTGGTGCTTTGCAATATGAGGTTATCCAATACCGATTAGAGCATGAGTATGGTGCAAAATGTACCTATGAACCTGTATCTATCCATAAGGCTTGTTGGGTAGAGGCAGATGAAAAGTCTGATGAATTTTTAGAATTCAAAAGATTGAAGCAAAGATTTTTAGCAAAGGATAAATACGGGCAATTGGTATTTTTAGCAGATTCCTCTTTTACTATTAGTATGACTCAGGAAAAATTTCCTACTATAAAATTGCATTTTATCAGTGAGTGGGCACATGCGAAATAACTTTACATATAATATGCTTATATTTGTTTTAAATCCATCCCAAATGAAGAAAAATAGTTTCTTTTTAGCACTAATAATAGCTGCTTTTTTTTCAACTACATCTTGCAAAACAGATTTTCGTGATACACAGGGCGACCTTACGGTGGAAAGCCCAAATTCTTACATGCAGGTAGAGGGTGGTGAAAGATTTATTATCACTAAAGCTGTGAAAACGAATGTTACTACAGGAAATGCAACTACTCCAAATGTTGTTAAATTAGCATTTACTGGTCAAAGAGCAGGTACTCAAGAATTTCATACTGCTACTTTTGTGATATCCTATCCGTTTAATAAGGATATTTCTGGAGCGTATAGTACTTTAAGTTCCGAACGAGCTATAGATAAAGATGCAAGTTTATATTCCAGTGTTGCTGGTACCGTAATATCAGGGCCATTCTCAAATCTTACACATGGCGCTCTCCAAATTTCAGCATCTGGTGAGAATACCTATTCTGTGGTGTTTAGTATGTCACCAACCTACGGCCCTAAACCTATCACAGGAAAATTTAACGGAGCCTTTTCTGGGAATTAAAGTTTATTTTCGTAAACCCAAATTGCCATTTCCTGAAACCCAGCAACTGAAACTTGTTCTGGGCGAAGATCTTTCCAAGGAAAACTTTTGTTTTCAGGAATAAAACGGGATAAAGAATTACTCATCTTTTTTCTTCTTTGGTTAAAACTTTCTTTTACAACACTTTTAAGAATTTCTGGGCTAACAGAAGTATTGATATCATTCCTTCTAACGCATGAAATTACTCCAGAATCTACTTTAGGAGGAGGGGAAAATACCTGAGGTCCTACAGTAAATTCATAGGAAATATCATAAAAACTTTGAGTGAGTACACTGGTAATGCCATAAGTTTTACTTCCATGGGGAGCCGCCAATCTCTCTGCAACCTCCTTCTGAAACATTCCGCACCAAAAAGGAATTTTATCTTTAAAATCTAAAATTTTAAAAACAATTTGGCTGCTGATATTGTATGGAAAGTTTCCCAGAATAGCATACTCATTATACTCAAAATCTTTATCTGATAATTTTAAAATATCCCCAATAAACAGAAATTGATTAGTTGCAAAAGCATCTGCGTATTTTACTTCAAGATATGCTATACTTTCTGTATCTATCTCTGATAAAAATATGGGGGTTTCTTTTTGTACTAAAAATTGAGTGAGAACACCCATTCCAGGACCTACTTCTATTATTGCTTTACTTTCAGATGGTACCAATTCAACAATTTTTTTTGCTATGTTTTCGTCGGTAAGAAAATGCTGCCCTAAATGTTTTTTGGCACGTACTTCAGAGGTTTTTAAAGAAGAAAATGTAGTAGATTTAAATTTTTTCATGTGAAACAAAGGTAAGTATAGATTGGAATTTATTAGCTTTTCTTAGTAATCAAAAGCATAAAATCGTATTTTCGCAAAAAAACTAATGCCAAGTACCGCAGAGGAATTTAATAAAAGTAGGCTTCGCTCCAGCAATATTACAGTGGTAATCTCCATTGCTCTTGTTCTTTTTATAACAGGCTTGATAGGTCTTTTACTTATAAATGCTGAAAATTATTCCAATGATATCAAGAAAATGTTGGTAGTAAATGCATTTTTTGATGACAGTATGGAGGTAAAAGACTCCATTGCACAGCAAAAAATAGAAGCAGAAGCATTTCAACAAATCAAAACTTTACCTTTTGTTAATCAGGCCACCTATATTACACGCCAGATGGCTGCTGACGAAGCAAAAAAGGGAATGAATATAGATTCGAAAGGCTTATTTAATGAATTAATCTTTCCATCATCTGTAGAGGTCTCTTTAAAACCTGAATATTTGGCCCCTGAAAAAATTAATGGAGTAATCTCTCAGCTTAAAACTATTAAGGGGGTTCGGGATGTAAAAAATAACAGTGAAATGTCTGCTGGTATATATAAGAATTTAGATACAATATTAAAGTGGATGTTAGCCTTTTCTGTACTTTTCTTAATTCTTACCATTGTCATTATTAACAATTCAATTCGCCTAAAAATTTTTAGCAAGAGATTTATCTTAAAAACAATGCAATTGGTTGGTGCAAAAAAATCATTTATCATGAAACCTTTTATTAAAGATGCAATAATTCTTGGTATCGTGAGTTCTTTATTGAGTTTAGCTTTACTATTTGGTTTATGGTATTACGTCAGTTCGCAGCTTAATATGACAATGATTCAAGAACCTGCAAAAATCACTTACCTAATTGCCACAATTTTAGGTCTAGGTTTACTTATAAGCATGCTAAGTACCTATGCCGCGATAAATAGATATTTAAAATCGAGCGTTGATGATTTATATTATAGCTAATAACAATGAGTAAAAAAAATATACCACAGAAGCCAATAATTCAGAATAAAATCGATAAAATTAAAAGCAGGTCAATAGGTGTAACTCCACAGAAGGAACTGCCAAATCAAAACTTTTATTTTGGCAAAGAAAATATAAAATGGATGTTGATAGGACTCGGACTTATTACGCTAGGTTTCATTTTAATGATGGGAGATGATGCAAATACTAAGGATGGCGTCTTTAACCCAAACTATTGGAATGAAGATATCTTCAGTTTTCGAAGGATACGCTTGGCACCCATTCTTGTAATAGGAGGTTTTGTAGCAGAGGTTTATGCGATTTTACTTCAACCTAAAAATAAATAAATTTTGGATTTAGTAAATGCCATCATCATTGCTATCGTAGAAGGACTTACGGAATACCTACCAGTTTCCAGTACTGCCCATATGATATTCACTAGCTCTTTTTTAGGAATAGAAAAGGAAGGTTTTGTAAAAATGTTTCAGGTAAGTATACAGTTTGGGGCCATTCTGGCAGTCATATTTCTATATTGGAAGAAATTCTTTAATTTTAAAGACATTCAGTTTTATATAAAGTTGGCAGTGGGGGTACTTCCTGCGCTATTATTAGGATATTTTTTTGATGATTATATAGAAAAAGTATTAGAAAAGCCCGTACCAATAGCTGTAGTTTTAATTATAGGTGGTATTATCCTTTTATTTATAGATAAAGTTTTTACCAAACAAGTTATTCAATCCGAAAAAGAGATTACCTATAAAAATGCTTTAGCAATAGGCTTCTGGCAATGTCTCGCTATGATGCCAGGAACTTCCAGAAGTGCTGCCAGTATCATTGGGGGAATGCAGCAAAAGCTTAGCAGGGAAACTGCTGCTGAGTTTTCTTTTTTTCTCGCGGTACCTACTATGATGGCAGTGACATTATATTCTGTTTTCCTTAAGAAATGGGATATTATTGGAGGTTCAGGTGAGCATTTAAAAATTAAAGGGTACCAAATGCTTACAGAAGGAAATAATCTGATGTATTTTTTATTAGGAAATACAATCGCTTTTATCGTTGCGGTTTTGGCCATTAAATTCTTTATTGGAGTTATTAAAAAATTTGGGTTTAAACCATGGGGATGGTATAGAATTCTGGCAGGTCACCTTCTATTGTTTTATTTTTATAAATAATGGATCATCTTTCTGCTGAATCTCTTCAGGAAGGTGTAACAATTATTATTGATAAACCTCTTGATTGGACTAGTTTTCAGGTAGTAAATAAACTAAAGTATTTTCTTAGGAATAGTTTTAATTTACATAAGCTGAAAATTGGTCATGCAGGAACTTTGGATCCGCAAGCCACCGGTGTACTGCTTGTCTGCACCGGAAAGAAAACAAAATCAATTAGCCAGCTTCAAGATTTGCCTAAAGAATACATTGCCGTAATAAAACTTGGTGCTACCACAGCCTGCTATGATTCAGAAATGCCAGAAGAGAACAAACTGCCAGTTCCTGAATATTCCATAAACGATTTAAATACTGCATTAGATTCTTTTCGCGGCGAAATTTCTCAATTTCCACCCTTATTTTCCGCTATAAAAATTGGTGGAAAACCTGCCTATAAAATTGCTCGTGGAAAATCAAAAGATAATCAAGAACTTAGTGAAGATATTGCAAATGGTATAAAAGAAGCATGGGATGAAAAACAGATTCAGGAAATTTTAGACCCAAGGAAAGTAACTATTTACCAGTTGGAAATATTAGACTGGACTAATCCCTTCTTAAAAATTAAAGTAAACTGTAGCAAAGGAACATATATCAGAAGTTTAGCACATGATATAGGAAAATACCTTGGCTGTGGCGGGTATTTATATAGTCTTAGAAGGAGTAAAATTGGTGATTTCAGCACCGAAATGGCTGATCAAGATTTTCAAAAAATCGTTTTTACAAATTTTTAAGCAATTGCAACTTATTTACCAATTGGTTCTATTTTCTACATAGGTTTTGGACAATTTTAGTTAGTATTTAATATTAATAAGAATAATTTATCCCTTATTTAGTCACTCTTTAAAATTGCACTAATATTTTGATTTTCAATATAATGCAT
>JAGLAZ010000028.1 GCA_018260565.1 Flavobacteriaceae bacterium
CCCAGGACCCATACATTAAAAGTGTATTGCTCTACCAGCTGAGCTACCGAGTCTACTGAAAAAGTATATCTTTTCAGAAAAGTGGTGCAAATATAAGATTATATTTGGTTTCTTAAAATATATTATGAAAAATAAATTTTTACAACTTCAAAAAATATCACTAATGGGATATATGGGAAGTGGTAAAAGCTTGGTTGGTAAAACTTTAACTCAAGAATTTTTACCTGATTTTATTTATTATGATTTGGATCAAGAAATAGAAAGAAATGAAAATAGAAGTATTCCTGAACTCTTTATTACAATGGGTGAGATTTATTTTAGGAAAATAGAGAGGCAAATTTTGGAAGAAATTCTACACAAGCCTGAATCCATAATTTTATCCTTAGGAGGTGGCACGCCAGCTTATTATGATAACATTAGTTCCATAGTTTCAAAAAGTATAGGTGTATTTTTACAAACAAGTCCAAAAATTTTGTTGGAAAGATTGACAACAGAAGCAAAAAAACGACCTTTATTACCAGAAAATCTTTCAGAAGAATGGATAGGAAATCATCTTTTTGAGAGACTTTTTTATTATTCTCAAGCCGATATGAGTGTTAAAACAGATGCTAAAAGTAGCGTAAGAATAGCTGAGGAAATTTTCCAAAAGCTATGCTTATAAGTTATTTGTCGTCCTCATCTTCAAACATATCATCCCAAGTTTCGTCATCGGAAGTAGGCTCTTTTTCATCGTCATCATCGTCATCATCAAAAAATTCATCCCAATCTGTATTTCCTGAAACAAATGCTTGAATTTCCTGCCGGTCTTTTCGGGTAGGTTTACCATCATTTTCACGATACATATTACGTTCCAGCTGTTTTAGCTTTAATTTTTCCAGCTCGGCAGGATCTGTTCTATCTTGTATGTACTCCCCAACGAGCTTGGCACCCAATCTACTTTTAGGGATCTGAGTTACTCGGTAGGTATAAATAATTTGATTTTTTTTAACTTGTATAACATCCCCTGGAATCACATCTTTACTCTGTTTTGCGGTATTCCCATTGATTGAAATTCTGTTTTTTCCTATCTCTTCACTCGCGATGCTCCGTGTTTTATACACCCGGACACACCATAAAAATTTATCAATTCGCATTTTTTAAGTATTTTTGAGGGCTACAGCCTTGCTATTGCAAGTTTAGCTAAAAGGAAACATATGAGAAAAATTTTTTCGCGCACTCTATTAGCAGGTATCCTTGTTATGGGATTCATTTCTTGTAAGAAAAGCACCGATGATACTGTTACTGTAGACATTTCTACGCAAAACGAGTACGACAAACAAGCTATAACCGAATTCTTGAATGCCAATTATGTAGATGCCAATGGGAAAATAAAGGCATTTAGCAGTACGGATCCTTCAGATGATGCTTTTCCTAAACTTAGCAGTATGTCGCCAGTTACCCTTCCAAGTGGTGTTGTTTATATAAAATTTTTGGGTAAGCAACCAATTCCTGGAACTACTATTGGAGAAACTGATATACTTCGCATTATGGAAGATGTTACATCATATACCGCACAAAAAAATGCTGACTTAGTATCTTTTCAAAATAAAAGTATCTTCCAGAGCAGCCTTACGAGCACAGGTGTACCTGTAGTGGACCCAATATATTATTATGCACCGCCAAGCTTAATGGCAAGTCTTAATAAACCCAAATCTTTTTTTGAAATGGAGGGATTCCAGGAAGCTATTCGGCAGTTTAAAGCATTTACTCTTTCGGATGATCAGCCTTATACATTGCAAGGAATAATAATAGTACCATCATCTGCTGCATACGCTCGAGATGAAAACTATTACAATGCACAAAATAGAAGTTTTGTATTTAATTTCCAGGTTTATAAAACAACACCTAGGTAATTATACACTTAATAGAAATTTTTGAAATGCCATTTCCTCCTGAAATGGTATAATTTCTAGATTCCCCTGAGAATTTAATTTTAAGATTTTAATTTTTTCTTCTTTGTTACAATACTTTTCATCATAAGCTTTCACTACACGAAGGTAATTTTTCGTATAACCAAGCATCTCCCCAGACTTATTCTCGGTTTCCCATAAAACAGTGCGTACTCTTCCTATTTGGGAAGAATAAAAATCCTGCTTCTTTTTTTCAGAAAGTATTCGTAATTGACGCGTTCTTTCCTTTTTAGTTATTAAAGACACCTTATTATCATATCCAGCAGCCGGAGTATTTTTCCTTTCCGAATAAGTGAATACGTGTAAATAACTAATATCTAAATCTTTAATGAAATGGTATGATTCTGAAAATTCTTGCTCTGTTTCACCTGGAAAACCTGTGATGACATCTACTCCAATAGCGGCATCTGGCATAAGATCTTTAATACTATTCACTCGCTCAAGATAGAGTTCCCTATTGTATCTTCTTTTCATTAATCTTAATACTGTATTACTACCAGATTGCAAAGGAATATGAAAATGTGGGACAAATTTTTTACTTTGAGATACAAATTTGATTATCTCTGGACGTAAAAGATTAGGTTCAATACTGCTGATTCTTATTCTTGAAATTTGATCTAAATTCTCTAAAGACTCCACAAGTTGGAAAAATGTATGGTCGTGCTTTTTGTTTCCGTATTCACCCTTTCCAAAATCACCCACATTAACACCTGTAAGAACTATTTCTTTAATTCCTTGCTCTGCAATAGATTTGGCCTGTTGTATAACATTCTCCATAGTATCAGAACGGCTAATTCCTCTGGCCAAAGGGATGGTGCAATAGGTGCATTTGTAATCACATCCATCTTGAACTTTTAAAAATGCCCTCGTTCTATCATTTGTGCTAAAACCTGAAATAAAATGATTTACTTCTTCAATTTGACAGCTATGAATCTCCGGACTTTGTTTTTTGAAAGTATATTGGTCTGAAAGAAAATCTTTTTGAAGAAAAGACGAAATATTAAATTTTTCCTGAGCACCAAGAACCAAATCAACACCGGGAATAGTTGCAATTTCCTCAGGTTTTAATTGTGCATAACAGCCCACAATAATGATAAAACCATCTGCATTTGCTTGAAGGGCTCTTTTAACATGGGTTTTACATTCTTTATCCGCATTTTCTGTAACACTGCAGGTATTGATTACATATACATCAGATACTGTATTGAAGTCCACTTGCAGAAATCCCAAATCGGAAAATTGTCGTGCTATGGTGGAGGTCTCTGCAAAATTGAGTTTGCATCCTAAAGTATGATAGGCTACAGTGGGCATGAATTTTTCTTAAATGAATTGCAAAGATAAAAATTTGAAAATGCACATAATCTTTTACAGGGCATTGCTCAATTTTATTTAAAAAATGACATTTGACATACACTTACGTTAACAAATTTTAACGTTTTTAATACTATTAAGGAATTTTTAAACTCTGAATTCGTTAATCTTCCTTAAAAATGATACATGCTCATCCTTGTGGAATAATTTCGCCGAAGTAAATCAACAATTATGAATTATATCAAAACATGGATTGTGGTTATGAGCCTCATTTTAAGCACGGTAAGTACTTCGGCGTTTGGCCAAAAATATTTCACCCAATATTCAGCCTTGGCAACTGAACTTTCTGCACAATATGGCATTCCCAAAGAGGTAATATTAGGTGTAGGTTATATGGAATCTGGTGGAGGGAATAGTAAATTGGCAAGACTAGCAAACAACCATTTCGGTATTACAGGTAAAAATACTGTTTATAACTCCAGATATAGAAGTTTTAAGAGTGTAGAAGAAGGCTTTCACGCATTTTGCCAATTACTAACTCGCAAAAAATTCTATTCCAGACTAAAAGGAACCCGAAACCTTAATAGTTGGATAGCAAGTATCGCCGCCGCAGGATACTCTACTACTCCATCGGTATGGATCTCCAATATGAAAAGTGCATTAAGCAAATTGTAAAATAGAGGTAAAACAATTAACAAGCCGTTTCTGATAAAGAAGCGGCTTTTCTTTTTATACTACCTGCAAATAATATTAATCCAATATGACAGATAATATTTCAAAGAAAAAGTGAGAATTATAGTATTTGCAAAGTAAAATATCTTGGTATTTAAATAATTTAGTTTAACTAATTATTATAGTATAAGTTATATTATTATCCTCTTTTGCTGCTGCAAGCGCCCCGGCCTGAGTGGAGCTCTTTTTTTAAGGGGCGGGCTCGGAGGCGTTAGCCGATCGGCCGCCCCTTAAAAAAAAAGCGGGAACGGAGGACGGATAAGGCGCCCTAAAAAATAATATCCGCAAATGTAGGGGCATTTGCGGATATTGTCTTTCATATTGTAAGGGATATCTAATATCCTAAAATTTTGAGAACATCTTCTGGCTCCTGACGCTCGCGAAATATCTCATACACAAACTTCCCATTCTCATCCTTATTGATAAGTATATGGCGTGGCTGAGGCATTAGGCAATGATGTACTCCACCGTATCCACCGATGGTTTCCTGATAGGCACCTGTATGAAAAAAACCAATAAATAAAGGCTTTGTATCACTAAATGTAGGTAAATAAATAGCGTTGGTATGTTGTTCCGAGTTATAATAATCATCGGAATCGCAGGTGAGTCCACCGAGAAAAACCCGTTCATACGTATCATCCCACCGATTTATAGGGAGCATAATAAAATGCCTGGAAATGGCCCAAGTATCCGGCAAAGTGGTCATGAATGAGGAATCTATCATATTCCAGCGCTCTCTATCATTTTGCCGTTTTTGGCTAACAATTTTGTAGAGATTTGCACCACTTTCTCCTACAGTGAAACTCCCAAATTCGGTATAAATGTTAGGCTCTTCAACGCCTTCTTCTTCGCAGAATTTTTTGATTTGGGTAACTATTTCTTCCACCATATATTGATAATCATAATCAAAATTCAGTGAAGTTTTTATAGGAAATCCACCTCCTATATTAAGGGAATCTACCTCTGGAGCTATTTTTTTCAATTTTGCGTACACGCGTAGGCACTTGTATAATTCATTCCAATAATAGGCAGTATCTTTAATACCGGTATTAATAAAAAAGTGCAACATTTTCAAGCGCGCATTGGGATGCTCGGCAATTTTTTGAGAATAATAAGGTATGATATCCTTATACCCAATACCTAAACGAGAGGTGTAAAATTCGAACTTTGGTTCTTCCTCTGAAGCTATGCGGATGCCTATATCAAAATTGACATCTATGCTTTCTGTAAGTTTATCCAGCTCCCGGTAATTATCCAATATAGGTATTACATTTTCAAAACCGTCATTTATTAGATTTGAAATTTTGTGTAAATAATCATCTGTTTTAAAGCCATTGCAGATGACCTCCATATTTTTGCCAAACTTTCCTTTAGCATATAGAGCCGCAACTATATCCATATCATAGGCACTAGATGTTTCTATGGAGATATTATTTTTAAGAGCCTCTTCTAAAACAAAACTAAAATGACTCGATTTGGTACAATAACAATAGCGGTATTTTTTCTTATAGTCGTGCTTTTCAAAGGCTTCTTTAAACCATGTTTTTGCTCGCTGTATATTATGTGAAATTTTAGGTAAATAACTGACTTTTAACGGTGTACCAAACTGTTCTATCACATCCATTAAAGGAATTTCATGGAAACGAAGTTGGTTTTCTCTTACATCAAATTCTTCCGTAGGGAAATACAGGGTTTGGTCAATTAGTTCAGAATATTTTATCTTCATATTGGGTTCTCGTTAGGCAAATTTTGTGAATTATCTTTATTTAATGATCGGATTTCACTTGTATTTTTTGAAATAAATACAAGAAGAGCACCTTCCTCGTATGTAATATGTACTACATTTTCATCTACAATGTTTCGGGTTCCTATCTGGCCTGTGATGTCCAGTGATCCCTTTGTTAAAGACCATCTAAGCCCGGTGCTTGTAATATTTTTAGTTGTAGTAAAAGGGTATAGGGAAAGTATTTTATTTTTTTGGTTATAAATTTCACTTTCTTTTTCAACAAAAAAATAATGGCTGAAATTATCTTCTAACAGGATATGAAAATCATTCCTAAATGCAAATGCTACCGTAAGATTACCAAGAAAATGGTCCATTTCTTTCCCACCACATCCTACCACATGTACATATTTTATTTCAGGATAATTAGTCTTAATAATATCTAAGGCTTTGTAAAAATCCGTAAAATCTTGATCTGGTGTAGCGATGCACTTCGATGCATATTTATTTTTAAGCTCCGGCAAAACAGAGTCAAAATCTCCTGAAATAAAACTTACTTGTTCTGGATTAATATTATTTTTTTCTAAATAATTCAGAGCGCCATCGGTACAAGCAAGTAATTCATAGGCATCCCTATCCGGTAATACTTTAGGCTCTTCCCCATTAATAATTAATAAAGCAGATTGCCCCGCAGGGAAAATCATAGGATATTTATTCAGCATGTCCAGGTTTCCAATATTCTTCCTTTTCCCCCATCATTTTTGATGCATATCGAGATAGCACGAAAAAATAATCCGATAATCTATTAAGGTATTCTAATAATTCTTTGCGTAAAGCAATTTGTTCATTAAGAAATACTAAACTTCTCTCAGCTCTCCTACAAACGGTGCGTGCTACATGAAAATGAGACGCTACTTCTCCTCCACCAGGTAATATGAAATATTGTAAAGGCTCCAGTTCTTGCTCAAGACTATCTATCTGTGTTTCCAGCATGGTAATTTCTTCAGAATGTAACATTTCGGACAGCCTATTTTTACCATTAGCTAATATGAGTTTTTCTTTAGGAGTTGCTACTTCTGCTCCTACGGTAAATAGGTTGTGCTGTATTCTTTTAATTTGAGGTACTACTTGTAAGATTTTCTCAATGTTCGCGCTTTTCATTGAGGACAAGCAAACTGCCAATACCGAATTTAGCTCGTCCAAATTACCATAAGCTTCTACCTGCGCATCTGCTTTACTCACACGGGTGCCACCATATAATCCTGTACTTCCAGAATCTCCAGTTTTGGTATAAATTTTCATGAATTCTTTCGGATTCTTTCTAGTTCTAAGATTACTTCGTGATGGCGCACTGTTTTATCCTTAAAATATTCAACAAAATATTGTTTTTCATCTTCTGTAGCATTTAGATTTTGTAATATATTAAACAGGTGCATTTTCATATGACCCCGCTGAATACCCGTGGTTACTAAGGAGCGGATAGCCGCGAAATTTTGGGCTAAACCAGAAACTGCCAAAATAGCCATCAAATCTTTAGCAGAAGGATTTTGTAACAATGCCAACGAAAATTTTACCAATGGATGTATTCCTGTAAGTCCTCCTACAACTCCCACAGAAAGTGGGATTTCTATCCAAAATCTAAATACACCCTCAGAAATGGTACAATGCGAAAGGCTGGAATACACTCCATCTCTTCCAGCATAAGCGTGTGCACAGGCTTCTACCGCACGAAAATCGTTTCCTGTAGCTATGACTACGGCATCTACACCATTCATAATGCCTTTATTATGGGTAGTAGCTCGGTAGGGTTCTATTTCAGCAATGCGAACAGCCTGGTGAAATTTTCTCGCAAACTCATCTGGTTCTATGCCATCATTTTCTTGAAGATCTTCTACTTTACAACTTACCTCAGCCTTTACAATACAGTCCGGAGTATAATTACTTAGAATATTCATGATGACTTGCAGAGAGTCTTTCTCTTGTTGAGAAAAAAGCTCTGAATTTTGAATTTCCCTCGTGAGCGTTTTACCAAATTGTTCTAAGCAACTGTTGATAAAATTAGCTCCCATAGAATCTTGCGTATCAAATTCAGCTTCTAATTGATAGTAATTTTCTAATTTATGAGATTTGTCTCGAAGAGTGATGGAAAGTATTCCTCCCCCACGCTTCCGCATATTTGCGGTAATATCAGCAGTGTCATTGAATAATTGTGTTTTTAATTTTGATTCAAAAAACTCTTTAAGTTTGAGAAAATCTATAGTACATACAAAATGAGTGTGACCTAATTTTTTAGTATTAATAATCTCGGTCTTAAATCCTCCTCTTTTTAACCAAAATTTTGCAGCTTTACTAGCTGCTGCCACTACAGAACTTTCTTCTACTGCCATTGGCAGTGCATAAAGTTTACCGTTTATTAGAAAATTAGGAGCAATACCATAGGGTAAGAAAAAATTAGTTATAGTATTTTCGGAAAATTCATCGTGTAGTTTCTGTAGATCTTCCTTACTGGAAAGGTATTTTTCCAGTATTTGTGATGATGTATTGCGTTCACTAGCGGGAAAAAATTCAGAAAGCAGCCAGTCAATTTTAGCTTCTTTGCTTAATTTAGAAAAACCTTCTATTATTTGCGGCATGGATTTTTTGATAAGTACCAAAAATAGAGAAATTAAGTAAGAATATAGCATAAAAAAACCTTCATTTTTATGAAGGTTTCCGCAGTATTATATAAGGGATATTTTTATTTTATTGAATCTACAATAGCCTTAAAAGCCTCAGGATGGTTCATTGCAAGGTCTGCAAGAACTTTTCTATTGAGCTCGATATTGGCTTTTTTAAGTCCACCCATTAATTGGGAATAGGTTAATCCGTGTTGTCTTGCTCCAGCATTAATTCTCATAATCCATAAGGCACGGAAATTTCTTTTTTTCTGTTTTCTGCCAACATAGGCATACAACATTGCTTTTTCAACGGCGTTCTTCGCTACTGTCCAAACATTTTTTCTTCTTCCAAAGTAGCCTTTAGCTAACTTCATTACTTTTTTACGTCTTGCTCTACTGGCAACTGCGTTTACTGATCTTGGCATATTTTAATTTTTTTGAGTGTGGCGATTTTTCAATACTTGTGTGCACACATTCAGGGTGAAATGAATTTTATTTAAACCGAAAAGCTTTATTTATTTTAAAGCTAATTGTCTTTTTACACTAAGTTCATCCGTTTCATGAACGTATGAAGTCTGTGTAAGGTTTCTTTTCCTTTTGGTAGATTTCTTCGTCAGGATGTGAGATTTAAAAGCATTTTTTCTTTTAATCTTTCCTGTACCGGTAAGTGCAAATCTCTTTTTTGCGCCGGATTTTGTTTTAAGTTTTGGCATAATAAAGCGTTCTTAAATAATACTGCTGCCCTTATTTCACAATGAATTAAGGATTGCAAAAGTAAGAAATTAAATTGATATTATAAGGCTTTCAATTGATTATTAACTAAATACTCAACAGGATTTTACCTTTTAAAACATTTTTAATTAGCGAAAATTTATCTACACAAAAAGATTATTAAAGTTTTCAACAAAATTATATTTCAATTTCTATACTCGTAAACTAATATTAACTTGAAATCTAAGTAATCTATAATTGAATTTATTTGCACAAAGTAAGTTTAGTATACTTCGCTTTAAAAAATTATGTCTTAAACGCAAAAATCTGGACAGATTTTTCTAAATAATTTTTTACTATTTC
>JAGLAZ010000029.1:0-359 GCA_018260565.1 Flavobacteriaceae bacterium
GTTATCAAGCCACTACAGGATTATATGCTGATGGAGCTGTTGCCTTTTCACGAGGTACTGCTAATGGATCAAATTCTTTTGCTTTTGGACGCTATGCCACTACAGGTGCAAATGCTCATAATTCCTTTGCTTTTGGCGAGCAGGCCACTACTGGGGTAGATGCGTACAATGCCGTAGCCTTTACAAATGGTACTGCAAATGGACCATTTTCTTTTGCTTTTGGAAAAAGTTCCGTCAGTCAAAACTATGGCGAAGTTAGTTTTAACAAAAATTTTTCCACTGATACTAGCTTTGATCAGTATGGTACTGTAGTAGATGATACCAAACAACTATTTTCAGTAGGTTATATGCCATATTAT
>JAGLAZ010000029.1:369-1223 GCA_018260565.1 Flavobacteriaceae bacterium
AACACTATCTTAGTCTTAGCTTAAATCAGTACACTTTTTGCTGACGATTTACACAAAACAATTATTTTCAATAGGTTACCAACCCGGAAATACTAATGATGGAAAGAACGCTCTGGTAGTTTTGAGAAACGGCCATACAGGAATAGGCATTGCTTCGGACCCTACCACACCAGAAAACTCTAAACCCACAGAGATGTTGGATGTGAATGGGAAAATCCGGGTGAGAGGTGATGGCACTGATATAACAGTAGGAGGAAGTTGTACCAATCCGGGAGCGATCAGTTTTTACAGTGATAATTTTTACGGCTGTAAATCTACGGGTTGGGTGCTGCTCAATAATTAAAAGAAAAAACAAATTACAAAAGCATTCTAAAAACCTCTTATTATCCTAAGAGGTTTTAAATCTTTATTCCTCTAGCACATCTTGGTATAATAGAGTAGGAAAAGAGTAACAGACAAATTGCTCCTTACACGCTTTCTACACCTAAACCTAAAGTTGCTGATAATTGATTTAATAAAAGCAAATAAGTAGCCCCACCCAAAGCCACACAGGATGCTAAAGAGTATCCTGCTCTGCTGTGAGCTTGCACTCGTTTATTAGAAGGCTTAGGCATTGAAGGATAAAGCATTAGCCTTACAATAAAATCAAAATCCTTCTATTTTATCTTGTATAAAATAGCTGGTAGGATAATTGCATATAAAGAAAGGTATCTATCTGTTAAATAAATGTAATACAACTCTTGTATTTATTAAAATGTATATCTTTGTCCCAATACGAGTATAAAAAATTAAAATATAATATAAATCGCATGAAAAAACTTTTTATTGTCGCTACGCTAGCTATTGGATCAGCA
>JAGLAZ010000029.1:1233-9075 GCA_018260565.1 Flavobacteriaceae bacterium
TCAGGCTACTTTAGACATTAAACCAAACGCTGCAAATGCTGCTGCTGCTGCCACAACTAATGAAGGGGTACTTATCCCGAGATTGGCTAAGGCAAGAGTTACAGGTATAGCTGCAGCCAATTTAGTAGAGGGTACCCTTGTATATGTTACAGATGATGTAGTAGCTGGAGATAGTGCCACATTTACCGGTACAGGAAAAGGATTTTATTCCTATGATGCTGCTGCATCACGATGGGTTAAAATAGGTTCAGGTGCTGCTACTGCTTCCAATAACATATACACTGCAGATGGTACATTAGCAGCTAATAGAACTGTAAATATGGATGGTAAATCTTTGACTTATTATAATATCAGCGGTGGTATAGGGATTAACAAGGTTGCTTCAGATGGATTTGGTTTGGATATCAATACCGAATCAAGAACTTCTGGTAACATTTATTTTCAGCCAGGCGGATCTGGAATAGATGCTGGTGATATTATTTTTAAGAATGGTCCAACCGCATCAGTACCTAATAAAATAATTGGTAGAATTTGGTCTAACCCAAGTGGTTCTGGAATATTAATGTCAGGGCATGATAATTCTGTTGCACCCTTTATTTCTGATTTATCTTTATCTCAAGGTGATTTAGTAATTGAACCTACTGGTGAGATAAGATTTAATACTGTAAAAGAAAATGCGGCAGCAGGGAAGATATTAGTCCACGGTGCAGATGGCATTATTGGCTATAGAAATGCTTCAAGTCTTGCAGGCCCTGCTGAAGGATCTTTTACGAGGAATATAAGAGTTGATACAGGAAGTACAGTAACTATTCTGCCAACAGATTACTTTGTTCATATGACTAGTTCATCGGCTGGTACTATTACATTACCTGATGCCTCTTCATCCACAGGTCGGGTTCTTTGTTTCTTTGCGGAAAATGCTGTTATGAATACTGGAGCACTAGGTAATGGAGGCAATGTAAACCCTGGTTATGGCGCCTGTATTATTTCTAACGGAACAATATGGATAACCCAATCATCTCTATAATCAATTATCTAACTATATGAAAATAAAAAAAATATTTATAATTTCTGCTGCAACCTTTGCATTTTCATTATCTGCTCAAGTAAGAAATAATGCTACTCCTTCTAATGGTTCAGCGACAGGGACAACTGCTTTCTTAGATGCATCTTCTTCTACCACTTGGAATGGTACAAATAACCAAGGTAAAGGATTGGTATTTCCAAGAACAGATCTTACAGCGATGACAGCTTTAGTTGCTCCTGTTACCGGTATTCCTTCAGGTTTTCCTACACGCCTTGATGGTATGGTAGTATATAACACAGCTACAGGAACTGCAGCTACTGGTACGGCCAATATTGCTGTTACTCCAGGGTTCTATTTCTATGATAACAAGAGTACAACACTTAATGGTGGTACTTGGAGACCATTTTCTCCTACTGCAGCCAATGGCGGTGGTAAAGATTTTTGGACCTTAACGGGTAATACTGGCACCACTACTGCCCCTGTAACAGAAACGCAAGGTACCGCTGGAGACCCAAGTACCTACACCTATTCCAAAGGTGCCGGAAACTTTATGGGTACTACAGATGCTCAGAATATAGTATTGGCTAGCAATAATGTTCCAAGACTAGAGATTGGATCTAAAACGGCTCAGTCTGTTGGAGGTAAAAACTTTGATTTCGTATTAGATGTTTTAGGAAAAGCAAGATTCCGTGACGGTATCGTTACGTCTGCTTCTACGTACCCGGATTATGTTTTTGATAACTACTTCACTGGAAAAAGCAAAGAAAATCCTACTTACAAGTTCCGCTCTCTAGCAGAAACTGAACAATACATCAAAGAAAATAAGCACCTTCCCGGTGTTACCAAAATCGATGCATTATCTAAAGAAAACGGAGCGTATCTAATAGACAATACGCAGCTGTCCATCCAGTCTTTAGAGAAAGTAGAAGAACTATATCTTCATACCATCGCTCAGCAAAAGGAAATAGAAGCACTTAAAGCAGAAATAGCTGAAATAAAAGCTTCTTTGAAGAAATAATTCTCCATACCATCAACAATTTAATGGCTGCATTCTGCAGCTATTTTTCTATGCATACCAATAAAAAATTAATGATTAATTCTGTGAATAAAATTTTCAAATTCACATGGTTTATACTTTTGCTTTTGTCCGCAGGACTCCACGCACAACTTGCAAATTTCACCATCACACTTACAGGCACGCCAGAAACCTGCCCAAATAACGGATCCCTTACATGGACCACTGCCAATACTACGGCTAACTCTACTGTAATTTATACAATTTACAATACGGCAAATCTTAGCCAGGCTATCAATACCACCAGTTCTACTACACTTACCGGGTTACCTAAGGGGACCTATAAAGTAGTCGCCACCCAAACATTGGGAACCCAAAGCAACCAAGCTACGAGTGGAAACTACTCAATAGCCAACCAAAAAAATATTCTTACCGCCGTATCAACTACACTCATTTCTGATGAGATTTGTGGAAGTGATGGTTCATTTAATATAAGCACTACCGGAGGGAAAAGTCCTTTCCAATACCAGCTTTTAGATGCCAGTAATAATGTTTTATTGGCCCAAAGTTCTAATATATTCTCAGGCCTTGCCGCTGGAACTTATAAATATAGAGTTATAGATGCCTGTGGGATAGGCGTGGTAGGATCACAGTCTATTGCCTATAACCCATCTAATTTTACCAATGTAAATTTGATTGGAAATTATACTTCAGATTGTTCGTGAGTAAAATTAAATTTTTATGCAGTCACAGGAGGGTATAAATTGCCATTAAGTTTCAAAATTACCTATACCAATCCTGTTACTGGATTGGTAGAGACTGTAACGGGAACCACCCTAACAGGAATTATAATTCCCAATTTCGCCGGAATAACCACATTGCCAATAAGCTTGCAAACTACTGATGCTTGTGGCAGAGTAGTAACGCAAAATGAAACTTTTAAATATGAGAATGTTTATTATTTAAATCAATTGGATTCTACATGTGGTGGAAAATATTTACAAATATCGTATCTGGGAAATCCAAATTTTGGTGTATCTTCAGGTAACTATACTGTAAGTTTTACTTCATATCCTGCTGGATTTAATCCTGCTGATTATCCTCCAAATACTCTAACCTTTGGAAGTGCAACTTCACCATTGCCGGAAGGAGTTTATTCCTTCATTATTACAGACAAATGTGGTAGAACACAAAACAAAACAGTCACCCTAACTAAACGGTCCTTTAATCCCCTTCTACAAAATTATGTACCTATTTGTACATCTAATAAAGGTGTCCTTTCGCTTACTACTTATGGGTATACAATAAGCCAATCCCGCATTACCTCTGCTCCACAAGAATTTATAACCCAGTATGGTCCTTTGCCTTATATGATCCCAGATGGTAATTATGAGTTATCCAATGGACAAAAAACTAATTTTATTTTAGATAATGTACCTGTTGGTTCATATACGCTGGAAATTACAGAAAGTTGTGGGGGAACTACGCTAAGCAAAACAATTAACGTCACTTCTGTTACTCCGGCTGCAACAGCTCCGCCCGTACTTGAATTAAATTGTTCCAACCAATTTCGTACTACTAATGGAAACTATTATTACCAAATATATTTTCCTACTCTTGGTAAATGGGGGACTAGTCTAGCAAATACTCAAACAGATGGTTCTGGGCAACAAGCTCCCATGAAATTTATAATAAAAAATGCTTGGGAAAATGGGGTTGTTGGAAAGTATCGAATTGTACAGTATCCTTTTAACTATCCCACTATTAATAATAATGTAAGAACTAACTATTATTGTGACCCTAAAGTATTACAGGAATTCGAGATAGGAGCCCCACTTACATTTAATAATGCCTATGCCTTCCAATGTGCTGATGGTACCTATGATGTTACATTAAGTGTAAGCGGTGGACAGTTACCTACTAAATATTATATTGTATCATCTGCAGCTAATGACGCTACCATAATACGAGATAATGGGACCAACCCTATCTTCGAAGATCTACCGGGTGGAATTTATTTTTTCCGGGTGTATGACAATTGTGGAAATTTTACCACCAGAAAAATGGATATTACGCTTCTAGGTAAACCAGGAATTAAAACAGTGGTGAACTGTACTGACAGTACATTGAAACTCGTGGTAGAAGGGCTAGACTATCTAAATTATCAGTGGTATAAAGAAGATAATCCTACCAATATATTATCTACTACGAATACCTTGGATCTTGGCCAATACACAGCCAGCGATGCAGGAATCTATCATGTGAAAATTACCAGCAACAGTACTACAAGCTGTATAAATAATACCGTAGTTTTGGTATTGAGCGTAGATGCACTTACAAATGCAAGTGCAGGAACGGGCCAAAATGTAGTAGTTAATTATGATGGTGTATCTTCCAGTATAAATCTATTTAATTATATCAGTGGATCTTATGATGGGTATGGTACCTGGACGGAAACTACACCCACTCCGAGTAATTTATTGGTAAATAATGTATGGCATTTGCAAAATGCACCTGCTGGTACCTATTCCTTTAAATATACAGTTAATCCTTTATGTGCTGGTACTGCATCTACTACTACTGTTACTATTAATTTGGTAAAAGTTTGTTACAAATTACCGGCTTTAGCTACAGCAGGTAATCCAGCGCTACCTACGCATACAGGAATAACTACTTTAACAGGTCCTGGAGTATTAAACAACTGGCTTGAAAGCAGAAAGGGCGGTTGGCTTGTAATCAAATCCAACCAAAATGGAATGGTAATCAATAGAGTGAGTTTCAATGCACAGAACCTTCCTTTTGGAATACCTGCACAGAATTTCGTGGCCGGTATGATGGTTTATGATATTACCAATGATTGCCTTAAGATATTTAATGGCACTACCTGGAACTGTTATACTAAACAAACTTGTCCTGAATAATAATAATAGTATGAAAAATAATAGTATAAAACTTCTTTTAAGTATTTTACCCTTATTCAGTTTTGCACAAACTGCAATTGGTAAAACGAGTGTTAGCAATCCTTCAGTATCATTAGAGTTTGGAAATGGAAAGAGAGGATTAATCCTACCTTATGTGTCCACACTTCCTACTAATGCGGTGCCTGGAATCCTCCTAATGAGTGTGTCTGAAAAAACTATCAAAGTGGCCACCAATGCAGGAACTTGGTTTAATTTATCAAAAAATGAACAGAATGTAACTTTTGGAGGCATTACCATTCCAGATACTACAGGATCTGTAGATGTATCAGACCAAATAGGCCTTACTGAAGTACCTGTAAATAAATCCGTAATTGGAGCTCAATTTGGTAGCGATACTACACCCGGGGCATTGGTACTTAGTGATAATAATAAAGCCATGATTCTTCCTAGAGTTGCGAGTCCACATCTTTCTATTATCAATCCGGCTCCCGGGATGATGGCGTATGATACCGTGACAAATCAGCTTGCTATATTCAACGGTACAGTTTGGACATTTTGGAAATCATAAATAGGTAAATCATTTCTTAGAAGCCTCAGATTATCTGAGGCTTCTTTTTTTTTACATATACGAGGATTGAATCATCATAAAATACAACTTGATTTGTATTTCAGAACTACTTTACATACATATCAACAAAATCAATTTCTCTTGAGATAAAAAAACCTTCTTGCTTAATTGTAATTAATAATAAGAAGACTGGATTATTACTAGGATATAAATCCAGATCCACTTTAAAAAGGATTAAATTTTCTTAATAAACATGGCAAGAACACGCATTTCTATGGAACTTCAAAATACACAGGATATAAATATGTGTTTGTAATTCATTAACTTTATATAAAATTTATCCTTATTTACAATATGAAACCAGAATTCAAATCTTTAGAACTTCAAGTAAACGAACCTCAAAAACGATTTCAGTTAGAATATAATGGCCACATAGGCTTTATTAACTATGGTGATTTCGGAAACAGCGTTGCACTAGTGCATACTGAAGTAGAGCCAGAGTTACAGGGAACCGGAATTGCATCCGCTTTGGTTGAGAAAACATTAACCCACCTTAAAGAACAAGGCAAGGATATCATGCCATTTTGCCCGTATGTCTTTGCATACATAAAAAAACATCCGGAATGGAAAGCGATTGTAAACAGCCATTTCCCAGGTTATAATGAACTTTAAAATTTACTAAATGTCAAACATTGGATTAATATTAGAAGAAAAAGCTGCCGATATAGGAAATTTTTTGGTCGGGAGACTGTTACCCTTTAGCCAAAAAAGATCGGTCGGTCCTTTCGTTTTTATAGACCATATGGGTCCAAAAACCTTTCTTCCAAATGATAATATGGAGGTGAAACCACATCCTCACATCGGATTATCCACGCTTACATTTTTGATGGAAGGTTCTATACAGCATAGAGACAGCCTTGGAAATTCATTAGAAATAAAACCGGGCGCAGTCAACTGGATGACAGCAGGAAAAGGCGTGGTACATTCTGAGAGAACGCCAGAATACCTAAGAAATCAGGAGAAAGTTGTTCATGGCCTCCAAATTTGGGTAGGTTTGCCAAAAGAATTGGAAGATAAGGATCCGGAGTTTCAACATGTTGCAGAGGAGGAAATACCGGCCTGGGAGCAGGATGGCGTTCGATATAAGCTAATCGCTGGCGAAGCTTTCGGTAGGAAATCTCCGGTAAATGTGTACAGCAAATTATATTTTATAGAAATCAGTACTTCGGAGAAAAAGACGATTAATATTGGTGAACATTTATATGGTGAAGTCGCCATGTATATTCTGGAAGGAACTGTCACTATAGAAGGCGAGGTACTCGGAACTAAGCAATTAATTGTTGCTAAAAATGCTACTTTATGTTCTTTTGAGATGGAAGCCAATACTAAGTTATATTTGTTTGGTGGCGAACCTTTCCCTGAGGAGCATTATATTCATTGGAATTTTGTTCACACGAATAAAGAAACAATTGAGAAGGCGAAACTCAATTGGTATCATCAAAATACGGATGCATTTCCTAAAGTTATTGATGATGAAGTAGAATATGTGCCTTTACCAGAGGCTTCATTAAAAGTAAGATAAATGGGATATGCTGTAAAAGTCAAAGGATCAATCGGTTTTGATAAATTCTTGACTAAATTAAGTACGGAAAAAAATACATACTATTCAGATGAACCCGAGAGTTTTGGTGGAGATAACAGAGGCTTTAATCCCTTTGAACTATTGGCCTCAAGCTTAGCCGCCTGCACTTTGGCAACGCTGAAATCGTATATAAGTCACAAAAATTGGGATGTTCCAGAAATTATTGTAGAGGTTGAATTTGAAAATTTTCCAAAAGAAAAGAATTCTATTTTCAAGCGTTATATAGACTTTAAAAGTACAGATCTTACGGAAGATCAAAAAAGTAGGCTTTTCCAGATTGCAGAACGATGTCCAGTTCATAATTTATTAGTCAATAAAATAGAAATCGTATCAGAATTGAAATCGCTAGTATAAATATTAATAAATATTAAAATTAAGAAAAATTAATAAATCCAATTAAATTATAAAATAAAATTTAAAAAAGGATTTTTTAAAATCACTTTTTTGGCAAGGTTTTAGTAACTTTGTAAATTAACAATAAAATATAAAATATGAATAAAGCACTATCTATTTCTGCACTTTTTCTTTCAACTTTATCATTTGCACAAAATGTAGGTGTAAATACTGAGTCCCCACAGACTACCTTCCAAGTAGTGGGCAAGCCTACAGATGTTGCAAAAGCAGATGGTGTAATTGCTCCGCGACTTACTTTAACTCAACTCAATGCAA
>JAGLAZ010000004.1:0-97456 GCA_018260565.1 Flavobacteriaceae bacterium
TGTTGCATTATTAAATATACGAATTTACTCTCGTATTATTGAAATAATTATGCTCTTTTTGAAAGAAATAAACGGAGGTTTTTTCACAGACTGGCGTGACCGGGCTTACGCCTTTATCTTGTTCTGTTCGTTCCTAACAATACAAGGATATCGGCTCTATCCCTGGCGCATTCCACGAAAAAAGTCCTGCTATCGCAGGACTCTTGGAAGTTACATTAAAATAGAACTTATTTTTTGATAAAACGGTATGTGCCTTCTTTTGAAGAAATGGTATACACTCCGGAATTTAAATTTGAAATATCTGCTGAAACACCATTGATTTGACCAACTACACGCCCTTCTGAAGTAAGGATAGTTCCGTGCAAGGATTTAGTTGCCCGTATTTCATTGCTTGCAGGATTGGGAAATACCAATATTGTTTTAGCAGCAGTATTTTCCTGCGTACCTAGAGCTAAAGGAGTACCACTTACATTTACCATATCAAATCGAGAAGTTCCCGTGGTACTGTATGTGCTAGTAGATCTTGCAGCTAAGTAATCTCCTGTCGTTGGATCAAAAGCAGCTACAACTCTAAATTTTACCTCATTTTGATTAATAACATTTGGAATGGTAGAAAAGTTTACACTTCTATTAAGATACCATGTATCCCCTGTTCCTGTAGCAGCTGGCGTAAAGGTAAAAGTTTGTGCATCTGTAAATCCTGAACCGTTTACTGCATATTGCACCACCCATGTATTTGCAGTACTATTAGAAAGCCTTTGGTCAAATTTAAATACTATATCCTTATATCCTAGCGTGGAAACTGTAAACTCTACCCCTCTTTGTTTATTTTCTGTTCCTGCAGCTGCATAAGTAGAAGTTTGAAATGCGATATTAGTTGATGAAGTGTCAGATGATCCTGTTCCTGAAGCTGTTGTTGCTGGCGTAGTTGTTCCTCCAACAAGTGCCACGCTTCCGTTCCCGGTAGATGGTGTAACCGCAGCAGCACTACCCCCAGTAAAAGAGTTGAAATTCCATTCCGTAATGGTTGTTTGCGCACTTAGACTGGCCGAAGTGGCGAGTAAGCAAACTGAAAGTAAAAAAGATTTCATAAATTTTTGTTTCCACAAAAATAGTTTCGCATTGTTACTACAACATTACGAGTGTATGAATGGAATGTGAACAATTAAACATAAAAAAACCTCCATTAGGAGGCTAATTTTATTGTTCCCATTCGTACTGCTTTTCTAAGCCGTATCGATTAAATTTATTTTAACATCTTGAATATTTGAACCTGGTATATATATTGACCTATACTTCCTTTGGGTCGTTACATTATTTTCAATTAATAGAGCAACAAAACCCTTGATATCCAGTCTATTATATATAGAGGGCTGTTCTCTCTTAATTTCTATCAGCATCATAATAGTCCACCATAAATCCAGAAAATTGTTAAGGTTTCAAAACAATTATATAATAATTACCATTAATGTTTTTAGCTATTAAGTTTTGGCAAACTTATGATTGTTACATCAAAACCTAAAATGGACTATTTCCTTTTCTATAAAATTATTGTGTAGTCCCGTACAAGTAAAACTATGCAATAAGATTTTATATAAAACTTTTTTAACGAATTTTTAACATAATCTATAATTCTATCAAAAAACATTCCAATTTTAATAATTCTTTTGTAATTTTACCTTTACTTAAGTATACGCATGACGCAATTGACAATTAAAAATTTACTTTCTCAATATACCCCATTACTACATCACGAAATCAAAATTTCCGGATGGGTAAGAGCTTTTCGTTCCAATCGTTTTATTGCTCTGAACGACGGTTCTACATTGGAAAATTTACAAATAGTGGTAGATTTTGAAAAATTTGATGCAGATACCCTTTCCAAAATATCAACTGCAGCTTCTTTAGAAATCGTCGGGGAATTGGTAGAAAGTGCCGGAGCAGGACAGAAAATAGAGCTTGTTGCAAAAGAAATCCATATACTGGGTGATAATTTTACGGAAGATCGGGACAAAACCATCCTTCAACCCAAAAAACACAGTCTTGAAACCCTTCGGGAGCAAGCACATTTACGTTTTCGTACCAATTTATTTGGGGCTGTTTTTAGAATCCGGAGTGCCGTAAGTTTTGCTATCCATCAATTTTTTAATGAAAATGGTTTTGTATATATCAACACCCCAATAATTACTGGCGCAGATGCAGAAGGCGCTGGTGAAATGTTTGGCGTAAGTGCTTTAAATTTAGAAAATTTACCTAAAACTGAAAATGGGGAGGTAGATTATTCCCAAGATTTCTTCGGCAAAAAAACCAATCTTACAGTTTCTGGCCAGCTAGAAGCGGAGTGTGCTGCCATGGGGCTTGGGAAAGTATATACATTCGGACCCACTTTCCGAGCTGAAAATAGCAATACAACACGCCATTTAGCGGAGTTTTGGATGGTAGAGCCGGAGGTCGCTTTCAATAATTTAGATCAAAACATAGATTTAGCAGAAGATTTCCTTCAATATGTGATAGAATATGTGCTAAAAAATTGTGAAAAAGATCTGGCATTTCTTAACGACCGCCAAGCTGAGGAACAAAAACAAAAACCGAAGGAAGAGCGGCTGGAACTCAACCTTATAGATAAACTGAAGCAAGTTACCGAGGGAAGGTTTGTACGCCTATCCTATACAGAAGCGATAGATATCCTCAAAAATTCAAACCCCAATAAAAAAGGTAAATTCCAGTATCCTATCGAAGAATGGGGCGCAGATTTACAAAGCGAGCATGAGCGTTATTTGGTAGAAAAACATTTTAAAAAACCCGTAGTTATTTTTGATTATCCTAAAGAAATTAAGGCTTTTTATATGAAGCTGAATGAGGATGGGAAAACTGTAGCTGCAATGGATGTACTATTTCCAGGGATTGGAGAAATTATAGGAGGAAGCCAAAGAGAAGATTCCTATAGTATATTATTAGAAAAAATGAAAGCCGGAAATATTTCGGAAGAAGAACTGTGGTGGTATTTAGATTTGAGAAAATTCGGTTCCGTGCCGCATGCAGGATTTGGTCTTGGGCTGGAAAGATTGGTTCTGTTTGTCACAGGAATGACCAATATTCGTGATGTAATCCCCTTCCCTCGTACCCCCAGAAATGCGGAATTTTAATTTTTAAAAACAAAGCCTTATGCTAAAACAGAATCTCCAAATGCGGCTTGGGCAAAAACTCGCACCTCAGCAAATCCAGTTAATGAAGCTCATTCAGCTTCACACTATGGAATTTGAAGAGGAGCTAGAAAGAGAACTGGAGGAAAACCCTGCGCTGGAAAAAGCAACTCAAGAGACCACAGAAGAAGATTTTGGGAGTGCTGATGTTTTAGAAAATGAAGGCACAGAGAGCATTGACACAGATTTTGATGTTAATGAATATTTATACGATGATGGTGAACCAGGCTACAAGACAGCTAGCAGCAATTATTCCCCTGACGATGAAGAATTCGATAATCAATTACTTCTTACTGAGGGAAAGACGCTTTATGATCATCTTGTAGAACAACTTCATTTTTTGGATTTAGACGAAAATGAACTGATCATAGCAGAATATCTGGTAGGAAATCTAGATAATGATGGGTATCTACGCCGGCCCATTAAAGCCTTGGTAGATGATTTGGCATTTTCCTTTGGAATAGAAACTGATACAAAGACTGTAGAAGATATCCTTAAAAACTATCTTCAAAAGATGGATCCGCCTGGTGTGGCTGCGCGCAACTTGCAAGAATGCCTCATCCTTCAAATAGAAAATAAAGTAACTAATAATAAATATGTAGTCTTAGCGGCAGATATCCTTAAAAATAATTTTGATGCAATTAGCAATAAACATTATCAAAAATTAATAAATAAATACGATATTTCTGAAGCCGATCTGAAGCTCGCTGTGGAAGAAATTGAGAAACTTTCCCCACGTGTAGGAGGTAATTTTGAAACTCAAACTTTGACTTTAAATCAGGAAATTATTCCAGATTTTACTATCCAGATTATCAATAGGGAACCTGTAGCATTTTTAAACAGTAGAAATGCACCTCAACTAAAGGTTTCCAGTGAATATAAGGACATCCTTTCTACCTATTCTCATGACAAACAGTCTCCAGAACATAAACAGGCAGCACTTTTTATCAAACAAAAATTAGACTCTGCTAAATGGTATATAGAGGCAATCAATCAAAGGCAAAACACATTGATGAAGACTATAAATGCCATTATGAGCCTCCAAAAGGAGTACTTTCTAACCGGAGAGGAACGCAGCCTGAAGCCCATGATTTTAAAGGATGTTGCTGATATTACAGGTTTTGATATTTCTACAATTTCGCGCGTGGTAAAAAGTAAATATGCTGATACTCCTAATGGTGTAATTTATTTAAAAAATCTATTTTCTGATAGTCTCACTAATGATGATGGTGATGAAGTAAGCACGATAGAAATCAAAAATCACCTAAAAGAAATTATTGAAAAAGAGAGTAAAATTAAGCCCTATACAGATGATGCATTGGTAAAGATGCTTAAAGAAAAAGGCTTTAATATTGCGAGAAGAACTATCGCCAAGTACCGAGACCAGCTGGATATTCCAGTAGCAAGACTTCGTAAAGAATTATAACTAAATCCCGCTAATTGCGGGATTTTTTATTTAGGATTTTGAAGACTTTTTAGTTGCTTACCTAGCGTCTTATTAATTTTTCCGTATGTGAAATGAAGGTAGGCCCACATAATTCCCACTGAAATAATGAGTGCACAAAAAACGGAAGTATACAGAACACCTACAGCTTGAGGAGGCGAACCTGCAAGAAGATTTCTGTGCATAAGCCATAAAAAACTGACGCCGAAAGAACTTATTAAAAAGAGATTGGCCCAAATAAAAAATTTCACTTGTTTACGAAATTGTATAATGCTCTTTATAAAAGTTGTCACATCATTTTGAATTCTTATTTTAAGATAAGACCGAATAAAAATCCAGCAATATAATATACTTATTACCAGTGAAATGATTTGGAGTATACTATATAGAGTATGATACTCCTTATTAATATTAGGATTAAAATGAAGATTCATATGAGTGAAACCTTTAGACAAAAACATGGGATCATCAACATAAAGAACATTATAGACGCTTAAGAAAAGGAATAAAAAAAGCTCAGCAAAACTTAATAAAACTATGAGTCTTACAGAACTCCTGCTTTTTTTACTTAAAATTTTTTCTATTTCTCCGGCGGAATAGCGCAATGATTCTCCCTTCGGATTTTTTTTCCAGTCATTTTTATATGAATCTAGATCAAAGTTACTCATCGCTTTCCATTAAAATTTTTAGCATTTTTTTTAATCTATTCATTTTCACTCGGGCATTTACTTCAGATATTCCTAAGTTTTCAGAAATCTCTCGGTAAGATAAATCATCCAAGTACATACTCACTATTGCACGCTCTATATCTGGAAGTTTTTTAATGTTTCGGTACAGTTTATCTATCCTTTCCTGCAGTTGGTTATCTTCTGTTTCAGGAATTTTAGCGAAAGCTATCTCATCACCTGTATCATGAAGGCCTTCATTTTTTTTAAATTTCCTTAGGCTTGTTATAGCAGTATTCAGTGCAACACGATACATCCAGGTGGTGATTTTAGAATCGCCATTAAAACTTGAATAACTTCGCCAAAGCTGTAACACTATTTCCTGAAAAAGATCTTCCTCGTCTTCTAAACAATTGGTATACAGCCGTGAAATTTTGATAATCAATCCTTGATTTTCATGAATTAGAGCTGTAAACTGTGTTTTTCTTTCCAAAAAAAATATTTTTGCTTGGACTAAAATTTAATTTCGAATAAAGATACTCTAAGAAAATTTGTACGAAGGTAAATTATCTTTTTAATAGTCTAGTATCCAAGTACAATATATATAAGATATTAAATCCATTATCTCTTAATTTCTACCAAAGGATAAGATATTGACTATCTTTGTAACAAGACAGCTGGCCTGCCGCACTCCTTTTTGGAATGAGGAAAGTCCGGACACCAAAGAGCAGCATGAGGGCTAACGGCCCTACACCGTGAGGTGATGACAAGTGCAACAGAAAGCAAGTACAGTTCGGCTGTAGTGAAACCAGGTAAACTCCATGCGGTGCAATGCTAAGTATACCGGCAGTGGGGCGCGGCTCGTGCTTTGCCGGGGGGTAAGCAGCTACATTTTGCAGGCAACTGTAAAGGCAGATAAATGGTAGGCACTCCTTTTGGGGAACAGAATCCGGCTTACAGGCTGTCTTTTTATTCTAAAAAAAATCCAATTTTGAATTGACCTAAATTATATCCTTAACAAAAATAAAAATCCCGAAACTAAGGTTTCGGGATGGTATAAATTCTAATTTATTGTTTATTTGGAAGCAAGAACATTTCCTTTAATGTGAATTACTGTTCTACCGTTTACTGGATCGTTCGAAAGAACTTCGATATCCTTACTAAAAGGTCCTACTAATGCTGTATTATAACCTACCTTTATTTTACCGGATTTTCCAGGTTTAATAGGATCCTTACTCCATACCGGTGTAGTACAACCACAAGTAGGTTTTACTTCAGCAATTATCAAAGGCTTTTTACCAGTATTTTTAACTGTAAAAAATCTCTGTCCATCAGCATTTTGAGCAACAGTACCGTAATCAACAGTAGTTTTATCGAAAGTTATGGTTTGACCATATGCAAGTGTTCCCATAGCTGCGAAAAGGCCTAATGCGAATATTTTTTTCATAATGAAAATTTTAAATGTTATAATTATAAATCAAATGTACAAATCATTTCCTAAAAATTGAAAATTCCATTATACAATCTTTAATTTTGCAAATCTTAAGCCAAAAATAATGAGCACAAGCTCCCCAGTTCAAACATACAACCCGAACGAAGCCGAAAACAAGTGGTATTCTTATTGGGAAGAAAATAATTGTTTCAAGTCTACACCAGACGACCGACCAGCCTACACTATAGTAATACCACCACCTAATGTTACGGGTATTCTCCATATGGGGCATATGCTAAACAATACGATCCAAGATGTACTCATTCGTCGTGCAAGGATGACGGGAAAAAATGCATGCTGGGTTCCTGGGACTGACCATGCCTCTATTGCAACTGAAGCGAAAGTGGTAGCCCGTCTTAAAGAAAAAGGTATTAACAAAAGTGAGATCACTCGTGAAGAATTCTTACAGCATGCTTGGCATTGGAAAGAAGAATTTGGAGATACTATTTTAAAACAACTTAAAAAATTAGGTTGTAGTTGCGATTGGTCTCGAACTCGCTTCACTATGGAGGATGATCTTTCTAAGCAGGTAATAAAGGCATTTATAAAGCTGCATAAAGAAGGCCTAATTTACCGTGGAAAGCGTATTATCAATTGGGATCCTGAAGCACAAACCAATATCTCTGATGAGGAGGTTATTTATAAAGAAATCACCTCAGAATTATATCATTTGCACTATGTAGCGGAAGATGGGACTCCAGGCTTGGTAGTAGCTACTACTCGGCCGGAGACTATTTTTGCCGATGTAGCACTCTGTGTAAACCCTACTGATGAAAGATATACCGAATGGATAGGGAAAAAAGTACATATACCAATATCCGGGAAACTTATACCTATTATTTCTGATGAATATGTGGATAAAGATTTCGGAACTGGTGTATTAAAAATTACACCTGCACATCATGTAAATGATTATGCTCTGGGCGAGAAATATGGATTACCTATCATTTCTTGTATTGATAAAAAAGGAAAACTTACAGATATAGCTGGTGAATTCAGCGGGCAAGATCGTTTTTTAGCCCGTAAAAATATTAGGAAAAAACTGGAAGAGATTGGCCTCTTGCTCACAATTACTCAATACCCTGGTAGCATAGGAACCAGTGAAAGAACTGGATCCGTCATAGAACCCATGATTTCAAAACAGTGGTTTCTACAAATGGAAAAATTCGCTTTGGATGCTCAAAAGGCGGTAGACAATGGCGAAGTAAAATTTCACCCTGAAAAATATATCAATACATTCAGACATTGGATGGAGAATATCCGTGACTGGAATATCTCTCGGCAATTATGGTGGGGACAGCAGATTCCTGCTTATTACATTAAAAATACAGATGAATATGTGGTGGCAGAATCCTTAGAGGAAGCACTTGATATAGCCAAGGAAAAAAATACAGATATAAGTCTATCCCACGAAGATCTTCATCAGGATGAGGATGTTTTAGATACTTGGTTCAGCTCTTGGTTATGGCCATTTTCCGTATTTAATGGATTAAATGACCCTAATAATCCAGATTTTTTATACTATTACCCTACACAGGATTTGGTTACGGGTCCTGATATCATATTTTTTTGGGTAGCCAGAATGATCATGGCTGGTCAGCATTTTACAGGCAAAGCACCATTTAAGGATGTATATTTTACAGGAATAGTACGTGATGCACAGCGGAGGAAGATGAGCAAGTCTTTGGGGAATTCACCTGATCCATTAGAACTGATTGATAAATATGGTGCTGATTCTGTTCGGGTAGGTATTTTAATGAGCTCTGCCGCAGGAAATGATCTTTTATTTGATGAAGATCTTATGCTCCAGGGAAGAAATTTCGGCACAAAAATCTGGAATGCTTATCGGCTTATTTCAGGATGGGAAACAGAGGAAATCTCTATGAAATCTCACGAAAAATACGCTTCAGACTGGTTTTTGGAGCGTATGAATGTCGTTTATGAAGAAGTGATAGAACATTTTACAGCATATAGGATTTCTGATGCCTTAAAATCTATTTACAGCTTGATATGGGATGATTTCTGCGCTTGGTATTTAGAGTTAATCAAACCAGGATTTCAGCAAAAAATATCTGTAGAAACTAAAAAGCAGGCAGTGCAGTTCTTGGAGAAATTGATGGAAATTTTACACCCATTTATGCCATTTTTGACGGAAGAAATTTGGCAAACTTTAAGTAAAAGAACACCTGGTGAAAGTATAATGCTACACCAAATACAAATTCCTGAATATAATGGAAAATCTTTACTAAATGAATTTCAAACTTTAAAAAGCCTCACGACTGCTGTACGAAATATCAGACAAAAAGCTGGTATTTCCCCAAGAGAGGAGTTACAACTAATTACTACGAATGAACCTGAAACGGATGTTTTTTCATTGGAGAAATTATCAGGGATACGATTAATCATTTCTGAAAAAAAACCTGAAGGATTTTCGGAAAGTTTTGTGAACGGTATCGTGGAATATCATATTCCAATGACTCAAAAGATAGATGTAGAAGAAGAACTACGAAAGGCTATAGAGGCTCTAGAATATCAAAAAGGATTTTTACAATCGGTACAGAAAAAATTAAGCAATGAAAAGTTTGTTGCTGGCGCACCTGAAGCAGTTATTAGCGCTGAAAGAAAAAAAGAGGCTGACGCTTTAGAAAAGATTACCCTTTTTACCGCTAAAATTAATGAGCTAAAAAGCCTCCAAAAAGAGTAGAAAACTCAATAAATTATAGTACCTTAGAATCATCTTTTTTCCAAAAAGCAAACTACTTATTAAATATCATCTTAGCAGCATATGAACTTTATAAATAAGGATTTTCATCCCAAAATCATTGTGGTGGGGAGCTGCTCAATAGATGAAATTATCAGCCTACCTAGCTTCCCTACAGCTGGTTCTACTATTATATCACAAAACTTCGGTTTTACCTATGGTGGAAAAGGTGCTAATCAAGCTGTGGGGACGGCACGTTTAGGAGCAAAGTCTTATTTTATGGGGGCAGTAGGTCAAGATCCTAATGGACAACAAATTTTAAGACATCTTAAAAAGGATGATGTAAATATTGCTTATGTTATTGAAAGTCAGGATCTTCCAACAGGTAACGCACTGGTTTTGGAAAGTCCAGAAGGAAACTCTGTTTTAGTAGAGCCTGGTGCAAATAAAAACCTGACACCACACATTTTACGAGAGTTTAAAAAAGCTTTTTATGATACAGATTTTATTCTGTGTCAGTCAGAAATTTCTAATAAAACTATAATAGAAACTTTTTCTATAGCTGAAAATTTTAATATTCCCATAGGATTTTATGCTTCCCCTTTGCAACAGCCTTACTTAGACTTTATATCAAAGAGCAGATTTTTCTTGTTAAAGGAGAAAGATTTTAAAGATTTATATTTTAATACGCATAAGGGTTTTCAGGGTTATGAATCTGAATTGGAAAATTTACTAGTACGCCATCCAGAAAAACTTGTCTTATTACTGGGGAATTCAGGAAAAATGTTTGCTTCTAAAAATGGTATAATTCAGCACCTTAAACCAAGCCGAGTCCCCTTATATAGCCTTGGAATGGGAGATGCATTTGCATCCGGACTTGCAGTAGCCCTTTCTCATGGCCATATTTTTTATGATGCCTGTTCATTTGCCCAAGAAGTTTCCTTTTTGGCATCACGTGATAAAGGTGCCCAGGATTCATTGCCTAAACTTCGAGATTTACTGGCCTTACCAAAATGATTTTCGCATTTCAACTCGGATTTTGGCTGCTATTTGCGGCCCTTTTACTTCAAATATTTATTGGAAAAAATAATTTAGGAAGAATATATCTACAGATTCGTACCGCGTTGGTTATAATTTTCGCTGGTGTAGGCTTTTATTTTTGTCTGCAAAAATCCTTGCCTGCAAATGATGGAAAGTATCCAATAGCCATAAAAAATCTAACCCCTAAAGGAATAAAGATTTTCGCCCTTGCCTATGATAGTAACAATCAGTTGCTATCTAATCCAGAAAATATGTTTTTTGGTACCATAAGACCAGACTATTACCGTAAAATATTCTTACCAGGGAAAAATCCAGAATACGCAGTTATAGGTGCTTACCAGGAAGATTCCTTGTATAGCTTACATCAAGTCTCACTTTCTGAGCTCAATAAAGATATTATTCTCGATATTAGAGAACCTTTTATCCAGAGCCAAACTTTGGCAAATTCTTTAGAGAGCCATTATAAGGACTATTTAGAAGTTAAAAATGGCTGGCTTATCCTATTCTGCTTTTATGTTTTAATCCTTATAATCCATATTTCTGATATGGTTTCAAATTCTAATAAATTATCATGAGTTCTTCTAATACCAATTCTATTCTTCAACTCCTTCAGTCTCCAAATGACTATCCGGATTTTTATCTGATCCAAGATGATGATTTTGCAGATGCTATTCGTCACATAATTCAACAGTTTAGATTAAATATTGAAAGTATTATTGCTAACGAGGAAGAGCCTGATTTTTTTAATACAATAGAGGCATTAGAAATAGCAGAAATCCCATTGGAAAAAATTACAGGTGTATTTTTCAATCTTCATTCCGCTGAAACCAATGATAAAAGGGAGGAGATAGCTGAGGAAATTACACCGATTTTAAGTGAAATTAATTCTTGGGTAAGTTTGAATCCACAGCTGTATGAAAAAGTTAAACAAGCTTCCAAAAATACTTCAAAAGAGAAACTTTTGCCTGAACAGAACCTTTTACTTACAGAAACCCTAAAAGGTTTCTCTAGAAGCGGTGCCGATTTAGGTAATGAAGATAAAAAAACTCTTGAAAAAATAAATGAAGAACTTTCTTTGGCTCAACTAAAATTTGGACAAAATGTTTTACATGCTACTAATGCGTATCATAAAAAAATATATAATATATCCCTATTAAAAGGTGTTCCCGAATCTACACTCGAACTTTTCCGAAACGCGGCAAAAGCCTATTATGAAAATAACCCAGAAGAGGACCTAGCAAATCAAGCGCCCTATATCATCAGTTTGCAACAGCCTAGCTACATTGCGGCTCTTACATATCTAGAAAATAGAGAACTTAGAAAAGAACTGTATATAGCGCAGCAAAGTAAAAATGCTACTGATAATGAGTGGAATAATAACGAAATAATTCTCACGATTATTAAACTTAGAAATGCTAAAGCAAAATTGCTAGGTTACCCATCTTATGCGGAATTTGTCTTAGAGGAAAGAATGGCTAAAAGCTCTCAAAAAGTAATTCAATTTTTGGAGGACTTAGCAAGAGAAGCTCGCCCGTACGCTGAAAAGGACATGGAAAGACTGCAGAATTTTGCATTGGAATATGATCCATCTTACACTCAGCTTATGCCTTGGGATCATATGTTTTTTGAAGAAAAACTTAGACAGAAAGAATATGCTTTAGACGAGGAAAGAATACGAGCCTATTTTCCAATAGAGGCGGTACAAAAGGCCGCATTTGATCTTGCAGAAAAACTGTTTGGTTTACATTTTCAGTCCGCCAATATTCCTGTGTATCACCCTGATGTAAAAGTATTTTATGTTCTTAAAAATAAAGAATGTATGGGTATTTTCTATGTAGATTATTTCCCTCGTGAGGGTAAAAGACCTGGCGCATGGATGACTCATTTTTATCCTCAATATAATTTAAAATTTCAGGAAATTCTCCCTGAAGGGCTTAGTTCCAAACAAATCCCTGTAGTTTCTATTGTTTGTAATTTCAATCCACCTCAAGAAAGTAAAGGAATTCCAGCTTTGTTATCCTTTAATGATGTAACTACTTTATTTCATGAATTCGGGCATGCTTTACATGGTCTTTTAGCAAATACGGTATATCCATCTTTTTCAGGAACCTCCGTTAAGTGGGATTTTGTAGAACTCCCCTCACAGTTTTTTGAAAATTATTGTTTAGAAGAAGATTTTTTATCTCAATTTGCCAAACATTATGCTACCAATGAAGCTTTACCTACAGAAGATATAGAAGCTATTAGCAAGCTAAAAAGTTTCATGCAGGGATATCAAACGATGAGGCAGATAAGTTTTGGTGTGCTGGATATGGCTTACCACGGAGACCATCCTGAAGCAATTCATAATGTTAAAGAATTTGAAACTCATATTATATACAAATATTCCATGTATCCTACAGTGAAGGAAAGTAGCCTAAGTACTTCTTTTTCACACATATTTCAAGGTGGATACGCTGCAGGATATTACTCCTATAAATGGGCTGAAGTATTGGATGCGGATGCATTCTATTATTTTAAAACCAGTGGAATTTATAACCCAAATATTGCTAAAAAATTCGAAAAATTATTATCCTCAGGCGGAACCATCCCTCCCATGGATTTATATAAAGAATTTCGGGGAGAAGAACCTAAAGCGGAATACTTACTAAAGCGAGCTTTCGGCAACTAACTTTTTGTTGAAAGTTATTGCTTTGATAATACTCCATATACCGAAAATTAGAGTGACTAGCGTCTGGATCCCGTGAGATATTAAGGCATACGAAAGGCCTATACTTGCAGCACTGGACTCTATGAGGTGTATCCCATACATAGTAAATAGTGCAGCGATTCCCATTTTTACTGCTATATGATAAGTACCCACTCCTCCACTAGCGGGCATAAGCATACCGAAAGTCCCCATTACCAATAGAAAATTGGCATCCCAGATGGATAGAAATTGAGTTTCAGGGATAGCCAGTATAACAAAATAAGCTGCACAAAAATAACTGGCCCAAATACCAAGACTTAAAAAGATAAATAATCCTAAATTTTGAATATGTTTTAGGGAAAATAAACCTTTTCTAATTCCTTGAAAAATTTCCACTATTTTAGGTCTAAATTTTCTAACTAAAAGAAATGCCAGACCGGAAAGTAGAAGAATGGAAAGTATCCCAAAAAAAAACCAAGGTGTATAAATAAAGTTTTTCGTATTATAATGTCCTTGAATTTTTTTTAAATTTTCGGTTACAAAATTTAATAAAATTGAATAGTGACTTATAAAAGCTACTCCTAATAAGATAAGCGTAAAAAAAAGGTCTATTAGACGCTCCAGCACAATAGTCCCAATGGAGATGCTAACAGGTATAGATTTTTTTCGGAATAAATAGGTTGCTCTTGCTACTTCACCACTTCTTGGAATGGTATAGTTAAGTAAATATCCAAAGGAAACAGCTTCCAGTGCGTCGATTAAACTCACAGAAGATTGTTTAGTAGAAGGTAAATCCTTAAAGATTTGTTTCCAGCGTATACCTCTTATAATATAGGCTGTTACAGCAGCATTACCACTTAACAAAAGCCAAATTTTATTAGAATTTTGCCATGTTTCAGCAAATTCAGTAAAATGATAATTTCTGAATCCAAAGTAAATAAAAATTGCCGCTATAAGAACGGCGATTAGTATTGTGAATGCAGTTTTTATCTTCTTACTATTCATTTTATTTATGAAAGAAGATTTGTTATTTCATCGGGAAATATAATTTTTGGGGTAAATTTTTTAGCCTCTTCAATATCCATTCTGGCGTATGCGATGATGATAATGATATCTCCGCGTTGCACTTTTCTTGCGGCAGGACCGTTAAGGCATATTTCACCACCTCTCCTAGCACCTGGGATGGCATAGGTATCAAACCTTTCTCCATTAGCGATATTTACTATGTAAACCCTTTCACCGGAAACAATGTTGGAAGCTTCCAGCAAGTCTTCATCTATCGTAATACTACCAATATAATTAAGATCAGAGGCCGTTACTTGAACACGGTGAATTTTTGATTTTAAAACTTCAATGAGCATATCGCAAAAGTAATTAAAAGGACCGGTAAGTACAATTAATTTTTTTCCAAGAGCTTATATTTGATAAGTAAAAAACAAAAACAGAAAAAACTAAAAGAAAATCCACAATAAGTATCTAAATATGAACCATTTACCGATTTAAATGATTAATTGGAAGTAGTTTATTAGGAAAATATTCTATTTATAGAATTCACATTAGAATCTTTTTATTTTTAATTTAATATATAAAAATTATGAATTATTTGTATATGTTGAATCTTTTTTTATATTTGCTTTACTAACATAAAATTATTTACCGTTATGAATAAAACAGAACTTGTGGAGGCAATGGCAAACGATGCCCAAATCTCAAAAATTCAAGCTAAAGCTGCTCTAGAATCTTTTATCTCTAATGTTTCTAATGCACTGGCTGAAAAAGAAGGAAAAGTTTCTCTAGTTGGCTTTGGAACTTTCTCTCGTCATGAAAGAGCTGCTAAGAAAGGGCACAATCCATCAACAGGGAAACCTATGGATATTGCTGCTAAAAGCGTAGCTAAATTTAAGCCCGGTGCTGAATTGGCTCGTGCTGTTCACCCAGAAAAAGCTGCTCCAGCTAAGAAAAAGAAATAATCTTCACAGGTTTTTCCTATATACAAAATGCCGCCTATTTTGCGGCATTTTTCTATGGAGACAGCCTACCGAAATTCCATCTGTTATCATCCTGAAGTTGATATAAAACCCTATCATGTAAACGGCTTGGTCTACCTTGCCAAAATTCCATGGCATAAGGAAGTACCGTAAATCCCCCCCAATACTCCGGCATAGGAACTTCATGGTGGCCCGAAAAATTTTCAATTTCTTCCTTTAATTTATGCTCTAAATATTCTCTATTGGGAACAGAACTGCTTTGCCGAGAAACACGTGCACCTAGCTGGCTCATAAGCGGTCTGCTATGAAAGTATTTTTCGCTCTTTTCTTTAGTTATTTTATAGGCTTTTCCAGAAATAATGACCTGACGTTCTAGCTCAGGCCAAAAAAAACTAAGACATACCAAAGGATTTTCAGCAATTGCGGAGGCTTTTTGACTTTCATAATTGGTATAAAAAACAAAACCTTCATCATCAAAATTCTTGAGTAAAACCACTCTAGATAAGGGCCTTCCAGTAGCATCCGCCGTAGCGACGGTCATAGCATTGGCTTCCAAAATATCCTGACATGCTTCAGCTTCCTGATACCATGTTGTAAATAAACTAAGTGGATCTAAAGGCAAATTCTCTTCTACAAGTTCGTTTTTATGATAATTTTTTCGTCTATCGCTAAGGTTGGACATTTTTATTATATTTGAATAAAGGAATTAAAAATGAAGTCTTACAAAGGTAGCCTTTTGCTTTCAACCCCTTCCCGTGGAGAAGACTTTTTTGCAAGGAGTGTCGTTCTTATTGCAGAACATACAGAAGAGGGCGCATTCGGTTTTATATTAAATAAACCAGATTATCAAGCGTCCGTTATGCTTCGAGAATTTTTGGAGCCTACGCTAACAATTTATGAGGGCGGACCAGTAGAGAAAGCTAGGTTTTCTTTCATTATTAAGGATAAACTACCACAGTTGGATGAAGGTTATCATCGCATTAACCAAAATTATCAGCTAACTCAAGATGTAGAATCTGTAATAAAGGCTGTAGTAGAGAATGATTTTCCTCTCCAAAATATAAAGGTACTTAGTGGCTACAGCGGTTGGTCAGCAGGGCAATTGGAGGAGGAAATCCACAATAAATCTTGGATATTAGCAAAAAATATTTTGCTGGATATCACCCAAGAAGCAGGACCTTCTTTATGGAAAAAAATTATGCAAAATATGGGTGGTGAACATCTTCTTTTTGCGAATGCTCCTGTGGATGTTAGTCTAAACTAACTTTATAGAGAGTTATACCATGCTTGTACTATTTCTCTACTCCTTTCGGTAGGGAAATATTTATTTCTTATACCAGTAACATAGCTTATTCCTTGCGCATCTGAAAGTAAGAATACCTCATCAGCTGTTTGGGTTTCATATGGGCTATATCCTCCCGGCAAAAGTTCCAAAAGACCTTGATGATGGATAAATCCTAGTAAAGATTCCATTAGCACACTTATTTTAGATCCTTGCTGGTGAGATGGAAATTTTAATTGATTCTGCTGTAGCAAAAAGATATTATATGGTCCGCAGCGAGCAATTTTATTTTCTTGATTTAGCAAAATACAGTTGCTAAGTTCATTTTCAAATGCATACCGAAAGCCAAATTCTTCTTCTGCGGAATGTATAGCTATCCCCGTGAGCAATCCTGGAAGAATCCTTACTTCCTTTATAACTTCCACCTCATAAGATGAAAATGTATTATCCGAAGGTACTATAGAGGTATTTTTTGCAGATATATAAAGTCCTAGTTCTATACTTTGAAACTGCTCTTCACTTTCCTCATATACTAAGATTGATATTATTGAATCACCTTGAGATATGAAAAAGCTAAGTTTTTCTTCAAAAAATTCTTGCGTAAAATGTAACGGTATTTTAATTTTTAGCTTCCGCATAGAGGCCATTAATAAAAAATAAGACTCTTCTGTAAGGATGAGTCTGTTATTTTGTATATACCAATGGGACCAAATAGATCTACCATAAAGGAAGCCAAGATTTGTTCCTAAATCTTGCATATCAATGTAGCTTAGGCAGCGCCCAATTTTATTTGAAGATTTTCAATAAGATTTTCCCAATATAAAGCATTTTCATCTTGTTCATCTTCATCACAAAAATCTGTAATTATTAGAGAGAGATCTTCTGTAATTTCATCTATTATAATACTAAGCTCGAAATAATTCTTTGTACCTTCATCTTCTTCCCATCGAAATCTTACAAAGCTCTCTGGCTTATAACGTATCAAGGTAGCTTTCTCCTCTGAGCCATGTTCCCAGCTGAAATAAAAATCATCACCTTTCTCCTCTACTTCATTTGCAAACCATTCCTGTAGACCTTCTGCAGTAGCGAGGTATTCATACAGTATTTCAGCTTGGCAATGCATGGAATATTCATACTGCACTTTTATTTTAGACATGCGCCCTTAATTCTTAATTTAATTATTTGCGCAATATAAAAAATTAACTTTATAAAAAGCTATTTAATAGAAATTAATCTTTTGATTGTAAAAATTCCTGACTATTATACAGCACATGGTATTGTCCCTTTTTCTCCAAAAGCTCCTTATGAGTACCAATCTCCAAAATCCTTCCTTGGTGCATTACTATGATTTTATTGGCATTTTCTATAGTGGAAAGCCGGTGTGCAATAATGATAGATGTTCTCCCCTGCGTAATTTTTTCTGTAGCGCGTTGAATTAATTTTTCAGATTCCATATCAATGCTGCTGGTGGCCTCGTCCAGCACCAGCATATCTGGCTTAGTAACCATCACACGAAGAAAGGAGATCAGCTGTCTTTGTCCCATTGAAAGGCTCGCACCACGCTCACTTACGATATAATCATATTCACCTGGAAGCTGCATTATCATATCATCCACTCCAATATCTTGTGCTGCCTTACGAATTTCTTTTAGAGAGATATCGGAGTCCATCCGTATATTATCCAAAACACTTCCTTGAAATAAAAATACATCCTGAATAACTACGCCTATTTTCCTTCTAAGGGCAAACATGTCATACTCGCGTATATCATGATTATCGATTAGAATTTTTCCTGATTGAATATCATACAACCGAGTAACTAAACTGATGATTGTAGTTTTACCAGCACCAGTAGCGCCCACAATGGCTGTAGTTTCACCCGGCTGTACAAGAAAACTTACCCCTTTTAGTACATCTGTTTTTTCTTCATAGCTGAACACCACATCCTGAAATTCTAATTTTCCTTCCAATCTATCCGTACGAAGCTGCCCCTCATTAGGTAAAGCCTGGACATCGTCTATTAAACCAAAAACACGTTCTGCACCTACTAAGCCTCTTTGAATATTATTAAATCTATCTGCAATTTGGCGCAATGGTCTTACAAGCATATTTATATACTGAATAAAGGCGATAATAACACCAGCTGACACTTTTACAAATCCACCATAAAATAAAATTAGCCCTAAAAATACTGATGAGACCAACTCTACAACTGGAAAAAACAAGGAAAAAATAAATACCGTTCTAAGTAATGCAGATTCTAATTTTTTATTAATAGTTTCAAATTTAGCAAACTCCGCCTCTTGTCTGTTAAATACCTGAATGATAGACATTCCGGCCAATCTTTCCTGAACAAACGAATTTTGCTGAGCGGTAAAATTCCTTTCATCTCCAAATGCTTTTTTTAATCTTTTTTGAAAATATCGGGTAACAAGAAGCATTATTGGCATGAGTAGAAGTGATATCAAGGATAACTTAATATCCATGGCAAACATCATGATTAAAACAAAAACAATCTTTAATACATCTCCGAAAAGCATTAAAAATCCATCTTTATAAACGGTAGAGATGGTCTCCACATCACCTACTGCACGAGTAACAAGCTGTCCCACAGGCGTTTTATCAAAAAAGGCAGTGCGGAAATAAAGAAGCTTTTGAAAAAGTCGTTCCCTTAACTTTTTAATTACTTCTTGGCTAATAAGATTAGAAGCATATACAAAAACAAGATTTAACACTGTTTCGAAAAGGACCAAAGCCGTAAGGATAAGAACATCATGCAAAACCAAATCTTTATCCCGAAGTTTTGTAATATCCTGATCTACAATAATCATTGTAAGGTAGGGCCTGTAGGTAGTAGCACAGGCCAAAAACACAGACAGAATTACTATGATGGTAAACCATTTTTTATTTTCCATTCCTAAACGGAATAGGCGAGATATAAGGGGTGTGGTTTTTTTCATGATTATATAAAAATATCCTCAGGATATAGTATTTTACAAAGATACAGTCCTTCTGCCGGTGCTGAGGCTCCCGCATTAGATCTTTTTTTCGACATTAATACCTCCTGCATATGCTGTGGGGGATATTTCCCCAAGCCAATAGACACCAAAGTACCCACTGTAGCACGAACCATATTTCGTAAAAATCTATCCGCCGTTATCGTAAATTTTAATACAAATTCATCCTCATGGGACCATTCTGCTTTAGAAACACTGCATATATCCGTCTTATTATCGCTTCCTTCCTTGGCCAAAGCTTTAAAATTTTGCGTACCTATTAGATAGAGGCTTGCCTTATTCATACTCTCCAAATCAGGTTTTTGACGGTACATTTGCCAAGAAAAATTTATTTTAAAAGGATCCTTTTGAAGCGAAATGTAATACTCATACGATCTTTCCAATGCGTGAAAACGCGCATGGGCATCATCCCGAACCATTTTAATACTAATAATTGCAATATCTTTAGGAAGTAGAGAATTCACTCTATAAACGATATCCTCGGGAAGCGTAGTAGGATAATCAAAATGGGCAAACATTTCTTTAGCATGCACACCTGTATCTGTGCGTCCTGCCCCTATAATAGCTACCGGCGCTCGTAAATAAATAGATAAAGCCTCCTCCAGTTTCTGCTGAATGCTTACCTGATGCACCTGCTTTTGGAAACCGCTGTAGGATGTGCCTACATAACTGAAGTGAAGGAAAAATCTCAATCCGTAAATTTGGGAACTCAAAGGTAAACAATTGAAAAAAATTCTGCTCCTCTCTGACACGCATGGATACGTGGACGAAGCTATAAAATCCCACTGTGCCGCCGCAGATGAGGTATGGCATGCCGGAGATATTGGTGAAGCATGTTTTGATTATTTTAAAAATTTACCACATTGTAAAGCTGTTTATGGAAATATTGATGGCCCTCAAATCCAGTCCTATTTTCCGGAATATCAGTTTATTCAGGAAGGAGAATGTAAAATCGTTATCCTCCATATAGCAAACCGAACTGGTAAATATTCTTCTTTAGCTAAAAAATTAGTAATAGAACATAGCCCTCAAATTCTTATAACGGGACATAGCCATATCCTTTTAGCTAAAAATGATACTAGCTTGGGAAGCTCTCATCTTCATTTAAATCCTGGAGCAATAGGCAAACATGGATGGCATAAAAAGAGAACTATGATGAGATTTTTGCTCTCTTCGGATGGTATATCTGAATTGGAAGTCATAGAATATCCTCGATAGTGAATCAATTTAATATTGGCGACCGTGTTTCACCATTGGACGAGGATTGGAAGGGTAATATTATTTCTTTTAAAACGGATTATATAGCAGTAGTAGAAGATGATAATGGGTTTCGACACAATATTCCTTGCCAAAATTTAATTCAATATCCCCATGAGAACCTGCTAGATAATGCACCGATTTTTAATAAGGAAATTTCAAAATTAAACAAGAGTAAAAAGAAGAATCTCATTAGCCGAATAGACCTTCACAAAGAAAAATTACCAGAAAAGTATATTTCCCGGCTTCACCCAACTATACTATCCTCACAGGAACATTATCTAAAAGAAATCCTACAATTTCATGAAAAACAAGGCACACAGCGATTGCAAATAATTCATGGAATAGGCGATGGTATATTGCAAAAAGTAATTTTAAATGTTATTCGTTCGTCTTCTTATTGGGAGGCGGAGGAACAGGATTTTTTCTACCATGAATTGGGTTTAATAGAAATTAAAAGAAGGAAATTTTAATGTGTAATTTTGCAGGTACTGCATCTTGCTTCGTATGGGAAAACTTTTTATTCTTTATTCACACCACGGTTTCTTTTATCAGCATATCCACAACCGCAGGATTTTAAGTGAAAAATCTTTGGAAAATAGCATCGATAAAAATTGGGTGGATATATTTCCATCAACTCTTACGTTACAAGAAGTAGAAATTATTTGTTCAGTACCACAATTTAGCATATTTCCATACGGATATGAGGATGATGTTATAGGAGCTGAAAGTATAGCCTGGAATGCATCCCATGAATTGCCTCAGGAAGCAATGCTAAGTATGCATCCTAAATTTGCGTTGCAATGGTATTTTTCAATCATTAAAGAAGATTATAATTTATTAAAAAATAAATTTCCAAATGCGACATTTGAATTTTCAGGAGGAAAGTTTCTTCAATCCATTTCTATTGGTAAAGGAAAAGAATGTCATATTCATTTAGAAGAAAACACTTGTGAATTTTTGATGCTTTCCCATAAAAAATTGGTACTCTATAATTTTCTAGAGGCATCAGAAGAGATAGATTTTCTTTATTTCATCATGTTCAGTCTTAAAAAAGTACATTTTGAGATAAGCCGGACACGTTTTAGTATTTATGGTAACACAAAACTGAATATTACATTTATAGAGGAATTAAAGCGTTTTGGTGCTAAAGTATCTATCAAACCGGAGCATGCCAACGGCCGCCATTTTTTATTTAATTAAAACTAGAAAAGTATGATCATGAGTTTTAGGGTAGTTTCCGGTATCTGGAAATCCAGAAGAGTTTCAGCACCTAAACATTTTACCGTACGCCCCACCACAGATTTTGCTAAGGAGGCTCTATTTAGTATTATAGAAAATAAAAAGAAAATTTCTGGAGCTTCAGTATTAGATTTATTTTCTGGTTTGGGAAGTATCAGTTTAGAGTTTGCTTCTAGGGGTGCAACCCAAATTACAGCCGTTGATTTAGAAATCAGGCATATAAAATTTCTGGAAAGCCTAACCAAAGATTGGGGCTATGAATCTATCACCTGTATAAAACAAGATGCCATCAAGTATTTACAGAAACTTGAATTAATAGAAGAAAATAAGTTAGATTTTATTTTTGCTGATCCCCCTTTTGACATTGATAAAGATGTGTTTCACCAACTACTCAAACTTGTAATTGAAAAAAATATTTTAGTAAAAAATGGTCTCTTAATTATAGAGCATAACGCAAATGAGACTATTTTTAACCAAGAGATTTTGCTAGAGTCCTATCCTCAGTATGAATTTCAGAAGAGAACTTATGGAAATATCGCATTTTGTATATTTCAATATTTAGGATCTGCCGGATTATAACTTGCATCTAAAGTTTTAAGACTGAAATGAAGACTTTTTCCGAAGAACTTCTTTGCAGTTTTTTTAAAATTAGGCGTAATATCAGACAAATAAAATTGCATTTTTCCAGCAACACCATCTTGTTTTAATAAACTGGCTGCCCTAAGCCTTTCCCGGACTTCATGTGATACTATGCTAGGACTGTCTATCACCTCTACATGAGCCTTTCCATTATAAAATTTACGAATTTCTTGACTTACTAATGGATAATGAGTACAACCTAAAATAAGAGCGTCTATATGCTGCAGTTTTTTGGAATCCAAGTAATGATGAAGTAGAGCTTCACTAATGTTGGATTCGCTTAGGCCTTCCTCTATGACGGGCACTAAAAGCGGTGTTGCTAATTGCCGAACTTCAATTTTTTTATTTTTTTTGTTGATACTTTTCTTGTAAAGGTTCGATCCTACAGTCGCCTTAGTGGCTATTACACCTACTCTGTGATGGATGCTGCACGAAACTAGTTCTGCAACTGGGGATATTACATCCACTAAAATAATGGAGTCTTGTATCCTCTTTTGTATTACATTAAAAGCCGCTGCGGTAGCGCTGTTACAGGCTACTACAATGCATTTACATTCTTCCTGAAGAAGGAAATTTACAATTCTTATTGCATATTCCTGGATAGCTTCCACACTTTTATCGCCATATGGTAAGTGTTTGGTATCACCATAATAGATCATATTTTCTTGAGGAAGCATTTGGCGAAGGGTCTTAGCAACTGTAAGCCCGCCTACTCCACTATCAAAAATCCCAATAGGGGCGTTAGGGTCTAAATGGGAATAGGATGTTTTACTCTTAGCCATAGGTACAAAGATATTCCTTACAGGTCAGTTTAAAAAAATAATTCCGCAGCAATACCATCTGCATGAAACCAATGCTGTTTGTTTAAGCTAATAGTATCATTATTAATGTTAAAATAGTCTGGGTTTAACTTTTCAATCTTATCCAATACGGTTTCTAAAAGAGAATCATCACTAATTTCCTTTAGCTTTTCTAAAGATATTCCCTCTATCGTTCGCAGACCCAGCATAATGATTTCGTTGATTCTTTGAGTATCACTTAGCATTTCTTCCTCAAAAAATACTTCTCCATTTTTTACTTTTTTATTATAAACTTGATTATTCGCGATATTCCATCTTCTTGTACGGAAACCATCAAAAGAGTGTGCTGAAGGCCCTATTCCCAAGTATAGTTTTCCCTGCCAATAGCCAGTGTTATGTTTAGAGAATTGGCCAGGTAAGCCAAAATTGGAAATCTCATATTGAATAAATCCTCTTTTTTGAGCTAAATCTCGAATAGCGAAAAACGCTTCAGCCTGTAGATCTTCATCAGGTGCCAGTATTTTTTTGGTATTTATCCAATGTTGTAGAACCGTATTGGGCTCCACTGTTAGCGCATATGCAGAAAAATGAGTAATTCCCATTGCAATCATTACTTCCAAATCATCTAGGGCCTCACCAATACTTTGTTGAGGGAAGCCGTACATAAGATCTGTACTTACATTTTGAAATCCAGCGTCAGCTGCATAGAAAAGAGCTGCTTTTGCTTGCTCGGAGTTATGAGCTCTATTGGAAATAGCTAAGTATGAATCTGAAAAGGTTTGAATACCCATACTCAATCTATTTACTCCCATATTTTTTAATTTTAAAAGATAATCAGGACTAACATCTTCAGGATTAACTTCTACTGTAATCTCAATGGTAGGTTTTATCTTTTTATAAATTGAAATTATTTCTAATGCCTTTGAGATGAATTTTACAGATGCCAATGAGGGCGTTCCACCACCAAAATAAACACTGGAAATATCTTTTGAAATTATGTGGTTATCAAGTAATCTGGAATCTAATTCTTTTAACATATTTTCTTCCATATCTTCTCGTCCCAAGTGGGAAGTAGAGAAATGGAAATTACAATAACTGCAGCGTTTTCTGCAGTAGGGATAATGGAAATAGATCATAAAAAAAGCTCTGAAATACAGAGCTTAAACATTTTATTATGTAATTTAATATCTGAATCCTCTAGTATTGATAAAATTATCAAAATTATAGCCTAAAGATACCATAAAGGAATTTCCACCATAGGCCTGGATATCACTCATTCCGATATTATATGCACCACCAATAGTAATGCCACCCATATGGACTTTTACAATAGGAGTGATACTTAAATTTTGATTTCCAAAGCGATTTTGCTCTGTCCTAAAACTGGCACCTACAGAAAACATATTGTTTTCATTATGAAAAGTTCCCATTAAGTTAAAATCTGTAAGTCGTTGAGAATTTGTATTTAAATTAATTAAGGCAGATGGCGTAATCCTAATATTTTCTGTAATGTTATAATTATATCCAGCATTAAGAAAAACTTTTATAGGAGATGGCTCTATACCGTTTACAATGGACTTGTCATTGGTAAGCGCAATATCATTTACAGAGACATTAGCAAAAATATTTTTGTAGTCTGCGGCTAAACCAAAATTAGCGTACACTAAAAATATATTATCCGTATCGGCTTTTAGCAATGGGTCATTAGGATTTTGTGCATTGATTTTTGAAAAGTCAAAATTCATATTATATGCACTTACACTGGTACCAAAAGAAAATTGATCTTTTCTCTCATCGCTTTCCCCAATAGGAATAGTGTAACTAGCTCCTCCCGTAAGTCCATTTGCTGAAATAGGTCCATTAGAATCACGGAAAAAAGAAAGACCAGCACCTACCCTATCTACAACATTAGCATGGATACCTATAGACTGTACATTAGGAGAGTCTTCAAAATTAGCATACTGTTTTTGATAGTTTAAGTTTACTGCTACTTTATCTGTGTTTCCATATAAGGCAGGATTGAACAAAAACCCACCATCCATGAGATATTGCTGGTAGTAAGGTAAAGTTTCTTGAGCTTGTAAGCCACTCAATGCAGCTATTCCGAAGCTTAAGAAAAAGTATAATCTTCTCATACGGTTTTTGGTTTTCATTTGAACAAATATAAAAACTTTTTTCAACTACTTATATTTCCGTTAAGGTAATTTCTGATTTTATCCAAAGTTTTAGAAATATCATCGGGTAAAGCTACTTCAAAATGCATCTGTTCCATTGTGGTAGGATGCTGAAAACCAAGACTCTCGGCATGTAATGCTTGTCGAGGTAGATTTTTCTTTAAATTTTCGACAAATGTTTTATATTTTGGTAAATTTTCTCCTTTTATGATTTCGTCCCCTCCATATCGTTCATCATTAAATATAGGCTGACCTAATGATTTAAAATGTGCACGGATCTGATGGGTCCTTCCTGTTTCCAGACGGCATGAGATAAATGAAAAAAACCGTAGATCTTCTAAAAGTTTCCAATGTGTAAGAGAATATTTCCCGAATTCTACTGCTTCTGGTGTCTCTTCCTCCTTGTATAATTTCATCTGCAGTCGGTTCCCAGGATTTCGTGCCAAATATCCTTCTATACTTCCTTCAGCTGCATCCATTCTTCCCCAAACAAGAGCTTTATATTCCCTTTTGGTGGTTTTTTCAAAAAATTGCTTGGCTAAAAAAGAAAGGGAATATTCATTTTTGGCTAAAACGAGAAGGCCACTGGTATCCTTATCTATCCGATGAACTAAGCCTATCCTTTCTAAGTCGCTTGTAAGGTTTTGTTTCTCATAATGATATGCGATACCGTTTATCAATGTTCCATCCCAATTTCCGTGTCCTGGATGCACCACAAGGCCAGGCGGTTTATTGATAACTAACACATCATCATCCTCAAAAATTATATCCAATGGAATTTCTTGCGGAACTATTACCTGTGATCTTGGCGGTCTTGCTAAAAGTACAGCTATTTCATCGTGTGGTTTTACTCTATAGTTTTGCTTTACAGGAATACCATTTACCCAAACATTTCCTGCTCTACATGCATTAGAAATTTTGTTTCTAGTGGCATTTTGCCGGTGGTTCATTAGGAATTTATCTATCCGTAATGGCTGCTGTCCCGGGTCTACAGTAAATCTAAAATGCTCGAATAAATCTGCGTCCTGCTCAGAAGATTCATCAAATAAAATTTCTTCTGTGTGAAGATCTTCTTCTTTATTACTCAATGATTATTTTTTTCTTAGGTTTCTCTTGTGTGGGTGGTGTTACCGAAGTTTTTGTATTGGATTTTACCGTTGTCTTTTGATTTTTTGCCGGACTAGTTGATTTCGTTCCTCCAGTATTTGGTTTTTCGGCTTGTGCTTTAGGCGTCGGTTTCGGTACTGGCTTAGGTGCAGGTATAGGTGTCTCTACCTCCGGAACCGTTGGTTCATTACCAGATTCTGCAGGAGGTGCATAATTTTCATCTGGGTAGACTACATCATCATAAGTGACAGGTGGTAAACTCTCGTCTATTTTTACCCTGTACATAGAGGTTAAAGAGTTAATTTTAGCTTGAAGCTGGGAAACAGGCCTTTTGCTTGCCCAGAGATCTATCTGCATTCCTTGGTCTCTTATATCCATTCCTGCAGGATCTTGGAAATATACTACTGCACTCCCATCTACTTTTCCATCCTCAAATTCTATTCTACCTACCTCAAAGAACGCTCTGGTAATCTCAGCTTTTGCTTGGTCTACAGTCATGCCGGTAACATTGGGCACGTTTATATTTCGCAAAGGTCCTGTACCGATAACCAAACTTAGTTTAGTGAATCTTGGCACCGACATTCCTGGTTTTACTACACTTCCATTAATTAACATTCGTATTACTGCATCCTTTTGAATTGATGGCTCATATAAAGTATCTGCTACAGAAAGTCCAGTTCTTTCTAACTGTTGAAATGCTGTTCCTTTATATCTATCTAAAATATCTGGGATGATAACTTTGGCCCACGTTTTAGGATTTACTTTTAAGATAATACTTCTCCCAGCTTTTACTCGAGAACCAGGAGCAGGGAAAATTTGTAGTACTTGAAAACTTTTATATTTAGGATCATATTTAAAACTATCTACCTCATATTCCAAACCATAATCGTCCAAGATTTTTATAGCTTCATGTACTTTTTTATTAAGCAAATTTGGGACAGGTATCTCCTGCCCATGGCGTGTGTGATAATCCAACCACTGAAAGGTAAGAAAAATAAGACCGGTAAATACCCCTATTGCAAGAAGTAGATTTACGAGTACTTTCCAATGAAAAATAGATTTCAGCATAGTCCTAATATGGTACGCAAAGATATAAATTCAAGAGTATCTCAATCATTTTAATATTTTTGTACAAAACGAAAACTATGGGACGGAAGAATGTAGCGGTTGTAATGGGTGGATATTCTGGTGAATACGAGGTTTCTATCAAAAGCGGCCAAACGATTTATGAGAACCTGGATAAGAGTATCTACAACGTTTACCGCATCATAATAACTAAAGACAATTGGTGTTTTTTAGATGATAGAGGGCAAAAAACGCTCCTTGAAAAAGGAAATTTCCATGTACAATTATCAAGCGGGTATATAATAAAATTTGATGTCTGTTTTAACACCATCCATGGAATTCCAGGTGAAAATGGCCAGATCCAAGCATTTTGGGACATCCTCGGTATTCGGTACACCGGCTGTAGTAGTTACCTTAGTGCTTTAACATTTAACAAAAAAGATCTTCTAAGTATTGCTACGCAATATGGTATTCCAACGGCAGGTAGAATAACGCTCCAAAAGGGCAAAGGATATGATACAAAGGGAATTATTGAAAAATTGGGATTACCACTTTTTGTCAAACCAAATCAATCCGGTTCATCCTTAGGTGCAAGTAAAGTAACAGATGCTGAACAACTTCCCAGTGCAGTAGAAGAAGCTTTCCGGGAGGATGAGGTAGTTTTGGTAGAAGAATATATTGTTGGAACTGAGGTTTCTGTTGGTGTAGTAGATATTATGGGAACACCTAAAGTTCTGGGTATTACTGAAATTGTTAGCCAGAATGAATTTTTTGATTTTGATGCCAAATACAAAGGAGAGTCAGAGGAAATAACTCCAGCAAGATTGGACGAAAATACGGCCAAAAAAGTAGAAGAATTAACAATAAAGTTGTACACCATGTTAGGAATGACAGGATTTTCTAGAAGTGAATTTATCATCCGGGATGGGCAACCCTATTTTCTTGAAATGAATACCAATCCAGGTTTTTCCACATCTAGCATTTTACCACAGCAGGCGGCCCATGCAGGCATTTCTTTGGTAGATCTGTGCGGTTGGGAAGTAGAAAAAGCTTTAGCAAAAAATATTTAATGAGACGCGCAATTTTCCCTGGATCCTTTGATCCTCTCACCTTAGGTCATCTAGATATTATAGAGCGCGCAGTCGCTTTATTTGATGAACTTATTATATCAATTGGACAAAATTCATCAAAAAACTATATGTTTCCTTTAGAAAAAAGGATAGAATTTATAGAAAAATCTACTGCTCATTTTGATAATGTCAGAGTTGCATACTTTGAAGGTCTTACCGTGGATTTCTGCCTGGAACAGGAAGCACAATTTTTGCTCCGGGGCCTTAGAAATCCAGCAGATTTTGAATTTGAAAAAGCGATAGCACACACCAACAGAACTTTAGCTCATAAAAAGATAGAAACGGTATTTCTTCTTACCTCTTCTGGAAAGAGTTTTATTTCCAGCAGCATTGTCCGGGAGATTATCACCCATGGAGGAGAATATGAACTATTAGTGCCGGAAGCAGTCCGAGTAGATGTTCCCTCCGCCTCTCGCAAATTGCATTAATGGAGTTTGCTAAAACCATTGAAATATTAGGAACCCTTAGTTTTGCTATGTCTGGAAGTTTCGCAGCCATGCAAAAAAGGTTGGATCCTTTTGGTGTAATAATTATCGCCTTCGTAACCTCCATTGGTGGTGGTACTTTGCGCGATATATTATTAAACAGACCCATTCAATGGATGATTTCCACAGACACTATTTACTGGATATCTGCAGCGGCCCTATTTTCTATGTTGTTTAAATCAATAGAGAATAATTTTAAAGTTACATTATTTATATTTGACAGTCTAGGTTTAGGATTATTTACCATTGCTGGTATAGATAAAGGTCTTTCCATGGGTTATCCATCGGATATTTGTCTTATATTAGGTACTATAACAGGATGCGCAGGTGGAATTTTTCGGGATATGTTACTTACAAAAATCCCACTGATATTTCAGCGGGAAATTTATGCAACGGCCTGTATTCTTGGAGGAGTTGTTTATTTTAGTTTACGAAAGTGGGGAGGCATTCCTATGGAAATTATACAAATAATTGCTACAGGAGTTGTAGTAACTACAAGGGTATTGGCCGTTAAGCTTAACTGGCAAATTCCAAAATTTTACGATGGAAATTCCAAGGGAGATTATTAATTAAATTTCCCTCGAATACGCATATTGGGATTGTGTGCATGTTTTCTCATATTAGGCACTTTTAGCTGGTCTTTAAGCATTTTTATTTGATCCGTAAGCATACCCGCAGTGTCTAAACGCTTGGTTTCTTCCAATAAACGGGTAGCCTCAGTTTTGTTTCCTCTGGTAAGGGCTCCAGCCGCTAAATTTAAAGTTGCCATGGCACGATCAGGCTTCATATTTAATCCATATTCCATTGCTTTTTTCATAAAAGCCTCTACTTGTTTAGGAGAATCCTGAGCAATACACAATCCTTGAAGATAATGAAAATAACCCCATTGGGAACGATGAAGTTGAGTCTTAAAATTTTTAATGTGATGTAACCAATCTAAAGCTTTTTGGAAATTTTGCTTTCTAAGTTGCCAAAAGCTTAATAAACTGTATTCATTTTTAAAAAATAAAGCAACAGGCAGGGCAGATAGAATTACTACTACTAATCCCCATCCAATATTTCTGTTCATCATTAAGTAAATCCCGCAGGCCACCATCAATGCGGCGATTACCAGTTTAACAAATTTGTTCATTATATTTCTTCTTCTTTTATTCTATCTAATATTAAAATGCTGTAGCTAGGAGTCTCAGATGATTCTGGATATGGTGTTTCTGAAACTAATTTAAATGCAGACTCCTCTATTTCAGGAAAAAATGTATCACCCTCTGGCTGAAAATGAATTTTCGTTAATACTATTCTATCTGCTTTTGGAAGACATTCTGTAAATATAGTGGCTCCACCGATAACACAAACTTCTTCTTCTATTTTTTGCCCAAACTTTAAAGCGTCTTTTACATTACTTACTACCAAAGCTCCTTCTTTGAAATAATCCTCCTGGCGAGTAATAATTATATTCGTACGACCAGGCAATACTTTACCTATACTATCAAAGGTTTTGCGTCCCATTATGATGGGTTTTCCCATTGTATATTCTTTAAAGTGCTTTAGCTCTGCAGGAATATGCCATGGCATCTTTCCATCCTTCCCTATTACACGATTATCTGCCATAGCAACTACCAGCGTAACCATATTTTTTTTCACAAATTTAAGTTTTTAATACTACATTTGATGCCAAATAAATTCCATCTCAATGAATAAAAAAGGTCTATTCGGTGTAAGTACCGTATTGTTAATCCTCGGATCCTTAGTAGCTATTTTTAGTTTAGTAAGTTGTAATTCTTATAATAGCTTTCAAAGACTAGATAGTGAAGTGAGTGAAAAATGGTCCAATGTGGAAACGATTTATCAAAAAAGAGCTAACCTGATCCCAAATCTTGAGCGTGCCGTAAAATCTTATGCAAAATTTGAAAAAGGGACCCTAGTAGAAGTAGTAGAAGCGAGAAGTAAAGCTACCTCTATCAACCTAGACCCTAAAAATATGACGGCCCAAGATATGGAGCGTTTTCAAGCTGCACAAGGACAATTATCCGGAGCATTGAGCAGATTGATGGTTGTAGTAGAAAAATATCCTGAGTTAAAAGCTGATTTACAGTATTCCAATTTTCAGAGAGAATATATTGCTATTGAGAATTCTATTCGCGCTGAAACTGTAAATTATAATGCTGCGGTAAAAGATTATAACAATGCTATCCGTACATTCCCGAATAATGTTTTAGCGAAAATTATGAATTTCCATGAGAAGCCTTACTACAAAGCTGAGGCAGGAGCTAAAAATGCTCCGGATGTTTTTAAAGAAGACTAAGATTTAATCAAACCATGATTCCTTTAACCGAACAGGAACAGAAGCTTATAATAAAGGCTATTTCTCTTGCAGAAGAAAAATCCAGTGGTGAAATCCGGGTCCACATAGATAATGGGAGCAAAGACGAATCTTCTTCGTCTTTGGCAAAGATAGCTTTAGATGTATTTCATTCTTTTAAAATGACTGAAACGAAAGATAGGAACGGAGTGCTTTTTTATCTCAATTTTGATCAAAAATATCTAACTATTATTGGTGATGAAGGAATTCATAAACATGTTTCCCAACAATTTTGGAACAAGCTCCATGAAGAAATGACATACTTATTTCGTGATGGAGAAATTGCAAAAGGTATAATCCATGGTATTGATAGGGCAGGAAATGAACTTATACGTTATTTTCCGGAACATGACATTCCTACCAACGAACTCCCGAATGACATTAGTTTTTCATAAATTTTTTAGGCTTGTTTTTTTTCTGCTACTCGGTGTAGTGGAAATATCTGCGCAGTTTAAGGTACCCGCAAAACCGGCAGTGCTTTATCCTGTGTATGATGTTACTAATACTCTTACTGCTGCTGAACAAAAATTACTAAATGACAAACTTATTCGGTACAATGATTCCACCTCAGTCCAAATCCAAGTGGTCATTTTGCCCACTACCAATGGCGAGGATATCAACCATGCTACATGGATGATAGGGGAACAGTGGGGAATCCGGAATAAAGACCAAAAAAATGGAATTGTGTTTCTTATAGCCAAGGAGGACAGACAACTATCTATTCAGCAAGGTAGAGATGCAGAAGGAGCACTTACGGCATCAGTAGCAGGCCAGATTATAGATTTTATCATCACACCCCAATTTAAAAATGGTAATTTTTATAAAGGTATAGATGCTGGTACTACAAGCATTATGGAGGTTTTAGCAGGAAAATTTAAAGCCATTGCTAAACCCAAACAAGAAAGAAAAAGCAGTAGTGGGATGCCTTTGTGGGTAAAAATATTACTAATCATTGTCATATTTAATATTATTCGATCCTTTTTTGGAGGAGGTAGAAATAAAAATGATGACGATGATATGACGCTCTCCGGCAGAGGCCGGCGACGATATCGTGGAGGATTCTTCCCTATCCCTTTTCCATTCCCTGGCGGTGGATTTGGTGGCGGAGGAGGCTTTGGCGGCGGCGGTGGCGGCGGCTTTGGCGGATTCGGAGGCGGTGGAAGTGGCGGTTTTGGAGGCGGTGGTGCTTCAGGAAGCTGGTAAAATTTTAAGTTCAAATAAAAAAACTTCCGTTGATTCGGAAGTTTTTTTTTAAAATAGAAATTTTTCAAAATTATTTTTATCCAAATTTGATTTTGATATTAGCCAATCTGATTTTTTCTCTTCTCCTTAAATTGCCTTGTTTACTAGTTTTTTCTTACATCTTTCGAAGAAAATATATGAGGATTTGAATAATTTTTATGGGAAATTATTTCAAAAAGTGTCACGGAACTTTAGTAAAAAACATGTTCCAAATGATTAGTTGGAATGCAATGGGTATTCTTTTTAAATCAATTTTTAAAAGATCAAGGGAGCGCAATTATTTTGATTGTAGATTAGGGTTTCCTTTAGTAAAATCAAAATCCAACTTTTCACTTGTTACGCTGTAGCCATCTATATTATACCACATTTTTCCAAAATTATTCATCGCAACGAGCCAATTTAGCACCTTATTTTACGCTGAAATTCAAGTTGCCAAAAAATATAAGAACAATTCTTAAATACTTTATTTTGATAAATTTAGATTGAAACTTAATGAGGAATTTTATTTTAAAGTCCATTTTTAATTATGATATTTTTGGCAAGATTTCAAGGTAGTATTTCTTCTAAAATTCTAATTTTATAATGATTTTACCCTTACAATTGATGAAAATTCTTACATTGTACTATCAATTATTACTAAATGAAAAAGATACGCCTCCCATTATCCATAGCCTGCCTAGCTTTATTAGGATTGGCATCATGTGATTCCCAAAAAGTAATACCATCACTATCTAAAACTGATACACTCCCACCTCCTATGAAACATGAGGAACTTGCAAACCATACTGATAACGTTTTATTAAGACCATCCACTCTGCAATTTCAAGCACCTGAATTTGATAAAATAAAAGATTCAGATTTTGAGGAAGCTTTTAATATAGGCCTTTCAGAAGCTAGAGCAGATATCAATAAAATTGTTGAAAACACTGCTGCACCTACCTTAGAAAACACTTTAGAAGCTATAGAAAAGTCTGGTATTAACCTAAAACGTGCACAGACTATTTTTTATAATCTTACGAGTGCTAATACTAACCCTACATTACAAGCTTTACAAGAAAAGTATGCTCCCATCTTTTCTGCATTTACGGATGAGATGTACCTTAACTCTAAACTGTATCAAAGAATAAAGGATATACCAACGAGTAATCTTTCCTCCGAGGATTTGAGATTGAAGGAATATTATCTTGAAAATTTCGAGATTGCTGGAGCAGCACTACCTGATGCTAAAAAAGAAGAACTAAAAAAGCTTAATCAAGAATTGGCAATTGCATCTACTCAATTTGGTAACATTTTGTTGGAATCACGTAAAAATGCTGCTGTGGTGGTAGATACACCATCAGAACTTGCCGGTCTTTCAGCAGAGGAGATAGCTGCTGCTGCAGATCTTGCTAAGAAACAAGGGTCTCCGGGTAAATACATGATAGCTATACAAAATACTACTCAGCAGCCTGTAATTTCATCTTTAGAAAACAGAGCCCTTAGAGAAAAGATCTTTAAAGCTAGTATTAATAGAGCAAGTAAAGGAGATGCGAATGATACAAGGCAATTGGTTTTAAAACTTGCCAATCTTCGTCAACAAAAAGCAGCTTTATTAGGTCAAGAAAGTTATGCTGCATGGAAGCTTCAAGACCAAATGGCAAAAACAGTAGATGCAGCGCAAGGACTTCTTAAAAAGCTTGCCCAACCTGCTATAAAACAGGCTAAGGAAGAAGAAAAGGTAATTAATTCTTATATCAAAAAAGAAGGGAAAAAATTCAGCGTCCAACCGTGGGATTGGAGTTATTATTCTGAAAAAGTGAGGAAGGAAAAATACGATTTGGATGAGGCTGAAATCAAACCTTATTTTGAGGTGATTAATGTTTTAGAAAATGGTGTTTTTTATGCAGCGGAACAATTTTATGGAATTAGCTTTAAAAAACGGCCGGATCTTCCTGTATACCATCCAGATGTAGTTGCCTATGAAGTTTTTGACAGAGAGGGTAAATCCTTGGCGATATATTATTTAGATTTTTATACAAGATCAAGTAAAAATGGTGGTGCTTGGATGAGTAATTTTGTGGAACAAAGTCATTTATCAGGTACCAAACCAGTTATTGTTAACTGTTTCAATTATCAAAAACCTGCACCAGGAAAACCATCTCTTATAGCATATGATGATGTGGAAACTATGTTTCATGAATTCGGGCACAGTATTCATGGAATGTTTGCGGACCAAAAGTATCCAAGCCTATCTGGAACTAATGTACCACGGGACTTTGTAGAATTCCCTTCACAAATCAACGAACACTTTGCTTTAGAGCCTACCGTATTAAGAAATTATGCGAAACATTTTCAGACTGGAGCTCCTATGCCAGAGGTATTAATTCAGAAAATCAAAGCAGCCAAAAATTTCAACCAAGGCTTCATGACTACTGAGATAGTTTCTGCTGCTCAGCTGGATATGGACTGGCATAGTATGAAAAATATTCCGGCTTCTATTACAGTGGAAGGTATGGAAAAACAATCTTTAGATAGCAATGGTTTTTCTGCTACCGCAGTCCCTCCGAGGTACTCTACCCCTTATTTTGCTCACATCTGGGGTGGTGGATATTCCGCAGGATATTATGCTTATTTATGGTCGGAGACTTTAGATTCTGACGCCTGGGAATGGATAAAGCAAAATGGTGGTCTTACGCGTGAAAATGGAGACCGCTTCCGAAAATATATATTATCTGTAGGTAATTCCAAGAATTTGAATGATGCATATAAAGAATTTAGCGGGAGAAATCCCAGTGTAGATCCTTTATTAAGAATGAGAGGGTTTATAAAATAAATTCCAAAGTATTATTTTAAACTGGCTCATTTGTAAAGAGCAAATTGCATAAAAAACTCCCGAAAGATTTGGGAGTTTTTTTTGTCTTTAATTTGTCTAAAGATTCAGTAATCTTAATTGTGGTGATTATTGGATGTAGTGTCTTCGATATCTACTTTCGTTTCGCGTACAGTTTCAGCAACAGTATGTTCCACATTTTCTACATTTTTTCCAATTGAAATTTCTTCCACTACTCGTGCAGTTTTTTCCACAACAGGCACTTCTTTAGATTCAGTCATTTCAATAGTTTTGTTTTGGAAAACTTCATCAGCATCGGTAATTGCTTTGTTTACTGGCTGCCGCTTAATGTAAACTCGCTCTTCTTTCAGTCTTAAATTTTCTTCTACTGGTTTTTCTATTACTCTAGAATGAACTCTTACACCACCAGTTTCTACCTCTTTTTTGCCTACATTAACTTCCTCATTTACCACTTGGATTTTGTCATCTGCATAGTTAGCATTATCTCCAAGATTTGTATCAGCAATACCCATCACTTTTTTGTCAGAATACTGTGGATTTTTGGTGTAAAAATCATCAGATAATTGGTCATCTACAGAGATTGCCCCTGCTTCGTCCATAATTCTGGAAGCCTCTTCTGCTCTTTCTTTGTCTTCTGTATAGACTGTTACCACATTACTTTTAGATCCCGCATAACTATATGCCTTACGGTCATAATTGTCATCAGATCCAAATAATTTATCCCAAAAACCACGGGTAGATTCATCTTCTTCATAGTCGTAATCATCATTAGCATACTCGCCTTCCGAACGGAATTTTGAAACTCTGTAATCGGTTTCAGGAAAACCAGCGGATGATAATTTTTTTGAAGCCTCATTTGCTAATTCATTGTTTGGGAACATCCCTACTACTGTGTAGCTCATAATACTAAATTTTTTTGGGTTAATATTGATTAAAGTTTGTTGTTTGTTGAATGATCATCTTCATTAAATACCTCCTTGCGCACGGTATCTTGTACGAATTGTGTTTCTGTAGAGGATTTTTTCGTTAGTTTTATTTCTTCTACAAGAATTAATTTTTTAACAATAACTGCCTCTTCACGTACGATTGGAATAATTGTCACATCTCCTTCATGCCTTATTTCCGGAAAAGAATCAACCTCCATATTTATTGGAACTCTTTGGATTTCAATATTTTCTTGTAAAAGTTCAACCGGAATATTTACTTGCTCTTCTACAACCTCTTTTTTGAATATTCGGGTGTGAGTATCGACTTTTTTAGATATATTTAATTCTTCGCTAACAAGCTCAATTTTTTTATCAGAGTTTTCCTCGGAATTATTTATATCCTTATTGGAATTAAATTGATTTATATTGTTTTCCGATAAAGGTTCCTCAAAAGGTGCGTTCATTACTCTTCATTTATAGTATTCAAATATAGGCATAAAACCTTTTTTTACATAGGAAAAATAGCCTTTTAACATTAATTTAATATAAATTTTATATTTTTAATTTAAAGTAAAATTAAAGCAGGATGTAAGGGAATGGCATATTATTATTTTTATTCATTTACCAAAAAAAATGTCCCGCTATATAGCGAGACTTTTTAATATTATTAATCAATATTTAAGAATTTTTTCTTTTATTAATGGTAGGATCATAATATTGGAATTTTCCTTCAGTAGGAGAATAGTATTCCTTATCCTTGTTATTTCCTAGTTTTTTAACAAGAACCCAACACCAATATGAGAATAAGGCAGAGGCTGCAAAGAAAAGGATCCAATTTAATATATAACCAAAAGTGTCATAAAAACCAAAAGATGCCTTAAAAAGTTTGGATAAAGTAAGCCAGAGCCAAGTCATATTAATCTGTTTATAGGTACAAAGATAATAAAACCTAGTAAAAACCTAAGGCTTTTCCCAGATTATATTCACATATAATACACTTTACTTTTATCTTTGAATACTGAAAATTTATAGATGGTAGAGATAAGCGGTACACTGGTAAGCGAAGATATATTTGAAAAGAAATTTCTTTGCGATTTACAGCGCTGCAAAGGAGCGTGCTGTGTGGAAGGAGATGCTGGTGCACCTTTAGAACAAAACGAAAAAGCTATTTTAGAAGAGATTTATCCTAAAATAAAATCGTTCCTTCGTCCTGAAGGTATTATAGCTATAGAATCTCAGCACCCTTGGGTAACTGATGAGCAAGATGGAGAGCCTGTAACTCCTTTAGTACATAATAAGGAATGTGCCTATGTGATATTTGATGATAAAAATATCGCAAAATGCGGAATAGAATACGCTTATAATGCTGGTGTTATAGAATGGAAAAAGCCTATCAGCTGCCACCTCTATCCGATACGGGTGAAAGAGTATACCAAATTTACCGCCCTTAACTATGATAGATGGCCCATCTGTGCTCCTGCCTGTACTTTAGGCGAAGCAATGAACCTTAGGGTATATCAATTTCTTAAGGATCCCATCATTAGAAAATTCGGAGCTGCATACTATAACGAGTTGGAAACAGCCGCCGAAGAGTGGGTACAGTGGTATGAAAAATAAAAAAGGCCGCAATGATTTGCGACCTTTTTAAGTATAATTAAATTTAAGCGTTTGCTTCGTTTTCTTTTTTGATAATTTTTTGGAATTCATCATGACTCACTACTTGATCCTCTTTTTGAGCTTTTTCCATTATAGCTTCTTTAAGTTTCATCATAGCAACTTCTTTTCCCATTTGCTGGGCGCGCTCCTCATCTTTAAGGTGCTCCACCGCATATTTACGAACTTCTTCTTCTGGAAGATCATGCATACCGTACATGGCAAGTTGATTTTTAATCATCAATTCTGCCTGTTGTAAAACATCCTCAAACTCTAATTGAATACCATTGCTATTAAGTAGCATACCTTCAATGATTTGAGCCTTGATGATTTCTTTTTCTTTAGCTAAGATTTCTCTTGCATTATCTTCAGAAATGGTTCCTTCTTTACTGAATATAAGCCACTTTACTAGGAATTCTTCTGGTAATTTTACCTCAGTTTCCTTAACGATTTTTTCAATTACTTTATTAACGAAAAGTACATCTGCACTTTGCTGGAAATATTCGTCAAGCTCAGTTTTTACTCTTTCTTTAAGATTTTCCTCCGATGTAATTACATCCTTACCATATACCTTATCAAATAAATCCTGATTAATTTCTGCAGGTATAGCTTTGTGAAAATCTGAAACTTCCACTAGGATAGTACCATCTGGTGAATCTGTAATCTTTGAAGGAAGACTGAACTCTTTGGATAATTCTTCCGAGTCAAGAATTTCTTGAATAGAAATCTCTTTCTTTTCGTTCATTTTAAGATCTTGAATCAGACCAAAAATGTGGGGAAATTTTTCTTTACCAATCAATAATTGAAGTGGTTCCTCATTTTCAGCGGTTTCTTCGTCAGTTTTATTAATTGTAAGAGTTACAAAAGATTCATCAGTTATAGTATCCTGTGCTTCCTGAGTGGCGAAACGCTTTTGCATATTTTCTATGCTTTTAGCAACTTCCTTATCTGATGCTTCTACAACGTAATGTGTGGCCGAAAATTTCTCTACTTCTATTTCAATTTCTGGCTCATAGCCTATTTCAAAACCTACTTGAAGAGAATCGGCTTCATAATTTAGCTCATTACTTGGTACTGGCACTGGTCTACCTATAAGACGGAGTTTATTATCCGTAATATATTGATTAAGTGCATCGGAAATAATCTTGTTAATTTCTTCAAAAGCCACACCAGCCTCATATTTTCTTTTAACAATGCTTAATGGCACTTTTCCTTTTCGGAAACCTGGCATTTGTGCAGTTTTAGCATAATTGATAAGTGTTTTATCAATTTTTTCTTTATAATCGGCTTTATCAAGATTGATGTTCACCAAAGCGCTCACATCATCGTGCTGGGTAGCAGTAATATTCATTTTAAGATGAAATTTTTAAGTCTGCAAAAATAGGCTTTTAAAATCTATTCCCAAAAGATTAGACCAAGAAATAAAAAAGCACTCCTAATATAGGGGGTGCTTTTACCAAATTTAAGAAATTTATTGCAGAGTAAACGTTAGTTCTATATCTGTTTCACCTCCAGTGGTACTACCTTGCTGATTATCCACGGATGGTGTATTCATAACGACACTGGTAGGTTGGTGAATTAACTTTATTTTTCCAAATGCTCCTGAAGCCGCTGTGGAAGTTGGCTTCCAAATACTGGAAAGACCTACTATATTGCCATCTGTTCGTTGATCTCCAGCAATTACTCTTTTAACCTCTATACTTTGACCAACAAACTGAAAAACCATAAAATGATCGTTTTTTTCAGCGATTATTTCAGAATTCATGGAGGTGTACGTATTGTCTTTCTCTTTTTGGAAATATTCAATGTTTACGGCATAGCTTTTATCCTTGGATAGAACAACCGGGAGTACCATGGATCCGTTTATAAAATCGGCATTTTGCACTGTCTGGTTTGCCAGGTCTTTAAACTTGAGGCTCACCTTAGAGATCTCCTCATGTTCTTTTAAATCCGCTGGATCATCCCGTTTATTACATGATAATGCTGCTGCTACTCCTACTATAGGAAGTACTTTTCTGGAAATTGATTTGATGCTTGTCATCATATTAAATGAATTTTAAGGTTATTAAAAGTTGTATTGATATCCAATGCCGATATTCCTCCCCATCTCCGGAGAAAAATATCGCCATCTATTGTTATAATCTCTATAATTAGTGTTCAAAATATTGTGAGCACTTAGGCTTAAGGTGGAATTTTTATTAAATGTATAATCTACTGAAGCATGCCACAAGGAATAGGCCTTTGTAGGAACATTAAGATCTAAATTTTTAGTACTGAGCGTGTTATTTTCTATGACATCCACAGGGATTTTCCAATCAGGATAATGTCTGGGAATATCTACATATACAGAGGTTATAGAACCAGAAAATTTAGTATGAGGTATTTTAAAATCAAGTTCAGATCTCACTTGTAATGGAGGGAGAAATGGTAATGCCTCTGTCGTATTATTATCAAGCTGGATTCTCCCATTTTCATAGGATATGTTTCCTAAAAGCGAGATATATGGTGAAAATTTTACATTGTAAAGCATCTGAAGGCCCCACATTTCAGCTTTATTTTGTTGAAATTCCCATACTGGGAACGTGCCATTAATACCGGATACACTTCCTGTTGGAATTTGTATTAAATAATTAGTCCAATAAGAATAATGTGGATGAATACTGAATTCCACAGGAATCGTTTCACCGAATTTCCAATTTAAATTTGTTTCTACATGAATACCTTTTTCGGGTTTTGCCGTGAGCAATCCTCGCTCAATCACCGCCGCAGAGAAATGCAAACCATCGGCAAATAATTCAGCAGGATTGGGTTCGCGGGCGCTCAGTTTCATTACTATGTCGGCATTAAAGTGAGATCCAAATCTTCTACTTGCTTCTAAACTGGCACTCAAAAGGCTAAAATCAAGTTGGGGACGAGTATAAATTCTATTATTATTAACCTCTTTTACAAAATTTGGAAAAATATCTGCATATTTTGCCCAGTCTGAGCTATTGTAGTATTTCTGCGCGGATACTGTACTGTAATCATACCGTATTGCTGTCTCTATTTTGGTAGCATTCACATAAAATGATGTGCCCGCAAAACCTCCGAATTTGTATTTAACATAATCCGGAATTAGCGGTGTTTTTCCTGTCTCAGGATTACTGTAATTAGACTGATATAAGCCTGATGCACCAGTAGTAAAAGAATATTTTCCTCTTTTAAAATTATATTGGATATTGCCATCATGCGACTGTAAGGAAAGATCTATCGCTGGTTTACCTTGATACATGCCAATACGGTTTTCATATTCCTTTCGCAAGTTTAATTGAGAAGAGACAATAATATCCAGATGGTCACCCGAAGCGAAATCACGATGTATTTTAGCATCGGCTGCGGAATGAAATATTTCTTGACGAGGATTTTTTATTTCAAAATTTCTTTTATTATTAAGTACTGCACCTCCGGAAGAAATTACTTTATAGAAATCTTCTGGAGTTTTAAGATATGCTCCTCGGAATATTCCAAGTTCTTGGCCGTAAAGTGTAAGAGAAAAAACAGCATCCCAGGATCCTATTTTTTTTCCAGCATACAATCTAAAATTATTACGGGTGGCAGCAGTATTTTCCATAAAACCTTCCGGAGTTTTGATGTCTCCAGACATGGATGAGGAGCCGCTTACTTTAACAAAATGCGAATCTTTTTTTGATATTAAAATCTCAGCACTTAGACTTCCTGCTGTATTTGAAGAATAATAATGTCCAGAAATTTGACCGCCAAGACTGTCTTTTTTTAAATAATCATCTTCCAATAATACCAGTGAACCTAAACTAGAATCTCCGGCAGCAGCTAAGGATTGAGCCCCTTTTAAAACCACTACTTTAGAAAAATCTTGAGGAGAAATGGGTGGTGCATGTTCTTGTCCCCAGTCTTGCTCTCTAAGTCGTGTATTCCCAAATAAAACAGGCAATCTGCTTCCTGTAATGCCCCGAAATACAGGTTTTCCGATTTCAGATCCTGATTTTAAAATGCTGAAACCGGCTATCTTTTCTAGACTTTCAGCGAGATTTTGAGTCTTTTGCTCTTTATCTAATCTCTGAGGACTCCATGCGGAGGCTTTATTAACACCATTGGGGGCGTAAGTGATATGAACTTCCTTCAAATTTTTCACCGATGGTGGCAAAATAATAAGAACTTCACTTTTGTTTTTCGGAATTTTTATCGAAGTATTATTATATCCAAAGGCTTTCACCTGTAAAAGTGTAAGCCCATCCGAAATAGAACATGAATATAAATTAGTTGATTGTTTTTGGCAAGCCTTAGAGCCTGCATAAAGTGTTGCGTTAGATACTGGTAATTGAGTTTCAGAATCTATTATTTTCGCGGTGAACTCGATGACCTGTGCACCTAGTGTGTGTACGAAAATGAGTAACACTACTGCATAAATTTTTCGCAGCATGTAATATTTTTTATATCAATAAAAGGGTGAGTAGAACTTAATATCAGGCTATGGGAGGGCCTCGAAGATATTCCGTACATACTGTACCTATTCGATATAAAATAGTAAAAAATCCTACACTTTTATACTCTGGTACTACTAAATAAGTAGTAAGAAAATTAGTTGGATGATATTCACCATAAAAATGTGCTAAAAAATCACATGAATGGCAATGATTAAGAAGTTCTAACTGGTTATTATTCTTTCCGGAATTATCTAATTTTAATGATATTTTTTTGGAGAATTCAGTGGAATGAGTAGGTAGACTGTGTTGGTGAAAAAGACCACTGCTGCATATCACAAGAAGCATCATATAGCCCATAAATAGGCTAAAGAAGGTTTTGCTTTTGCGAATATGAGTAATTGTTTTATTCACGCTTTGTTAGGCTTTGGCCGAAATATTTTGTTCCTTTTCCATTTCAGCAGCTTCCCAATTTTTAATTATTTCAGCTAACTTTTTTTGCTTGATTTGATATCGTTCTAATTCCTCAGTAGATGGATTTTGTGATTCAAAACTTTGTTCAAAGGTATGAATATCTTTTTCAAGCAATTCAATTTCTTTTTCTAAACTCTCTATTTGGGAAAGCAACTTTTTAGGCACGGTAACTCTCACAATCTTTTGCTCGCTAGGTGAAACAAGCTTTTTGTTAGTAACTTCCTGATGCTGTACAGGTTTTTCCACTGAAATTTCTGCGATGCTGGCTCTCTGTCTTTCTTCCAAATATTCATCAATTGTCCCAAGAAATTCCCGCATTTTTCCGTTTCTAAATTCAAAAACTTTATCTACCAGACCCTGTAAAAATTCTCTATCGTGCGATATTAAAATCACGGTACCATCAAAATTTTGTAGAGCAAGTTTTATAATTTCTTTAGACTGAATATCCAAGTGATTAGTAGGTTCATCTAAAATTAAAGTGTTAAACGGTTTTAATAACAGTTTACATAAAGCGAGACGGTTACGCTCGCCACCTGAGAGCACCTTTGTTTTTTTCTGAACATCTTCTCCAGAGAATAGAAAAGATCCCAAGAGATCTCTTACACGAGGGCGAGTCTCTTCCGTAGCTGCATCTTCCGCCTCCTGAAGGACGGTTTTATCTGGGCTAAGAACCTCCTCTTGATTTTGAGCAAAATATCCAATTTTAACATTGTGCCCCAACTCCCAGCTACCATCATATGTAGTGATCTCTCCCGACAATATTTTAGCTAGAGTAGTTTTACCTTGTCCGTTTTGTCCTAAAAGTGCTACTCTATCCCCTCGCTCAATATCAAAATTGACATCAGAAAATATTCTTTTTTCACCGAAACTTTTACCTAAATTTTCGGCTTTAAAAATCACCTTACCTGGTTGCTGACTTTGGATAAACCGGATATTAAATTTTGAAACGTCATCATTTTCAATCTCTATTCTAGTAATCTTCTCTAATTTTTTCATTAAAGATTGTGCAAAACTGGCCTTAGTAGCAGAGGCTCGGAAACGATTGATATTTTCCTCCATCTGCTTTATTTCTGCATCCTGATTCTTTTTGGCCTGCTTCAATTTTTCCTTCCTATCTTGGCTTAATTCTAAATATTTGGTATAATTCGCTTTATAATCCTCAATTTTTTTATTGGCAATATCAAATGTACGGTTGCAGACAGCGGTCATAAATTTTTTATCGTGACTTACCAACACAATACCGCCTACATAGGTTTTTAGAAAATTTTCCAACCAAATTATTGATTCCATATCAAGGTGGTTGGTAGGCTCATCAAGCAAAAGCAAATCGTTTTTTTGCAAAAGAAGTTTAGCCAATTCGATTCGCATTCTCCATCCGCCAGAAAATTCATCTGTTAATCTGTGGAAATCCTCCTCACTAAATCCCAAACCTTTTAATACCTTTTCTACCTCACCCTCCATATTATAGGCATCAAACTGATGAAGAATATCATGCAGTTCCGTCATGCGCTGGATAAGATCAGAATATCCATCAGACTCATAATCCGTACGAATACTCATCTGATTATCAATCTCTTCCAGCTCATTCTTCCAGGCATTAATCTGAACAAAGGCTTGCATAGTTTCTTCCCAAACCGAACGACCTTTTACAAACTCTAAATCTTGTCGCAGAAAACCGATGCTAATATTACCATCTGGTACTATACTGCCTTCATAGAAGCCTATATCTCCCGCCAACAGCTTAAGTAAAGTAGATTTTCCAGCACCGTTTTTTCCAACAAGGCCGACCTTATCTTCCTTTTTTATAGTAAAGCTAACGTTCTGAAAAAGGTAATTACCTCCGTGATGAAGGCCTATATTTTGAGCAGAGATCATAGAAATTTTTTGGGCTGCAAAGATATTGTTAAAGTACGGAAGAATGTGCGTCTGGAAAATGCTTAACAGGATTTTCCGCTAATTTATATTCCAAGGCCTTTTGCTCGATACTAGCGGAATTCTCTAATTGAAAATTTTTATTTTCAATAAATTCCGTTAATAAAGTTCTCATTTGTTCGGCAGCTACTTGAGGCAAATGTGATTTTTTGGCCGCTTCTATAACTTGTAATTTTGCATTGGTTTGAATTTTAGCCAAATCATCGCGGCTAAGAAGGTTATAGAATTGTTCTTCTATATTGTAATATTTATAATCTGTTTCTGTACTTAGAATTTCTGGGGCTGGAAAATCTATAAGTCTAACTTTTTTAGTAATCTCATCTACTTCCCATTTTAATTTTTGAAAATCATAGCCTATTAATACCTTAGCTTGTACTATAACTAAAGCACTCTTTTTAGAGGGAATAAAGTTAAATAATTTGCTTGACTGTTCGTAATTATAGATTTCACTAAAATGTCCTTCGGCAGATACTATTTTAAATACTTTTCGCATACTTTCCGCGATGGTATGAGAAGATTCTGTTATAGTAACAGGAGGTGTAGAATTCCTGCTTAACAAATAAGCTATAATGCCACCCATTCCCAGACCAAGCAGAAGCATTACCACCATCATCATCATACCAGAATTACCAGCATTTTGAGACATATTATATAAGAGCAAAAGAAAAAATGCGAGAAATAATATCCCGACGCCTATCGCAATATTTTTTATATTTTTCATTATAAAAATTTTTGATTTTTTAGGATCAATTCCCGTGTTCGGGATTTAAGTTCAAATTTACGATATAATAGCTGCATTGCCATTTTTCTAAAAAAACTGTCTTTATCAGTAAGCTCCCATAAATTTTTAGAATGTAATAAAGTAGGCTTACGGATGCTATAAAAGTCTGTTCGCCAATCATCTACATTATGATAATATTCTATGATTCCGCAATGTTTAGGGATTTCATCATGCGAGATCATTCCCATAGGTAAAAGAAAACTAAAATGATTATAGGGATAATCACCCTTTGCTATTCTGTCATGCTTGTAATGAGAAATTTTGGTTTGATCATCCACAAATGATTTTTTAAAATCGTTTTTGAAATCTGACTTAGAACACTTTACCTCAATTTCGTGTGTAATACCTTCAGGATTAATACATAAAAAGTCCGCTTCCCATCCTCCGTGGTAATGATTGGTAAGGAGTATATCACGCTCGGAACTGCATTGGGTAGTGATATAGGCATATAGTATTTCTTCTTCGCGTAAATTCATACTACCAACTGGCTGCAACCCCGGATTTCAGAATGATCTATTCTTCCCAATACCTCAAATCCTGGATGAAGATATTTCTGGTTCTCGAGTGCGTTAATTTTACCCAAATCTTCTGTTGCAATAAAACTACAAGTATGATAATTAGCCAGATCTATAATATTAATACCTCCTTGTCTTTCATCTTTAACAAACGAAAAAGGATCGTCCAACTCCCGAACTAAAATACGCATCCACGATGGTGAATAATACGTCATATCCCCTATTGTGTAAGCCTGGGAAAACAATTCTGTCATAGAATATTCCGATAAAATAGTTGTTCCTGGAAAAGCATGTTGTAATACTTTCAGCATTTCTAATTTGGTAATCTCCTTTTTCCTACCTTTCATACCTCCAGTCTCAATTATTTTAATAGTGTTACGAGCTGAGAATGCAATATTTTCCTCTTCACAATAAGCAGCAAAATCCAATAAAGCAAACGAAACTCCGAATAAAATAATATCTTGCTCTTGAGGCTGAGTTAAAATGGAAGCCAATTCCTCAAAATTATTTAAAAAATAGCCTGTATTATGATGACGAGATTTTTTCATTAGATAATCTGTCATAAATATTAAGGAGGAATGTGGGTTTTCCTGATAGTTGGGAAGTAAACCAAGAATTATTTGATCCTCTGGATTTCCAACAAATTGCCGGTAGGCATATTCCAAACTTTGTGTGTACCAATAAATATCCTGGATATAATGTCGAGATCTCGATTCTATATTACCAGTCCCTGAACTCTGAAAAAATAATGCAGATTCTTTCCCGTAGGCCGAAACAACATAATTCTTCCACATAGAAATTGGCAAAAAAGGTATCTCTACTAAGGAAGATACTTCATTTGGATTAATGTGCAATAAAGATATGTACTGTTTATATATGGGTACATTTTGTACTTGATACTGAAATATTTTAAGCGCGTGCGCCTCGAACTCCGCTAAAGTCTTGATAGAAAAAATGTGATCCATCATTTCAAGGGAAAATAAGATAATTTAATTTCTCCAGTATGATCCATTTCAGCATAGGAAAAATAGGATATCCAGTCTCCTAAATTGATATATTTTCCACCATTTTTTAAATCTCGCATTAGAGGTAAATGCCTATGTCCGTATATAAAATAATCTATATTGTAGAGTGATGCCTTTTTTTCTGAATATAACAGTAAATATTCTTTATCCTCGCCTAAAAAGTGAACATCTTCTTTTCCAGAAATAAGTTTATTTTTCTTGCTCAAATAATCTGCAAAACGAAAGGAAATATCAGGATGAATCCATCTGAAAGCAAATTGTGCCAAAGGATTAGTGAAAAGCTTTTTCATTCTTTTGTATCCCGTATCTCCAGGGCCTAAACCATCACCATGGGCCAGAAATAGGATTTTGTTATTGATGCTTATGATTTTTTTGGAGTGAAAGACAGGGATGTTTAATTGATTTTGAAAATAATCTTTCATCCAAATGTCATGATTGCCTGTGAAAAAGTAAATCTCCTTTCCGTTATCCCTAAGTTCAGCCAATTTTCCTAACACACGGACAAATCCTTTAGGTATTACAAATTTCCACTCATGCCAAAAATCAAATAAATCACCCATTAAAAAAAGACATGAGGCATCTTTTTCTATTTGAATGAGCCATTGGACAAAATGTTTTTCTCGGTTCAGACTACTTTCTAGGTCCTTCTCTGCACTAAAATGCTGATCTGAAGCGAAATATATCTTTTTATTACTAGAGATTTCTAATTTAATGTCTGGGATAGGATTAGTTTTAAGCATTTCATCCATTTTGATCATCAGCAAACCACTCCGCGTAAGATGTTTCCGTTTCGTATAATTTTAAAGAGGCTAATGTAATATGAGCTGGTAGTCGGAAATTTATTTTTTCTGCAATGGCGTAAAGCATCATCTCACAAGTAGGTTGAAAATCACAAAATACTACTTGATGCCCTTGACTCTTAAGCTGCTCACCTAGCTGAAGGTGAGGAGTTTTAGCATTTATTAAAACTGCGTGATCCCATTGGCTAACGATTTCTTCATTAACTATCAATTTTAATTCTCCGAAATCCATCAACATCCCATTTTTACTATGGGTGATATCCTCTAAAGGAATACCTTTTACCGTAACAAATAGGCGATAGGAGTGTCCGTGCAGATTTTTACATTTACCATCATATCCATAAAGAACATGGGCAGTCTCAAAGGTGAATATTTTGGTAAGGCGGATCATTTTGCAAAGATAATCTTTGCGTTTTAGATTCAATTCTAATCGTTTAATTTTATATATAATGATAAACAAACCGAGATTACATAAGTTCAATACTTAGATAAAAAGTCATAATATTTTTAATATATACCACTTTCATTGCGGCTATTAAGGAACTATAGAATTACCGTAATACCAATAATTAAATCTCTAATTTTGCAGCATGTCAAATATCGTTGCAATTGTTGGTCGTCCCAATGTAGGAAAATCCACACTCTTTAATAGGCTTCTGGAGCGTCGCGAAGCAATCGTGGATGCCACAGCTGGTGTTACACGAGATAGACACTATGGAAAATCTGAGTGGAGCGGCACGGAATTTACGGTAATTGATACGGGTGGTTATGATATTGGTACAGAGGATATCTTCGAAACTGAAATACGCAAACAAGTACAATTGGCCATTGATGAAGCCACTTCCATCATCTTTATGGTAAGTGTAGAGGAAGGGCTTACGGATACCGATATTGAGATTTTCCACATTTTAAGGAAATCTGGGAAAATGTTTTTTGTAGTTGTTAATAAAGTAGATTCTTCCAAAGAAATGCTACCTGCAACAGAATTTTACCAGCTCGGGATTGAAAAATATTATACTTTATCTTCTGCTACAGGATCTGGAACAGGCGAGCTATTAGATGATATTATTAAATCTTTACCTGATGAAGAATATGAAGACCCGTTTGAAGGTCTTCCAAAGTTTACTATAGCAGGTCGACCTAATGTAGGCAAGTCTACCTTTACTAACGCACTTTTAGGTGACGAAAGAAATATTGTTACTGAAATTGCAGGTACTACGCGGGACAGCATTCAAACTTTATATAAAAAATTCGGACATGAATTCGTACTTATAGACACAGCAGGAATTCGGAAAAAAAATAAAGTAAATGAAGATTTAGAGTTTTATTCTGTAATGCGAAGTGTACGTGCAATAGAGAATGCGGACATTGTCTTGCTTATTATAGACGCTACCCAAGGCTGGGAATCACAAGATATGAACATCTTTGGAATAGCACAGCGCAATAGAAAAGGCATCGTAATTTTGGTAAATAAATGGGATTTGGTGGAAAAAGACAGTCACACCATGAAAGAATTTGAGGCAGGAATAAAACAAAAAATTGCGCAATTTTCCGATGTTCCTGTGTTATTTATATCAGCATTGACGAAACAAAGAATTTTAAAAGCGGTAGAAATAGCAGTAGAAGTTTTTGAGAATAGAAAGAAAAAAATTAAAACTTCAAAACTCAATGAGGTAATGCTCCCAGTTTTTCAAGAAATACCGCCGCCAGCAATTAAAGGAAAGTATATTAAAATCAAATATTGCGTTCAGCTTCCTACACCTTCTCCACAGTTCGTATTTTTCTGTAATCTGCCTCAATATATTAAGGAACCCTATAAAAGATTTACAGAAAATAGGCTCCGAAAACTCTTTAATTTTACCGGTGTACCTATTGAGATTTATTTTAGAAAGAAATAAAAATAACTTTATTAAATATCGGAGGCAATGGTCAATATACTGATATTTTTAAATCCAGCCAGGTGTAGAGTATAGTACGCATCACTAAGGGTATTACCAGTGGTGAATACGTCATCCACCAATAAAATTTTTCCATAAACATCCCTTGATAGTTCAGAAGAAAACCTGGATTTTTCTTGGCGCATTTCTCTGTCCCATTTGCTTCTCCCTGCCTGTGCCCGTGAATCTGATATCCGCACCAAGCCTTCCGGGAAATAATCACATTGCAAAATTTTTGAAAGATTTTTGCTGAAAATATCCAATTGATTATATCCTCTTTTTTTTAATTTTTTAGAATGTAAAGGGATAGGAACAATAGCAGATATCGGAGTCTTAAATCGTATTTTTTCAGAGACAAAATAGGATAAATGAAATCCTATAATAGGCCTGTTTTTGTATTTTAATGCATGGATAAGCTTTTGTCCTACACCCCCTTTTTCAAACTTAAATAAGGCATAAACTTCAGTCTCTTCATTGAATATTAGGGCACATTTGGCTTTAAATTCAATCATCTCTAAAGAATCTTCTTCCATAAATGCAATCTTAGTTTCACAGGCTTTGCACAAAGCATTATCAGAAGGAATCATACAGCCACAACCAATACATAGTTGAGGAAAAACATCCTGCAATATGAATGAAAGTACACCCATCTTATTCCCTATTATGACGAGCAAGCCTTTTATCAACCCAAACAGTTGCGAAAGGAAAAAAAGCAGCTAAGAGTGCGAATATGCTATCCTCATCATCCCATTGATAGATTTTTCTGATAGGAATACACAGCAATAAATATGCGCTGAAGAATAAGCCGTGAATATTACCCACTAAAATTATAAAAATGGTAGGATATAGTCCTTCCGGGTCGGTTCTTTTCCACACCATCGCTATTCCATACAGGAGTAAACAAGTAATGGCCTCTATAATACACACCTTCTTAAACCAGCTTATAACACGGGTATCAGGATATTTAGAAAAGAAATTTTCTATTTTTTTCATGAGCGATATAGATGGCTACCTTGTAAATAATTATATACTTCTGGTGGAAGCATAGGGCGGAAATTTTTCCCTTGCGCTATCATTTCACGTACCATAGTGGCAGAAAGTTCAAGTTTAGGCGCTGAAATAGTATGTACATTCGGGTGAGAAGCTATGCTAGGAAAATCATCATTTTTCTCATAGAAATTCCGAGGATATACTACTACTTCATGTTTATCTAAGATGTCTTCGGCACGCTTCCACTTGTGTAATGATGCCAAATTATCTTCCCCCATTATTAAAGAAAATATCCTTGTAGGATGTTTTGTGGTAAGAAATTCCAAAGTATCTATGGTGTAGGATGGCTGAGGAAGATGAAATTCTATATCGTTGGCGGCCATTTCTGGATAGGGCTCTAGTGCTAAACGAACCATCTCTAGCCGATGATGAGAATCTAGCAAGGATTTTTTTTCTTTAAAAGGATTTTGGGGACTTACTATAAACCATATTTCACCCAAATTGGAGTATTCCAGCAGATAATTAGCAAGAATCACATGGCCAATATGGATAGGGTTAAAACTCCCGAAATACAATCCTGTTTTCATTTTTTTACTCCTTTTTGAGAAGAATTTATTAGGGCGTCTTGAATAAATAACGCGTAAGTTACTTCACAGTCTGGGCGTAAAGTTTCCATTACGGAACAATATTTTTCAATAGAAAGACTGAGCGCTTTCCAAGAGAGAGCGGGATCTGGAGTTCCTGTTACATGATATTCTATATGAATAGATTTAAAGGGTTTATGGTATTCAAAATCAAACCTTTCTCCTTTAGCTATTGCAGTAAAATCTGAATATTCTTGTTGCATTTTTTCCATAATAGATACGAAGTCCATCGCTGCACATGCAGCCGAGGACATCAGCAATGCCTCCATTGGTGAAACTCCCATTGGTGTATAATCAGCTGTCTGCCTATCAAAAAATACTTGCTGTCCTCTACCATTTTCTGCTGTAAATCTAAGATCTGAGTCTCCTTTTTTAAGTTTAATTTCCATACTAACTACAATAATACTTTAAATTTAAGCGAAAAAGTAGTAGTTTTAGGATATTGAATTCAAAAAGTTAACAAATGGAAATAAGAACAGAGGAGCAAGATAGCGGAGGTATTATTTTTCTGGAAAACGAAGAAAAAAAAGAAGTGGGTAGATTAACTTTTAGCTTAAATAATGAAGATAAAATTTTTATCATAAGTTATGTTATGGTTCATAATCAATATGAAAGCCAGGGATTAGGAAAAATTCTTGTACGTGAAGCTTTAAAAATGGCATTAGACAAAAACTATAAAATATACCCTCACTGCAGCTACGCAAATTCTATCTTAAAAAAAATGCCTGAAGCAGAAAGCTTTTTGGTAGGAAGATAGTTTAGGTAAATACAGGGTCTCCATCCCACGCGTCTACTTTTAAAGTGAATGGAGTGCCTATTTCACTTAAAAGATCCTTATGAATAAAAAACTTCCTAGTCCTTGCCTTTTTATACAAGGCTAATTTTTTTGATAATAAATGGTTAATATCTTCTTCAAAACAAATAAGATTTGCAATCTTCCAGGATAAACAAAATTGATATAAGACCTCAGTAACTTCTTTAATATCCCCTTTTCCGAAAATCCAAAATATTTTGGCTTTTGTATTTCTTACACTTAAAAAAACGACTTGAGAAAGACCTTCCGTATTATAAATTTTAATAAATAAATTTTGGAAAACGGAATCATAATCAGAAAAATGATACCTCCCATCACTTTTCCTTCCGGAAAGTATCCACGGATATCTCACGATCCAATCTATTGTATTTTCCCCTCGTAAAAAGGTATATTTAGGTTTATTTTTTTCAAAAAAGTCTTTTATCTCATCATCAAAATTAAAATTGATATAATATTTGCAATTCTTTTTCCTTTGTCCCAAATAAAACAGAGGTGTTAAGGAATTTATACAAAAATCTACAATACGCAAAACCTTAACCCATTTTTTCCATGAAAGGTTTCGTGATGGCAGATTGTTTTTTAAATCCGAATAATAATGATACGAAATACCATGAAGGGGTGGCAAGTAGGAGAACTGACCACTTTTAATATAAATTTTTTCTGCTTCGGAAGTAAATTCCGTCATCAAAATTCTATTTTCATAGGCTTCACAGGCTTTTGCTAGGAGTTGTTGTGATAATTTATTTCCTCTATAATCAGAATGAACATAAATTGTGCTTAGCCATCCTACTGGGATTTCTCGGGTTTCGGTACAGATAGTATCTGGGAGTACCCCAATGTAACCAGCCAAATTTTCTTCCACAAAGGCTAAAATTAACAAAACCGAATCGGGTTTTACATTAGGATTTTGCAAAAAAGATTCACCTCTATGGCGACTTATGGGAAGAAATGGAAAGTTCTGAAATCGCTTAGAGTTAATTAATTCCTTTAATGATTTTGCATTAAAATTTTCAAATCGAATCATTGCCTAATGTATTTTGTTTTACCCAAGATTTTTTTGATATAAAACGCATTTGTTTCGTATAATAGCTCTTTTTCAGCGGTAATTTCTCGCTCCATTGCTATTCTGTGAAGATTTTTAGGAAATGTGTCTAATTTTAAACCCGAGGTTCCAAAACTTATTTTCATTTCTGGAATGACGGCGAATAATTCCGTAAAGAAGTCCAAGGATACATCTACATCTGTAAATGGAAATGCAAATGTATCTCCTAAGTATCCTTCTCTTTTACAATATTCTATAGATTTAATGGCAGATTCCAATTGTTTTTCTTTTGGTATATCATAGAAATACGGATGATCCCAACTGTGAGCCGCTATGCCGAAGCCTTGATTCTTACTATATTGCAAATCAGCTTCATCCATATAGACTTTTCTGTTCAGAATATATTCTTGAAAGTCCACCTCTAATACTTTAGATATATTTTTTAAAATATCTTTTGAATTGTAATTAATATTCAAAATGAAGGAAGCAAAATCGTATATTTCTAGCTTTTCCTTTTTTAATTCATCTAAGAAAAACTTTTTTTTCTTTTCTTTTAACTTATTAAATCTTTCCAGAAAAATGCTAGCTTGCAACCGGAACATAATTTCTTTTTGACTCACGAAAGCCGGATTTACAAAATTGATTGCGTATATTCCTTTCTCCAGAAGAATAGGTAGAATAATTTCTCGAAATTCTATAAAACCATCATCAAAGGTGAGTAGTGCTACTGGTTTTTTCCGGCTAGTATGATAGTTATTTTTAAAATAATCCCAATCCACAAATTCAAATTTCTTTGAAAGGAATTCAAGGTCAGTCTTAAATGATTTTATTGATTTATACTTAATAATATGCGCTAAGTGAGGCAGATAATCATCCGATACTGAATGATAAACCGGTACTATATAGGGGAAAGGAAATGCTAATCCTGACGAAAAACTGGTGAGGCATTTTTGTGCCAAAGGATTGCGCATATTGATATAAGTTTAATCAAAACGTCTGAATCATTTTTCTAAAAAATAACTAATTAGATGAGTTCCATTTGAGAGTCGTTCAACTCCATGTTATGGAAAACATTCTGAACATCATCATCCTCTTCGAATTTATCTAACATTTTCATATTCGCAATGAATTGCTCGTCATTTACAGCGGTAGAGGTATTAGGAATTCTCTGTAATTCAGCACTCTGAACATCAATTTTTAGCTCATCCAAACGATGACTCATACTCCCGAAATCCTCAAATGCGGTAGTAATCATTACTATATTTTCAACATCATCTACTTCTATTTCTTCTGCGCCTGCATCTATCATTTCCATTTCAAAATCATCCCAAGGTAAAGCAATTGCACTTTTGGCGAGTGTAAATATCCCTTTTCTATCAAATATGAAAGCGAGTTCACCATTTTTTCCGAGGTTACCATTAAATTTGTTAAAAATCGCCCGTACATTTGCCACTGTACGCGTGGGATTATTGGTAGTACATTCTACAAAGATGGCTACACCACCTTGTCCATAGCCTTCATAGGTGATTTCCTCATAATTCTCTGCATCCGCACCACTGGCTTTTTTGATGGCTCTTTCTACATTATCTTTAGGCATATTAGCACCCTTTGCATTTTGGATGCAACGGCGCAGTGCAGGATTGGCCTCAGGGTCTGAACCTCCAGCCTTTACAGCAAGGGCTATATCTTTCCCTATTTTGCTAAAAGTTTTGGCCATTTTATCCCACCGTGCCATTTTTGAAGCTTTTCTATATTCAAACGCTCTTCCCATGAAGTATTACTATTTTAAAATTACAATTTAAGCTTTTTTCGGTAAAAAGACCTCCGCAAGCATACATCGCGCACTGCCACCTCCGTTGGTCTCTATCGTGGAAAGGTCGGAGGACAAAATCTCAGAATATTTTTTTATGTTCTCGATTTGATCTTGCCTTAAAGATGCATGTGCAGTGGCGCTCATCACGAGAAATTTTTCACCCTTAGTATTATGGACTTGTAGCATATTTCCTGCAAAATTTTGCATTTGGTCCTCGGTAATTTCAATAATTTCTTTGTGGGTGGATGTTATTAGCTCACGGACATTATTTCTTTCTACTTCATCATCTATACAATCCAAACAAATGATAACAAATTGGTCTGCAACACACATCATTACATTGGTATGGTATATGGGCAATCTCTGTGTTCCAGCATTTTGGTAACTGTGGAATATTATGGGGCGATATCCTATTTCTTGGCAATACTCTGTAAATAGGTTTTCATCCAAACGTAGAGAAACCGAACCATATGCCAACTTATAATCATGATCAAAAATGATACTGCCAGTACCTTCCAAGAAAAGATTATCTTTTTCTGAGCCGGAAAGATCTTGGATATTTTTAATATCAAATCCAGCGTCCTTCACTGCCTCTAGGACCTCCATCCTTCGCTCGTCTCTTCTGTTTGGAGCGAACATAGGGTATAAATAAACCTTTCCTTCTGGAGTAAAACTTACCCAATTATTTGGAAAAATGGAATCCGGGGTATGTGGCTCCAAGGTATCTGTTACTACTATTACTTGTATGCCTTTAGAGCGAAGTTTATTCACAAATTGTGTGAATTCCTGATGTGCTTTTTGTTGTGTTTCTTGATTTTCAGAATTGATTTGGAAATAATTATTTTCTGCTGTTTGTGCATTAAATCCAAAAGCCACAGGTTCTATCATTAGAACAGTATCTGTTGATTGCATGTTGTTATTTTGCCAAAATTACTTAAATTTAAAGAAAAAAGAATGTTAGAGATTGCTTGTTTTGATATTAATTCGGCAGAAATTGCCTTACAATCCGACGCGGATAGAATAGAGTTTTGCAGTTCTCTAGAACAGGGAGGACTTACACCTGATATAAATGATTTTCAATATTTAAAAAGAAACTATTTAAAACCTATCTATGTAATGATACGCCCTGTAGGTGGGGGTTTCACCTATTCAGAATCTGAAATCAATCAGATGAAAAATGATGTTATCCAGTTCAGAAATGCTGGAGCAGACGGTTTTGTTTTTGGAATACTCCAGAATAATAATGAGGTAGATATAAATAAAAATGCTGAATTAGTATTATTAGCTCAAGGATTGCCTTGCACATTTCATAAAGCTGTAGATAGAACACCGGATATTTTTTCTAGTATTTCTCAAATAATTGATTTAGGTTTCAATTCACTCCTTACATCTGGTGGTGCTCGCACCGCTTTGGAAGGGGTTGCAACTTTATCACAAATTATAGCTCAATATGGAAATGTAATCGAGATTTTAGTGGGGGGCGGCGTTCGATCTGAAAATATTCTAGACCTAAAAACCTTGACCCAAGCAATGCATTTTCATTCCTCTGCAATACGGAAATATGAACATTATACGAGCGCGGAAGAAATAAAATTACTTAAAGCAGGAATGTAAAAAGCTTCTTCTAAAAAATTATACTATTTAAAACGATAGTCTTTATTTATTCTCGAACCAGCGGCATAGTAGAACATCTTAATAATCCTCCCATTTTGGAAATCTCGCGGTAGCCAATTTCCTCCACAGTAAAGCCCCATTCGTTTCGTAAATGATTATTCATACGGGTAAAAGAACTATCAGATACAATGATTTCTGGTGAAATGGAGAAAATATTAGGGTTCATCTCAAACATTTCTTCTCTAGTAACATGAAAACAATTTTCGTCTCCGAAAATGTCTAGTATTAATCGGTAATCGCTCTCATCTACAAATCCATCTTTGTAAATAATACATTTATCTGTCCCAACAGGATTAAAGGTACAGTCGAGATGCAGAATACCTTCATATGCCACGGTATCATTTTTCTTTAATTCTAAATCGATAATTCTTTTTTTAGGGAAATATTCTTTTAAAATCTCAATAGCGTATTCATTGGTTCGGGCTGTTTTATAATTGCGGTAATCTTCTGAAAAACAAGTTCCTATAAAAAGGAAATCATTCCAAACGATTACATCCCCACCTTCAATATGTGCAGATTCTGGTAGATTGATAATTTTACGCCATTCCAAATTTTCGTAAATTTTGGAATAGGCTTCTTGTTCATCGGCACGGTCTGGAAGAAGATTTGCTAAAATCAATTTGTCTTCTATAACAAAGGCAACATCTCTTGCAAATACTTGGTTATAATTTTCTATCACCTCTGGCCTAAATACTTCTACATTATATTTATTTAAAATTTCTTCAAAGGCGTTCATTTCCTTAATAATATCGGCCTCTGTTGGATAAATATTTTTCAGTATACTATCATAAGACTTAGCATCATAGCTCTCTTCTAAAGTGGGTACAGGTCCTATAGATTCTGGCTGACCAAGAACTACAGCTTTCAGTATTCCTGTTTCGTTTTTTACATTCAGATTCATGAACTTTTTTACTGCAAAGATAAGGTTTTGGCCTCTGGAAAACTTTTTATTGAGTTAAGATAGTTCGGCATACATTTGGTTATAATTTTATAAAATTTAAAGTATGAAAAATTTAATTGGAGCACTATTCCTTTTGCTTAGCATGAGCCTTTTTGGGCAAAAAAACTTTTTAGACCAGCCATATATTGAGACCTCAGGTTCTACCGATACTTTAGTAGTACCCGATAAAATTTATATGGAAATAAATCTTCGTGAAATAGATTCCAAAAATAAAAAATCTGTAGAAGAACAAGAGCGAATTTTAGAAGCTACATTAAAAAAATTAGGAATAAATACACAAAAAGACTTACAGCTACAAGATGCAGGATCTAATTTTAAAAAATATTTTTTAAATGGTCAGCAAGTAGTTAAAAATAAGGTTTACCAGTTAACAGTTAACTCAGCAGTTTTAGCAGGACGGGTTTTAGCGAATCTAGAAGCTGAAGATATTGCTAATGTAAATATCACAAAATCTGAATATACAAAATCTGATGAAATGCTTTTAGAACTAAAAGGTATTGCTATGCGTAAAGCAAAAAGAAATGCCGAAAGGTTAGCTGCAAGTATTGGGCAAAAATCCGGAAAAGCATTATTAATTACTGATTCTTATAATTCTTATCCTATAGAATATGCAAGACCAACTTCTTATATGGTAAAAACACAATCATTGGAGGATAGTGCAGGAAATATGCCTATTCAAACCGAATTCAAAAACATTAAATTAGAATCTCGAGTAGAAGTAAAATTTGCAATTGAGTAAAAACAGTTTTCAATTATACTAATGCAGGCAATTAAAGCCTGCATTTTTTGTGTAAAAAATTGTACATTTCTACTCAATTTTAAAAAAAATGGCTTCAAATACCAAAGAACGATTTTATTCCTTAGACGTATTTCGAGGAATGACGGTTGCCCTCATGATTTTAGTAAATAATCCTGGAACTTGGGATGCCATATATACACCTTTGGAGCATGCCAAATGGAATGGGTGTACTGCTGCAGATTTAGTTTTTCCATTTTTTTTGTTTGCAGTAGGTAATGCAATGGCATTTGTGATTCCTGCAATGGAAAAAGCTGGAACCGCTTTTTTTCTCCGAAAAATTCTTAAACGCTTTTGTATCATATTTTTGATTGGTCTCACATTAAATTGGCTACCTTTTTTCAAATGGGAAGACGATCATTTAATTTTTATGAAGTGGGAAAATGTGCGTATCATGGGTGTGCTTCAGCGAATTGCAATTGCCAATTTATTTGCTGCTCTTCTAATTTACTTTTTAAAAATACGGTGGGCTGCTATAATTAGTGTCCTTATTCTTATCATTTATTCTGGAATTACCATTTATTTTCATGCTCACATACCGGAAAACAGATTCGGAGCCGCGGTAGATGCAGCCATTTTAGGAGAAAGCCATATGTATAAAGGTCTGGGTTACGCTTTTGATCCGGAAGGTTTAGTTACTGGTATAACTCCAATCGTACAAATAGTATTTGGCTATGTGGCCGGCTGGTATATTAGAAAAATGGGCAAAAATATGCGAATGATTTCAGGATTATGGATTGCCGGTATCGCAGCAATGGTTTTAGGTTATGCATGGAATCTTTTTTCCCCAATGAGTAAAAATATTTGGAGCAGCAGCTATGTTGTATTTACTACTGGTTTTGCCATGGTAATCATTGGGCTACTGGTATATTTAATAGAAATTCTTGGTATTAAAGGCTTCCTTGCGAAGTTTTTTGATACGTTTGGGAAAAATCCCTTGTTTATTTTTGTGTTAAGCGGGTTTTTACCGAGAGTTTTACGCTTATTCAGGATAGAGGGCGGTATAGAAGATGGGAAAATGAAATATTATACCCCTTTCGAAGCACTATACCATCATTTCATTCAGCCCCTGTTTGTTGATGAAAGGAATGCATCACTATTATATGCGGTTTTATTTATACTCTTTATGTGGGCTATCGCATGGTGGATGGATAAAAAGAAAATTTATGTGAAAGTTTAAATTTATGGCCGTACTATTAATCATCCTTGAAATTTTCAACATTTGATGTTACTAATATGATTATAATTGGATCATTCTAAAGAGCCCCGGGCTGAGCGTATATCCTGTGGAACGATGCAGGCATTAGCGGCAGCAAAGGAAAAGAGCGACCAACGGAAGCTTCTTTTCCAAGACTGCAAGCTGCCTGTCCCGTTCCACAGATAGTAGCGGAGCACGGAGAAGGCTCCCATTTATAAGACAATGGTAATAGTTAAACTTTAGTCAAGAAATTACATCATTTCATATGCTTATTCATTACTATTTTTAAATAAAAAATCCGCCTAGTTCTTCATAATAGGCGGATTTTTTCTCAATATATATCTTATCTAGAACCGATATGTGTATATTCTCTATTGGCGACTCCTTGGTATACTTGTCTTGGTCTTCCAATAGGATCACCTTTCAGACGCATTTCTTTCCACTGAGAAATCCATCCTGGAAGGCGTCCTAAAGCGAACATTACAGTGAACATTTCAGTAGGAATTCCTAATGCACGGTAGATAATCCCGGAATAGAAATCAACATTCGGGTACAATTTTTTGCTTACGAAATAATCATCCTCTAATGCTACTCGTTCTAGTTGCATAGCGATATCTAGCGCTTTATCATTAATACCCAACTGGTTTAAGATATCGTCCGCTGCTTTTTTGATAATTTTTGCACGAGGGTCGAAGTTTTTATACACTCTATGACCAAAGCCCATTAATCTGAAGTTATCTTCTTTGTTTTTGGCCTTCTCTACATATTTAGCAACATCCCCACCATCTTGTTCTATCAATTCTAGCATTTCTATAACGGCCTGATTTGCACCGCCATGAAGTGGTCCCCAAAGAGCAGAAACACCTGCAGAAATAGAAGCAAATAGGCCAGTATGAGCCGAACCTACCATTCTTACTGTGGATGTGGAGCAATTTTGCTCATGGTCTGCGTGAAGGATTAATAATTTATCTAAAGCTCCAACTACCACTGGATCTATCTCAAAATCTTCATTTGGCATACGAAATGCCATACGGTAGAAATTTTCTACATAATTAAGATTATTATCACCATGGTTTATAGATAGCCCTTTGGTCTTTCTATAAGTCCAAGCACAAAGGTGTGAGAATTTTGCCAACATTAAAACACTCGCTTCATCCAATTCTTCAGGAGAATTTACATCTACTGCTTTTGGGTTAAAGGCAGTTAGTGCAGATGTTAAAGATGATAAAACACCCATTGGATGGGCATTTCTAGGAAAAACATCAAGAAGTTTTTTCATTTCCTCAGCAAGGAAATTGTATTTTTTAAGCCCTGTTTCAAAGCCAGTTAATTGTGTTTGGTCTGGTAGATTACCATTTAATAGAAGGTACATTACCTCAGTAAAATTGGAGTGTTCTGCAAGCTGTTCTATAGGATAACCTCTGTAAGATAACTCTCCTGCATCACCGTCTAGGTAAGTGATTTCTGATATGGTTGCACCAGTATTTTTATAACCTAAATCTAAGGTAATCAAGCCAGTCTGGTCCCGAAGTTTAGAAATATCAATACCTCTGTCTCCCATAGTAGAATCTACGATAGGGTATTCAAAGGTTTTGTCACCGTATTGAAGGCTTACTTTATTAATTTCTGACATTCTTTTTTTTGTTAAAAATAAGGTTTTGGTTTAAATTATACAAGGTAGGTAAGATTAAGATAGATATTATAAATTATATTCTTCTATCTGATAATTAGAAAGTAATTCTAAATGCGTTTTTTCCAGGATAGATTGCATTTTCCCCTAACATTTCCTCAATTCTAAGAAGCTGATTGTATTTTGCCATTCTATCGGAGCGACTCGCAGACCCGGTTTTAATCTGGCCACAATTGGTGGCTACAGCTAAATCTGCAATGGTAGAATCCTCTGTTTCTCCAGATCTATGAGACATAACTGCAGTATATTTATGTTGCTGAGCAAGAAATACGGCATCTAATGTTTCTGTAAGGCTTCCAATTTGATTTACTTTTACTAAAATAGAGTTCCCGATATTTTCATCCAAACCTCTTTGAAGGCGGGTAACATTGGTAACAAATAAATCATCTCCTACCAACTGAACTTTATTTCCGATTTTTTTTGTTAAACTTTTCCATCCCGCCCAATCATCCTCATGCATCCCATCTTCAATAGATATGATAGGGTATTTTTCTGCCAAAGACGCCAAATATTCCACCTGTTCCTCGGTTGATCGGCGCGCACCTGAAGTTGCCTCAAACTTTTGGTAATGATATTCACCCTCAACAAAAAATTCCGAAGCAGCACAATCTAAGGCTAGCATAATATCATCTCCAGGTCTATACCCAGCTTTTTCTATTGCTGCCATTAAAGTATCCAGTGCGTCTTCTGTTCCTCTAAAAGTTGGGGCAAACCCACCTTCATCTCCTACGGCAGTTGATAAACCTCTGGAACTAAGAATTGATTTTAGCTGATGAAAGATTTCGGTTCCTTTTTGAAGCGCATGGGAGAAGGAATCGGCGCCTACTGGCATTATCATAAATTCCTGAAATGCTATAGGAGCATCGGAATGAGAACCACCATTAATAACATTCATCATAGGAACAGGGAGCGTTTTTGCGTTAGTTCCACCTACATAGCGGAATAATGGCAATCCTGCATATTCTGCAGCAGCTTTTGCAGCCGCCAATGAAACACCTAAAATGGCATTAGCACCTAATTTACTTTTATTAAGAGTTCCATCTAGTTCTAGCATCGTTTTATCTAGCACTACCTGATCTGTAACTGGTAATCCTATGAGTGCCTCTGCCAAAGAATCGTTTACATTTTCAATTGCTTTTAATACCCCTTTTCCGCCATATTTTTCGCCTCCATCGCGTAATTCTACAGCCTCATGTTCCCCTGTAGATGCTCCGGAAGGAACTGCTGCACGCCCCATTATTCCATTTTCCAGGTGGACATCAACCTCAACAGTAGGATTACCTCTGGAATCGAAAATTTGCCGTGCATGGATATGCGAAATGGTATTCATATAGTAAAATTTGGGGCAAAAGTAATCATTAAAAAAATATTTAAATATTTAGTTGCTTGATTTTTAACTAATTTATCTATTTTGACTTGTATATCTCTATTTTTGCACTTAAATATTTATAATGACTCAAAACGGCAAAATAGAACTCATGTGTCCTGCGGGAGATTTTACTTCCTTGCAAGCAGCTTTGGATAATGGCGCCGACTCAGTATATTTTGGCGTAGAACAGCTGAATATGAGGGCGCGTGCTTCCCTTAATTTTACCCTTGAAGATTTACCCGAAATAGCCAGACGATGTGAGGAAAAAGGTGTGCGTACCTATCTTACCCTCAATACTATTATATATGACCATGATCTTAGCATTATTAAAATTTTATTAGATAAAGCAAAAGCAGCCAATCTTACTGCCGTGATAGCTATGGATCAGGCTGTAATAGCTTATGCAAGACAGATAGGGATGGAAATTCATATATCTACTCAAATTAACATCACCAACATAGAGACGGTAAAATTCTACGCTATGTTTGCAGACACCATGGTAATGAGCAGAGAACTTTCCCTTTCTCAAATAAAAAAAATTACGGATCAAATTCAAAAAGAGCAAGTAAGAGGACCTAATGGCAATTTAGTAGAGATTGAAATTTTCGGGCATGGTGCATTATGCATGGCTGTTAGCGGAAAATGTTATCTCAGTTTGCATTCTCAAAATTCTTCTGCAAATAGAGGGGCTTGTAAACAAAACTGCCGTAAAAAATATACAGTTATAGATCAAGATACTGGCTTCGAAATAGAATTGGACAATGAATATATGATGTCTCCCAAAGACCTATGTACGATAGGATTTTTGGATCAAATTGTAGACGCTGGAGTACAAGTATTGAAAATAGAAGGACGAGGCCGTGCACCAGAGTATGTGGCAACTGTAACTAAATGCTATCGTCAAGCAATAGACGCTATTGCAGATGGTACGTTCAGTCCAGAGAAGGTAACACTGTGGATGAGTCAGCTGGAAACTGTCTATAATCGTGGGTTCTGGGACGGGTATTATTTAGGTCAAACATTAGGGGAATGGTCATCGGATTCTGGTTCTAGTGCGACCCAAAAGAAACTTTACATAGGAAAAGGACGACATTTTTATCCTAAATCTAATATCGCAGAGTTCTTGATAGAAGCTTATGATGTAAAAATTGGTGACAAAATATTAATTCAAGGCCCTACTACAGGTTCCCAAGAAATCATTTTACAGGAGATGATAGTAGATGGAAAGGATAAGGAAACTACAGCCACGAAAACTGATATAATTACTTTTCCTACCCCATTCCGAGTGCGTCCGAGTGATAAATTGTATAAAGTTTTGGAAGCATAAATGGTAATTATTACGCTACAGAGAGATAAATGCATTGGATGTAATTACTGCGCGGAATTTGCCCCAGACTATTTTAGAATGTCTAAAAAGGATGGTAAATCTGTTCTTTTACGATCTCAAGATAAGAAAGGATTTTTTACCTTAAAAACACCAATTCCAGATTCCTTAGAATCTTGTGAAAAAGCGGCCAAAGCCTGTCCGGTGAATATTATTAGCGTGAAGGAAATATGAAAAAATCAGAACTACGAAGCTTATATTTAGATAAAAGAAAAAGCTTACCACAAGAGGAAATTCAAAAACAAAGTGATATAATTTGCAAATTTATTTTACAAAACTTTGATTTAGCAAAACTTAGATCCATACTAAGTTATAGTGCTATTCCTACTCAACATGAATTAGATATATCCTGTATGCATTCAAAAGCTGTAGAAAATTCCCTGGAAGTGTATCTGCCACGAGTTTCTGGAAAATTTCTGGAATGTGTTCCTATCATTGGAAGTACTGATTATGTAGTCAATTCTTGGAATATTAAGGAACCCTTAGGTAAGGCAGTTGACAATCCTGCTATCGATATATGTTTTGTACCCATGGTATATTGTGATCCTTTGGGTAATAGAATAGGCTATGGAAAAGGCTATTACGATAGATTTTTTGGTACTAGCAATAAAGATCTTATTAAAATTGGAATTTCAGCATTTCCCCCTAAAGAAAATATTGATGATGTAGATTCTAAGGATATTGCTATGGACGCAGTTTTAATCCCAGAAAGACCTTATTTAGTAACTTTTAACGAATCCTTAGATAAGTCAGGTTTTTTAAAAAAATCTAAGAAATAAAACTTAAACTCCTTCTGAAAGCGAACCGGGGCTGAAACTAATGTATAAGTGCTTTCTCTAGGAAAAGCACCAAATGAATTTCCGCTTTTATCTCGGTATACTACATTAAATTTGGCAATGGAAATACTGTCTTTTTTTGTCTTATGAACTACTTTTTGAATAGAAACATCGGAAATTTTTGCTGATTTTACTTTTAAGGAATCCATTTCCCGGAATAATGTTTTCAATGATAGGCTGTCACTGTGTAGGAAATAAGAGTGCAATTGCTCTAAAATGGCACTGTCTATTTTCGTGTTTCTTTTTCCACTTAGGTAAACAGAGGATAGATCCATAACCTCTTGTAATTTTTGATGCGTAATGGAGCGAATTACCTCTGCAGAATCCAGTTGGCGTGCAGGATAAGCGGTTGTGTTCTGGGAATTACGTAGCATCTCAAGGTCTGATGGCGTTTTGGTATTTTCTTTACAATTAAATAAACAAAGCACCAGTAAGATTATACTAATTTTAAGAGGCATTTGGCGTAATTTTAAATTTAATGGAAACAATTTTCCCGTTTTCCTTTTTCATTTCTAAGACTTTGAGGTTCTTTAAGGCAGTAGTAGGTGTAGTAACTAATGTGATGTATTTTGCCTTATTCATAGTTTCAATTCCGAAGATTTCATTATCAAATACCTGGAATATTACCGCATCATCACTAATTAAACGGTTTAATTCTGCACGTTTTCTTACTAAGGCATCTTCCTTACCATCAATATCTTTTTTAGAAAAATAATCCACAGCCATTTTATAGTCATCCGGTTTTAAAGCAATATTCTCTTCAGAAGGTGCGTCTTCTAAAACTCTTACAATTTCCCGACTTTCATATAATGGAGAACTGATTTTCATTTTTAAGATTTTAGAATTCAATCTTAAGTTAAGACATTGACCCGGTTGTACCTTATAGTATAAAGGACTCTCATTCTCTTTAAAAACTTGGATATCTATGGGATATTGTATAGGGCCGTTTCTATCCATATCATTAAAACAATATATGTACTGTTTTGGATAAAAAAGTAAAAATAATATGGAACTTAATACTATTACCGTCCCAATTATACTGGCCATTCTAATCCATGATCTACTTTTCCCCGCTTGTAAAGATGTATAGGGATCTTTTTCTTTACTATGATTATCACCTTTTTCCACTTTGATATTAATTCCAGGATTAATTGTAAGCTTTGGAATAGGATCTAAGCTAGGAATAGTATGATTTGCTGAATTTTGTGGCACTATATTCCCTGAGACGGTATCGTCTAGATTCTTGTCAGAGTAATCTAGTATTTTAGTTTCGCACTCTTTTCTTTTAAAATCATTCCAATCTTTATATCCAGCATAAATGGAAAGCATATTTAAAACATCTATACGTGGAGGTTTTGATGGTTTATTTTTAAAATAAGTATAAAAGGATTTTTCGCTAATACTACCTTTAGCTATTTTTCTTAAATCTTCTTGAAAATAAATTATGTCAATACCCTTCCATTTTGATATTGGATTTTCAGTAAGATGTATATTACGATAAGAAGATTCTATAAAAGGTATTAATTGCTGAAACGCATCTAATTCCTGCTGTATAATTTTATCTTTAATTTTTTCTAAATCGTTGATTTCCAGAAGTTTTATTTGTAAATCGGTTTTACAAAGGTAATACAAACAATTTGCAAACACAAATAGTTAAGTGATGTTACATTTGTAGTGTTGAATTAATCAACAGAAATCTAAACAAACTTTAAAAACCCAATTATTATGAAAAAGTCATTTTTCGTAGCTGCTATCGCAGCTGTTGCATTAGTATCTTGTAACAAAGAAGCTAGCAAAACTGAAACTACAGAAACTACAGCTACTACAACTGAGGTTGCTCCAGCTGATACTGTAAATACAGTAGCTCCTACAACTACATCACCTGCAACTACTGCTCCTGCAACTACTGCTCCTGCAACTACTGCTCCTGCTACTACTGCTACTCCTGAAGCGGTTTCAACTGAATCAAAAACAGTTACTACTAAAGGAACTGATACTAAAAAAGTATTAGAAAAGCACGAAGAAAAAGTAGAGAAAAAATAAGCTTCGGCTTATCTCAAATGAAGCCCACCTTATTGGTGGGCTTTTTTTGTCCACTCATACAGTAGTATTGCTGCAGCATTACTAAGATTAAGACTATTAAGCTTACCAACCATAGGAATACTCAGATTCTGAGATCTATTCCCCCATATATGGCTTACACCATTGTGTTCGTTTCCCAAAATTAAAGCAGACGGTATTACTTTCTTCCATTCAGTCACACTTAAAGTCTTTTCTTTTGCTGCAAATTCACCTTCTAAAAAGGTAGTATAAATTGTGAATTTATGATCTAACAAATACTGCATTGCCTCTTCATTTGTTAATTCAATAATTTCCATTCCCAGGGCTGCCCCTAAACTATTTCTCAGAACATGCGGATTATATTTATCAATGTTTTTCCCGGTAAGGATAATATGCTTTATGCCGAAGCATTCTGCACTCCTAAGGATGGCACCCAAATTTCCTGGCTTTTCTATCGAATCTAAAACAAGAATCCGCTGTATTTTTTGAGTATCTTTAAAGACATGTAATGCGGGTGGAGCATTGAAAACTGCAACACAATTCGGACTTGTTTTTCGAAATGCAATAGTCTCAAATATGGATTTCTCTACTTCATAAATTTTAGTGTCAGATGTTACTAATTTTTCAAAATGTTCCATCAAACCTGATACATATATTTCATTTATTAGCCAACCATATATTAATGCTAATTCAACTTCTGCTAAGCCCTCAAGAACAACTTTCCCCTCTTTTCTGCGAAATCTATTATCTTCAATTAAACGTTTTACATATTTAATATTAGGATTTTTAGAGCTTGTAAGTATCATGCTAATTTTTATTTGAAATTATATGGTATTATTATTCCAATATAAATTTCTTAAGAACCTTTTACTTCCAAATTTTACTTAAAAATAAAAATTAAGAATCGATTCTATTTACAAAAATAAAAAGCCCGAGTGATCCTCGGGCCTTTATATGTTAATATTTCGAATTAATTAGTTTCGGAATCGTCCTTATTAACTTTTGATTCAGAAAGGGTAGTACCATCTCCATTTAAAGATTCGTTATTGGAATTTGAACTAGTAGAAGTGCTTTCTATATCTGTTTCATTATCTAAAGCATCTTCCTGTGTTGATACCTGACCTGAAGGTGTGTTCTCCAAGGTAGTCGCCTCACCTACTGTATTTTTATCTGTAGATTTAGCTCCACCTCTTCGGCTTCTTCTAGAGGTTTTCTTTTCCTCTTTTGCATTATAGATAGTGTTGTAATCTACAAGTTCTATCATTGCCATATCGGCACCATCACCACTACGAAAACCCGTTTTAATGATACGAGTGTATCCACCATTTCTTTCAGCAATTTTAGGCGATATATCTCTAAATAGTTCAGCTACAGCAAATTTGTTTTTCAAATAGGCAAAAACAGTTCTTCTATTATGAGTAGAATCTTCTTTAGATTTAGTTAGTAGAGGTTCTACATAGGTACGTAACGCTTTAGCTTTTGCTACGGTGGTATTAATTCTCTTATGTTCAATTAAAGAGCAAGCCATATTAGCTAGCATTGCTTTTCTGTGTGGGGCAGTTCTCCCCAGATGATTTATCTTTTTTCCGTGTCTCATGATTTTTTAATTATCTACGTCCAACTTATATTTAGCCACATCGTAACCAAAGTTTAAGCCTTTGTTATGAACGAGTTCTTCAAGTTCTGTAAGGGATTTCTTTCCGAAATTGCGGAATTTCATTAAATCGGATTTGCTGTAAGATACAAGCTCACCCAATGTTTCAACTTCCGCAGCCTTTAAGCAATTCAACGCGCGCACGGAAAGGTCCATTTCTGTCAATTTTGACTTCAGCAACTGGCGGATATGCATCGTTTCCTCGTCATAGTCTTGAGCCGCTTTTTTAGCTTCAGTTTCCAGAGTAATTCTTTCGTCACTAAACAACATAAAGTGGTGTATTAGGACCTTAGATGCTTCTGTAAGAGCATTTTGAGGTGTAATAGAACCGTCAGTATGGATGTCAATGATTAATTTTTCATAATCGGTTTTTTGCTCTACCCGGAAGTTTTCCCAAGTAAAATTGACTTTTTTAATTGGAGTAAAAATTGAGTCGATAGCAATAGTGCCGATGGTGTCAGTTTCTGATTTATTCTCTTCACTAGGCACATATCCTCTTCCTTTTTTTACAGTAAAAGTTAAATTAAACTTAGCTGATTTTTCAAGGTTGCAGATTACGTTTTCTGTATTAATAACTTCATATCCGGAAAGTTCTTTTCCTAAGTCCCCTGCAGTAACTTGCTCTTTCCCAGTAATTTTTACTGTTACAGTTTCAGTTTCTGGTTTTGGAGAAATTGCTCGAAAACGAACTTGTTTTAGATTTAGTATAATTTCAGTAACATCTTCAATGATACCTTTAATTGTGGAGAATTCATGCTCTACGCCTTCAATTTTTATTGAAGTAATGGCATAGCCTTCTAAAGAAGAAATGAGCACTCTTCGAAGCGCAGTACCAATTGTAATGCCGAAGCCCGGCTCAAGTGGACGGAACTCGAATTGCCCTTCTACTTCATTCGCATTCAGCAGAACAACTTTATCTGGTTTTATAAATGATAGGATCGCCATAAATAGATGAGCAAAGGGTTTAAATTATTTAGAGTATAGTTCGACAATAAGTTGTTCCTTAATGTCTTCCGGGATTTGTATTCTCTCGGGCGCAGAGGTAAAAGTACCTTCTTGCTTTTCATCATTATATTGAAGCCAATCAAAAGTAGGTTTGTATGCCAAAGCATCTTGGATGATTTCCAATGATTTTGATTTGGTTCGAATACCTACTACATCTCCAGGTTTCAATAAATAGGATGGTATATTTAGAATCTCACCATTCACAGTAATATGTCTGTGAGAAACTAATTGTCTTGCTCCAGCACGGCTTTTTGCCATACCTAAACGAAACACGACATTATCTAAACGAGATTCACATAATTGAAGTAAAACTTCACCAGTAACTCCTTTAGCTCTGTGTGCTTTTTCGAAGAGATTAGCAAACTGTTTTTCCAAGATGCCATACGTGTATTTAGCTTTTTGTTTTTCAGCTAATTGTACTGCATATTCGGATTTCTTTGCTCCTCTCCTTTTATTAGGACCATGCTGTCCAGGTGGTTGATTTTTTCTTTTCTCAAAGTTTTTATCGGCTCCAAAAATCGCTTGACCAAATTTTCTTGCGATTTTTGTTTTAGGGCCTGTATATCTTGCCATTGATTTATTTTTAGATTATAAAATGGGGATTAGGCTCTTCTTCTTTTAGGTGCACGACAGCCATTATGTGGCATTGGCGTAACATCTACGATTTCACTAACCTCAATTCCTGTATTATGGATCGTTCTGATAGCGGATTCTCTACCGGCACCAGGTCCTTTTACAAATACTTTTACTCTTCGAAGACCTGCCTCAAATGCAATTTGAGAGCAATTTTCAGCAGCCATTTGCGCTGCGAAAGGGGTATTCTTCTTTGATCCTCGGAATCCCATTTTACCTGCTGAGGACCAGCTAATTACTTCACCAGCCTTATTGGTAAGTGAAATAATAATATTATTAAAGGTTGCTTGGATATGAGCTTCGCCAATAGCCTCAATTTTAACCTTGCGTTTTTTAACGACTTTATTTTGTTTTGCCATACGTATTCAAAAAGTTTATTTAGTTGCTTTTTTCTTGTTTGCAACTGTTTTTCTTTTACCTTTTCTAGTACGGGAGTTGTTTTTTGTTCTTTGTCCTCGTAAAGGTAATCCTAGCCTATGACGTATTCCTCGTTGGCAGCCTATATCCATTAAACGCTTGATGTTCAATTGAACTTCAGAGCGTAATTCACCCTCAACTTTGATATTATCGCTGATGAAGTTACGGATAGCAGCCAAGTCATCGTCGTTCCATTCTGATACTTTCTTTTCTTCGCTAATATTAGCTTTTTTTAAGATTTTTGCAGATGTACTTTTACCTATTCCGAAGATATAGGTGAGGCCTATTATGCCTCTTTTGTTCTTGGGAATATCAATCCCTGCTATTCTTGCCATAAATGATGTTTAGCCTTGTCTCTGTTTAAATTTCGGGTTCTTCTTATTAATTACAAACAATACCCCTTTACGGCGTACTATTTTGCAATCTGCACTCCTTTTCTTGATGGATGCTCTTACTTTCATAAATAATGCTTTATGCTTAATTCCTTTCGAAATAAGCTGTATTAATATCTAAATGTTATACGTCCCTTTGATAAATCATAAGGAGACATTTCTAATTTCACTCGGTCACCAGGTAGTAGCTTTATATAATGCATCCTCATTTTACCAGAAATATGGGCAATAAGGATATGTCCATTTTCTAATTCCACACGGAACATAGCATTAGATAGTGCCTCTATAATGGTACCGTCTTGCTCAATATGTTTTTGTTTTGCCATGTGTTACCCGTTGGTATTTCTTGTTAACTTTGATTGCATAAGGCCATCAATATGATGACTCATAAGGTATGTATTGATCTGTTGTGCAGTATCAATAATAACCCCAACCATGATTAACAGGGATGTTCCGCCAAAAAATGTAGCAAACGCATCAGTCTTAACTAAAGTTCCATGTACAATTGCCGGAAGGACGGCAAAAATAGCCAAAAATATTGAACCTGGCAAGGTTATCTTTGATAATATAGAATCTATATAATCTGCTGTCTCTTTTCCAGGTCTTACTTTAGGTACTAATCCACCATTTCTTTTAAGTTCATCTGCCATTTGATTCACTGGAATTGTGATAGCTGTGTAGAAAAAAGTAAATATGATAATTAATAATGCAAAAAGTATATTATATTGAAGGCTAAATATATTTTGGAAACCAGCAAAAAAAGTATTTGATTTATCTGCGTACGTTAATAATCCTGGTAGAAACATTAAAGCTTGAGCAAAAATAATAGGCATTACTCCGGCAGCATTTACTTTTAAAGGAATATACTGTCTCGCACCATCCATTAAATTTTTAACGTTACCACCTCTAGCCTGCGCTCTGCTTACATATTGAATCGGAATCTTACGGACTGCAACACTAAGTAGAATACCAAGCAATACAACCAATATCCACAATAAAATTTCAAGCAAAACAACGATCATTCCATAACCGCCTACGCCGGTTTGCTGAGCAATTTCCGTAGCAAAAGATTGTGGGAAACGAGCTAAAATTCCTACCATAATTAGTATAGAAATACCATTACCGATACCTTTATCTGTTATTTTTTCTCCCAACCACATGGCAAAAACTGAACCTGCAACTAAAATAACCACTCCCGGAACATAGAACCAAAATGTGTTAGGATCTATATAATATGCATTAGCAAATTTGGCAGTCGGTAAAAAAACATTTGTTATTGAAGTAAGATATGCTGGAGCTTGGACTAGACAAACACCTATGGTAAGCCATCTTGTAATTTGATTTAATGTATTCCTACCACTTTCACCATCCTTTTGTAGTTTTTGAAGGTATGGTATTGCCATCCCCATTAGCTGAACTATAATAGATGCTGATATATAGGGCATTATTCCTAATGCTAATATCGATGCATGACTGAAGGCTCCACCTGTAAATGAAGATAACAGCCCCAGTAAAGCTGAAGCATTTTTGTTTCCACCTTGGTTTTTATAAGCATCTAATAGATTTCCTACTTCTGCTAAATTTATACCAGGTAAAGATACATGTGATGCAAAGCGATATACCAAAATGATAAAAAGAGTAAAGAGAATTTTTTCTCTCAACTCTTTCAAATTCCAAATATTTTTAAGGGTTTGAATGAAACCTTTCATCCGATTGCTTAAATTAGTTCTGCAGTTCCACCTGCTTTATTGATAGCTTCCTCAGCTGATTTAGTAAACTTGTGAGCCTTAATAGTAACGCCATTACTCAACTCACCACGACCTAAGACTTTGATCAGATCTTTCTTTGAAGCGAGTCTATATTCTCTTAAAACTTCCGGAGTTATATCTCCTTCAATATTTTGAGTAGCAATTAGATTTTGTAATGTATCAAGATTAATTGCTCGATATTCAATACGGTTAATATTGGTAAATCCAAATTTGGGTAATCTTCTTTGAAGTGGCATCTGACCACCTTCAAAACCAATCTTATCAGAGTGACCTGAACGAGATTTAGCACCCTTATGTCCTTTGGTAGAGGTACCACCTTTTCCGGTACCTTGTCCTCGGCCTATTCTTTTGCTATTATGCGTAGAACCTGCTGCTGGGGATAAATTATGTAATTTCATGCTGTTATATTGCTAAAGTAAGCGGATATTAAATATGTTCCACTTTTACTAAATGATGTACCGCGCGAATCATACCATCAATGCTAGATGAAGTTTCGTGGGTAACTGTTTGATGCATTTTTCTTAGACCTAAAGCCAAAAGAGTTCTCTTCTGGTCTTTAGGCTTCCCTATAGCACTACGTACTTGGGTTACTTTTACTGTTGCCATGGATGTATTAATTAACCGTTAAAAACTTTATCTAAACTAACTCCACGAAGTCTTGCAATTTCTTCTGCTGGGCGAAGATCCAAAAGCGCTTTGAAAGTAGCTTTTACTACGTTATGCGGGTTGGATGAGCCTTTAGATTTAGACAAGATATCATGAATACCTGCAGATTCTAAAACGGCACGCACAGCACCACCTGCGATAAGTCCGGTACCATGAGAGGCTGGACGTAAAAAAATATCTGCTCCACCAAATTTTGCCTGAGACTGATGAGGAATAGAATGATTCTTTATAGGAACTCTTACAAGATTTTTCTTAGCATCTTCTACCGCTTTCGCAATGGCTGAGGCAACTTCCTTAGATTTTCCTAATCCATAACCAATAACACCATTTTCATCTCCTACCACAACGATAGCTGAAAATCCGAATGCTCGTCCACCTTTAGTAACTTTAGTTACACGATTTACCGATACCAAACGATCTTTAAGCTCTAGCCCGCCGGGTTTTACTTTTTCTATATGATCTAGATTTAACATGATCCTGATTTAATAATTAAAATACCAGCCCGCCTTCACGAGCTCCTTTTGCAAGAGCTTCCACCCTACCGTGATATACAAATCCGTTTCTATCGAATACTACTTTTTCCACTCCTGCTGCTTTTGCCTTCTCTGCCACTTCTTTCCCTACTTGAACTGATTTTTCAATTTTTGTAGCAGATTCTGATAGCGAACGTGAAGACGCACTTGCTAAAGTTTTACCTGTAGCATCATCTATTACCTGAGCATAGATTTCTTTATTACTTCTATAAATACTAAGTCTAGGAAGATCCACCCTACCGATGATTTTTCCGCGAACTCTTTTCTTTATACGAAGTCTTTTCTGTTCTTTATTTAGAGCCATTTTTCTTTACTTAATATTATGCAGATTTACCAGCTTTACGGCGAACTATCTCACCAACGAAACGAATACCTTTTCCTTTATAAGGTTCAGGTTTTCTGAATGATCTGATTTTAGCAGCTACCATCCCTAATAATTGTTTATCATGAGAGTTCAGCGTAACTATTGGGTTTTTACCCTTTTCAGTAAGCGTTTCTACTTTTACTTCTTCTGGAAGCTGAATAACTATACCGTGAGAGAAACCAAGTGATAATTCTAATTTTTGACCGCTGTTTGAGGCTCTATACCCTACACCTACTAGTTCTAATTGTTTTTGAAATCCTTGAGATACTCCCTCAATCATATTATTTATTAAAGCTCTTATCAGCCCGTGTTGAGCTTTATGAACTTTAGATTCTGAAGCACGATTGACAGTGATTACACCATCTTCTTGAACTAAATCAATCCCTGGCATCATTTGCTGAGATAATTGTCCCTTCGGCCCTTTTACTGTAATCATATCACCTTCTGTGGATACTGTCACACCAGATGGGACTGTTATAATTGATTTACCAATTCTTGACATCTTTCTTGATTTTAAAAATTAATAAACATAACAAATTACTTCACCACCTACTTTTTCCTGACGCGCCAGTTTATCTGTCATTACTCCTTTACTAGTAGAAATAATAGAAATTCCTAGACCATTAAGTACTCGCGGTAAAGAATCTGAACCTCGATATTGTCTTAGACCTGGACGTGATGCTCTTTGTATAGATTTAATTGCTGGTTTCCCAGTTTTCTTATCATATTTTAGGGCTATTTTAATAGCACCTTGTATTTCTCTATCCTCAAATTTATAATTTAAGATATAGCCTTGTTCGAAGAGAATTCTTGTAATCTCCTTCTTAATTTTAGAGGCTGGAATTTCCACAATCTTGTGGCCGGCCATCTGTGCATTCCTTACCCTCGTAAGAAAATCTGAAATTGGATCTGTTACCATTTATTATTGGTTAAAAAAAATACAGTATTGGGCTAAAGAAGCCCAACTTGCATTCTTAGTTAATTTTATGTTTTACCAGCTGGCTTTTTTTACACCAGGTATAAGACCTTGGTTTGCCATCTCTCTAAACTTTACACGGCTTAGGCCAAAAATCCTCATATAACCTCTTGGTCTTCCTGTAAGTTTACATCTATTATGAAGACGAACTGGAGAAGCATTTTTAGGTAATTTTTGAAGACCTTCATAATCTCCTGCCTCCTTTAAAGCCTTTCTTTTCTCGGCATATTTGGCTACTGTAGCCTCTCTTTTGCGCTCGCGCGCTTTCATTGATTCTTTAGCCATTATTTTTCAGTTTTTTTGAAAGGCATTCCAAAATGAGCAAGTAATGCTTTTGCCTCTTTATCTGTTTTAGCAGTGGTAACAAAAGTAATATCCATACCCTGTATTTTTTTCACTTTATCAATCACAATTTCAGGAAATATGATTTGCTCAGTAATCCCTAAATTATAATTTCCTCTACCATCAAACCCGTCTGCCTTAATACCACTAAAATCTCTTATTCGTGGAAGTGCAGATGAAGTTAGCCTATCTAGGAATTCGTACATTCTATTTGCGCGAAGAGTTACCTTAGCTCCTACTGGCATACCTTTTCTAAGCTTAAATGCTGCTTCATCCTTTTTTGAGATTGTACCAACAGCTTTTTGACCTGTAATTGCAGTAAGTTCCTCTACAGCGTAGTCAATAATTTTCTTATCTGCTGTTGCAGATCCTAAACCTTGAGAGATCACTATTTTTTCTAATTTCGGTACTTGCATTACAGATTTGTAACCAAATTCCTCCATCATAGATGGAACAATTTTCTCGTTATAATTTTTCTTCGGTCTTGCTATATATTCCATACTGATTAGATTATTGCACCTGAGGATTTCAGTACCCGAGACTTTTTCCCATCTTGGATTTGATATTTAACCTTACTTGCCTTTCCTGTATTAGCATCAATAAGAGCTACATTGGAAATATGAACTGAAGCCTCTCTCTCTACAATACTTCCCTGAGGATTTCCTGCGGATGGTTTGGTGTGTCGTTTAATGATGTTCAATCCAGCTACTATAACTCGGGGATCTTTGCCTTCCTTACGGATAACTTCAAGAACTTCTCCAGTTTTGCCTTTGATTGATTTATTTCCTGTGGTGATAATTACCATATCACCTCTTTTAATTTTAGTCTTTACCATTTCTTTAATATTAAAGCACCTCTGGCGCAAGTGAAATGATTTTCATATACTCCTTATCTCTAAGTTCTCTAGCAACTGGACCGAAAACCCGTGTTCCACGCATTTCACCGGTTGCATTTAATAATACACAAGCATTATCGTCAAACTTTATATAAGAGCCATCTTTACGACGAACTGCTTTTTTAGTCCGTACGATTACAGCTTTAGAAACCTGACCTTTCTTCGCGTTTCCGCTAGGAGTAGAGTCTTTAATGGTAACTACAATCTTATCCCCTACAGAAGCATATCTTCTACGGGTACCGCCTAATACACGGATCACAAGAACTTCTCTTGCACCAGTGTTATCGGCTACTTTTAATCTTGATTCTGTCTGTAACATTACTCTTATTTAGCTCTTTCAACGATTCTTACTAATCTCCAACGCTTGTTTTTGCTCATTGGCCGGGTCTCTTGAATGAGTACTGTATCCCCTTCGTTACACTCATTATTTTCATCATGAGCTGTATATTTCTTGGTTTTTAGTACAAACTTCCCATATAAAGGGTGCTTCATTCTAGCCGTTTCACTTACAACGATAGTTTTCTCCATCTTGTTGCTGGAAACTACTCCAATCCTTTCTTTTCGTAAATTTCTATCCATGATGAAGGTTATTGTTGTTTAGATTTAGAAGTAATTGCAGTATTGATACGAGCAATTTCTCTTCTTCTGTTTCTTAATTCAATCGGGTTATCCAATGGATTGATTCCATGTGCCAGTTTCGTTTTAGTAAAGTCTGCACTTTCGGATTTCAATTTTTGTTGTAGTTCCTCAACTGATAAATTGTTCAATTCTGAATTTTTCATTTTTTATTATTGAGGTTTAACAAAATCATTAGCCACGATGAATTTAGTAACTACTGGCATTTTCTGAGCTGCAAGTCTCAAAGCCTCTTTAGCTACATCATAAGGAACACCTCCAATTTCAAACATTATTCTTCCTGGTTTCACTACTGCGACCCAATATTCTACAGCACCTTTACCTTTCCCCATCCTTACTTCAGCTGGTTTTTTGGTAATTGGTTTATCTGGAAATATACGAATCCACAATTGTCCTTCCCTTTTCATATATCTGGTAGCTGCAATACGGGCTGCTTCTATTTGACGAGCAGTGATCCATGCACCTTCTACCGCCTTAATCCCGGAAGTTCCATAAGCGAGTTCATGACCACGTCCAGCGTTGCCCTTCATTTTCATCTTATGAACCTTACGAAATTTGGTTCGTCTTGGTTGTAACATAAATTTTTAACTATTAGATGTTAGTTTAGATGTTAGATGTTAGAAAATAGCAAATCAGTTCTTGTAACGGAAGCTCTAATTCTAATTTCTGCGTGCTAACTTCTAATTAATTATTTTTTCTTGGTCTACGGTCTCCTCCACGATCATTTCTATCGTTTCGTTCGCCACCTCTCTCTCCTCTCTCACGGTCTCTACCTCCCTCTCTTGGGCCACCGGCACTCTGCTTTTTCTGCTGGCCAACAAGAGGATTTAGTTCTCTCTTACCATACACTTCACCTTTCATAATCCAAACCTTGATACCAAGACGTCCATACGTGGTGTGTGCTTCCGCAATATGATAATCAATATCAGCACGGAATGTAGCGAGAGGGATTCTTCCTTCCTTGAAAGTTTCGCTTCTTGCCATTTCAGCTCCATTTAAACGGCCTGAAACCATAACCTTTATTCCTTCAGCACCCATTCTCATGGTAGAAGCAATTGCCATTTTCACAGCTCTTCTATATGATATCCGGTTTTCAACTTGTCTTGCAATGTTTTCACCTACAAGTACAGCATCTACCTCGGGTCTTTTAATTTCAAATATATTTATTTGAATATCCTTTTTAGTTACTTTCTTAAGCTCTTCTTTAAGTTTGTCTACTTCCATACCGCCTTTACCAATAATTAGTCCTGGACGAGCAGTGGTTATAGTAACTGTTATAAGTTTCAAAGTTCTTTCAATGTAAATTCTTGAAACTCCAGCTTTAGATAAACGAGTACCTAAATATTGTCTTATCTTGTAATCTTCAGCAAGTCTATCACCATAGTCATCACCACCATACCAATTAGAATCCCAACCGCGTATAATGCCAAGTCTGTTACCTATTGGATTTGTTTTCTGTCCCATAGTTTAGTTAATGCTTTTAGTTTTAGAACCCAAAATAAGAGTTACATGATTTGATCTTTTACGTATTCTATGTCCTCTACCTTGTGGAGCAGGACGTAGTCTTTTTAACTGTTTTGCGCTATCTACAAAAATTTCTTGAATATAAAGATTAGCCTCTTCAATATCAACGCCTTCATTCTTAGCTTGCCAGTTTGACATTGCGCTAAGAATTAATTTTTCTAAACGGTCTGCAGCGTCTTTTTTAGAGTATTTAAGTACATAAAGTGCTTTCTCCACTTCTACACCACGGATAAGATCTGCTACGAGGCGCATTTTTCTAGGAGATGATGGGCAGTCCACTAGACGAGCCTGAGTTTTCTCCTGCTTATTTGCTTTACGCACAAGTGCGCTTTCTTGTTTTCTGATTCCCATAATTATCTACTTCCTTTATTTTTATTTCCGGAGTGGCCGCGGAAAGAACGAGTTGGGGAGAATTCTCCTAACTTATGTCCTACCATATTCTCCGTAACATATACAGGGATAAATGTTTTGCCATTATGAACGGCAATTGTTTGTCCTACAAAGCTAGGTGCAATCATAGATGCACGGCTCCATGTTTTGATAACTGTTTTTTTACCTGAAGCGGTATTTTCCTGAACCTTCTTATCTAAAGAATGATGGATGAAAGGTCCTTTCTTAAGTGATCTTGCCATAATTATTTCTTTTTAGATAAGATATATCGGTTAGATGATTTATTTTTATTTCTAGTCTTATACCCTTTAGCTGGTTTACCATTTCTAGATCGTGGATGTCCACCGGAGGATCTACCCTCACCACCACCCATTGGGTGATCTACTGGGTTCATAGCTACTGGTCTGGTTCTAGGCCTTCTACCAAGCCATCTGGATCTACCTGCCTTACCAGATACGGTAAGTTGATGATCGGAATTTGAAACAGATCCTATGGTAGCCATACATTCCACCAAAATCATACGTGATTCTCCAGAAGGTAATTTTAATATACCATATTTTCCATCTCTAGAAGTAAGCTGAGCTGAGCTACCTGCACTTCTTGCCATAATAGCACCTTGTCCTGGACGAAGCTCTACACATGAAACCACAGTACCTAACGGTATGTTTTTGATTTTCATTGAATTTCCTATTTCAGGAGCTACATTCTCACCAGACTCAATTTTCATTCCTACCTTCAATCCGTTCTGAGCAATAATATATCTCTTCTCTCCGTCCGCATATTGCACGAGTGCGATGAATGCAGTACGATTAGGATCATACTCTATACTCAAAACTTCTGCAGAAGCATTGACTTTATTTCTTTTAAAATCAATGATTCTATATTTCTTTTTGTGTCCACCTCCGGTATACCGCATGGTCATTTTACCCGTATTATTGCGGCCACCTGATTTCATGATACCTACTGTAAGCGACTTTTCAGGCTTATTTGTGGTAACTTCTTCAAAATTATTTACAATTCTGAATCTCTGTCCCGGGGTGATGGGTTTTAATTTTCTAACAGACATTTGTGCTTATCTCCTATTTAGATTGAAAAAATATCGATCATTTCGCCTTCTGCAAGCTTAATAAATGCTTTTTTCATTTTATTAGTTTTACCTACTTGCAGCCCTTTTTTAGTAAACTTTGAAGTTACTGTTGGCGCGTAGATCATTGTTCTCACATCTGCCACTTTTACTTCATAAGCAGACTCAATGGCTTGCTTAATTTGTATTTTATTGGCATTTACATTTACAAAAAATGAATACACACCACGAAGATTGGTAAGGTAATTCGCTTTTTCTGTAATGATTGGCTTTATAATTACTTGCATACTTCGGGCTTATTTCATTAAATTTTCTTGAAACTTCTCAAGTGCATCTTCCATAATAACGATATGTCCCGCATTTACTAAATCATAAGAGCTAATCTCAGAATGAGGCTTAACTTTTGTTTTAGGTAAATTCCGGCTGGATAGATATACATTTTTGTTCAAATCATTGATCACAAATAGTGATTTTTGATTTGCAATTCCGATGTTTCCTAAAATAGAAATAAATTCTTTTGTTTTAGGAGCTTCGAAACTGAAGTTTTCTAATACGTTAATTTTCTCTTCTGTCATCTTTAAAGAAAGAACAGATTTTTTCGCTAATCTTTTAAGATTTTTATTAAGCTTAAAAGAATAATCTCTTGGTTTAGGACCAAAAATTCGTCCACCCCCTTTAAATATAGGAGATTTAATATCTCCGTAACGAGCAGAACCTGATCCCTTTTGCTTTTTAAGCTTTTTAGTAGATCCTGTAATTTCGCTTCTTTCTTTAGACTTAGCTGTACCTTGTCTTTGTGCAGCCAAATATTGCTTCACTTCAAGATATAAGGCGTGCGTATTTGGCACGATTGCAAAAACATCATCATGGAGATGTACCGTTCTTCCTGTGTCTTCTCCTTTTAAATTCAGTACTTTTAGTTCCATTTTCTGATAATTACATAAGAATTTTTAGCACCTGGAATAGCACCTTTAACAATTAACAAATTTTGCTCTTCATCTACACGAAGAACTTGGAGGTTCTGCACTGTTACTTGCTTTCCACCCATTCTACCTGCCATTCTCATCCCCTTGAATACTCTTGAAGGATCTGAACCTGCACCAATAGAACCAGGAGCACGTAATCTATTGTGCTGTCCGTGGGAAGCCTGCATAACACCACCGAAGCCATGTCTTTTAACTACCCCTTGGAAACCTTTACCTTTGCTAGTCCCGGTGATATCTACATATTCACCTTGCGCAAAAAGATTAACCTTTACCACATCTCCTAAGCTTAGTTCGTCTACAAACTCATTGTAGAACTCTACCAATTTTGCTTTTGGAGTAGAGCCAGCCTTTTTAAAGTGGCCGACCAATGCCTTACCGACATTTTTCTCACTCTTGTCATCGAAACCCAATTGAACAGCTTTATAGCCGTCTTTTTCTATGGTTCTGACCTGTAAAACCGAGCATGGACCTGCCTGTATAACGGTACATGGAATATTCTTTCCATTCTCGTCAAACAGGGACGTCATCCCGATTTTTTTACCAATAATTCCTGACATTATACTTAAATGTTCTTCTTTTTCAATTTAATCATCTGATATTGAGTTCCCTAATAAACATAGTTAGCCCACAAATGAGTTTGCAAATGTAGGAATATCTTTTTAATTGACAAACAAATACTTACATTTTTCCTACAAGTTTTAATAATTTTACTCCTTAAATCTAATCCTATATAAAAGTGTAATTTTGCCCGAAATAGGTTAAATTTTGAATATCAGCATCATCGGAACCGGTTATGTAGGCTTGGTAACAGGTACTACCCTCGCAGAAATGGGAAATTTGGTTTGTTGTGTAGATATTGATACAGAAAAGATCGAAAAAATGCGGTTGGGACAAGTCCCTATTTATGAACCTGGTTTGGAGGAAATGTTTCTCAGAAATATCCAAGCTAAAAGGCTTCAATTTACCACTGAATTAAAAGATGCCTTAGAAAAAAGCGAGGTTATTTATCTAGCTCTTCCTACACCTCCAGGAGAAGATGGCAGCGCAGATTTATCCTATATCCTTAATGTAGCCAATGATATTGGCGACATGATGACGGAATATAAAGTTATCGTTAATAAATCTACTGTTCCTGTGGGGACTGCGGATAAGGTAAGAGATACCATTTCAGCAAAAACAAACATTTCTTTCGATGTAGTTTCAAATCCAGAATTTCTTCGTGAAGGCTTTGCCGTAGAGGACTCCATGAACCCAGCTAGAGTAGTAGTGGGAAGTTCATCTGAAAAGGCCAAGGAGATCATGGCAAAAATATACCAACCGTTTACAAATACAGGAGTACCTATCATCTTTATGGATGAAAAGTCATCTGAATTGACGAAATATGCATCCAATTCATTTCTTGCAGTGAAAATTACATTCATGAATGAAATAGCAAATTATTGTGAAAAAGTGGGTGCGGATGTAGACAAAGTACGATTAGGAATGGGAAGTGATGATAGAATAGGTCACAGGTTTTTATTTCCTGGTATTGGATACGGCGGAAGCTGTTTCCCGAAAGATGTAAAAGCTTTAATAAAGTCTGGGAAAGAGGAGGATTATAATTTTAAACTTCTGGAAGCAACGGAAGAGGTAAATAGTTTTCAAAAAATTATCCTCGCTTATGAAATTGAAAAATATTTTGGCGGAAATATAAAAGGAAAAAATATTGCTATCTGGGGACTGGCGTTTAAAGCTAATACTGATGATATACGAGAAGCCTCTTCTCTGGACAATATTAAAATTTTATTAGAAAAAGGCGCTAATATCATAGCTTATGATACTGTAGCAGAGGAAAATGTTCGAAGAGTAGTAGGAAATAAAATTTCCTACGCAAAAGACATGTATGCTGCTTTAGAAAATGCAAACTGCCTCTTGATAGCAACTGAATGGCCAGAATTCAAAAACCCGAGTTTTGATCTTATGGCAGAAAAAATGAGTAATAAAGCTATCTTTGACGGACGCAATATGTTCCCTTTAGAACTTCCCGAACAATACGGTTTTTATTATAAGAGTATTGGAAGAAAAATAATAGGAAATAGTAAAAATGAGAAAAAGGGGTAGATAAAGTATAGGTAGCAATAATGGATGTCTCTTGCAAAAAATATAATTACTAATAACGCATTTATAAACATCTAAGTAAATCTTGGTAATCTTATATTATGACCATAATTGTTTATCTAATTGAAAAATCTGGAACCGTCAATCTGTTAAAAGTATAATTCTATAACGACTTAAATTATTAATGAAACATATTATCATTACCGGAGGAGCCGGATTTATAGGGTCTCATGTGGTAAGGGAATTCGTAAAAAGCCTACCCGAAACCAATATTATTAATCTGGATGCACTTACCTATGCGGGAAATCTGGAAAATTTGAAAGATATTGAAAATGAAGCCAATTACATTTTTGAAAAAGCAGATATAACAAAGCCGGAAGAACTTCGAACTATATTTGAAAAGTATCGTCCTGATGCAATTGTTCATTTGGCCGCCGAATCTCATGTGGATAGAAGTATCACAGATCCGAATGCATTCATAAACACCAATGTAAATGGAACTGCAAACCTTCTGAATTTATGTAAAGAATATTGGACATTAAACCCGGATCACCAGCACGGTAATTTTCCAGACGAGCCAAGAACTCATTTATTTTACCATGTATCCACGGATGAGGTATATGGTGCCTTAGGGGATACTGGATTCTTTACCGAAGAAACTTCCTATGATCCAAAATCTCCATACTCAGCCTCTAAAGCCGCTTCGGATCATTTAGTAAGGGCTTATGGAAATACCTATGGAATGCCTTTTATAGTATCAAATTGTTCCAATAACTACGGGCCCAACCATTTTCCGGAAAAATTAATTCCTCTCTGCATTCATAATATACTGAATGAAAAACCGCTCCCTATTTACGGAGATGGGAAATATACCCGCGATTGGCTATATGTAATTGACCATGCTAAGGCGATTTTTCAAATTTTTCATGAAGCCAAAACGGGAGAAACTTACAATATTGGCGGGTGGAACGAATGGCAAAATATCGACTTGGTGAAGGAACTCATTAAACAAGTGGATGCCAAAACCGGTAAACCCGAAGCTTACTCGAAAAAACTTATCACTTTTGTAAAAGATCGTCCGGGGCACGACAAACGCTACGCTATAGATGCAAGCAAATTGCATCAAGATTTAGGCTGGAAACCATCAGTAAACTTTGAGGAAGGTTTATCCAGAACTATAGATTGGTTTTTAGAGAACAAGGATTGGCTGGAACATGTAACCAGCGGTGACTATCAAAAGTATTATATCAAGCAATATCAATCCTAATGAAAGGAATTATACTTGCCGGAGGTTCCGGAACTCGTTTATACCCGCTCACAATTGCTGTCAGCAAACAGCTGATGCCGGTTTATGACAAACCCATGATTTATTATCCGCTTTCTACGCTTCTTTTAGCAGGAATTCGAGATATACTCATTATCACTACACCGCATGATCAGGAAGGTTTTATAAAACTTTTAGGAGACGGTACTGCCATTGGATGCAAAATTCAATATAAAGTTCAGCCCAGTCCAGATGGTTTGGCTCAAGCTTTTATTTTGGGCGAAGATTTTATCGGTGAGGATTCTGTAGCCTTAGTTTTAGGGGATAATATTTTTTATGGGGCGGGTCTTCCTCAACTTTTGGAATCCAAAACCAATGTCCAAGGAGGATGTGTTTTCGCTTACCAAGTGTCTGATCCGGAAAGATATGGCGTGGTAGAGTTTGATGAAAACAATAAGGCAATCTCTATTGAAGAAAAACCCATAGAACCTAAATCTAATTTTGCTGTGCCTGGTTTGTATTTTTATGATAATTCTGTGGTGGAATATGCCAAAAATCTTAAACCTTCCCCACGAGGAGAATTGGAAATTACGGATATTAATAAAATCTACTTAGAAAAAGGTCATTTGGAAGTCGGTGTAATGTCTCGTGGAACGGCGTGGCTAGACACGGGAACATTTGATTCCTTACATGATGCATCAGAATTTGTAAAAGTTTTGGAAAAAAGACAAGGCTTTAAAATATCTTGTATTGAAGAAATTGCTTATTTAAAAGGCTTTATTAACGAAAAGCAACTTTTAGAATCCGCAAAAAAATATGGTAAAAGTGGCTATGGCGAGTATCTAAAGAAACTTATACCCTAATGTATTGGATGGGTTCTCGTTTTAGCCGATGGTTTCTGGTTGTTGGAATTAGTATGCTGTCCCATTTCTTTATTTGGATGGGATTTGTGAATTCTTATTCAGCTAAACTGTTTAACCCAGTTCATTTTAACAGTCAATTCCATTCCGGCGTATACCAGTTTAGAATTTTATCTATTAAAGGTGTTGAGCTCCTATATCATTTTATAAAAGCAAAGAACCTCACGCTGCCCATGTCTGGAGGTAACTTATATGGCGCAGGGTTTGATCCCCATTTGTTTACATCCATTATCCTATATAATGGATTTTTTTTACTACTTCTTACCGGGATTATTCTCTTGCTTACTGAAGAAAATAGAATTCGAGGAAGTATAAAATCCCGGACAATGCTTGCTCTTATATTGGTAATGATATGCGGAATTAGTCAGTTTGTGCTTGTATTATACGATTATTCGGCGTGGTTTTTCTTGCTGGCCAACCTTTTCCTTATTATTCAATACGGAGAAACAAAAAACACCAAGCTCCTTCTGGTATTAGCATGCCTATTTTCCGTGAGTGTAATTAATAGAGAAACTGCAGCCCTGAGTATATCATCCTGGGCTGCCTATTTTATTTGGAAAGAAGGAATACGAAGCAAAACCGCCTGGATAGGATCTGCTATTGGAGCTTTCATTTTTCTTGCTATCTATACTGGATTACGCGTAAATGCAGGAACTATTACTATTACGGATGGGAATCTACTGTACGAAAATTTTAGCCAGATTAAAAATTTAAGTGGTTTGTTGTTTTCTTTGATGCTCTTTGGATTGAGCTTATTTTTTTCAACAAGTAAAAACCGAAGACTGATTCTACTTTTTCACTTCTTTAGCTTACCCTATTTGTATATTTGCATTTATTCGGGAATTTTATATGAAATACGGCTGTATATTCCTGTATTTTTGGTTTCACTTTTATTAGGAAGGTTGCGCCAAATGCCCAAAGAAGTTATAAAATATGCACAATAAAGAAACGAAACTTGAAACCGCTCGCCAAGAATGGACTGATGTGATCCAAGCAAGTGGCGGTCTATTAAAAATAAATCTCCGCGAGCTTTGGCACTATAAAGACTTAATTTATATGTTCGTAAAAAGGGACTTTGTCACCTTTTACAAACAGACAATTTTGGGACCTCTTTGGTTTCTTATTCAGCCTATTCTTACTACTCTCACCTTTGTAATCATTTTTGGGAATCTGGCAAAAATTTCTACCGATGGTCTACCTTCTATCCTATTTTATCTTGCGGGTAATACCATCTGGGCATACTTTTCCGAAGGTCTTACTAAAACATCTACTGTTTTCCGGGACAATGCTGGCATATTCGGTAAGGTGTATTTTCCAAGGCTTACCATGCCCATATCTATTGTGATTTCGGGTGTGATTAAATTTTTAATTCAGTACGGATTATTCTTAGCTTTCTTAGCCTATTTTTATTTTTCAGGAAGCCGGGTTCAGCCTAATATTTGGATTATAGCCACTCCATATTTAATTGTGTTAATGGCAATGTTGGCATTGGGATTGGGAATGATATTTTCATCATTGACTACTAAATATAAAGATTTAGTCTTTTTACTTAGTTTCGGGATTCAATTATTGATGTATGCATCTCCGGTAATTTATCCTATCTCTACCATTGCAGATCCTTTTTACAGAACTTTACTTAATTGTAATCCAATAACAGGCATCATAGAATGCTTTCGCTATGGCCACTTAGGTGCTGGCGGATTCCAACCCTGGATGCTTGCTTATTCCACCGCTATTAGTCTTGTAGTACTTATATTAGGGACTCTAATATTCAATAAGGTGGAAAAAAGTTTCATGGATACGGTATAAAAATTAATAATGGTTTTTTAAATGATTACCACAGCATAATAAACTTATATAAATCAATACAATATTCCCAAACCAATTGCTTTCTTCTTCATCCAAATTGAATGAAACTACTGGATGAGACAAAGAAATACCATGAAAAAGTAATGACTGAACCGCTACTTATACAGCTTCCCAAAATAACTGACCCTAGGGGAAATTTGTCCTTTTTTCAAAATAACAATCAAATTCCTTTTGAGATAGCTCGAACCTATTGGATATACGATGTTCCCGGGGGAGAGGCCCGCGGTAGCCATGCCTTTAAAGAACAGAAAGAGTTTATCATCGCTTTATCAGGTAGTTTTGATGTCGTACTGAACGACGGCGAGAAAGAAATTAAGTTTACTTTGAACCGGTCTTACTACGGTCTATATGTTCCGCCCATGTACTGGAGAAGTTTGGAAAATTTTTCCACCAATTCTTTGGCACTCATAGTATCAGATAAAAATTTTGATAGCAACGATTACATTCGAGATTTCCAAATTTTTAAAAATAGAAAAGGATGTATTCAGTAGAGGATTGCAAAATTATTGATTTACCTGTAATCCATTCCGAGCAAGGTAAAATTTCGGTACTTCAAAATCATGAAACAATTCCTTTTGATATAAAAAGGGTGTATTACTTATATGATGTTCCCATGAACTCTGAGCGGGGTGGCCATGGACATTATGAACTGGAACAATATGTAATAGCAGCCAGCGGATCATTCACATTTATACTGGATGATGGTCATAGTAAAAAGGAGGTATTCCTAAATCATCCCAATAAGGCTCTTCATATAAAACCTGGAATATGGCGTGAGATGAAAGACTTTTCCAGTGGCTCGGTATGCTTGGTTTTAGCCTCTATGGAATATACAGAAGAAGATTATATGCGAGATTATAACGATTTTAAAAAATATAGAAATGCCTAAAATACATGCTCTTGCAGATGTTCAATCTTCAGATATAGGTAGCGGAACTATGGTTTGGCAGTTTTGTGTGATTTTAAAAAACGCCAAAATTGGTAAAAATTGCAATATTAATTGTCAAGTTTTTATCGAAAATGATGTACAAATAGGTGATAATGTTACTATAAAGCCCGGAGTACAAATATGGGACGGAATCCATATAGAAGATAATGTATTCATTGGTCCGAATGTTACATTTACCAATGACAATCAACCTAAATCCCAGAACAAGGACTTTCAGTTACTTAAAAGCAGAATCAAGAAAGGTGCATCCATAGGTGCGAATGCCACTATCCTTCCGGGAATCGGTATCGGTGAGAATGCATTGATTGGTGCCGGTAGTGTAGTAACCAAGGATGTTCCAGCAAATGAAATTTGGGTAGGAAATCCCGCTAAATTCTTAAAGAAAAATGTTTATCCAAAATCTGATAAATGATAATAAAGCAAATTAACATATACAATAGACTTGTTTATATATTTTGTATATTATTCTTATTTCTTATTCCCATCTATAGTCTTGACATTATTGATTCAGGATTTATTCTTTCGTTCATTGGAAGATTAAAGCTGGGACATCAGATTTATAAAGATTTTGATTATGTCCGTCCATTTGGAACACCTATATTTTGGGAACTTTTATTAAAACCTTTCCCTATAAATTCAGCATATTTACTTTTGATAGCTAGGTATTTAGTTATTTTACAGTTTTTAACTATGGGTGTTTTAACTGCAAAAATCCTTTATAAATCTTCATGCTTAAAACACTATTTATTATTTACAGTTCTTATAATTGGAAACTTTGTTGTCATGCCATGGCACACTACTGATGGTTTGTTTTTTAGTATCATTAGTATTTATTTTTTAAATAAGGATAAATTTTTAACATCAATAATTTTTGCCTTAATAGCAGCATCATGCCAGCAGTCTTTTTATTTCATTCCTATTTTTATTATTTTTTTTATAATTATATCATCCAGAAATAAACCATTTAAAATTTCAAAATATGATGCTCTCATTTTTATTTTAGCATTTTTTATTATATTATACATTCTTACTAACTATAATATTTTTGATAATTATGCTTACCTACAAAATCAATTAAAATCGTCATCCAATTTTCGCCAATTTCTAACTATATCAATTATAAATTATGTAAAACCTTTTTACGCATTAAGGCTGAATTTAATTTTTATTGCTTACTTAATAATTAATGTTTTTTATAGAAAGTATTCTAAAGTTTTTCATCTAATTAATCTTATAATTTTACTTTTCACATTTGTATTTTCATATCAATCTTTTGAGATTCAAAGAGCAATTTTCACTATATATTTTATAATAAATATTTTTCAATTTAAACATAAAAGAAATATTATTTTATTTTTATTAGTAGGATGGTGCTGTTCAATATCTTGGGGGTATTCTACTCCAATTATGTCTTTATTATTAGTTGTAGTCTATGAAAATAGTGGTTTATTGACTTGTAAAAAGTATATTAAACTCACTTCAGCATTACTCGTATTCACTCTATTTTTTGGGATATTAAGATTATTTCGACATTATGCAAACGATAGTTTTTTAAAATCAGATTATACTTTAGTACAAAATAAAAAAATAATTTCTGGAATTTATATGCCGGTAAAGACTCGTGATTATTTCACAGATGGAGAAAATCTTTATAAAAAATATGGTTGGAAAGCAATTTTTCTGCCTGGAATGCCATTAATAGATGTTATTAATAGTTCTTTCCCAAATAGGGCTTCATGGGAGTCTGATGTAGAATACCCTAATTACAAAAGAGATATTTTAAGAAAGGAAAATCTGATAATATTGGACAAAAATGAATATAATAAATATAAATTAGGTTTTTATAAGAGTACATATACTAACAATGCACTATCAGTAAAAAAGCTAATAGATAGCTCGAACCACTTTTATTTATACAAATGATTAAATTTTTAGATCTTCAAAAAATTAATCTTGCTCATCAGCAAGAGATAGAAGAAAAACTAATACAGACCTTTCGTAGTGGATGGTACTTACTGGGTAAGGAGGTAAAAACATTTGAAGATAATTTAAAAGCCTACCTCGGTGCCACGGATGTTATAGGAGTTGCGAATGGATTAGATGCCCTTCGGCTCATCCTTAGAGCGTATATGGAACTTGGAATCATGAAAAAAGGGGATGAAATTCTTGTTCCTGCCAATACCTACATAGCTTCATTATTAGCAATCTCAGATAACGGTCTAGTTCCCGTTTTGGTGGAACCTAACCCTGAAACCTTTAATATTGAAATTTCCAAATTAGAAGAAAAAATTACGCCTCGCACCAGAGCAATTATGCTTGTACACCTTTATGGAAGAGTAGTTTGGGATAAGGATATCGAGAAATTAGTTACAAAACATCAACTTAAAATTATTGAAGATAATGCACAAGCCATCGGTGCCGAATGGAACGGTATTAAAACCGGAAATTTAGGGGATGCAGCAGGATTTAGTTTTTATCCTGGAAAAAACTTGGGTGCTCTAGGTGATGGTGGAGCCGTTTCATGCAAAGATGAAGAACTAGGAAAAACCATTCGTGCCTTGGCAAATTATGGTTCCAATGAGAAGTATGTGAATATGTATCAAGGATTAAATTCCAGACTGGATGAAATCCAAGCCTCCGTATTAGACATCAAATTAAAGTATATAGATTCCAAAAATGCAAGGAGAAGGGCGATTGCACTGGAATATTGCAGCAGAATTACGAATCCTGCAATTGTATTGCCTCCATTGCCTGAAAAAGACACCGAACATGTTTGGCATTTGTTTGTAATAAAAACCTCCAACAGAGAAAAACTACAAAACTATTTATCTGAAAATGAGATACAGACGCTTATCCACTATCCTATCCCTCCACATAAGCAGATGGCCTATAAGGAAATGAATGAACTATCCTTTCCCGTTACGGAAAAAATACACAAAGAGGTTCTAAGTTTACCTATTTCCCCAGTAATGACGGATGAGGAAGTAGAAAAACTCATACAAACCATTAATCAATATCAGGCATAGTCCTCCTTTTTACATTTACAGAATCTTATATTTATAAAAATTTTATCTAAAATATGCTTGCGCTAAAAGCTGAAAATATATCCAAAATGTACCGTCTGGGGCAAGTTGGTACAGGAACTCTCTCACATGACCTAAATAGATTTTGGCATAAAGTAAGAGGGAAAGAAGATCCCTATATAAAAATTGGAGAAGCCAATGATAGAACTGCTGCAGGAGAATCCCAATATGTATGGTCTTTAAAGGATATTGATTTTGAAATAAATCAAGGAGATGCTGTGGGGATTATCGGCCGTAATGGCGCCGGGAAATCTACATTACTCAAATTATTAAGTAAAGTAACCAAGCCTACCACGGGAAAAATACTCACCAACGGGCGTATCGCATCTTTGCTGGAGGTGGGCACCGGGTTTCATCCTGAAATGACTGGAAGAGAAAACATTTATCTGAATGGTGCAATCCTCGGTATGACCCGACAAGAAATCAAAAGAAAGTTTGATGAAATTGTGGATTTCTCCGGAGTTGAACGGTACATAGATACCCCCGTGAAAAGATACAGCTCCGGGATGTACGTAAGGCTAGCATTTGCTGTGGCGGCACATTTAGAATCTGAAATCCTAATTGTAGATGAAGTATTAGCCGTTGGCGATGCGGAATTTCAAAAGAAATGTCTCGGCAAGATGGGGGATGTGAGTAAGGGTGAAGGGAGAACAGTTCTTTTTGTGAGCCATAATCTGGGAGCGGTACAAGAATTGTGTAATACAGGTATTTTATTAGTGAATGGAAGATTGGAAATGCAGGGAAGTACAGATAAATGTATTGTAGAATACCAAAAATCTAAAAGCCAACTTACCCACTATCATCACATGGAAGATGAGAGAAAATTTGAAAACCAGCATGTACAGGTTCTCAGCTTTTCTGTTAGCCCGATTGCAGGCTCTATAATAAACGTTGTGAGTGGTCAAAAAGTCCATATAGAATTTTTTAATAAAACTCCAAATGTGGATCTTGACATCTCTTTCTTCGTAAAAAACTCTCAGAATATTGTGGTTTTCAGTACAGGATTATTGATTTCAAAAAAAATGGATACCAAGGTAGGGGTACAATGTATTGAATTTAAAATACCGCCTTATACATTAAATGAAGATTATTATTACTTCGATCTATTTTGGGGACATAACAGGAGCGATATAGCTTTTAGATTTGAAGAAATAGGCTTTGAGGTACACGCTGCAGAGAATGAGTTAGGGGAACTTACCAAATCTCCTGGAATTATTTACCCTAAAATTGATTATAAAATACAATAATTAGCATGCTTTTAAATATTATCTTCTCTTTCAACAGAGCAATGCAGCTGGATTTGCATTTAAGAAGTTCTAAAAAGCATATAAAATATCCGCATCTATCTGTAATTGTTTATCATACTACAGGGAAACATTTTTTGGGTTATTTAAAACTAATAGAAGAATACAAATGTGATCCTTCCATTATATTTATTGAAAGAAAAGAAAAAAAAGTTCCTACATATGATTATATAAAATTTTTTAAACAGTTTACGAAAGATGTTAAAAATTTGGCTTTACAAAAAAACGATTTTCAAACTTTTAACAATTTTAAATCTATAGTGGAGCAGTCTATTAATATAAGCGGATGTGATCTTGTAATGTTTAATACCGATGATGGAATTTGGACAGATGATGTTTTTATTGAAGACGAAATTAAAAATTTAATTATTAAAAATGGATATAATACCTCTATTCGTTATTATGTAGGAGATAATTTAAGAGATTTTCCATCTCGCGTGAAGAAATGGGGTGAAAAATATTATATGTGGAATTACTTGGTTCAGGAAAATATTAACCATTGGAATTATCCCTTTGCAATTGATGCAACTGTGTATAGTAGTAAACATTTGTATGAAATATTAAGAAATGTTTTTTACAGCAATCCAATAGAATTAGAAAGTAATGTTGTAGCCTATTGCTTAAAAAAAAGATTTCTAGGTATTGGCTTAAGCGAACTACAGTCAAAAGTGTGCGGAACAGTTATTAATAGAGTAAGTACTACTACTGCCAATCCGGCTGTAAATGTAGACATAGAATTTTTAAACACTAAGTTTTTAGAAGGTTACGAATTAGATATTGAAATAAAAGAACCGATTAATATTGTTAATAATGTACCTGAAAAAGTTTACATCACAAAAAATGGTTTTAAAACATTAATATATGAAATAAACGATGCGGGAAGAGAAATAAACAATAATTATTAATAATGGTAAGCTTCATCGTAGTTTCATACAACCATGCCGCATTTGTAGATACTTGTTTGTACAGCATAAAAAGCCAAACCTACACAGACTGGGAACTGATAGTGGCAGATGATGCGTCCGCAGATAATTCAGTAGAGAAAATCCAAAACTGGCTTAATAGGAATAATATTAAGGCAAGAACAAATTTTCACACTGCCAATACCGGCCTTGCAACAACATTGAATGAATGTGTGGAACTTTGCAAAGGAGAATTCATTAAGATAATAGCTGCGGACGATTTTCTACATCCCGAATATCTGGAAAAAGTCTTGCCCTTATTTCAAAACCCTCAGATTGGCCTGGTATATACGGATACCTATTTTGTGGATAAAAATGGAAGTATCGAGAGCAATAGAGTAGATTATGGCGACTTATCAATTGGAAAAAATTCCGATGAACTCAAAAAACAATTATTACAACACAATTTTATTCCTGCGCTCACAGCTATAATGTCTGCTAAAGCTTTGCGAGATACAGGATTTTATATACCAGGGAAAATAATGGAAGATTATGACCGTTGGTTAAGGATAAGCCAAAACTTTGACCTAGATTTTGTACCCTTAAAATTAGGTTATTATAGAGTCCATGATAGTAACATTAGTACACTACGGGAACTTCAATTGCGGGAAGAGGAGATTGAACTAAAAATTAAGTATGATACTACAGGAGAAAACGCTGTGATTATTAATGCCATGACAGAGAAAATGTTTTATATATTTCATGGAAAAATCAGTGAGTCTTTTAAAAAATATTATTCAGAATATCCTTTAAGAAACGTACTATTATCGAAATCAATTTCAAAAGGTGGTTCATTACTCCTCTACAGAATAAAGAAGAAGGCGAAAAAATATTTTGGTAAAATTACAAATTGATATAAAAACCTCCATGAAATCAAGCCCCTTTTTAACCCCGTTTTTTGTTGAATTTATACAAGAACTCTTGTAGTGATAAAGGAAAGTAATTATGGCCGACCATCTTTTCCTATACGGTTAAAATTAAACTGTTTATAAACTAATAAGTTATTGAAACATTCATGTATGCATTCCTTTTAAAGTTTTACTATTTTGTTTATTATTTATGTAAAATCCCATTATTAAATAAACTTCTCAATAAAAATCCTACCCATCTTTTCTGCTTTTTCCCCACCTGGGAATTAGGCGGCTCCGAGAGGGTGCATCTTCAAATATTAGAAGCGATAAAAGACCAAAACCCAACATGTTTTATTACTTTTAAACCCAATAATGACGGTTTTAAGAAAAAATTCTTAGACCTTGCCTATGTTATTAAATTGGGATTTTGGGGTGGTCATTTAAGAAAAATCACAATTCCTATCATTGCCAAACACATTAACAGGCGGGAAAAGCCAGTCGTTTTTGGAAGTACCAGCACTTATTTCTATGATTTAATCCCTCATCTTAAAAATCATGTAAAAGTGGTAGATCTGGATCATTCTTTTGACAAGACTAAAACAGACTTAGCAAAGACTATACAATATTATTCCCGCAATGTAATACAGAGAATTAATACCCGTGTAGTTTTGGGAGAAAAAGGTAAAAAGGAAAGTTTGGAGTTTTATAGAAATTTGGGTATTGAACTAAACGCTGATAAATTTGAAGTTATCCCAAATGCCGTTAAAATCCCAGAAAAAACAAAGGGGTTTGCTCAAAAAAAATCACAAGTCATATTTATTGGACGTGCTGATAAAGTGAAAAGAGTAGAAATTTTTGATTCTATCGCTCAAAAGGTGAATAATTGTAAAACAGAATTAGAATTTATAGCAATCGGTAATTTTCCTGCCGAATTTTCTAGTCTCTATCCAAGTATAAAATTTATAGGCGCTATATATGATATGGAAGAGTTGTACAATCTTTATAGCGATAGCAAATACATTATTTTATGTTCCAGAACAGAAGGCTTACCCATGGTTATTTTAGAGGCTATGGCAAATGCTGTAATCCCAATCTCAGTAAATGTTGGGGAATTAGAATCCGTCATTACCTCTAATAATGGATATTTAATTAATAATTCTGAAGATGGGGAGTTAATTGCTGAAAAAATGAAAGAAATTATTTTATCTTTAGAAAAAGATTTAAAATTAGCTCAAGAGCTCTCTTTTCAAGCAAAAAATGACGCCACGAATCAATATTCAGAAGACACATTACTGAAGTCTTATAGATCCCTCTTAACATAAAAAAGTATGGAAAAGAAACGCAAAATCCTATTCCGCATACGATCCATGGAAATGGGCGGTGTGCAGCGCGTTTTAGTAGATATTGTTAAGAACTTAGACCGTAATAAATTCGATATCGCCATTCTGTATAATATTCGACAGGGCGTATTGCTGAATGAGATTCCCAAAGATATCCCCCAATATACTCTTGGAAAAGGCAGAGAAGAGATGTTTCAAAATTTTTTGCTCCAAAAAGTTCAATTAGTTGTTCGGTCGGTTCTACTCAAACTCTATAAAACATTTCCTGTTTTAATAAAAAAAAGAATGTCCTTCATTCCGGATGTGGAGGTGGCAATGTTCCACCCGAACTACCAAGAAATGATTGACAGTCCGTTTAAAAACTCAAAAAAAATCTGCTGGGTACACGCTGAATATGAACAAGAAAAATTTATAAAACCTTTATCAAAATGTGATGTAGCGGTATATGTTTCTCAGAAAACCATGCTGGGCAATATTAAAAATTTTAAAGGGAAAATTAAAGAGGGAGTTGTGATACATAATGCTTTTGATATTGAAAAAATTAGAAGTCTGGCATTAGAACCTATAAACTTTACATTCAACACTCCTTCTTTTGTTTCTGTAGGAAGACTAGCAGGACAAAAAGGCTATGATATCCTGATAGAGGCTCATAAAAAACTGATTGATAAAGGGATTTTGCATTATATCTACATCATTGGCGGTGGGCCGGATAAAGACCAATTACAAACAATGATTGATTCCAAAGGTCTTTCGGATACTTGTTTTCTTTTGGGACAGATCCAGAATCCGTTTCCTTACATTGCTCAGGCAGATTATTACATCCAGCCTTCTCGGTTTGAGGCTTATCCGCTGACTATTGGAGAAGCACAAATACTCGGTAAAACTATTTTATCCACAGATGTGGGAGGAGTACGCGAGATGATAGAAAATGGCAAAGATGGTCTT
>JAGLAZ010000004.1:97466-163361 GCA_018260565.1 Flavobacteriaceae bacterium
GTCTTATATGTGAAGTGAATGCTGATAATATCGCTAAAAAAATGCAGTATCTATTGGAGCATCCACATCTTACATCTGAAATTGAAACTCAAATTAAATTTAAAGATTTTTGGAAAAAAAACCAAGAAATATATCTACAAATAAACCACCTGTTATCTAATTGATTATGGAAGAAGAACCGTTAGTTTCCGTTATCATCCCAATTTATAATGTAGAAAATTATATTGTACGCTGCCTAAAATCTATTCAAAGCCAAACCTATAAAAATTTTGAATGCATCATTATTAATGACGGAAGTACAGATAATTCCGCCGAAATTGCCGAGAAGTTCATACAGCCGGATAAAAGATTCAAAGTTATACACCAAATAAACAAAGGTTTAGGCGGGGCTAGGAATAGCGGCTTAGAAAATGCTTTAGGAGAGTATGTCTGCTTTATAGACAGTGACGATTGGGTAGTTATGGATTTTTTGAAGATTCTTATTTCGTCTATTGTAGAATCTAATGCAGATATTGTAGGCTGCAATATGATACTGTATTTTGAAGATGGGCATGAAAAGATAAATTCGTGGAATCATTCAGCAACAGGGAAAGATGGGATAATAAATATACCTGAAATTTTTAAAGCCTTATTTGAATATCATATTACATGGAATAAAATATATAAAAAGAAACTATTTTCTGAAATTAGATTTCCAGAAAAACTATATTTTGAAGATTTTGCGACAACGTATAAACTTTCTTTTGTCACTAAAAAACTAGTGTTTATTGATGAACCTCTATATTATTACTTCCAAAGAGAAGATAGTATCATCCATACATTTTCAGAAAAAAAGTTAATGGATAAATTCTTAATCTTTACTGATATGGAAAAATTTTTAACTGGTAAAATTGAGAACGATAAGGAATTTTTAAGATTTGTTTACCTTTCAAATATAATTCTAAAAAATTGCAAGGAAATTACGTATTCAAATATTAAATTCCAGGAAAAAATTAGTTTATTAGATTTAAATAAAAAAGCAACTAATGCGAAACTTTTCAACTTTAAAAACATCTTAAATACAAAAGAATTAAATATATATTGGAAAATCGTGTTATTATCATATTTAAAGTCATCAAAATTAACGTATTATATACTAAAACTTAAACCCTATTAAAGTATATGCCACTCGTCACAATTTTTACTCCTACGTATAACCGAGCCCATACACTCCATCGGGTGTATGATTCTTTAGTGGCACAGTCTTTTAAAGATTTTGAATGGCTGGTAATTAATGATGGCTCTACGGATCATACAGATGAGGTGATGGCAGGCTATATTGCAGAAGGCATCTTGAATATTCATTATATAAATCAAGAAAATCGACATAAATTCCTCACTACCTTTCATGCAGTTGAAAAATCTAAAGGGAAGTATTTTGCAATTTTGGATTCAGATGATGCACTTACCTATGATGCTTTGGAAGTTTTATCAAAAACTTTTGAGGCTTCAGATGATAAGATTAATTTTGTTATTGGATATTCATCCTATAATAATGAAGAACTTTTAGGATCTATATTCCCGAAATCCCCCCTACTATGTTCCGGTTTTCAGTTGCGATACCAATATCAAGTTAAAGGTGATAAATGGGGCCTTGCCAGAACAGAATCCTACAAGAAAATACCGTTGGATTTAAGCAAGTTCTACAGCAAAGGCTTCGTTCCAGAAGGGGTTTATCTCTATTATCAAGACCAATTAGGGCTACATAAATGCATTAATCATAAGGTGGGGATTATTTACCGAGACCATACAGATGAGATTTCTTTGGCTAATAATTTTTACAGTGATAAAAATGCATTTGGACTTGCAGAAACATATAAAGCCTTTGTAGATGCCTATCGTGATAAATGGATTTCTTACCCTAAAGTGATGTTCAGAAACTTACTTGGATATCTTATTTATTCCGCTAAAGATAGGAGAAGCTATAGGATCGTTCTAAGGGAGGCACCCACCCTGTTTACAAAATTTATCAGCAGTATTTTATATTTGGGTAAGCCTTTTTTAGCCAGAATAAATATTAAAGGATAATGGATAATCACACTATAGTTCAAAAAGATTTTTACCGAGATACGGGAAAGTGGATGAGCTGGTTACGGATGCACTTATGCTTTTTAAAGCCAAATCTGCATTATATGTACCGCCTAAGAAAGGCTCAGAAATATACAAGAAACAGCCTGATGCATAGGATAGAAAGATTTCGGCTGCGCAGATTGATGTTTAAATACGGCTTCCAAATCTACCCCGAGACCCAAATTGGGGAAGGTCTTTATTTGGGACATTGGGGAACTATTATTGTTAATGAAAAGGCTATTATCGGCAAAAATTGTAATCTATCTCCAGGAGTGGTAATTGGCCAGACCAATAGAGGAAACAGAATGGGTGTTCCTACCATTGGAGATTATGTTTGGATAGGAGTAAATGCTGTGATTGTAGGTAATATCCGCATTGGGAATCACGTTTTAATCGCACCAGGAGCATATGTCATTACAGATGTTCCAGATCATTCTTTGGTTTCTGGAAATCCTGCAGTGATTACGCCGAGGGAGAATCCTACTCTAGGGTATATCAATAATACCGTATGAATTCTCTGGTCCCGAAAATCCTCATCAGAATAGGTTCTCTCCGCAATGGTGGGGCAGAAAAAACCTTGGTAACCTTGCTGAAGACTATTCCTGAAAATAAGTATGATATAGATTTGGTATTAAATCTAAAATTTGGGGAGTTTTTGCCTGAAGTTCCAAGGTGGATAAAGATTCACCACATCAATGAGGGAGAGATGATTATGAGTAATCGTCCCTGGGAAATTCCCATTAAAGCCTACAGAAAAATCAAAATGGGCCTGCATTCCAATTTTCCTTCTTTGATTTACAAAAACATATTGAAAGGTAAAAAATACGATGTGGAGATTGCTGCCAATCATGTTTTAGCAAGGGAGATGTTGCGTTCTCCATGGAAAAGTTCAAAAAAAATAGTTTGGATTCATAACGATTTGATTAAAACTAAATTTCCTATTTCTGATTACCCAATTTTATTTCAATATGATAAAATTTTAAGTATTTCTGATACTATTACTGATTTCTTAAAATCTTTAGATATATATATTGATGAAAAAGTGGAAAGATTTTATAACCCTATAGATGTTGTTAGTATAAAAACTCTTGCCAATGAAAAATTATCTATTAGTAAAGATAAAAAAACAATTTTTAGTATAGGAACTCTGATGAATTCAAAAGGGTTTGATAGACTTATTAGATGCCACGCAAAACTTATCCTGGAAGGCCATCCACACTGCTTATGGATTGCAGGAGACGGACCCGATAAGCAAACTTTGCTAGATCTGACTAAAAAATTAGGCGTCTCTGAATCTGTTACGTTTTTAGGATTTCAGAAGAATCCATATCCTTACTTTAGAATGGCAGATGCCTATGTCTTAAGTTCTCGATACGAAGGTTTTCCTACAGTATTATTTGAGGCAGTTGTCTTAAAAAAAGACATTATCTCTACAGAAGTTTCTGGGGCAAATGATATTCTGGAAAATGGCAAACTCGGTGTACTGGTAGAAAATACTGACGATGGTTTATATCAAGGAATGAAGAAGTACCTTTCTCACTCAAATGAATGGGCTGAAAAAAGAAAAAATCTGGACCAGTACCATTCTCCTTTCTCATTAGAAAGTTCTACTCGCCAGTTTATGGATATTATTGATAAATTATGGGAGAAAAAAAACTAAAAATACTCTTTTACAACACAGACTTACGTGGAGGCGGAGCTGAGAAAATTCTTATCAATATTGCGAATGATTTGGTACTAAAAGGTCATGATATTACGGTAGGAACATTTTTTAAAGAAGGAATATACAGAGCCGACCTGCACCCGAAGATTAAGCAATATTGGAGATTTAAAAAACCATTTAAAGGCTATTCCAAACTTGTATTGTTCTTATCTCCCAAGTACCTGTATAAAAAATTAATACCAAACGATAATTTTGATGTAGTCATAGCGTTTCTAGAAGGTTTTCCTAGCCGGATAATTTCTGGAGCACCACATCAACAAAAAAAAATCAGTTGGATTCATCTGGAATTATACCCTAAAACCATCACTAAAGAATTCCGTAATAAGGCTGAGGCTGAGATTTGCTATTCCTCCTTCAACTGTATTATCCATGTGGCGGAAACAGTAAAATCTTGTTTTAAAAGATGTTTACCCACTTTAGAAAATACACAACGTGTGGTTTATAACCCGCTACAGATCCAAGACATTACAGAGAAGGGGAATCATGTATCCCCCTACAGCGATTTTGAAGGGTTTACATTTGTTACTGTAGGAAGACTAAATCCGCAAAAAGCCTATGACAGGCTGCTTAGGATTGTAAAAAATTTACAAACCATAAACCAAAATTTCCGATTATTTATTTTAGGTATGGGACCAATGGAGCATGATTTGAAAAAATTTGTTTCGGAAAATGCCTTGGAAAAATGTGTGTTTTTTGAAGGTTTTCAGCGGAATCCCTATCCGTATATTCGTCACGCAGATGCTTTTATTTGTTCTTCAATACGGGAGGGATATAGTACCGTAGTCACAGAAGCAGTAATATTACATACCCCTATAATTACTACACTTTGTAGCGGAATGGAAGAAATTTTAGGTTCAGGAGATGCCTGTGCTGGTATCATTACGGAAAATACGGAAGAGGCATTGGAAAAGGCCATAAGAAATATCTTACAACAGACTGAAAACCTAAAAAATTTACAAGTGAAAACAGTAAATCGTGCTCAGCAATTAGCTTCCAGAGATAGTTTTGCGGAAGTAGAGAATCTTTTATATGATTTACATAATAAATTTTAATTCTTATTTAAAGAGAATATCTATTATTTTTAATAGATTTAAACTATTGAAACTAAAAAACCTATAAACATTTTTTAATGAACATCTCATATGCTCAAATTTTTGAGAACAACGAACGCTGGGTAGCACAAAAGCTTCAGGATAATCCTAATTTTTTTGAGGAACTATCCCAAACACAAACGCCAGAATACCTTTATATAGGTTGTTCTGATAGTCGCGCCACAGCAGAAGAGCTTATGGGGGCTCGCCCAGGGCAAGTGTTTGTGCATAGAAACATTGCCAATGTGGTAAACACATTGGATATGAACGCTGCTTCTGTTATTCAGTATGCCGTGGAACATCTGAAGGTGAAACACATCATTGTGTGCGGGCATTATAATTGCGGAGGCGTAAAGGCTGCGATGACGCCGCAAGATTTAGGCTTGCTGAACCCTTGGCTTCGTAGTATTCGGGACGTTTACCGGATTCATCAGGAAGAACTGGAATCTATTACAGATGAAGGAAAAAAATACGACCGACTTGTTGAACTCAACGTACAAGAACAATGCATCAACGTTATCAAGATGGCTTGCGTACAAGAACGATATATCCTAGACGAATATCCTATAGTACACGGCTGGGTATTTGATTTACGAACAGGGAAAATCATCGATCTTAACATTGATTTTGAATCCACATTAAAAAACATTCAAAAAATATACGACCTTACCAATTCTGAATGGGTAATGAGCCGTAACAAAAACAAAAACAACCCATAATCCATTATGCTTAAATGGCTCAGCGTAGGTCTTTGTAGCCTATTTATCTTTATCCTTAGCTTTCAAAGTGCAGTAAAACTATGCAATTGGGAGGTGGATTCTTATACCCTTGTATTAGGAGATGAAGAACAAAATTCTGACAATTTAAGTATAAAAGCGCATGTTCCAGCGCAAATCTGGAGCCATCTTTTTTCCATCCCAAAAGTGGATGAATTAGATTGTAAAAACTTTCACGAAACGCCAACTTCTTACCTTTCTCCGGCACTATTTGCGTTTTCTCCTCCTCCGGATTTTCTATAATATATCAGACCTTTTTCACCCTTTATAAAAAAGGTTTGAAGCAAAACTATTTCATTAAAAAATGAGTTGTTTTATGCTTCTGTATTTTCTATTATTAAATAAAATTCATGTCAAAAACATCAATCACTGGAAGTATTAAAGAAAATTTACCTTCCGGTCTCGACGTCTTTTTAGTTGCCTTACCTTTATGTCTAGGTATTGCTTTAGCATCAGGCGCACCACCCTTATCAGGCGTTATATCCGGAATAATAGGGGGTATAGTTGTTGGTTTTATTAGCAATTCCAATATATCAGTCTCCGGTCCTGCGGCAGGGCTTACAGCAATAGTGATAGGTGCCATTACAGATCTTGGTGCTTTTAATTTATTTCTTTGTGCTGGTATAATAGCCGGCATAATTCAGCTTGCAATGGGTTATTTCCGGGCAGGTTCAATTTCAAATTTTTTTCCAACAAATGTTATAGAAGGGATGCTTGCAGGAATTGGAATTATAATAATTTTAAAGCAATTGACACATGCTGTAGGATTTGATAACGACTTTGAAGGTAATATAACCTTATTTACACCAGGTTTTGGATTAGACCATATAGGTTCCTATATCCAAGGTGTATATCAAGCTGTACATCCCGGAGCTGTAGTAATTACACTGGTTTCACTTGCTATTTTAATTGTATGGGATAAAGTACCTAAACTTAAACAAATAAAATTTTTACCAGGTGCATTAGTAGCAGTGATACTTTCTATTTTATTACAATATGTATTTAAAGGCAGTTTGTTTGAAATTGGTAAAGAACATATGGTTCAGCTTCCCGTACCTAATAGCCTAGATGATTTTAAAAATATGATTAGTCTACCAGATTTTTCTGGATTTTTGCGTCCTGAGGTGTGGAAATATGGGGCTATAATAGCAGTAGTAGCTTCTATAGAAACATTGCTCTGTATAGAAGCATCAGATCGGCTGGATAAGCGCAAGAGAATTACTGATACCAATTTAGAACTTAAAGCACAAGGGATAGGAAATATGGTAAGTTCCCTCTTGGGTGGTTTACCTATGACATCTGTAGTAGTAAGATCCTCCGTAAACGCAAATTCTGGTGCCACTCATAAAACTTCCGCCATATTACATGGTATTTTACTTTTAGTTTGTGTCCTTACCATACCATTTTATCTTAATATGATTCCATATGCTACTCTGGCAGCCATTCTCCTAATGGTAGGCTATAAACTCGCAAATCCTGTTTTGTTTAAACATTTATGGTATAAAGGAAAATATCAATTCATACCCTTTATTGCAACGGTTATAGTTGTGGTAGGTAAAGATCTTCTTACAGGTGTGGGAGTAGGTTTATTTTTAGCTATCTATTTCACCTTGCAAGGCAATATGAAAAGAGCCTATTATTAAAGCAAAGAAGAATTAGAGGGCGCAGATGAAGTGGTTATTAAATTAGCGGAAGAAGTTTCCTTTCTAAATAAAGCTGCTATTAAAAAAACCATTAAAAATATTAAACCTGAATCCTCTGTAACATTTGACGCTTCTAAAAAGTCCTTCATAGCAGTAGATGTATTGGATATGATACAGGAATTTGCGAATGTAAGAGCCAGAGAAGAAAATATAGATGTGAAATTAATCGGATTTAAAACTAACTATAAAGAATATGCAAATGATCAGCATTCGCATATTACGATTACACACCGAAGAGCTATTTAAATTATAAAGGCTTCAATTTTTATACAAAACCCCTCGCATAATGCGAGGGGTTTTTAATTACTAATAATTATTTTTATATGCCTTTAATGTGTTCTTAAGAAGCATTGCCCTAGTCATGGGACCTACTCCGCCCGGCACAGGAGTAATATATGAGGCGATGGGTGCACAAGAAGGAAAATCAACATCACCGGCTAAATGGTAGCCTTTTTTACTCGTATCATCCACTCTTGTAATTCCTACATCTATAATTACCGCTCCCTCAGAAATCATATCGGCTTTTAAAAATCCAGGATTTCCTAAGGCTGTAATGATGATGTCCGCCTGACGTGTATATTTTTCTAATTCTTTGGTTTTTGAGTGGGCTAAAATTACGGTAGCATCCCCCGGATTCCCTTTACTACCTAAAAGGATGGACATGGGCCTACCCACTATCCTACTTCTCCCGATAACTACCGCCATTTTCCCAACGGTATTAATGGAATATCGCTCTAACAATTCCATTATGCCTGCAGGTGTGGCTGGATGAAATGCATCCATCTCAAGGGCCATTTTCCCAAAATTCATAGGATGAAAACCGTCTACATCTTTATCTGGATGGATAGATTGAATAATATTTTCTTGATCTATATGCTTTGGTAATGGTAACTGGACAATGAATCCGTCAATTCCTTCATCTTCATTTAATTCTTGTATGGCTTTTAATAATTCTGATTCTGATACGGAATCCTCAAATTTTATCAGTGTACTCTTATACCCTACGAGCTCGCAATCCTTTACTTTACTCCCTACATATGCTTTGCTGGCGCCATCCTCGCCTACCAATATAGCTGCTAAATGAGGTGGTCTTTTGGCACCTTTAGTCATGAGCAATTCTACTTCTGCCTTTACTTCGTTTTTTAATGCTTTTGCCGTAGCATTACCGTCTATAATTATTGCCATTTCCACTTGGTTTTTTTCTTAATTAGCGATAGAATTTCCGGTTCGGATTCCTGCTCATTGTTTTCAAGATATTTCTTTGTTAATTTTTTACCCAATTCCACACCATATTGATCAAAGCTATTGATATTCCAAATACTACCTTGTACAAATATTTTATGCTCATATAAAGCCAATAAACTACCTAAATTGTAAGGATTTAATTCATCAAATAGGAGCATTACACTCGGCGTATTACCGGGAAAGTTTTGGCAATTATTTTTATTATATTCTCCATATGCCAATGCCTCGGCCTGAGCTACAAGATTGGTAAGGAGAATTTGCTGATGAATATCAATTTGATTATTTTGATTAATAAAACCAATAAATTCAGTAGGTATACAGTCCGTTCCCTGATGCATCATTTGCATAAATGCATGCTGTGCATTGGTACCACTACTACCAAAAATGCATGGTGATGTTTTGTATAATAATGGTTGATTATTTCTATTAACACATTTACCATTACTTTCCATATCCAGTTGCTGGAGATAAGAAGGAAATCGCTTCAGCCTTTCTGCGTAGGGTATTATGGCCAGAGTATTTCTATTTCTAAAATTTCTATTCCAAATACCGTGTAAGGCAAGTAAAACCGGGATATTATCAGAAAAGTTTTCGGTAAAAAAGTGCTGATCCATAGCTTCAGCACCTTTTAATAATTCCGTAAAATGATGAGTTCCTATTGCAAATGCCAAGGAAACACCAATGGAACTCCATATACTGAATCTGCCGCCTACACTCTCATCAAAGGATAAAATTAGTTCTGGTACAATGCCCCATGCTATAGCACGCTCGGGGTTTGCAGTCACTGCGATGCAATGCTTCGCTGATTCTTTTTTTCCCAGATGCTGTTCCAACCAAGATTTTGCTGCTTGGGCATTAAGCATGGTTTCCTGGGTAGTAAAAGTTTTAGAGGAAATTACCAGAAGTGTACTTTCTGGAGGACAAACTTGCATAACATCCAAAATACCTGCAGCATCTACATTGCTTACAAAATGACATGTTAATTGGGTTTTATAATCCTCTAATGCTGCCGTAGCCATCGCTGGACCCAAATCTGAACCGCCAATTCCAATATTTACTATATGGCTAAAAGACTTTCCAGTACTAGAAGTTATGGTGGAATTCAGAACTTGATTTACTAAATCAAACATCCTATCTCGTTGGGATTTTGCTTGCGCAGAGATAGGATCTAAGGTGGAAAATTTACGGAGATGTGTATGAGAAACCCTTCTGTGCTCAGTAGTATTTAAAATTCCTGCCTGCATGAGCAGTTTTCTGTCATGAGGTAAATTGGATTCCTCAGCCAGTGAAATTAGGTGATTAAGGACATCCCCACCAAGTTCTGTGCGAGAAAAATCTGCAATAATGTTCCCGAATTCTTTACTATAGGATTGTTTTTCTAATAAAGGCAACTTGTTTTTAGCAATTTGGGAAAGTTCTTCCCAAGCAAATGTGTGGTCTGGTGAAATGCCTTCTTTAGGATTCATAGTAATCCCTCAAATTTACAAAAAGCAGTTTGGTTTTTAGTGGAATTGAGTAAGACTTTTCTTATATCGTATTGAATTTCCTGAAAATACTAAGGGGCTTTCTGGAAAATCTTGGTTGCTTAGTTCTTTTAATTTTAAAAAGGCCTGATTTCCAGGATCTTTTATAGGTCCACCTTTCCCAACCTGAATACCGCTAATGACTTCAGTATGTAACAAATCTCCGTTTGTATTAATATTTATTTTTAATAAGGCCGCCAAAGCATTAGGTCCCTTAAGGCTAAATTGTCCATATGTGCAAAAGTTTCCTAAACTATAGGCTATGAATTTATTTTTGTAGGATTCTACACCTCGTAATACATGAGGTCCGTGCCCTAATACTACATCTGCCCCGGCATCTATCATGGTATGAGCGAATTCATATACATTTCCTCTATTTTGAGAATAAAAGAGTTCACGCTGACGTGTTACATGCTGATACTTCTCTCCTTCTCCACCACCATGGAAACTTACAATTACAATATCCACTTCTTTTTTCAGCTGTTGTACTACAGCCTTTGCAGCAGGATAATCGTTCATATTGGCTGTTCCATTATGAGGCGAGAATGCCGCAAACCCTATTTTCTTATTTTTAATTGTAAGGATGGTAAACGGCTTAGCAACGGAGCCAGCGTAGGGAATCCCTAATGCATCTAAAGTTTTAGAAGTACTCTCTACTCCCAGCGAACCGAAATCCGCCATGTGATTATTAGCAATGCTCAATAAATTAAATCCAAAGTTTTTATAAATTTCTGCATATCTTACCGGCTGACGGAAGCAATAGATATTATTTCCTCGGCCTTTAGGCTTACCTCCAGAATCCATAAACACACCTTCTAAATTTCCAAAAATTATATCACCACTTTTAAAATCTTGGGTATATTCTTGCATAAAAGATTTTCCATCGTCTGGTGGAAGTGTGGCTGAAGTAGGAAAATTAGATCCAAACATGATATCCCCTACCGCGGTTATCTGTATAGTATCCGCTTGAGAGTTCGAATCTTTTAATAAAATTGCATTTTGAGACTCTTTATTGAGAGAAATTTGATTGTTATCCTTTTTTAATTTAGTTTTTTTTCCTGGGTTTGCAATTAATAATCCTATTGCTAATAGTATCACACCTATAATGATTATACTTAACCATAAACGAGATTGAAGACCTGCTTTTTTCATTTGAACTGTACTATACATTCATCTAAAGGTATATAAAATTTATTTTCAAGCATAAAAAAAACCCGATTAATATCGGGTTAATATGGAATAGAGAATTACTATATTATTGTGTAATATATCTATTTTCTGTTATAGTAGTTTTAGCTAAAGCAAGATTCTCTGGTGTGAGTATTCTCCTAGCAAATCTGAATTTTGGTTTCCAATAGCTGTTATTTAAGGAACTGTACGATACTCCTTTCGAGCTAGCAGAATGTATAAATTTCACTTCACCATCTGATGTTACTTCCTGAACCATGGCTACATGAGATATTCTCCCTCCATTTTGAGAGAAAAATAATAAGTCACCTTTCTTAAGATCTGATTTATCTACTGATACACCTTCTCCTGATTGCATTGCTGCAGTTCTAGGAAGATTAATACCTTTTGCATTTTTATAAACTGAAAGTACAAAGGCCGAACAATCTATACCGGAACGGCTCATTCCTCCATATCTGTAAGGTGTACCAAGGAAAGTAGAGGCTTCATTTAAAAGTCCATCTGCATCAGCACTGTATGCCATAGCGGAGGTAAGTTCCTTTCCAGCAGTTTTATAAATAGCTCCAGCTTCATGAGAAGTTTGGTTACTCTCATTTGTAAGGCTAGATATTAGAATTTGTTTTTCTATTTCAATTCTTTTTTGTAATGCTAAAGAATTGGCATCTGATTTGTATTGAGTTTCTAGAGAGATTGCTGAAGAAGCATTTGTGGTAGTTGCATATTGTGTAACACATGATTGCAAACTAAAAAGCGATATTAGGATAGCGACTAAGGATATATTTCTTACTGTCATCTATGATTTTTGGGGTTAATGCCGATAAATTTTTACCTTATCGACATCACAAAAATACTCTCAGGATAGAAATCATCTATAATAAACAACTTAGTTATATCTTTTTTTAACACTTTTTAACAAAAAACTAGACTTTTTAAGAAATAATCCCGCTTGATTACATGAATCAAGCGGGATTTTGTTTTAATTTCTTAACAAAATAATCTCATTACCTCGTAAACAAGAGCTCTCTGTATTTTGTTAAGGGCCAAATTTCATCATCTACCATCATTTCTAAATCATCTGCTGCTTCCCGGATAGTATCAAATAAAGGCTTTACTTCATTACAAAAAACTTCTGCCTGTCTCTGCGCAGGATGAATTTCTAGCGCATTGGATTTAGCCTCTAATAGAGCATCTACACCATTTTTTATCTGATGAATTCTTTGGCTGATATTCTTAATGAGGTCTATTTGTTCTGCAGCAAGTGGGTGGTATTCATTCTCACCAAATATTTCTTTTAATCCTTTAACATTATCAATTAACCTATTTTGATAGGTAACTGCCGCTGGAATAATATGGTTTCTCGCCAAATCACAAAGTACCCGGGCTTCTATCGCAATAACAGAACAATATTTTTCCAGCTTGATTTCATTTCTAGCTTCTATTTCTCTTTTGGTGTAAATGCCGAGTTCTTCATATAAACTTACAAACTTATCATCCAACTCTCTTGCAAGTGCTTCTGGAGATGTTTTAAGGTTATTAAGCCCTCTTTTCTCTGCTTCTACAGCCCAGTCATCCGAATACCCATCCCCTTCAAACATAATAGATTTAGAAACCTTTATGTATTCTCTAAGTACATTGAATATAGCCTCATCCTTTTTTAAACCAGATGCGATAAGTGCATCTACTTCGATTTTAAAATCTCGAAGTTGTTTTGCTGCTATGGCATTCATTATCGTCATGGCTTCTGCACAATTTGCAGAGGAGCCTACAGCTCGTATTTCAAATTTATTACCTGTAAAAGCAAATGGTGAGGTTCTATTTCTATCTGTATTATCTAATAAAATTTCAGGAATTTTCCCAACAACATTAAGTTTGAGATCCGTTTTTTCCTCTGGACTGAGTTTTCCGTCTTTCACTTTTTCAAGCTCCTCCAATACTCGATACAATTGGCTTCCTATAAATACAGAAATAATTGCTGGTGGAGCTTCATTCGCACCTAATCTGTGATCATTACTTGCACTTGCTATACCTGCGCGTAATAGGTCGGCATACTCATATACCGCTTTAATACTGGTAATAAAATAGGTAAGAAACTGAAGGTTCTTTTTAGGATTTCTGCCTGGACTAAGAAGATTTTCGCCCGTATCCGTTGCCATGGACCAGTTGTTATGCTTTCCGCTACCATTAACACCTTTAAATGGTTTTTCATGAAACAGAATATGGAAATGATGCTTATGAGCAATACGAGCCATAACATCCATTAGAAGTGAATTATGATCTACTGCAACATTCACTTCCTCAAACATAGGGGCTAGCTCAAACTGATTTGGTGCTACTTCATTATGACGTGTAGTTACTGGAATTCCTAGTTTCATACATTCCACCTCTAGATCTTTCATAAAATTCATAACCCGTGTGGGGATAGAGCCGAAATAATGATCGTCTAATTGCTGTCCTTTAGCAGGGGCATGCCCCAGAAGAGTTTTACCTGTAAATACGAGATCCGGTCGTGACTGGTACAGAGCAGAATCCACCAAAAAATATTCTTGTTCCCATCCTAAAGTAGGAGTTACTTTTGTTACATTTTTATCAAAGTACTGCATAACATCAGTAGCTGCCTCATCCACTGCATGCAATGATCGTAATAATGGAGCTTTATAATCTAATGTTTCACCTGTGTAAGAAATAAAAACGGAAGGAATACAGAGTGTAGTGCCCATAATAAAGGCTGGTGATGTAGGATCCCAAGCAGTATACCCTCTTGCCTCAAAGGTATTCCGTATACCACCGTTAGGAAAAGAAGATGCATCAGGCTCCTGCTGAATGAGCATATTTCCACTGAAACGCTCTATTGCCCTACCTCCTTCTATAGGAGTAAAAAAAGAGTCGTGCTTTTCTGCTGTGCTCCCGGTAAGTGGCTGAAACCAGTGTGTATAATGCGTTACGCCTCTCGATAGCGCCCAATCTTTCATTGCAACAGCTACTTGATCTGCTATATGACGTGGGATTTTAATGCCGCGTTTCATTGCATCTAAAATTGATTGAAAGGCTTCCTTAGTAAGATATTCACGCATACTGTCTTCCGAAAATACATTTTGACAATAGAGTTCGGAAAGTTTTTGAGGGATTTCAATAGAATTTTCTTTCCTAAAATTCTTAAACGATAGCTCAGAGAGCGCTTTAAACCGAAGAGTGGCCATATTATATATTGTTAATTACGGTACAAATTTACGCCAAATAATATTTAATTCATTTTTACCCTAATTTTTTATAGGGTTAATTTAAAAAATATAACATTTTTGAAAGCTGCCCCATAAACTTTATGGGTTATCTTATAAATTAAATATTTTGAATAATATTTTAAGTAAGAAAACAATTAGTTAGCTCTTTCAAAACACCTAAATCAGTGACACTATTACAGCATATACTGAACTATATAAAAAATCCAAACTGTATATTTGAACTAAAATAAAATCTGTGATCATATATACCCGTGCAAGAGAAACTACCGAAGCCATAGAGAAGATGTATGTAACGATGCGCCATCTTTTTTATCGCGGATTTTATAAACCAGCTGGCGTATCTGGAGCATCGTTACGGAATTTACTCATTACCATCGCTCCAGAAATTTATGGAAGTATGGCTGTACCTCATAAATGTGAATTGGATGGATTACTTTATGTATTAGATAGGCTTCCTGAAGGCATAGAGGAGACGCCATTTGTGCATTTAACAAGCAATGAAGGATTAGAAAAAGGGAATTTTCAAAAAATTTATCCTAAGAAAAGGCGTCGTGTATGTTATAGAGTAGATGCTTACCAGATGAACATCGAAGTATTATTGGGTAGATCTGAAATTTATGACATCCTCACCCATCTCACCTTTTTATATATAGAAGCCGACAAAATCCGAAGTACTGCTTATCCAGAAGATAATAATGGAACACCTACACGCATCTGGCAAGAAATAGAAAAAGTAGCATTGGAAGGTGATATGCTCAGTCGTGAAGAAAAGGAGGTAGGATTAATCCATTTGGCAAGTGTCCTAGGGAGAACCTTTGAGGAATGTCTTGCTGCATATCATAAATTCTCAAGCCCAGAGATGCCCGATAGACTCTTCCGCATAGTTTATTATCTAGGAAAAGTAGCTCAGGAAGACTCTAAACAGTTTCGGGAGCGTGAAATATTTTTCAGCAGTGTCTTACGAGAGCGAATAGGGCATCACCATTTTGGAGAGCGCTGGGCCATTGCAGTGAAGGAGAAATTGGTAGCGCTTAATCTTCATGAAAAGCCTATCCATATTATATCGGCCAATATGCACTCTGTGAAAAACCTATTATTTTCTCATCATATAAATCCAGATGTGAATACTGTAGGAGATTTCGGGCTGTATGAAGAAATTAGCAATAGCCCGAATCTTCAGAAAAAAATACTGGATATAGCACAAGAAGAAGGATTGGTACAATTTGCTGACGAAAGTGGTAGTAATATTGATGTGCAGATCTTTGATTTAGAAAATTTAAACCTGACTGGAACAGGATTTACTTTAAATAACACGGCAAAAAATTCTGTTTTGCTGGTATTTGATTACGCTTTCGGAGAACAAGCATTTGAAGTGATGGATGAGCTTTTAAAGCCGATAGCTTTGGAGGATAAAACCGTCCGGCTGAATATTTCCTCCATTAATATTATGGGCAAAGCAGGCATTTTAGAAGGAGGGAAAGGAGATATTATGCTTCCTACAGCCCACATCTTTGAAGGAACTGCTGATAATTACCCTTTTGAAAATGATCTTAGTATTCAGGATTTTGAATCGTATGATGTGCCTGTATATGAGGGGGCAATGATAACTGTGCTGGGAACATCTCTTCAAAACAAAGAGATACTACGATATTTTAAAGAAACCAGCTGGAAAGCCATAGGGCTGGAGATGGAAGGGGCTCACTATCAAAAAGCCATACAAGTAGCCAGCAAAATTAGAGGCCACATTTCCCCGGAATTGAAACTCCGATATGCCTATTACGCCTCCGATAATCCTCTGGAAACGGGTAGTACCTTATCATCTGGAGGTTTGGGTATTATTGGTGTGAAGCCCACTTATCTAATTACCAAAATAATTTTGGAAAAAATATTTGATGAATCTGAAAATAGTAAATAAAAGAACCAAAATTTTTGTACACAAGTAAGACACTGGCATAAACTAGTAACTTTCTATTTTTATTATTAACATTTCGTTTAATTATTAGAGAAACATTCTACCGAAATACCTGTGTTTCAATAGATCATAAGAGAGTATATTTATTTAATACTATTATCCAAATACAACAAAAAATTTTATCATCTTAAATTTAACCGACCAACAAACTTGGGACGCTACGCCATAAAATTTACTTGATATTATTTTAATTCAATATTTTCTTACTTCGGTTGTGATTATCTTACAACCTTAGTATTGTTAGAAGGATTATATGTGTATTGAATTGCTTACTTTAGAACCTTATTTTACAGAAAATGAAGCGCTTAATTCTTTTTGTTTTATTAACAGCATTTAGTTGTATATATTCCCAACAATCTGCCTATTATCAGCAATTTGCAAATTATAAAATGGATATTGAGGTAGATGCTAAAAACTTCACCTACCAAGGAAAACAAACATTAGATTACTCCAATAATTCTCCGGATGAATTGCGCACAGTATATTTCCATCTGTATTGGAACGCATTCAAACCGGGGTCTATGATGGATCAAAGAGTATCAAACCAAGGTAAAAACGGAGATTACAGACTACAACGAGACGGTATTTCTCGCCTTGCATCCATCCCAAAAAGTGAGGAAGGTGCACAAAATATCCACTGGATTAAGCAAAACGGCAAAAATCTTAAATATGAAATCCAGGGAACCATCATGAAGGTGGAACTATCCGAAACTATTAAGCCAAATTCCAAAACCACCTTTACTATGGAATGGGACGCCAATATCCCGATGCTAATTCGCCGTGCTGGGCGAAATAACCGTGAAGGTATAGATATGACTATGACGCAGTGGTATCCCAAAATTGCGGAATATGATTATGACGGTTGGGCAACATTTGATTATATAGGAAGAGAATTTCACGCTCCTTTTTCTAATTATGATGTCCATATTAAGATTGATAAAGACTACATTATAGGTGCTGGAGGAGTTTTACAAAATCCATCTCAAGTAAAAGGATATGAAAAAAATTCAAAAATTAATGCCGATACTAATTCTAAACTCGATTGGCATTTTACAGCAAATAATATTTTAGATTTTGCATGGGCAGCAGACCGAGATTATACTATAGAAAGTTTTAAAGCAGAGCAAGGCCCTATTATTTATTATGTATATCAAAAATCTGATAAAACTAAATTTTGGGAGCAAACTAAACCTTATATAGCCAAATTTTACAAAATAATGGCTGAAAATTTTGGCAAATATCAATATCCAAGCTACTCCTTTATACAGGGTGGGGACGGAGGAATGGAATATGGAATGTGTACAATGATTTTAGGCGAAGCGAAGAATTTAGAAGGTCTATTGGGACTAATGGTACATGAAGGTGGACATTCCTGGAACCAGCAAATTTTGGCCTATAATGAAAGTGTCCGGCCCTGGATGGATGAAGGTTTCACTAGCTATTATGAGGATCTTGTAATGGACACATTTTTTCCAAATCCCGGAAACAAAAATCCTTTTTCTGGCAACATCAATGCGTATATCAATTTTACAAAAAGCGGAATAGAGGAACCGGCAGCATGGCTGGGAGACCACCATGACAATGCTACAGCTTATACCTACGCCAGTTATATTAAAGGGGAGCTTTTTCTGGTGCAATTGAGCTATATAATGGGAGAAGAAGAAATGAAAAGATCGATGAAGGAATTTTTTGAAACTTGGAAACTAAAACATCCTTCTGACAGAGACTTAATGCATATTTTGCAAAAAAATAGCGGAATGGATCTTACATGGTTTAGAAATTATTGGATCAATACTACCAAGACCATAGATTACGCAATACAATTCGTAGAGGAAGATGGCTTCTCCACTAAAATAACATTCTCTAATAAGGGCACGGTTCCTATGCCTATTGATTTTACTGTTAGATCCAATTCTGGCAACCAAAACTTCCATATTCCTCTAAGCTTAACCCATACTTGGAAAAAATCTGACAGCAGCTTAGGAAAATTTACATCTCTTCCATATTGGACATGGACACAAAAAGAGTATACCATAAGCCTTCCCATAAAAAAAGCGGAAATAATTTTGATTGAAATAGATGCCTCTGGAAGATTAGCGGATGTAAATCCTACCGATAACCTTTATAAGAAATAGCAATTTTGCGTAGTATTTATTTAATATCATTTCATTGAAATCAATAGTAGTTAATATTGGAAATACCAACATTCGTTTTGGGTATTTCATTGGAGAAGAGTGCCACAGTTCTTGGATTCTTAATACCAAACCGTACGAAACGAGTGATGAATTACTGCTACATTTTCATATGATGTATCAGGCTCATGATATCATTGAGAGCGATATTTCACAATGTATTATTGGTTCCGTGGTTCCACAGCTTACTCGGGATGTCGCCCGCGCACTTAATAAGCTGCACCAAAAAACTCCCATTCTCGTAGATCGATCCACTAAATCAATTGTAGAAGCCAAATCCAAGCAAATGGGGACGGATATTTATGCAAATCTTGTGGCTGCACACACGCTTTATCCCAAAAGAAAAAAAATAATATTAGATTTTGGCACTGCACTCACAGCCAGTTGTATTGATGAATCTGGTGACACGCTCGGGGTAATTATTGCACCAGGTATCATTACATCACTTAATTCATTGGTGGGACAAACTGCCCAACTCCCGGAAATAGAGCTAGTACCTCCGCCGAAGGTTTTAGGTCTCGATACGGTTTCTTGTATGCAGAGCGGTATGGTGTATGGCTTTCTCGGGATGGTAGAGGGTTTTATAGACCGAATAAACGAGGAAGTAAAGGATACCTGTTTCGTTATCGCTACTGGTGGCGTTTCCCATGTATATAAACCTCTTACTTCTAAAATAGATGTGACAGATAAACTGCATACCTTAAAAGGTCTGTATATTTTGGGCAATTCCAAATGAAAAAACTGGGAATTATAGGCTGTGGCTGGACATTTACAAAGAATTTAGATCTTTTACAAAATCATTTTGACCTTGTGGTAAGCACCACTACACCGCTAAAATTAGAATATTTTCAAGCTAAAAACTGTGTAGCCTATGAGTTGGATTTCTCCAGACCTTCTACATGGTCTTGCATTCCCGATTTTTTATCCTGCGAAAGCCTTTTAATTGGCCTTCCTGTGAGTCGCACAAGAGATGACGCTAAACGAGATTCTACTTTATACGCTGCCCTAAAAAATTATCCGGGCAAAATTTATAAATTATCTTCCACTGGAGTTTACCCATCCCAGCATGGAATTTATACAGAAAAATCTTCCATTTCAGACGGACTATTAGCAGATGCTGAAAATCTGTTTTGGGGATTTTTTCCAGATGGAAAGATTCTTCGGTTGGGAGGATTAATGGGTGGTGATAGAAAACTTAACAACTTTACAAAGCGTTCAGATCCTTCCTTTTTGGGTAAGCAAGTTAATTATATACACTATGAGGATGTGGCGAGGGCCTTTATTTTTATAGAATATGAAAATCCTTCATTAAAAGTATATAATGTAGTTGCTCCGGAACATCCCACCGTTTCTCAAATACTGGAGGTTGATGGAGATTTAAATTCTGAAAACAGACTTATTATTCCTCAACATCTTGAAGACTTAAAATTTAAATGGAATTATCCAGATCCAAGGACTTTTGCTAAGTAAGACCTAAGTATTTATAAAAGAAGTATCTTGAAATAGCCAAGTATCATCTTTTTAAACCCATTAAAGTATTGGAGGAATTAGGTCTTTCTTGTAGTACTTTAAATATTTTATCAAAAATTGTATCCCAAAACTTTTTGTAAATATTTTCATTTAGGGCGTTCCCTCGTTCTTTTTCCACCTCTATTGCCTTTTTAAAAAGAACGAGGTCGGGCTCCGGGCAGTCGCTCTTTTTTCCCGAGCTAAGTCCTTCAAAAAAAGGAGCTCCAACAGTGCCCTCCGCCATCACGCTAGAAGTGTTCGGTGGGAAAGAGCACTAACAAAAATTCTATTTTTCTAAATAATTTAAATGTAAGAGGTCTTTTATCTTTAAAAGTGCAAATTTCTTTAAAAACCTTTTAATAATTTACTCAGTACATTTTATTGCTGTTTACTAAATTTAAATAGTTAAGACAAAATTGATATTAGAAAATTGGAACTGATTATGGAAAAATTATATCCTCCTTAACCTAAAAAATTCTTTAACAATTTCTCCGCACTCTTTTTCAAAAATCCCACTGGTTACTTCAGTTTTAGGATGCAATTGTACACCGGCATTTCTATAACCTCTCTTTTCATCCGCAGCACCTATCACCACCTTGGAAATTTGAGACCAATACAAGGCACCGGCACACATTATACAGGGCTCTAAAGTGACATATAAAGTGCAATTCCTTAAATATTTTCCTCCAATGGCTTCTGCGGCGGCTGTTATTGCTAGCATTTCGGCATGTGCTGTAACATCAACCAAGGCTTCCGTTGAGTTTCTTCCTTTAGCAATAATTTTATGTCCAGAGACTATTAAAGCGCCTACTGGAATTTCTCCTAAAACAAAAGCTGCCTCAGCTTCCGCTAAGGCAATTTTCATAAAATATTCATCAGTAAACACGGAACTGTTTATTGGTTAAAATCAACCTCATCCTCCTTATTCAGTTCCTTATTAAGGTTTTCGGTAGAATTTCCATTGTTATTTTTTTTGGATGATCCTGTAGTTGGTTTTGGTTCGTAAATAACAGGATTTTTAGCTTCCTCATAGCTTTGCAGGCCGCCTTCATCTCCATATCCAGATTTCAACCCACTTAAATCTCCACATCCGCCGGACCAGTCGGCAGGTTTTACAAATTTGTCATCCGGAGAAATTTCCAAGCTTTTATCAGCCCATATTTTTTTCATAAATATCGCCCATATAGGAAGAGCCATCTTGGCACCCTGCCCTTCTCCAGTAGCATAAAAGTGAGCAGATCGATCTTCCCAACCTACCCAAACAGCTGTAGCGAGTTTTGGAGTAATTCCTATAAACCATCCATCAGAATTGTTTTGTGTAGTACCTGTTTTGCCTGCGATTTCTACCGCTTGGCTTATTCCTCTTCTTCTTAATTCTCCTGATGCTGTCCCGAAATCTGCTACGCCCTTCATTAACTCTATCATAGTATAGGCATACAGCTCATTCATTTTTTCTTTGATCTCAGGCTTTGTTTCTTTAATTACTCTACCATTGGCATCCTCCACACGCCATACCATTTCGGGTTTATTATAATTTCCATAGTTCGCAAATGTAGAATAGGCACCCAACATTTCATATAGCGATATGTCTTCTGAACCAAGAGCAACTGCAAGTTGGTTTGTTGGCATTTTGGTAGTTACACCTAAATCATGAGCCAGCTGAACCACTTTGTTGGGGCCCGTCATTTCCATTAAACGTACCGCCACTGGATTTTGTGATTGTGCCAAAGCTTCTCTTAAAGTTAAAGAACCCCCTCTACCAGGTACCTTGTAACCACCTTTATTATAAGTATCGTTTGAAACAGAACTGCATGGTGTCATATTATTATACATAATGGCTGCCAAATAAACAAATGGTTTAAAAGTAGAGCCCACCTGCCTTTTCCCCTGCTTGATATGATCATATTGGAAATGTTTCCAATCAATACCTCCTACCCAGGCTTTTATTTCTCCTGTTGTAGGATTCATACTAAGGAGTGCTGCCTGTGCAATTTGTTTATGATATCTAATGCTATCCCACGGGCTCATCTCTACTTCTTCTTCTCCTTTCCAGGTAAAACGAGAAAGTTTAGTAGGAGTTTTGAATTCCTTCATGATTTCTTCTGGAGATACATTGGCAGCTTCCAGCTGCTTGTATCGCCCTGTCCTTCGCACAGCCTGCATCATTATGCCATCTATTTCTTTGCTGTTAATATGATAAAAGGGAGCATCTTTTCGTCCCCTTTGCTCACTATCAAAAGAGCGCTGAAGATCTATCATATGTTCTCGTATAGATTCTTCGGCATAATGTTGTAGTTTACTGTCTAAAGTAGTATAGATTTTTAATCCATCTCTATACAGATTTACGGATTTGCCTGTTTTCTTTTCGTACTCTTTTAGATAACCTTCTATTTCTTTCCGGAGGTAATACTTGTAATATGCTCCATACCCATCTTCCTGCAAATTTTGAATAGGATGAAAATCTGTTACTAAAGGCTGAGCTATGGCTTGAGAATATGCATTTTGGTCTATATATCCTTTTTCTAACATTTGTTTTATCACCACATCTCTTCTCTCCTTGGATGTAGTAGGGTTACGAAGGGGGTTATTTTTAACCGGTGCCTCCAGCATTGCCACAAATGTTGCAGATTCTGGAAGGCTTAGCTGTGAAGCCGATTTATTAAAATAAATCTTACTGGCCATTTCTATCCCTTTGGCATTATTAACAAAATCAAATTTGTTGAAATACAGTGTTATAATCTCCTCTTTAGTATAGCGTTTTTCTAGACTTACGGCAACTACCCATTCTTTTAATTTTTCAAAAACTCTCTGGAATCTGTTTTGGGAAGCACGGCCAGTAAAAAGTAATTTTGCAAGCTGCTGTGTTATAGTAGATCCTCCACCACGCTCACCTTGAAAAAATAAAGCCCTACCGATAGATTTTAAATCAATTCCACTATGTTTAGTAAATCGTTCATCCTCTTTTGCTTGTAAAGCATACACCAAGTGTTTGGGAAGTTGCTGGTAGGTAACAGGTTTTGTTTTTTCTTTTTCAAATTTTGTTAAAAGGACACCGTCAGCTGAATATACTTCGGAGGAAACAAAAATGTCAGGATTTTCAAGTTCTCGCACATCTGGCATATCACCTAAAAAACCTTGAGAAATGGCGAAAAATAAAAGAGCTAAACCTCCTATTAATAATGATAGACCGATCCAAATAAAACGAACCACCTTACGCCATCCCTTGTTTTTACGAGGTTCCGGCGGCAATGGAAATTTTTGGGTGGGGTTGGGTTGCGACTGCGTCATGCTACTCTGTGTGTATTGCAAAAGTATTGTAAAATTATTTTTGTTTTCTAGCAAAAATAACCCCTAATTTTTCTGTGCCTGGTAGGGCTGGTGTCCGCATAGCGTGGTAGATATCTAACTCAATATTTTTTCCTTTCACAGGAGATAAAGTAGGGAGATAATTAAGATATATTGTCCGCGAGCTACTACTTCCTTCTCCTAACCAAATCCCGGAAGACTCTGCCAGTATATAGTTTAATGTATCCCTACGCAAAAGCTTACCATCTACCTTTAAATTGACAAAATACCGAATATTTGCATATGGATAAGAAGTAGAATGTTTTAATACTAAATCAACTTCTACTGCCTCACTTGGTGCTGCTAGATTTAGTTTAACAGGTTTTTTGGCATCCCATGGAGACCCTGTTTCAGCGAACTTTTCATTTATAATTCCTTTATCGCAAGAAGACAAAAGACCTCCTAAAGCAAGTAAAAAAATAATTCTAACATGTTTAGCCATTAGAAGGTTTATTTCTTGATTTAAAAAAGACTTTGCCCTTTACATTTGTATTAGGTTTAGGCCCTTGCTTTTGTACTGTATTTTCTGGAGCAGCATTTTCTATGACCTGTTTCTTTTTATTATATGAATTTGATTTAGAACCTTCTTTAAAATTGGTATTAACTTTTGCTTTTCTATGATGTTTTTTCTCAAAACGGTCAACACTATTTTCTTGTATTAAATCTACAGATTTTTTTTCAACAGGCTTCTGAACATACTCTTCTAGAGCAGGGCATTTTTCACCTTTCGCATTTAATTCTAAAAAACGAGTTACTGTCTTAGTGTCCAAATCATACCACGCCATTGACTTATCAGCATATGCAAACCACATTTTACCTTTAAAAACATCTATTTTTATACAAAAAGCCTTTCCTTTCTCTGTAAGTAATTGAGAATTTGATGGTGGAAAATGACTTAATGAATCCATATAGCTATCCAATTCATAATTAAGACAGCATTTCAATTTCCCACATTGCCCCGCAAGTTTTTGAGGATTTATGCTCAGTTGCTGATAGCGTGCAGCATTGGTGTTTACACTGCGAAAGTCTGTAAGCCAGGAAGAACAGCAAAGTTCTCTACCACAAATACCGATACCTCCCAGTTTTGCTGCTTCCTGCCGAAAGCCAATTTGCCGCATATCAATTTTTGTCTTAAAAGTAGTGGCAAGATCTTTTATTAACTGTCTAAAATCAATCCGAGTTTCTGAAGTGTAAAAAAATATAATTTTGGCTCCATCTGCTTGAAATTCCACATCAGAAATTTTCATTGGCAAGCGGTGAGCTTCTGCTAGTCTGCGGGCCTCATTTTGAACAGCACGCTCTTTTTCACGAAAGAAATGCCAATCTTCAATATCTTTTGCATTAGACAGACGATATATTTGTAAAATTTCCTCGTCCTTAATATCCTTTTTTCTTTTTTGTATCGCCACAAGCTCTCCTACAAGGCTTACAATACCTACATCATGTCCCGGCGAGCCTTCTACTGTGACTATCGTTCCAGGACTAAGTGGAAGATTTTTATTGTTTTTAAACAGAAGTTTCCTATCATTTTTAAAACGAACTTCCACAAGATTACAATCTTCCTTTTTATTAGAAGTAACTCCGGATAACCAATCAAAAACGCTTAATTTATAGCTGTTTCCACATATATCCGTCTTACCACAAGGTTCTATTTTTGATGTAGAGCATGCGGCTCCATCCGATGATGGCTTGCAACCACAACTCATAATTTTTAATTTAATTCACAAAATTACATTAATTGATTGATTTAGGAAGAAATGGTCTTATCCAATTACTATTATTCTTTACATAACGAAAAACTACGATTTAGTAAAATTTAACATTTAATTCACTTTCATTTTTAATTTTCGATTATATTTACTGAATATTAAATCTATTATTTCATGAAAAAAATAATCTTATCCGTGCTAACGCTCAGCACAGCCTTTGCATATGCCGGGGGCTTTAGAGTCTCTCTACAAGGGATTCGCCAGCTAGCTCAGGCACACACGAGCGCACATGCGGATGATGCCAGTGTTGCGTTTTTTAATCCTGCAGGAATTTCATTTATTCCCGCAAAACTAAGTATCGCAGGTGGTGCTATTGGTGTTAAAAACAAGATTACATACCAAAATCCAGCTACAGGGAGTTCTTATGAAACTAATAGCCCAATAGGAACTCCTTTTTATTTTGCAGCAGCATATAAAATTAATCCTACTGTAAGTGTTGGTCTTAGTGTAACTACACCTTTTGGTAGTACTATTGAATGGCCATCCGATTGGGCAGGAAGAGATATTGTACAGCGCCTTTCGCTAAAAGCTATCTACTTTCAGCCCGTAATTTCTTTTAGATTATCCGATGAAGTAAGTGTGGGTGGCAGCTATATTTACTCCAAAGGAGTTGTAGACTGGACACGCGGTGCATCTAATCTAGGAGGATCCCTTAATATTAAGGATGAAAAAGCATCCGGAAGTGGTTTTGGTCTTGGTTTTTATTTCCGTCCTAGTGAAAAATTGGATGTTAGTATAGCTTATAGAGGTCCTGTTTCTATGAAAGCAGATGAAGGGGTTGCTACATTCTCAGTTCCCGCTTCATTATTCCCAGTATTAGGTCTAAGTTCATCAGGCACAGATAGTTTTAAAGCTACTCTGCCATTAGCGAGTGAATACACCCTTGGCTTTACTTATAAATTCATGCCTACTTGGTCTGTCTCTGCCGATTTCAATTATACAGGATGGGAGAAATATGATAGATTAACTTTAAAATTTGCAAATGCTCCTATAGGTAACCAACCTGATAGAACTGTTTCCGTAAGTCCTAAAAACTATCATAACACTAAAACCTATAGAGTAGGAACCCAATATAGCTTATCAGATAAATTGGTAGGACGTTTGGGTTATTATTATGATGAAACACCCTATGATGACGATAGCTTTGCAGCAGAAACCCCCTCATTTAATACCCACGTAGTTACTGGCGGCGTAGGCTATGCTGTTTCTAAAAGTTTTGGAGTAGACCTAGCTGGTGGTCTGTCATTCCCACAATCTAGAACTGTGGATAACGAATTTTATAACTTCCGTGGCCAAGCTAAAGCAAAAGCGTTTTTCTTTGGTTTAGGTCTTACCTATAACGCTTTTTAATACTTTTTATGAAAAAATTTTTACTTCCTGCATTTGCAGGATTATCTTTGATATGCTCAACATCTTGTAAGACTGATTTCGATCAGGATGTTGCAGACTCTGCACCTCAAGCAGGAACCGCAAATTTCTCTAAATATGTTGCTCTAGGGAATTCTCTCACCTCAGGATATCGTGACGGAGCTCTGTATATGACAGGACAAAAAGAATCTTATCCAGTTATGCTTTCGGAACAAATGAAAGCTGTAGGTGGAGGAGAGTTTTTAGTACCTTATATGGCAGATGAACTTGGCGGCATAAAACAAGCTGGCATAGTGGATAAGCTTCAGCTAAAAGTGGTAAATGGGAGTCTGAGCCCTGTAGGTAATGCAACAATAGAAGGTAATACTACACTTGCAAGTATATTCCAGGCAGGTAAGTATTTTCAAAATATGGGTGTGCCCGGAGCTAAATCCTATCATTTGGTAGCGAATGGTTATGGTAGTCTTGCTGGTTTGAGTACAGGAACAGCAAATCCATATTTTGTTCGCTTTGCGTCCTCCCCTACCACTTCCGTAGTTGCAGATGCAAAGGCTCAGAATCCAACTTTCTTCTCTTTATGGATAGGAAATAATGATGTTTTAGGCTATGCAACAGCTGGCGGGGATGAGCTAATTGATAAAATTACACCTACTGCAACTTTTACCGCAGCATACAATGCTATTTTATCTAATATGACTCAGGGTGGAACAAAAGGAGTTATTGCAAATATTCCAGACGTTACATCTATTCCTTTCTTTACGCGTGTACCATACAATCCAGTACCAGCTGAACGACTTAATACAGCTCCTGCAGGATCTCCATCTAACGCAGATGCAAATTTGGCTAGTATTAACCAAATATTGGGTGCAGTAAAACAAATTCTTTCAGCAAGTGGCGATGGAGCTAGAATTCAACTTTTATCCAAGACTTCTAACAATCCAGTATTACTTTTAGACGAATCCCTAACGGACCGTTCAGCAAATATTACAGCAGGCCTTACAGCATCTGGCGCATTTCCAGCACAGACAGCTGCCTTTATAGGTCAAGTATTTGGCCGAGCACGTCACGCTACTCCGGCAGATCTTATTCCTCTTCGGACTTCTGCGGTTATAGGGACAGCACCTACTGGTGTTCCCGCACCTTTTAATTCTTATGGTATCACATATCCGTTGGATGATAAGCATGTGCTTCGAGGTATATTTGGTACCGGAACTGATAGTGAAGTAGCATTGGTTCAAAAAGCAGTTGCAGATTTTAACGCGATTATAGCTGCAAAAGCTTCTGAGTATAATTTAGCATTTGTGGATGCTAATAGCAGAATGTCTGAACTTGGATCTATGAGCGGCATACTCTATGATGGTGTGCGATATACATCAACTTTTGTAACCGGAGGAACCTTCTCTCTAGATGGTGTACACCTTACAGGGAGAGGCTATGCATTAATGGCAAATGAATTTATCATTGCTATTAATAAGAAATATGGCTCTACATTGAGACAAGTAGAGGTCAATAGATACAGTGGTGTAACTTTCCCACAATAAAATCTTAACCACTAAACACCCTGAACTTCAGGGTGTTTTTTTTTGCCCAATTTGGAATGAATCCAGGACACTTTCTAATAATATTTGTATTTTCGCCATATAGAAATGAGTTCCAACCTACATTCCTGTCGTTCTATATTTTTAGTGAATACTATTCACCCAATATTCAGCTATAAACCCCATCAACATTTCCCTAATGAGTGATCAAGCCAGTTATCTTTTTTCTACGCGCTCCAGCCAGCATTTATCCGAGCTAATTGCGGAGCATTACGGACAGGAATTAGGAAAAATAATCTTCCAAGAGTTTAGCGATGGAGAATTCGAACCAGTTTTAGACCAAACAGTTCGAGGAGGCCGTGTATTTCTTATTGGAAGCACCTTTCCACCAGGAGATAATTTACTGGAAATGCTTCTTATGATAGATGCTGCCAAAAGAGCTTCAGCAAAAAATATCACAGTAGTAATTCCATATTATGGGCTAGCTCGCCAAGACAGAAAAGATAAGAGCCGTGCGCCAATAGGAGCTAAATTAGTAGCAAACCTCCTTACTGCTGCTGGAGCTACCAGAATAATGACAATGGATCTCCATGCAGATCAAATTCAAGGATTTTTTGAAATTCCAGTGGATCATTTGTATGCTTCCACTATTTTTATTGATTATATCAAGAAATCTGGAATTGAAAATATTACAATCGCTTCGCCTGATATGGGAGGAGCCAAAAGAGCTAAAAATTATGCTGGACATCTTGGTGCAGAGGTAGTTATAGCATATAAAGAACGGAAAAAAGCAAATGTAATAGAAGAAATGTTCCTAATAGGAAATGTATCAGGAAAAAATGTTATCCTAATAGATGATATGATAGATACAGCTGGAACTTTATGCAAGGCAGCAGAAATTATAATGGAAAAAGGAGCGGAATCTGTACGAGCTATGGCTACCCATCCTGTTTTAAGCGGTAAAGCATATGAAAATATTGCAAAAAGTGCATTAACTGAAATAATTGTAACTGATACAATTCCTTTAAAATCAGATGTTTGCCACGATAAAATAAAAGTATTATCTTGCGCCCCATTATTCGCTGAAGTAATGAAGCTTGTTCATGAGCACAGATCTATTAGCGAAAAATTCATTATTTAATTTAATTTTTATTTATTATTAACAACTTGTTAATAATAATATGATTACTTTGAATAAATAACAATAAAACACATTTAAAAATTATATGAAATCTGTAACAATCCAAGGTGCAAAAAGAGAAAGCGTAGGCAAAAAAGCTTGCAAAGCACTCCGCGATGCTGAATTAGTCCCTTGTGTTGTGTACGGTGGAAAAGAGCCTTTACATTTCTCTTCTGAAGAGAAAGCATTTAAAGAGCTAGTTTATACGCCTGACGCACACACGGTATCCCTCGAAATAGATGGTGAGACTATCTCTGCAGTGCTTCAAGACATTCAATTCCACCCTGTAAATGACCGTATTTTACATGCGGATTTTTTCCAACTTTCAGAGGACAAACCTGTGATCATGGAAGTTCCTGTTCGTCTAACTGGACGCTCCAAGGGGGTAGTAGCTGGTGGGGTGCTAAGACACTCTTTCAGGAAATTATCCATCAAAGCTTTACCTTCCAATTTACCGGATGAAATAGTACTTGATATTACACCTCTTAAAATTGGAAACAAAATTTATGTAGGGGATATTAAAACAAATTCATTCACTTTCATGCATCCTGATAATGCTGTAGTAGTGGCTGTGAAGACATCTAGAAATGCAATGAAAGGTGGTGCATCTGCTGGAGATGACGATGATGATGAAGTAACTTCAGGATCTGATGCTGAAGCTAACAGCGAAGCAAACCCTGCTACTGAATAAGGATAACATTATTTCCAAGTAAAACTTAAAACTGCAAGAGATTTTCTTGCAGTTTTTTTATTGTCAAAAACTTGCAACTACACCCCAGTGAACTTTCACATTACCTAAACGAAATGGTACGCCTGGTGCTTGACCATGTGCAATCTGAAAATTCATAATTCCAAAAGGTAAGGAAAGATTAAATCCAATACCAGCTGAATAAAGAAAAGCATCATAGTTTACACTATTATTTACATGTTTTCCTGCCTGAAAAAATGCATCTAAAAACGCTCTATTTTCAATAACATAACGATATTCTAAACTTGCAAAGCTTAAAAAATTTCCAACTAAAGCATTTTCGTTGAATCCACGAAGACTATTCCATCCACCAAAACGCAATAGTTCGTTCTCAAAAAACAGTTTATTCTTAGCCAAAACCCAATTTGTCTGAGTACTTAAAAACATATAATGAGAGGTATTCTCTCCTAAAGGCAGGAGATATTCTGCTGACACTTGGCTTATAAGCTGGGGGTTTAGTACTGGATTTACATCACTGAGACTTTTCATTTGCACTCCAGATGCCTGCACTATAAACCGTCTGCGTATCGGCATTAATATCATTTCATTAGGCAAAGTATATCTATATTGAAGGGAAAGCCCTACTCTACTAAAATCTGTGGTATTATTTAAATTATTAGCCGAGTTTGCACTACTAGATTGCTCCAGATGTAGCGCAGCTCGGAGACGAGATTTCCAATTGGGGCTATATGTAAGACCAGGTGAAAATTTAAAACTGGCAAACATAGTATCTTGCCGAAAGATTTCCAGCCCTGTATCTATCCCAAGCTTTGATGAAATAAGATAAGGAAAATCAAATTTTAAATTGAAATTTTGGGCATTTTCAGGGCTTCTTTGCCATTGAAATTGGAGTTCCTCAAAAGCATTTAAAACATTCCTGAATTCCAAACGAATCCCTCCATTAAGTTTAAATTTTTCTGATTTATTATTTCCAAATCCAATTATACCATCAAATACATTTGATTTTTTTCTTTTCAGGAATAAATATAAATCTGCTCCGGTTCTATTGAATTTTAATTTAGGATTTTCATCCAAGGAAAAATAGGGGGATGTCTGTAATCGCTGTATAAGCTCTTTTTGTAAAGCATCATCCCAGATACGCTTAGAAAACTGATCCGTAAGACTTGCAATAAATGCTTTAGGTGGTTTTTCATATCCCCGTATCACGATAGAAGTAATGCTTGTTTTGTTTCCTAGCTTCCCTGTAATATGTAGATATTGATTATCGGAATTTACTTCTAAAGTTGCATCTGGATATCCTTTTTGAGCTAATATTTCTATCCAACTGTCTATGGTTTCATCTATATTTGAAATTTCTATAGTTTCAGAAATTCCTAATACTGCAGCAATATTTTTATCAATTGTAGCACGCATTTTTACATCTTTCCTTTCTATTTTTGGATATTTTTTCCCTAAACTGATATATAAAATCGTGTTATTACCTTCCTGCTTTTGTTCTCCGTCTAATTTTAAATCTTTATACCCTTCGAATACCAAACTATCTAAGCTCTTTGTTGTAGCCGCAGAGTCTCTTTTTGATAAAGTAAGAGCTGGGGAAACTGGGATAGCTAATGTTATGGGCGTTTGCTCTTCTGGTTTGGATGTTATGGTATATGTTGGTTTATTTTGACAATAAACAAAAATAGAACTGAAACTAAACAGTACAGCTAATAGGGTGCGGAAAATTAATTGCTTACATCCCATTGTATTTCCTCATCAATTTTTCATATAAGCTGTACGGCAATATTTTTTTCAAAGGAACGCCTATTTTTTGTCCTATTTTCCCAAAATAATAATGAGCTTGTAACTGCGAGCTGTCAATCAATTTTTCCATAAATAGTGCTACATCCTCTGCAGATACACCCTCATCTACATGGGCATCCATAAGGTGAGACACTTTTGCAAAAGCTTTATCGTAAACATGTGGAATTTCAGTATGAAGTCGAGATAAAGCGATAGGAGTTGCAACATCCCCAAGATGCACACTACATGCCTGAATACCAAAATCCTTCACCTCATACCGCAATGATTCTGTAATTTTATCTACTGCGGCCTTAGATGCAGAATATAGACCCCTAAATGGCAGGCCCATCTCCGAACCTAAACTGCTGATGTTGATAATTTTCCCAAATTCCTGAGCTCTCATGGTAGGAAGTACAGCGGAGGTAGTCTCTAAAACAGCCATTACATTTAGCCTAAACAGTATTTCTGTAATCTCCGTGTGGCTACCTTCTACAGGACCTATCATCCCTCTTCCAGCATTATTTATTAAACAGTCTATTTTACCTAACGATTGAAATATCTCAGGTAATTTAGAATATGTTTCTGTAGAGGTTAAATCAAGTGGAATCGTAAGCCATTGCTCATTACCTCCATTTTGTGGTGGGTTTCTACTGATTCCAACCACCTGATGACCTCTGGAAGAAAAATAATTCGCCTGTGCTAAACCCACTCCAGATGAACTTCCGGTAATTACAATATTTTTCATTCTATGCAAAACATTTTTGATATTCTTCCCAAAAGTGAGGAAATGATTTAGAAACCACGCCACTATCATCAAATGATATTTTCATCTTTAATCCAAATATAGATAAAGCCATCGCCATTCTATGGTCTTCGTACGTGTTAAAAGTTACTACTTTCGGCATTGATGAATAACCTAGACTTTTAATAAAATTACTACCTATTTCTGTAAAACATCCTATCTTATCTAGCTCTGTTTGTAATGCTTTTAATCTATCCGTTTCTTTAAAAGGAAGAGATTCTAAACCCGTAAGATGAAATTCTCGACTTTGGAAAGCGCAAAGACAAGCTATAGCCTGTGCAGCATCTGGCATATTTTCTAAATTGATGTGTACAGATTGTTCGGTAATGAATTTTTTGGTTGGATATATGTGTATACCAGATACTATTTGGATGCTTTGTATGGAGAAAAATGTTGAGAATATTTCTACTATTTTAGAATCTCCTTGGAAGGAATTTAAATATAAACCTTCCAAAATAATTGAGAATTTTCCTGCTGCTGCTAATGAATAAAAAAATGTAGCAGAAGACCAATCAGCTTCTATGGCAATCGTTTTGGATAAACTATGGATTGGTTTTTTTCTCAATTCGAAAAAAGATTTTTCTAGAGTAACATCACAACCCACCTCCCGCAAGACTTGGGCAGTCATTTCAATATATGAATAAGATGTTTGGTTCGGATTAAAATTTATCCTAAAGGGCACTTGCATTTCAGGACGAACAGAAGCCAACATTAGTGCAGAAATAAACTGTGAACTGAGTGTTTTAGGAAGAGAAATATCCTGTTTTGTCCATCTTTTACCTTTTACAAACAACGGAAATAAGTTATCCATTGATGATGGTTCAATTTCTGCTCCTAAATCTTCTACTAATTTCAGCAAATCCTCTATTGGTCGTTGTCCTAAACGTTTTTCTCCATCAATAAAAATTGAAAGGTTTTCTGTTCCAGCGACTAGAGCCAAAAAAAATCGGAAAGCTGTACCTGAATAACCCATAAAGACAGTTGAAATATCATTCTGCTTGGCTTTTTTTAGAATTTCAAGGGCATTTTGAAGCAAAACAGTATCATCTGCTTTGCTCAAGTTTTCTATTGATATTTTTGGATAAAAGTGTTGTAGTATAAGGTATCTATTGGAGAGACTTTTACTGGATGGTAGCTGAATAGATATTGGATTTTCGGTATTCCGAAGTCGCATAGAAAACTCAGAAATTTCCATTTTTAGAATTCTGTAATTTTATATTTGCTGCGTGTCTGTCTTTATCTCGTTCTGTCTTAAATTTCATCTTCTTATCAAACGCATTTTGGAGATCAATCCCGGCTTCATTGGCTATACACACGGCTACAAAAATAAGGTCGGATAGTTCTTCCCCAAGCTTTTCAAGAGTTATTTGCTCTTCATTTTTTGCTGATTGCTCACCATAGCGCCTAGAGATTATACGTGCCACCTCGCCGGTTTCTTCTGCTAAAATAGCCATATTGGTAAGAGGAGAAAAATACCGAACGCCGTATTGTTTTATCCACGCGTCAACCTGGGATTGAATGACCTCCAATGGCATTTTTTCTTTATTGGTATGCACCTATACTGGGATTAGATAACCGCGATATACCAAGTATGTCAGATGCTACTTGCTGAGATATAGTAGGATTGGCTTTGGCTTTTGCCGGAGAATTATTTGCAATTCTCATATTTAAAGCAGACGCTTTTGTACTAATAAATTTAGGATCAAGGTTAAATAAACAATTTTGAAAGGAAGAACCTAAATTTGAATATCCTGCTATATTTGGGTCAAATTTTATAAGACAATTTTGGAATAAAGGGAATGCTGTGGCTCCTGTTTCAATTATTACCGCATTGTTATCATTCCAAAGTATTGAGTTATATATTGTGATAGCTTGGGTCACAGGTGTGATTCCCAAATTTTGATTGGATACCCATAGGGCTCTGCCGGGTAAAGTGGGGTTATAATTCCAATTATTTCCTAGACTGGAATGCCTACTCTGCAATGTACCACCTGCAAAAATTCCTACACAAGCCTTCCCACAATAATTCATAACCACATTATCAAGATAGGTCTTCCCTGCAACAGCCTGGATTCCAAACTCTTCTTGTAAAAATATCCATGAATTTTTCATATTAATAGTGGCTTCTTTTGAGGAAATGCCTACTGTACCTCCCATTATTTTGGTGTAATTTAGGTTTGCAGTTGCATTTTTTTCAAGATATATACCGTCATAGTTTTTAGGAATAGAATCATAGGCTGAATCATTTCTTTCACCTCGGAAAAGAACAGGTTGCTGAAGATTTCCCGTCGCATTAAGTGTAGCTCCCGAATTCAGCGTAAGTTTAGCATTTTTATGAAAATATATTTTGGTACCTTGAGTAATATTTAAACTCCCAGCAGAAGGCACTCGAACATCCCCATATAGAACTTTAACCTTTTGATTATCCCAATTACTATTATTAGCTAAAAGAAGAGGTTGTGTTCCCGTTTGAATAAAATACTGAGCATCTTGTACCACAGACAAGAGTTTAACCTTTTGTATATGAGCTGCACTGGAAAATACGATATTATCTTCGGCGATAAACTCCGGACCACTCGCTGTGGGTGCTATTTCCACAAATATGTAAAGACTATCTTTTCTGCGAAGAGGTACATTTCTAAACTCAATTCCGGGTTTTCCATCTACGTTAATTTTGTAGAGCGATCGCTCAGCCTTTTCCAAAGCTATTTTTGGTATTAAAATATCTTTATCTTCCTTGTTATACACCTTTACAGCATAAGTTTCGCTTCTTGTTTGAGCATAAACAGTATCACATAGTACGGTATCTCTTGAAAATGTCAATGGAGCAGAAGGTTCAACAAAGTCTAAAGAATCATCATTTCTGCAGGTAACAACGCCTATAACTAGGCTTATCCCAATAATAAACTGAATAAGTAGGCTATATTTCTTTATTGTGGTATGGAGTTTCTTTCTCATAATTAAATATACAGTATAAAAGTAAGAATAAATGTTGTAGGTTTTATTATAAATATGTACTTTTGCCCACCAATATAATAATTCAGTTGCCATTACGACTGGAAATTAAATCAGCATAACACACATGAAAACCGGAATACACCCAGAAAATTATCGTCTTGTTGTTTTTAAAGACATGAGTAATGACGAAATGTTCCTTTGCAAATCTACAGCAGATACTAAAGACACAATAGAATTTGAAGGACAAGAATATCCTTTAATTAAAATGGAAATATCCAGCACATCTCACCCTTTTTATACTGGTAAAGTTAAATTGGTAGATACAGCAGGACGAGTTGACAAATTTATGACCAAGTACAAAAAATTTGCACAGTAGATTCCTACTCTTCTATATACTTACTCCGGAATTTCCGGAGTTTTTTATGGGTTAAAGTTTCAAAATTAGTATTTTTGATTAAATTTATTCCTATGAGTTACCCACTCGTATTCTCTGATTCCGGCCTCTGGAATGCATTTCTTCCCCTTACTTTTACCAAGCCTGTTTCTGAAATAAGATGTGGATTTTTTACCTTTAGAGAACGATGGGAAAAGGTATTAGACGTTTCCACTTCAGGTTTTCTTTCTGAAACCTACCTTCAAGTAAAATATCCTGAGCCAAAAAAGGAAGCGGTTCTATTACTAAATCCCGCAATCCTTCCAAGCCTAGAGTTGGTGGAACATATTCAGGCATTAGAGATGAATGAATCCTTAGTTTATAAGGATGAGATAGTGGCGGCATTGGTAGATTTACAAGCATTTTCGTTAGATAAGATTTCTAGGATGACGGAATTTTCTTTTTCTATTTGTAATTTCACCCACGCTACAGATCTTTTTAGTAAAGCAAAAGAGGCAATAGAATTTGATTTTTCTTTGATAACAAAAAATAGAATATCAAATCCTATTTCTTCAACAAACACTATAATTGGAGATCCCAATCTGGTGTTTTTAGAAGATGGCGCTAGTGTAGAATGTAGTTTTCTAAATACTACATCTGGTCCTATCTACATCGGAAAAAGTGCTGAAGTTATGGAAGGCTCCATGGTCCGTGGTCCTTTAATTTTGGGCGATAACTCTAAATTAAATTTAGGCGCAAAAGTGTATGGCCCTACAAGTGTAGGACCTTATTGTAAGATTGGAGGAGAAATAAATAATATCGTAGTACAAGGATTCTCTAATAAAGGTCACGATGGATTTATAGGTAATTCCGTTATTGGTGAATGGTGCAATATTGGAGCGGACACTAACAGTTCCAATCTAAAAAACAATTATGCAGAGGTAAAATTATGGAATTATGAAAAATATAAATTCCAAAATACTGGGCTGCAATTTTGCGGAATGATAATGGGAGATCACGCAAAGACTGCTATAAATACACAACTGAATACGGGTACAACAATAGGGGTTTTTGCTAATATTTTTAAATTTGGATTCCCTCCTAATTTGATCCCATCATTTAGCTGGGGAGGTGGCAAAGATGACCCAAAATTTAATTTCGAGAAAGCACTGGAAATAGTGCACCGAGTTATGGAAAGACGTGGCAAAACCCCTGATGAAGCAGAAATCGCAATTCTAAAGCATATCTACATCTCTGAAATTTAAGCCAAGGCTTATCTGTTTTTTACCAAAATCCATAAACTATACACATACCGAACATTATTTTTGGGTTCCGTCCATTCCACATTAGCCCAATAGGTAGCAGTGCTTACATTTTTATTGTTAAGCCTTCCATTCCAAGTATAATTGTTTTCTCTATTTCCTACAAACAGTAAGGCATAGTATCTGTCATAAATTTCCATTTTCGGGTTTTCCATCTTTAATAGCATACTATAATCCAGCATGTCATTAGCTCCATCACCGTTTGGAGTGATTACATTCTGAAGGTTAGTAATATATACCTCTGCAGTAGCTGGATCGCAAGCACCTGCACTTCTGACTTGTACCGTGTAGAGACCTGTTTTCAATTTTGGAAATACATTACTTGTTTGCCACATATTTCCATCAACACTATATTCTAAAGGTGGCGTTCCTCCGGTGGCAATTACTGTCAATGTACCATCTTTTTCTACAATTAATTTATAAATAAGAGGTTGTGGTATCTCCGAAATCACGAAATATTGCCTGAAAGTGCAACCATTACTGGTAAGATCTACATAATATTCCCCAATAGGAAGATTTACTACCTCTCCTGTTTCTCCATTGCTCCATAAAATGGAGGTAAAACCTGGTCCTGCGTCCATGAGAACAGTCTTACCTCTACAGATTTCCTTATTTTTTATTAAATCTGATTTTTTTCCAGCGCGAACCTGAAGAATAAGCTTTGCACGGCCTGGACAAAAGCCAGATTTTTTAAGCTTCACATATAATGTCGCATTTCCATTTACTATATAGGTAGAAGGAATGGCATTCGTATTTGTTATGAGATCTGCCATACTTGTAAAATACTGTATCTCCACGGTGGGATCCGTAGTCCACAAGGAATTAAAAGTATTTGGATTTATAGTATAAATACCATCCGTATCACTATCACATAGCACTTGAGTGGCTTGCGGAGTAAGTGGTAAAAACTGAGTTCCGAAATTTAAATTAATGGGTTTAATGGTAGGAGGGCAAGAATCCGGAGACGTAAACACTGCGTAAACAGTCGTATTTTGAGAATAAGTAAAGATTGGTGGTAAAGGATTTATCCCTTGTGATGCATTCTGTGCTGTTGAATAAAATTTTACCGAAAAATAGGAATAGTTGGAAGCTATTTCAGGTAAAAGACTCATTAGATTTACTGTAATATTGCCATCCAAGTCGTCATCACAGCTGAAACCATTGAAATTTAAAAATTGAGGCTCTGGAAAAAGGCTAAGTTGTATTTCTGCAATCTTTTTGCAACCTGCACTATTTTTTACAACTGCATACACCGTAGTTGCTCCTGAAGAAAAGCTGTTAGGAAACGAAATTAAACCAGAAGGATTCTCAGCTTGAGCGTCTGCTTGGGTGGTATAATATTGGAAACTTGCCGTATTATCAGAAGTAATGTTTGCTAGTGAAAGATTAAATGTACCAATACCACCATTCCCACAAGATTTTAACATAGCATTTTGAACGGAAATAGAAGACACCGTAATATTCACAGTGTTAGTTTCACAGTCCGGAAAATCTCCTCCTAAACCACAAAAGGTATAACTAAAACTATCATTACCTACATATCCCGCCGCAGGTGTATATGTTATTACTCCTGCATTTACCGTGACAGTCCCTTGCGTAGGCTGACTGACAATAAGAACAGATGCAGGATTTAATACTTGAGAAGAATTCTGTAGATCTGGGGTAATGCTAATAGCCCCACAAACAGTAAAGGTACTGGCTACGCTTGCAGGGCAATTCTGGATGGGCACAGGCTCACTAAGCAATGGGCTACAAGTGCCTACCACCACAGAAACAGTATAATTTCCCGATTGGCTAGGCGAAAAAGTAGGCGATGTTGCACCTGGAATAGGTGCCGCATCTCTATACCATTGATAGCTTTCATAAATTTGAGGATTACATGATAATACCACACCTGGAGCACAGGTTCCAGAAAGTATTTGGATTTCTGGGGACGTAGGAAACCCCGCAAAATAACCACCATAGCCTACGGCATCGGAGCCGGCCGCCAGGCCGGCTGTAATGGATTTATCTGAAAGGATGGTAATATTTCCAGTAACATTTGGGACAGTATATGTAACCCATAATGAGTTTCCTGGTAAAGGATATGGCCCAGAACTTAAGGGCGGTGCTGCACCGTTTATTGTGAAAATTGCCCCAGATTCTGTAACTAAATTTAAATTCGTTGGAATAGAAAGTATTCCGGCAAGATTATTATTTGTGATAACAAAATTTTCATCTATTAAACCTATCTGATCTATGCTCTTGGGTAAGTAACAATTTAAAGGAGGCAAAAGATTAAACCCACCCGTTGCGGGAATACTTACCTCATCATCACCAGCCAGAAGCTGATATACATAGGCATTTTTGCTTGTTTTTATGGACATATTAAAATGCCCATTGGCCCCCTGCTGTACGAAAAATGTCTCCGGTACACGATAATATGATCCAGCATTTAAACTGGTGATGGGAGTAGTGCTACCATTTAAAAAGATATCAGTGCCATTTTCCGCAGCGACTACCAGCGCACCTTCCATATTATTACCTATCGGACCATTCCCCTTAATTACGGCATATTCTTTTCCTAATCTATTGGTAGGTAATGACTGGTCCATAAGGATATCGGACGCATTAGGAAAATTCCCGCTGTACTGGCCATTAAAGTTTCCATTGGTAATAGTTATCGGCTTATTTGAGGTTATTTTTGACCCAATAATTCCAATCCCATTGGCCGCCTGACTTCCTGAACCATCGATGATGTAGGACTGGCCTTTATTTAAAGTAATACTGAAAAATGGATGTGTGAGCCCATCTGAGAAAATTGCACTGGGATTACTATTGGTAATATTGATAACTGTATTATTCTCTGTTGCGAGAATTCCTACCATAAAATTCAGGATAGGATTTATTACGCTAATGGGTGCCATGGCGGCATAAAATTCATTTCCTAATGCAGCCCTGCCTTTGCTATTTACAAATTCTGCGTGGCTCCGCACACTGAACCGAAGATTGGCAAAAAATCTTTTATCTCCTCTTACATAGAGACCTTTGGTGGAAGTAGAGAAGGCTTCTGCTTGGGTATTGGCAATGATATACTGTCTGGGTACGGAGAATTTTCCAGGATTATTTTTGCTAATCGTCAGAGTACCTATCTGATTATTGTTATTGTAAATTTTAACTTCAAAGGGAATGACCTCATTGGTAGATACATACAGGGTTTGGTAAGGATTAGGATTTCCCGTACGGTCTATCATGGGCGCAAACCAATGTTCGTCATCCAGCTGAGCGAAAGAAAATAAAGGGAGTAGGCTACAAAACCATATAAAAAATAATTTTCCTCTCATAGGATATTTTGCTAATTAATTCCTAAAAATAGTTAAAATTTATTTCCAAATGACTTTTCCGTAGAATCTTAGCGCCCCGGCCTGAGTGGAGCTCTTTTTATGAGGAGGAACGACGATATAAAAAAGCGGGAACGGAGGACGGAATAGGCGCCCATAAAAAAAGACCCGTTGAAAGGGCCTTAATGATGTGGGTAAGTTTATGGATTTTCTGCGGTAGCCTCTCTAGCAAGTGGCGCGTCCTGAGGATGCTGTCCTATTTCTAAATCCAGTAAAACTAAGGAATCTGCGCTGGCATTGGATCCTCCTGCGATTTTTACCTTATCTAGGAGTTCCGCAGCGAGAGTTTCCTCTTCTATTTGCTCTTTAACAAACCACTGAAGGAAGTTCCAGGTGGCCCAGTCTTTTTCTTCAAAAGCCAACTCTACTAGACGGTAGATACTCTCCGTGTTTTCTACTTCACGCTGAAACACTTTTTCAAAACAATTCATTAGGTTTTGAGGATCCGTATCCGGTGCAGGTAGAGCATCAATGCTTGGTTTTCCTCCTCGGTTCAGGATATATTTCATGAATTTCACTGCATGATTTCTTTCCTCTTGAGCATGCTTATAAAGGAAATTGGCTATTCCACCGTATCCTTCATCATCTGCCCAGATACCGTAGCTGTAGTAGGTTCTGGATTGTAAATCCTCCACGTTCATCTGATCACTGAGAGCTTTTTCTAAGCGCTCGCTTATTCTTTTTGTGTTCATACTAAAGTTTTATGATTATAATTTTGTTTGCATTGGTGGGTGGTCTCCCATATATTTCAGGCCGTCTGTGGTAAGTGCCACAGAGATACTGCCATCATCTGCAGATTGCATCATCCGGACATATCCTGCCTCCTGAAGTTCTTTTATTTGCGATACTAATTCTGGATTTTCTGCTTCGGACGTACGAAAATCTTTGTCTTTTAATATATGAAGTAAGCTTGAAAAATCCATTTTAATTATGTTAAAGTTTCGCAGGGTAAATCAGTTTATTCTTTATTTCTTTAGGGACTGCATTTTTATGCACTACAAGAACGGTAGTCTTGTATTGTACATATGGTTTACTTACATATAAATAACCCGCAAAATCATTTCCTGTTCCCCAACTGTTTTTAACTTTATAATATTCTTTACCTGTCTGATCTCTTGCAATACCTACTATGTGCATCCCATGATCATCTGTAGTGCTAAGGTTATTTAAAGCCTCTTGTCGCATATCTTCTGTAATAGTTTTATCCTTTTTAGGCCCGATGAAAAGGTCTTTTTTCTGATCTGGCGTAATAGAATCCAAATCTATATCTGGCACATACGCTACACCATTTTTATAGGAAAAATAAGGTTCTGATACATCAGTTGCCCATCCAACACTGTATCCATTTTTCAGTGCAGCATCTATGATTTTGGTAAGATCTGCCATGGGCACATTCCATGCTGATTCATGTTTCCAATTGTCTGGAATAGGTACTACAAAGGGCTGATAATATTTATAGTCTTTATATGAAGAAAAATTTGCATAATCTTCTGGGATTATGCCCACAACTTCTTTAGCAAAGCTTTTTGGAGTGTAGGATTTGCCTCTATAGATAAACTTTTCTGGAATTTTACCGATAACGGAATCTAATTTTCCAGCCACGGACTGAGTCCAATTAACTTTAGATAGAATGGATGGATTTTTAAGATACTCATCCAGCATAGTTTTAAGGTCTTTTTCTAAGGTACCGAAACTATTAATGGTTTGACCTGGCCGCAGGCCAGTATAGGCTTCCTGAGGCATAGCTCCATAGGCGCTTATCATATTCATAACGTCATGAAATTCACCACCTTCGCCTAAAGAAATGGCACCATTATAAAGAATATAACTTTTGGCTTTCTCATAATATGTATTTCTGGCGGTAAAAAGTTCTGCTAAATCTAAAGGCTCTTTACCCATACGAATCATTTCAGACTCTAAAAAGGAATTTCCCGCATAAGACCAGCATGTACCCGTGGATCCTTGATTCTTAACCGGAGTTCTATTGACTTCTTGGATTGTAGTAAAGGTAAAATTAGCGTTTGCACTTTGGTTATTTTTTAGACTGTTTACCAAATTGTCTTGAGAATATGCAACAGATGCAAGCATGACACTGGAAAGTACGATGTATTTTTTCACGAAATGATGGAATTTTATTTTATATAAATATATCTTTAAATACTTGTACAATAATAATACCGATGGTTTAAGTTTATCTGTTTTTTCCTAATTCTATTGCTCTTTCATTGGCTCCTAAAACGCCTTCAATAATGCCTGTATTAATAATTTTTTCTTGAAATATTTGTAATGCTCTTTCTGTAGTACCACCTTTAGATGCCACCTGCTTTATTAAATCCCGTGCAGATATCCCCAAGCTCATTTTTAAATCTGTAGCCCCAAGAAATGTTTGTGTTACTAATAATTCTGCTTCCGCAGCGCTAAATCCTAACTGAACAGCTGCTTCAATCATACTTTCCATCATATAATACACATATGCTGGGCCGCTTCCAGAGATGGCTGTGGCTGCATCCAGAAGAATTTCCTTCTGGACATACAGGGATTTACCTATTGTATTGATAAGGTTTTGAATCAAGGAGAGCTCTGTTCGGCTTACAGATTCTGTAGCAGTGAAAACCGTCATCCCCTGCCCTACTTTTGAGGCTAAATTCGGCATAGCACGTACAATTTTTTGTGTTGATAATGCTGCCTGTAAGGTAGAAATGGATATGCCAGCCATAACGCTAAGTATTACAACTTCTTGTGGCAAAGGAAATTGTAGTTTCTTTATTGCATGGAGAAAGTCCTGAGGCTTTACCGCCAAAACCATTAAATCAAATGAAGTTTTGGGGAAGCTTTCATAGAAAAAGTTGCTTTCTGGAATATCCAGTTGATCCTCCGCTAGTACCAATGATTTAGTAACAACAAAAAGATTTTCTGGAATGATATAACCCGACTGTAATAAACCTCTTGCTATAGTTTTCCCTAGATTTCCATATCCTAGGATAAGAACTTTCATTTCTTTATTCTCAAATTTTATAAAGAATAATTTGGCGCTTCCTGAGTAATCTGTACATCATGGGGATGTGATTCTTTAAGGCCATTTCCTGTTATACGAACCATTTTTGAAGTGCTCTGTAGGCTTGCAATATCTGCAGCACCGCAATACCCCATCCCTGCACGAATGCCACCAGTTAACTGGAAAACTACATCCTCCAGTTTGCCTTTGTGCGGAACACGGCCTTCTATACCTTCAGGAACGAATTTTTTAGCTTCACTTTGGAAATAGCGTTCTTTTCCGCCTCTTCTCATTGCAGATAAACTTCCCATTCCTTGATAAGCTTTAAATTTTCTTCCTTGAAAAATAATTTCTTCTCCTGGAGCTTCATCTGTACCAGCTAAAAGAGACCCAAGCATCACAGCCGAGGCACCACTAGCAAGGGCTTTTACAATATCGCCTGATAATTTTATCCCTCCATCTCCTATTACACCTACATTTTTAGTCTTAGCATATTCATATACATTATAGATAGCAGAAAGTTGGGGTACACCTACGCCTGCTACTACACGAGTAGTACATATACTTCCGGGACCTACGCCTACTTTCAGAACATTGGCACCTGCATCTATAAGATCCTTTGCTGCCTCTGCTGTTACAATGTTTCCACCTATAATATCTAAATCTGGAAATGCGTAGCGGATTTCTTTAATTTTATCTAACACTCCTTTGGAATGTCCATGCGCACTGTCTACCGCAATAATATCTACACCAGCACGAACTAATGCCAAAACTCTTTCCAGCGTATCTTCGCCAATACCAATACCAGCCCCTACTAATAATCTTCCTGCGCTATCTTTGAGGCTGTTTGGGTATTCCAATTGATTATCAATATCCTTAATGGTAATAAGACCTACAAGCCGATACTGATCATCTACAATGGGTAACTTTTCAATTCTGTTTTCTAATAGAATTTGCTTTGCTGTTTCTAGATTGGCATTTTTATCAGAAGTTACCAGGTTTTCCTTCGTCATTAATGTTTCAACCCGGATGCTATCATCTTCTTGGTATTTAACATCTCTATTCGTTATGATGCCTATTAATTTACCATCATTATCAATAACAGGAAGTCCCGATATTTTAAAATTGCGCATCAGCTCTTTTGCTTCACCTAAACTATGGTCTTTAGAAAGGGTTACAGGATCTGAAATCATTCCGTTTTCCGATCTTTTTACTCTATTCACCTCACCAGCTTGCGTTTCAATATCCATATTTTTATGGATAAAGCCAAGTCCGCCTACACGCGCCATTCCAATGGCCATCTCAGCCTCTGTGACAGTATCCATAGCGGCCGAAACGATGGGAGTATTGAGAATAATTTTATCTGTCAATCTTGATTTAAGGCTTACCTGAGTAGGTAACACCTCGGAATAGGCAGGAACGAGAAGAACATCATCGAATGTTATGGCTTGTTCAATGATTTTATCGGTAATAGGCATAGTAGATTACTTTAAATATTGATAAAAAAATCCCTCGCAAAAGCGAGGGAGAAACTTAATTTGCTTAGGATAAGCTCACACGGAGGAAACCTAAGACTTTTAGATCTGCATTTTCTGCTTTTACATAATCTGCAACTGACATGCTGCCGTCTTTAATAAATGCTTGGTGTACAAGAGTATTTTCCTTATAAAATTTCTGCATCTTGCCTTTCAGGATGTTTTCAATAATATTTTCTGGTTTGCCTTCCTTAGTAAGAAGTTCTCTCTCAATTTCTAATTCTTTATCAATGGTTTCCTGAGAAACACTAGTTTCATCTAAAGCAATAGGATTCATAGCGGCAACCTGCATAGAAACAGATTTTGCGATTTCTTCTGCATTGGAAACTTTTTCCGAAAGAGAAGTAATAGCAGCTATTCTGTTACCTGCGTGAATGTAAGATCCCAAAAACGGACCCTCAATACGCTCATAACTCCCTATTTCAATTTTTTCTCCTATAACACCAGTTTGTTGGGTAAGAATATCGGAAATAACAGTACCATCTAATATATCAGCTAAAAATTCTTCTTTTGAATTAGTCTCTAGCGCTTTATCTGCTAATTTGTGCGCTAATTTTACGAAATCTTCATTTTTCGCAACGAAATCAGTTTCACAATTTAAAGCAATAATAACCCCACGGTTATTATCAGCATTTACTTTTGCTATAACCGCTCCTTCAGAAGACTCACGGTCTGCACGATTAGCAGCTACTTTTTGTCCTTTTTTCCTTAAAATATCGATAGCGGCATCAAAGTCTCCTTCGGCTTCAGCAAGTGCTTTCTTGCTATCCATCATTCCGGCGCCTGTAATTTTTCTTAGTTTTGCTACATCAGCTGCTGCAGGTGTATACATATATTATATATTTATTTATCTTAAATTGGTATTAATTTAGCACTGCAAATATACCAAAAGCCGATGGGAATTCCAACGAACTTTTGTAATCTACTCTTTCTATGAAAAACTTATGTATTTTTTTGTTTTTACTTATCGTTCAATTAGGTTTAGCTCAAAAGAAAATGACCTTTGAAGAAGTTACAAAAAGTACTGACACCAAAGTATTAAGTAGTTTTATTAAAGAAAACCCAAATCACCCTGGAGTACCAGAGCTTAAAAAGAAACTGGTACAAATAATTACCAACAGCGACTACAAAGTGGCTAAACCCGAGGTAAAACCTCTTACTCCAAGTGTTTTAAAAAAGCAGATAGAAAATGCGTCACCTACACCAGCTGGTGATGCAAATGCCAGAAGGGCGGCGGAAATAGTTACAAACTTATTCAGTAATAATAGAAATAAATCTGAAGTGTATGTACAGATAATTAATAACTCACCATGCAATATGATAGTTAAATTTGAGGGAAAGGATTTCTATAATTTAAATGTTTTAGCGGGTAAAAAGAGTTTTATTTTGATTAAAAAAGGGAAGTATACTATATCTACATTGGTATGTGATGTTAAATATAGCCAGCCTAAACTAATCAATGAAGATATCTATATTAAATTGGGATCGGGAAAAAGATAATTGAATGGTCGGTAAAATGTTATATGAAACAGATTAGCGAACTCTTTTAACAGTTACGAGATATTTGACTCTAAACATTATTCCAGGCAATTCTAGTACTTCATTTTGCAAAGTATGCGGCCCCCGACCTGAGTGGAGCTCTTTTTACGGAGCGAAGCGGAGGAAAAAAGCGGGAACGGAGGGCGGATAAGGGCCCCAAAAAAAAGAGTGAGAACTGAAATTCTCACTCTTTTACTAAATACGGTAATTTAATTAACCTTTAAATTTCCCCATAGCGATGAATTTTTCTTGGCGCATTTTCACCAATTCTTCTGCGGAAAAACTTTTATAGGCCTGAATATTTTTTACAATGTTATCCTTAAGATTTCTAAATGCAATCTGCGGCTCATAATGGGCTCCTCCAAGGGGCTCGCTGATGATGCCATCTATAAAACCCTCACGTAATGCGTCCGAAGGAGTTAGGTTCAGGGCGGTGGCAGCTTCTTCTTTGTGATCCCAGTTGCGCCACAAAATAGAGGAGCAACTCTCCGGGGAAATTACGGTATACCAGGTATTTTCCATCATGTAGACTTTGTTTCCTACACCAATGCCAAGTGCGCCGCCGCTGGCTCCTTCGCCAATGATATAACAGAAAATAGGGGTTTTTAGGCGACACATTTCATAAATGTTTTTGGCAATGGCCTCTCCTTGACCTCTTTCCTCTGCTTCTAAACCTGGATATGCGCCTGGAGTATCTATGAGAGTGACTACCGGTATATTAAATTTTTCTGCCAACTGCATTAGCCGAAGTGCCTTCCTATATCCTTCTGGGTTACTCATCCCGAATCGTCTTTTTTGGCGCTCCTTTGTGGTGCGTCCTTTTTGGGTACCTATTAGCATGACACTCATTCCATCAATGCTAGCTAATCCACCTACCATGGCTGGATCATCGGCAAAATTTCTATCGCCATGAAGTTCGCGAAAACTGTTATCATCTGTAATGCCTTGGATAAAATCCAAGGTATAAGGCCTATTAGGATGGCGGCTAAGCTGTACACGCTGCCAAGGTGTTAGATTGCTATATATTTCCTTTTTGGTTTTTAGAATTTTTTCTTCTAATTGGCTACAGGCTGTCTTCATATCTACTCCCGCATCTTCCCCGAGAATAGAGCATTCTGTATATTTATCCATTAATTGTTTAATGGGAAGTTCAAATTCTAAATATTCCATAAGGTAGGTCTAGGGGTCAAAAATAACTAAAATTGAATTATCAATTAAGCTTTTCTATGGCAGCGTAGATGCGGGTTATAATATCTTGTTTTCCAAGCATTTGCATGATTACAGGCACATCAGGACCTTTTAAAGCCCCTACCAAGGCGAGGCGTAAAGGCATCATAATTTTACCAATGCCCATACCAGCTACTGCAGCAGCGTCCTCTACCACCTTTTTATATTCTTCTGGTCCGGAGGTTGAAGAAATAAATTCAGCTTCCTGTAATTGAGTTGCTAATATCGTAAGGCCTTGCGCTGCAGTAGGACTCCAAGCCTTAGCCACTGCACTCTCTTCAAATTCTTTGGGTGCAGAGAAAAAGAAGCCTCCCTCCTTAATAATATCTGCAGGATATGTGGCTCTGTCTTTTAATAGTTCTATAATTTTAAGGGATTTATCTTTTGGAAGGGAAAGCAATTCAGGATAGGATTCAGAAATGATTTGATATAATTCTTCGGCAGATTTCTGTTGGATGTATTGATGATTAAACCATTCAGCTTTATCTTTCCTAAATCTGGCACCTGATTTATTGATTTTTTCAAATGTAAAAGCGTCTACCATCTCCTCCAAACTCATTATTTCTCTGTCTTCACCAGGATTCCATCCAAGAAGTGCCAAAAAATTAAGTAAAGCGTCTGGCAAATAGCCTTCTTCCCGATATCCCTCTGAAGTTTCTCCAGTAGCTGGATCTGTATAACTAAGTGGAAAAACAGGGAATCCGAATTTTGCACCATCTCTTTTACTAAGCTTACCCTTTCCTTCTGGTTTTAATATTAAGGGTAGATGCGCAAATATGGGCTGAGACCATCCCATAGCACGGTATAACAAAACATGCAATGGCATAGAAGGTAGCCATTCTTCCCCGCGGATGACATGGGATATCTTCATTTCATAATCATCCACTACATTGGCAAAATGATAGGTAGGCATACCATCATTTTTTACCAACACTTTATCATCTAATGTATCAGTATTCACACTAAAATGACCTCGAACCTCATCGTGCATTTCTACCAATTCGCTGGTAGGCATGCGAAATCTCAATACATATGGAACGCCTGCTGAAAGGAGCTTTTTAACTTCATCATCAGGAAGGCTAATGCTATTTTTCATTTCGCATCGGGTTGCCGCGCCGTAACTAAAAACTTGTCCTTTAGCTTCGTAAGCTGCTCTAATATTTTCCAAATCTTCCTCTGTATCAAAAGCCATATAGGCGTGGCCGGAAGCTAAAATTTGTTCAGCATATTTTTTATAAATATCAAGCCGCTCAGACTGGCGGTAGGGTGCATAAGGACCACCCTTACGAGGGCCTTCATCTGGAATAAGACCACACCATTCTAAAGCTTCATATATATAATCTTCGGCCCCAGGTACAAAGCGGGTAGAATCCGTATCCTCTATCCTTAAAATGAAAGTGCCATGATTTTTACGAGCAAAAAGATAATCAAAAAGGGCGGTGCGAACCCCCCCTATATGAAGTGGGCCTGTAGGACTGGGTGCAAAACGTACGCGAACTGAAGACATATAAAAAATAATCTACAAAAATAAGAAATGAAGTGGGGTATTCCGTGTATTAGGAATTTTAAATGTTAAAAATTCAATATTTTAGGTAGGAAAGATTAAAAAATAGTAATTTTGATTTGTATGACGAAAAAATATCTTGAAATAGGCGAAAGGCCTTGGGGTAAATATTATGTGTTGGTAGATGAGCCCACTTTTAAGGTAAAAAAAATTGAGGTAGAGCCTGGGCATCGCCTATCCTACCAATACCACCACCATCGGCAGGAATTCTGGACCATCGTCCAAGGAGAGGCTGTGGTGATAAAAGATGGTAATGAATATGACTTATTCTACTCCGAAAGTATTTCCATACCTCTCGGATGCAAACACCGCATTGAAAACCGAAGTACAGACCTTATGATTTTTATTGAAGTACAAACGGGAAGCTACTTTGGGGAGGATGATATTATCCGTCTGGAGGATGACTATGCCCGATAGGGAATAATGCAAATTATTAAACTTAATAAGGTTCTTTATTACTTTCAAGGATATCTAAGGCCCTATTTACCCTTTACGGCTCATTCAAAAAAGATCAAAAAATTAAGAGATCGATTAAGTCCTGAAGAGCTTAGCATTAGTGAGGAAAGAATACGCTATTATATTCAAAATAATGCTAAAATTAGTAAAGAAATTACAAGCCATACCATTAAAGATTTAAAAAAGCCTAAGTCACCAAAGGCTTATTATTTTGATACATATGAATATGCAAGATTTTTTACTGAAAACCTTCCAATATCCTATGAATTTGGAGATGTAATAAAGGTTCCTGAAACGCCAAGTATCGTAAAAAGCCGACCAATATCATCAGATAATTCAAATAGTATCCTTTTAAAACTTGATAAAGCCCGTCATTTTGTTTGGATTAAAAATGATAAAAAATTTATTGACAAAAAAGATATGTTAATAGGGCGCGCAGCCGTTTATCAAGAGCACAGATATCGCTTTTATGAAAAATATTTTCATCACCCATTGTGTGATTTGGGACAAGTAAACTCCCAAGGCGGCAATTTGGCTTGGCAAAAGCCTAAAATGTCATTAGAACAACATTTAGACTATAAATTTATTTTAAGTTTGGAAGGAAATGATGTTGCCACCAATCTTAAATGGATCATGTCTTCCAACTCTATTGCTGTAATGCCCAAACCTAATTATGAAACCTGGTTTATGGAGGGAAAACTCCAAGGCGGTAAACATTATATCGAAATCTTAGATGACTATTCTAATCTAGAAGAGCAGTTAAACTTTTACATTCTCCATCCAGAAAAATGCGAAGATATCTTACACCACGCTCATGAACACTGCAGTATATTTTATAATAAAACAGCTGAAGATTATTGCAGTATGCGGGTTCTGGAATGCTTTCTTCTTTAAAAATTAAATCTTAATACGGGAATTTTCGTTTTCCCGTAAGTTTATCCAAATAAAACTGAACATTTGAGCGAAAAGGATACTTCTGTATCATTTCTGTTTTAGTTTTTGCAATCAGATTTGTGATGGTAGCGAGGTGCTTACCAGAAAAATGGAGTTGAGAATTTGTTTTTACTAGATCTGTGTATTTCTTATGCGCTCCTATAAGTCTTTTTAAGAATCTTTTATACTGTGTAAAACTTTTATCTTGTTTTTCTATGGAAAAATAAGTCAGTAAGGATTTCCTTTCTTTTACTGTATTGGAATAAAACACTCCTCCTACTTGCTGCGATGTATGCTGTCTATATTCAATAAGTTTTTCGTCAAGAAAATAGAGTTTGCCTTGGCTGGCTGCAATAGTACCTATCCATTCATCGTGATGGTATCCTTCATAAACAGGAAACGGGATAATTTCTGGTATAAAATCTTTCTTAATGCACATCGTGGCACCAGTACAAAAATTACCTATTAATGTTAAGGTTTTAAAATAATCAAAAACAAAACCGCTCTCTGAAACTAACCTAGGTACGTCCCATATAGTAAATACATTTAATCTTTCACCCTCCTGATTTATACCATACCCATTAGTAGCTACTACAGATATTTCTGGATTTTGCTGAAATACGGAAAGAATTTTCTGTACCTTTTCTGGTAACCAAATATCGTCCTGATCTGAAAGAAAAATCAGGTCTTTGGTGCATAGTTGTATTGCTTTTTCAAAGTTTTTTACACTTCTTAGATTTTCCTTATTTCTGTATACATGGATAAGATTCGGGAATTTTTGCTGATACTTCAATGCTATATCGTAGGTACTGTCCGAGGAACCATCATCACAAATAATGATTTCATCTACTGACGTAGTTTGTGATAATATAGAGTTTATCTGAGCCTCTAAAAATTTTTCTCCATTATACGTGCATAAGGCTACAGAAGTTCTCATATATTATAAAGAAAAAACTTTTTTGATCCATGATTGCAATTCAAATGACGCATAGTTTTGCTGATTTAAATGGGCATAGGGTAGTAAAAAAAAATCTTCAGTGAGTTCTTCTTCTCCTAAAATTAGAATATTAGTAGGATTATAAAATTCATACATCTTGACCGACTGATTTGTAGTAATGAGCTTTTTTTCTAATGATAGAGCCTCGAATACTCTAAAACTCAAGCCTGTTTGGTTATTTCGGAGGACATCTAATATCGCAGAAGAATTTTTGTAGAGACTTAATAGTGATTTTAAACCAAACTTTTTACCGGTGAAAACAAAAATTTTTAACTCTTTATTCCAAAGTTTTTCGAAGTTTTTTAGTACAGATTTTTTACCCACAATATAAAATGTATGCGAGATTTTTAAGGCATTTAACTTCCGTGAAATCTCAATAAATTGAGGAAATCTTTCATCATAAGAAGAAATGGAAATAACATGATTGTACGTATTATTCTCATTCTTCATTATCGGTAGATACATATAGTTAGGCAAATGTTCTATATGATAATCCTTTGAATCCTGAATATCAAATGTAAAAACTTTATCAAATTTTTCTAGTAAATGCCGTGTATTATTCCGGTGCATACTGTCATATTGATAGGCAATTAATCTTTTAGTATGTTTTTTTAAAATTTCTATAAATTTAGGAGTAAAAGTTTCAGGATTAATAAGTAGTATTTGGTCCTGATAACCATAAAAATTTAGTAATTTGAGAATATATTGTTCTCGTAAATAATATTTATAATCAAATCTTGTAAATAATTTATAGTACACATTTTTTAAGCGTTCAAAAATATTGGGATATTTAAAATCACTTAATTTTATATGATGGCTATCCTCCACCCCATTTTGCCTTAAACTATCTACAATAAACGAATCATATCCCCAATGATCAAAACTAATAAGCAGAATCTTTTGAGGATTTTTGTTTTTGTAGTTCATTTAACTTGGCATATTTAAGAAATGTATAGAATGAATAGATGGATGCTGAATAAAACCCAATATATCCATCTAAAAAGCCAAAATTAATAATATATTTTTTAAAAAATTCAAATAATGGTGAAATAATGATATTAATAACACTTGATGTTTTTCCTTGATTAAATCTGTGTTTCGCCATTAAATCCGAATAGGAATTCATCTTTTCTAAATGATGATGAATATTTTTATAAGGATAATGATGGATCATACCTTTCAAAGTACCACTGGGACCACTGGTTATAAGGCTTTCGTGAACATTATCTGGGCTATACTTGGCGCTTTCTTTCTTAAAAAAACGATTTCTATAGGTCTTGCCCCAACCTCCGTATTTCACATGTTTACCTAATATATAATTTTTAAATTTTATTTGATAAGAGGAAAATTCAGGATTTTCTTTTTTAGAAATTGTTACTATTTCATTTAATGCGCTTTCATCTGGAATTTCATCCGCATCAAGAAATAAAACCCACTCAAAATTACACTTAGATAAGGCGTAATTTTTTTGAAATCCAAAACCATCGAACTTTCTTTGATACCATTTAACTTTGGAAAATGAGGAGCAAATCTCAAAGGTTCTATCCTGAGAATAACTATCCACTATGATAATTTCGTCTGCTATTGTATTGATTTTGGACAGATTCTGAAAGATAATTCTTTCCTCATTATACGTGATTATGGCAACGGAAAGCCCCATAATTATGCCTTAAACTCATCAAAACTTCTTTCCATAATACCTACACATTCGTGAATTTGCTCTTCTGAAATCACCAATGGAGGTGCAAGACGGATAATATTTCCGTGGGTAGGCTTGGCTAACAGACCATTTTCCTTTAGTTTCAAACAAAGATTCCAAGCTGTAGAGGAATCCGGCGTATCATTAATTAATATCGCATTAAGAAGACCTTTCCCTCGTATGGATCCTACGAGGTCCGTTTTCTCTATTACTTTGCGCATCTCACTACGGAATATTTCTCCTAATTGCTGTGCACGCTCGGATAAATTTTCATCTAACACCACATCCAGAGCTGCTACCGCTACGGCGCAGGCTATAGGATTACCTCCAAAAGTAGAGCCGTGAGTTCCAGGACGGATAACCCCCATTATTTCATCATTTGCCAAGACCGCTGATACAGGATACATACCACCAGAAAGAGCCTTGCCCAAAACCAGAATATCCGGTTGCACATTTTCATGATTACATGCTATCATTCTCCCTGTTCGTGCGATGCCCGTTTGCACTTCATCTGCTATAAATAATACATTTTTATTTTTACATAAAGTAGCTGCTCCGGAAAGATATCCCTCATCTGGAACATAAACTCCTGCCTCTCCTTGAATGGGCTCTACCAGAAAAGCAGCAATTTGATCTCCTTGATCATCTAAAACTTGTTCTAAAGCCTGAAGATCATTATAAGGAATGTGTATAAATCCTGGAGTAAAAGGTCCATAGTTATTATGCGCATCAGGATCTGTACTAAAGGATACTATGGTAGTGGTACGCCCGTGAAAATTATTTTCGCAAACGATGATTTTAGCTTCATTTCCTTGAATTTTTTTCACCTCATAGGCCCATTTTCTTGCTATTTTAATCGCCGTTTCTACTGCCTCAGCACCACTGTTCATAGGAAGCACCTTATCAAAGCCGAACAATTCGGTAATCTTTTTTTCATATTCTCCTAAGAGATTATGATGAAATGCACGAGAGGTAAGAGCTAATTTTTGAGCTTGTTTGCTTAAAGCTTCCACAATCTTTGGATGAGAATGTCCCTGATTTACAGCAGAATATGCAGATAAAAAATCAAAGTAACGTTTTCCTTCTACATCCCATACATAGGCGCCTTCTCCACGTTCTAAAACTACAGGTAGTGGGTGATAATTATGAGCGCCATATTTATCTTCTAAGGCTATATGGTATGCGGAATCTTTCATGTGCTATTTTTTACAAAGGTATCTATTGGAAGACATTTCTTCCTAATTTATAGGGAAATGTCCTTTCATTGCCTTATAATTTTTCTTCTACTTCGATAGCTTCAGGTGCAGAATTTATTACTCGATAACCTTCAGGGAGTGTGATTTCATAGCTTATATTTGGGAAACGAAATCTGTTTTTATAATGGTATAGTATAAAGGTGGGAATATAAATTTTATTTCCCTCCATCTTTAAAGGATAATCCGCAGTAAAGTCTTTTTTTCCAGGTATATTTTTTTGAATGACCTTGATTTTAGGCGTAGAAACATCATCATAACTGTAGCTTACATTCGGTTCTATTGTATTTACTATCATTCTGTTATCGGAATAGATATCATCTTCAATTCGCTTATATGAAGAAGGAATTTGCGGCTCTAAAGTTTTTATATAAATTGTTTTGTTACTATCCTTGGCTGGGTTAACAGGAATGGAATAGGACTTAACTTTCATATAATTAGCTTTGTTTTTTAAGGATTTAATTTCTATTCCAGATATACTGAGCACATTAAAGCTTAAAAATGTTACCAGAGCGATTAGCGTGAGAATAAGTGTGGCTATAAGATATCTAAAACCTTTAAATTTAACTTTTTTGCTTAATAATTTTACAGCAATCACGCCAAATATTACAGCTGGAATAAGACATAATAGATACCAAATAATTAGGCTAATATCCGCCTGTTGCGAACCTAAATAAAAACGCAAGGGAAACTGCTCGGATAGGTTTTCCCCTTGGAAAAATCTAAAAACAGAAAAACTTGCAATAAAAAAGACTAAAGAGGTAAGAACTGAAAATCCGCCTAACCCATATTTTAAAATTTGTTCTAAAACAGATCCTCCTCTTTCTAATACAGGTTTATTGCTATTATAAAAATCCGCTATTTCTTTTGTGGAGCGTCGGCCAAACTGTACCAATTCTTGAGATTTTTCTTTTAAATTATTAAAATCTGGAGTTTTTCCTTCCATTTTTAGAAAGTCCGAAGGATAGCGCGCCGCTGGCAGCACCATCCAAAGAATTAAATATGTTACTACAATAAAACTGGTAGGAATGGCAAGTGTGGTAAAAATATCCAATACAAAAAACAGAATAAGACCAAGCCGTATATAACGCACTGGTATATCAAAATATTTGGCCAATCCGCTACATACTCCCCCTATTTTCACATCTCTCATGTCACGGTAGAGGCTCCTTTTTTGTTTTAAAGTGGTGTATTGTTCTGGGTTTTCGGTAGCACTTTGTTCCAAAATAATTTCAGGCCGACCAATTTTTTGGATAATTATATCTATTTCTCTTTGACTAATGACAGTGGATCCATCTCCGGATTTCTCCTCGCACAGAATATCTACCATACGGTATTCAATATCTTGCATTACCTCTTGCCGGTCTTCTATGGGCAAACTTTTTTCTAAACTATTTAAATAGGTGGTTAGATTTTGAAAGGCATCCTCTTCAATTACGAATGGAAAGCCTGCGAGGCTGATGTTTTGAATTATTTTCATGGGATATGGTGTTAGGAGTTGATTTTTTTTACCGATTCATTAAGGTCTTGCCATGAGTGGTGAAGTTCCTGGTAGAATTTTTCACCCTCGGAGGTACAGCTGTAGTACTTTCGTGGTGGGCCGCCGGTGGATTCTTCCCAGCGGTATTGGAGAAGTCCTGCATTTTTCAGGCGGGTCATTATTGGGTAAAGCGTTCCCTCTACCACCTCCAGAGATGCAGCCTTTAGCTTAGTAACGATATCTGATACATACATTTCCTTCGTCCTGAGAAGTGCGAGGATGCAATATTCCAAAATACCCTTCCGCATTTGGGCTTTGCTATTTTCAATATTCATATGTCAACAAGTAATTTGTTTAGCAAAGATATATAATAATTTTACTACTGTGCAATACAAGGTACTGTTATTTTAGATTTTTGATTGAATTATTTTGATGTAAAATAAAAAAAGCCACCCGAAAGGTGGCTGAAATCAGGTATTAGGCTGATGATTTAAATGTGAAAAATTTTTAAAGATTTATTGTTTAATAAAAATAAGATCTTTTTTTCTGGGTAAGTATACAGTTTTGTCAGGGTTACCGGGGCAGTTCCAAGGATCTATGATGGTGCCACGAGGGTTATAGTTATATTTAAATTGTGTAGGACTTATAATTTCAACGAGTATTGGGCCATAGCCTACTCCACAATTCGTTCCAGAGTAATACAATCCAAGCTTTTCTTTATTTGTGCCATAGGGGAAATAGCTTGTAATACGATCGTTCCCTGCAAAAATATCGTTGGTCTGTTTTATGATGGTGCCGTTTTCCTTTACTGTAAAATTAATATAGATAACATCTTTATAAAAATTTTTACTGCCATAGTCCTGAAAAAAATCTTCCTTTTTTAATGAGATTAAAAATATATTCGCGGTTACCTACGGATGTTTTCCAAGTTCCAATAAATTTATTTAAGTCATTATTTACATCTTTAAGATGGGAGCCATTGGGAACCAGATTATCATCATCGTAAATGGTATACGTATTTTGTGCATTCACCGTAAAACCATACAAGCATAAGAGAAAAAAGAAACCGTAGAGTTTAATTTTACGGACAGGGAGTTGGGATAGGAGTTCCATTTTCGGAAAAGTTTATGTTTGTTATATTATTATTTGAGTCCACTGATTGAAGCAAAAAATCTTTGGGGTTTAAGCCCATATATACAAGAGTTTTGCCAAAGAGTTTGGTATGTTCTTCTTCATTAAGAATATCTCCTGTAGCTGATGAATTTGAAAGTATTACTTGCCTACTATATTGCTTTTCAAACCATTTTTTTTGCTCTTCAACTTTATTAGGAGCATAGGCTAAATTAGCAAGATAATTGCCGGATGCACCAATATACCTTAACACATAATGCGTTCTTAATTTACCGTTCGGGCAAGCGGAACAAGGCTGTGAACTTAATAACCCCGTAAAGGCTTCACTTTTATTAGCATTTGTGTTACCATAAAATAATGCATTAAACAAAAGATGGCGTACATCCCCAGGTGAAAATATTTTAATACCTCCGGGAGGATGGGAATGATAATCTCCTTGGTAGCCTTCCAGTGTAGTAAAGCCGGTGTTTATATGATCTTCCTCCCCGACCAAAACATCAGAATTAGTTCCATTAGCCTTAATTTTAAAGCCCTTATCTTTTACATTCTCATTAGTATTTTCTGATGCCTCTACTAAGCTCTGTTTTTTCACCGGGTCAATCTTATTCAGAAGTTGGGAAGTAAGAATACAAGGGTCTTGTGATTCATCCCCCCCCCGGGTTAGGATTTGTAGGCACTAAATATCCACAACTTCCATCGCTTATATCATTGCTTGGAGTTTGCGGTCCTGTTAGAATGCCGTTATTATTTCCACATTCGGACGGAGCAGTCCATCCTGTTCCATCGCCTCCTTCATAGCCGTCTCCTCCGGCACCATCCCAAGGATTATTTATACCTGATCCACCACCTCCGCCACCATTTCCTAATCCATCATCCAAACTTTCACATTTATAATCAATCGTAATTACTCTCCTTGGGCGCCTATTTGGGTCTGTTAAATTACACACCTCATCTACTGTATGTTTCTCTGAAGAATCACAGGGTATATCTACTATAGAAATCTCATAATGACAACTTTGGCTTTCTGATTGAATGCTTAATGAACTTTCGTTTGAAACTTTTGAAATGTGCGTTCTTCCCACCACATTTACCGGAATGCCATTTCTTAAATTTAATATCTCAGCATCAGTGATATTATATTTTACAAAATAGGATATATAACTACCATCAACACCAGAACTGGACAATACCAAATTTGTAACCCCTGTCCTGGTGGTGTATTAATTTTAAACGTATAAGTGTGATAATTAGCACCATTTTGCATGAATATTACATTATCAGTATCGATATTTTCATAAGAACTAATATTTGATCCACTGTTAAATTCATTAAACGAATTTTGTTATATACTGTGCAAAGTTTGGAACAGAGCACCTTTATGCTTACTTGCGTTGAAAGAAATTATACTGCTAGAAAGCCGTAATGATTCTCTTTTTGGTTCAGATATCTCATCAAAAGTTTCCGAACGACAGCTGAATACAATTAGGATAATGCCAAGCACCACAAAAAATAATCTTTCCCTCACAGTAAAAAGCTTTAACAAATCTATGTAAAATTATTTTATAAGAAAAATTTTATTTTAATACTTCAAAAAATAAACAATTTTTCTACGATCTACTATTGGTGTTTTATAATTGCTTAAACCAAAAAAAGAGATTAAGAGACCTAAGGAAATTCCTTCAATCTCTTAATCTCTTAATTTCTAAATTTCTTAATCGACCTAAAATGTACTCTCGTAGGCTCTATCCATCACAAAATCATCCATAAACTTTGTCGTGTAATTTCCTGCAATATAATCCTCGTTTTCCATCAACTGACGGTGGAACGGGATGGTGGTTTTTACGCCTTCTATATAAAATTCCTCCAATGCCCTCTTCATTTTGGCGATGGCTTCCTCACGCGTCTGTGCAGTGGTGATTACTTTCGCAATCATGGAATCATAGTTGGGTGGGATTCTATACCCGCTGTACACATGCGTATCCACACGAACGCCATGGCCTCCGGGGATATTCAAGCTGGTAATTTTTCCGGGGCTCGGTCGGAAATCGTTATAAGGATCTTCCGCATTTATTCTGCATTCTATGGAATGCATTTGGGGCAGATAATTTCGTCCTGAGATGGTATGGCCTGCTGCGAGCATTATTTGTTCGCGAATTAAATCATAATCTACCACCTGCTCTGTAATGGGATGTTCTACCTGGATACGGGTATTCATTTCCATAAAATAAAAGTTGCGGTCTTTATCCACCAAAAATTCAATTGTCCCGACTCCTTCATATCCAATATATTCCGCAGCCTTCACTGCAGCTTCTCCCATCCTAGTACGGAGATCTTCCGTCATAAATGGAGAAGGTGTTTCTTCGGTAAGTTTTTGGTTACGGCGCTGTACAGAGCAATCTCTTTCACTAAGATGGCATGCTTTACCTGTTTGGTCTCCTGCCACTTGAATCTCAATATGGCGTGGTTCTAGAATAAGTTTTTCCATATACATACCTCCGTTTCCGAAGGCAGCCTCTGCCTCTTGAATTGCACTATCCCAATGCTCTTTAAGTTCAGCATCAGAAAAAACTCTACGCATTCCTTTCCCACCACCACCAGCGGTAGCTTTTATCATCACTGGATATCCTATTTCTGCGGCAGTCTTTATAGCGTGCTCGTAGCTGCTAATTAAACCTTCCGAGCCGGGTACACATGGTATACCTGCTTCCAGCATGGTAGATTTTGCAGTAGCTTTATCCCCCATTTTATCAATCTGCTCAGGAGAGGCACCAATGAATTTAATTCCATGCTCTTTGCAAATTCTACTAAAATTAGCATTCTCTGATAAGAAACCATACCCGGGATGGATAGCATCTGCATTGGTAATTTCCGCAGCTGCTATGATATTTCCAATTTTAAGATATGAATCTTTACTTGCTGGAGGCCCTATACACACCGCTTCATCTGCAAAACGAACATGGAGACTTTCGGCATCTGCCGTGCTGTAAACCGCCACAGTTTTTATCCCCATTTCTTTGCTGGTGCGAAGAATTCTCATGGCAATTTCTCCACGATTTGCAATCAATATTTTTTTAAACATAGTTTTATTCAGTTAATTAGAAATTGGAAATTATCTTAATTTTAATTGATGAAATGGTAGAGTTTAAACCAACCATCAAGTTTTAAAAATTTATTTCTAATTATGAAGGATCTACTAAAAATAGTGGCTGATCATATTCTACTGGAGAAGAATCATCGACTAAAATTTTAACTATTTTCCCTTTTATTTCAGCTTCTATCTGGTTAAATAATTTCATGGCTTCTATCACGCAAACTACAGTACTAGGTGTAACATCATCCCCTACATTCACAAACACAGGCTTATCTGGAGATGGTTTTCTATAAAAAGTTCCAATCATAGGGGAGCGTATAACAGTATATTTATCTTCCCCAGATGCTGTAGCATTATTGCCTGATGTGGATGATGCTTGGGTGTTGTTTTCCACAGGTGCTGCAGCAGGTGCTGCAGCAGGTGCTGCAGCAGCTAGGTTTCCGACTGCTGGTGCAGATTGATATATAGGCGTTTGCATTTGCATCGGCATCGTTGGATATTCAGGGCCTGCAAGAGGAGTTTTAATGGTTATTTCAAAATCTTTGGTTTTGTATTTAACTTCAGACACTTCAGATTTTGCTACAAAATCTATTAAATCTTGTATTTCTTTTATTTCCATAGGGTTGTTTTATGCATCAAATATAATTAAAACATAAAAAAGACCACATCAATCCATGTGGCCTTTCTATGTCTAATGTTTTAAGACTAAATTTCTTCGGTAGGTACTTCTTTTTCCATCACTACTTTACCTCTATAGTAAAGTTTTCCATCGCTCCAGTGTGCTCTGTGATAAAGGTGAAGCTCTCCAGTAGTGCTATCTTTTGCCAGCTGAGGCATCTTGGCCTTATAGTGGGTTCTTCTTTTATCTCTCCTTGTGGTGGACTGTCTTCTTTTAGGATGTGCCATTTTCCGGTATCTTTTTTAATTATTATTAATATTTTTCAATGCTTCCCATCGTGGATCCGGCATTTGCGGACTATCATCTTGCCTATTTTCCTCTTCGTAAGGGCTTTTTGGCGCGTATTTTTTTAATCTTTCCAATATTTCTTCATCTATATGCGGGCTCACCTTTTTCATAGGTATGGCCAGCATAACTGCTTCATACAAAATCTGAGCAATATTAAAGCTAGTGAAAGCTTCAGGTATAATGATAATTTCTTCATGATCATCATTATACTCTGGACCAAATTTTATTATAACCTTCATATCATTGCTGAAAGGATACATAAATTCTTCTCCAGAAATATCACATAATAGTTCTGCTTCTCCTTCTATATGCAGGTAAATCTCAAAAAAAGTACTGTATTTTACAAACTTTGTTGTAGCCAGCACATTGGCTTTTTGAAACTCCCTTTCTGTATTGAAATGATCAAAGAACTCGTCTTTAGCCTCAAATTGAAATTCATGTGTACCTTCCTTTAGGCCGGTGAAATGAATCTCATACTCTTTTAAGCTTTTCATAATAAGTCTGCAAAGGTAATATTTTTATCCGAAATGATTTATATCTTATCGAATTATTTATGTGATGTGGTTTGAAGTGCATTTCCTATAAGTTCCTGATATTCAGTTCGCCTTTGGTAAATATCAATCGCCATATATATTGCGTGTAAAAAGCTCTGCGTATCTGCTACACCTTTACCAGCAATGTCATACCCTACTCCATGATCTGGAGAAGTACGCACATAAGGTAATCCTGCTGTATAATTTACACCATCATTATAATGTAATGTCTTAAAAGCTACCAATCCCTGATCATGGTACATGGCTAAAACTCCATCATACAAGCTTACATTTTTGGGTTGAAAAAAACTATCCGCCGCGAAAGGACCGAAAACTAAGTGCCCATTTTCACGAAGTGCTACAAGTGTAGGGCTTATGATTTCCAGCTCTTCTGTTCCTATTTTCCCACCGTCGCCGGCATGAGGATTTAGTCCTAATACGGCAATTTTAGGTTTTTGAATTTGGAAATCTTGTATTAAAGAGGCAGAAAATGCCTTAACACACTGTTTAATTTTTTCTGAAGTTACGCTAGATGGTACATTTTTTAAGGGAATATGATGTGATAGTAAGGCAACCCTAAGATTTTCCTCTGCAAGAACCATCAGACTTTTTCCTCCTAATTCTTTTTCCAAAAACTCCGTATGACCAGGAAATTCCATACCTGCTTCCATCATTGATTCTTTATGAATAGGAGTAGTAACTAAAACATCTATAGAATTACTTTTAAGCGCTTCCACAGCAATCTTTAATGCGGAATAAGCAGATTTTGCCCCATGATTACTGCTAACACCAAATTCTGGGACTTGTGAACCATCCTCCGGAGCAGCTGAGAAAAGAGATAATTTATTATCAGGAAGTTTTTCTAGGCTGGTAATAGTTTGAAAGTTTGTCTGATATTTAAAATGACTTTTATGTGCTGTAAATACTTTGGGAGAACCAAAAATTACAGGTGTACATAGGTCCAACAAATTTTTATCTCGGAAAATTTTCAGGATTATCTCTGTTCCTATGCCGGCAGGATCCCCCATGGTGATACCTACACGAACTTTTTTTTTGAATCCACTCATTTTTTCTTGTATTTTTGAAGAAAAGCCCTAAAACTCATCTATACCACAAAGATAAATAATAGAGATTTGGGATTAATTTTAATTTAAATATATGTTTACAGGTATTGTAGAAACAGTGGGTAGTATAATAGAAAAACAAATAAATGGTAGTAATATCCGTTTTGCAATTCGCTCTTCTCTTTCATCTTCCTTAAAAATTGACCAAAGCTTATCCCACGATGGATGCTGCCTCACTATTACAGAAATAGATAATGATATTCATTATGTAGATGCAATAGCAGAGACATTAGCTAAAACTAATCTGCAACAATGGGAGCCTACTACTCAAATTAATTTAGAAAGGTGTACGCTCCTAAATGGCCGGCTGGATGGGCATATTGTACAAGGACATGTAGATACTACTGGAGTAATAGAGGAGATAGAACTTTTAGAAGGAAGCCACTCATTATGGATTTCACATCCAGAAAATAAAGACTTTTATACAGTATCTAGAGGTTCTATTACTGTAAATGGCGTTAGCTTAACTGTCGCAGAAAGTCTGGATAATAAGTTTAAAGTTTCCATTATCCCTTATACTTGGGATAATACTAACTTTAAGCATCTTAGAAAGGGTGATTCTGTGAATTTAGAGTTTGATATCATAGGAAAATATATAGCAAAAATGGTTCAACAGCAGCTGAATGCCGAATACAAAAAATAACTTTACCACCTTCAATCTTCGTACGCGACTTTTTTTAGGTTTTAGTATAGTAAGTCTCATGAGTATTCTCATGTCATTTGCTATTTCTTTCGTGATTCTAAAATCTCATACGGAAGAGCAAAATAATATTGAGATTCAAGGGCTTACTGATGCCCTAATGTCTTCTCTAGATTACGCGCTAAGCCATGAGGAAGTACAATCGTACGATATTCCACGCATTCTTAATGGTAAAATTTTAGAAATAGCAGATATCAGTAAGCATGATGTATTCATTTATGATATGCAAGGAAACTTTTTAATATCAAATAAGGATCCCGCTCAGGTAGTACTTAAAAGGCTTCCTAATACCATCATTAATAGCCTCCGAAAATCACAAAAAAGACTCGATGTTATAGAATATGACGCCGCCATGAAATCCAATGTCACCAGTTCATATTTAATACTAAAAAATAATATGCTAGAGCCCATTGGGGTGGTTTATTTTCCATATTATCACAGTGACGAAGGCTATAGAAGGCTGTTTCAAAAATACATATGGTATATTGTTTTTGCCAATTTATTTTTAATAAGTCTTAGCGTCGGTCTGGGTTGGATTATTTCCAGTAGGCTTTCCCGCACCTTAAGAAAATTTTCATCCTTAATAACAAAACTTGCCGTTTTTGAAGGCGAACCTCAGCTTATTAAAAATTATAAAAACAATGACCTTGATGCACTTGTTCAGGCTTATAATCAGCTGGTACTCACAATACAAGATCAAAAAGACAAACTTACTTATAAAGCACGGGAAGGGGCTTGGAGAGATATGGCGCGCCAAGTAGCGCATGAGGTAAAAAATCCTCTAACGCCCATGAAATTAAGAATACAAAAATTTCAACATAAATTTGACATTAACGATCCTGAAATCACGCAAAAAACGCAGGACTTGATGAAAATGCTAATATCTCAAATAGATGTAATTTCTCAAGTAGCTGGTGAATTTTCCCGATTTGTACAACTTCCTGAAAAGAAAAATAACCTCCTTCATATAAACGCAGAAGTAAAAACAGTTATTCAGGTTTTCGAGTTAGATGACATCGAATACACCGAAAATGACCCTAACATTATGATGAATATGGATAAGATTTACCTTAGCCGAATTCTTACCAACATCATTACCAATTCAAAACAAGCTGAAGACGAGCATCGTAAACTCTTTATAAAAATTCACTTAGAGAAAATTAATAAAAAAATAAGACTCACTATCCAAGATAACGGAGTGGGAATACCACCAGAACGCCTCCCCAGAATTTTTGAACCAAATTTTACTTCCAAAGGGAATGGTATGGGACTGGGGCTAACGATGGTAAAAAAAATGATAGAAGATTATGGCGGTGAAATCCTTGTGGAATCTATAGTAGGCGAAGGAACTACTTTTATTATCAACCTTCCTATACAAAACCTGCCTGATGTTCAAGATGCTGAAATACAATATTATACAGAATGACTCTGTATTTAAAATCGGCTCTGATGCTTTTCTTTTAGGGAGTATCGCTCAATTTTTAAACCCTTCCTTTCTAATAGATGTGGGAACTGGGTCCGGTGTACTGAGCCTTATTTTAGCAAGTCGTTACCCAGAAATTTCCATTTTAGCTTTGGATAAAGAACGAGCAGCCGCTCATTGTGCAGAAAGCAACATTAATCTGAATGGCTTAAACGATAGAATAGTAGTGAAACAACAGGACTTTTTAGATTCAGGATATTTACCTACAAACCCCGTTAGTGGAATTATATGCAACCCTCCCTTTTATCATGCTCATGATACATTAGCAATGAAACTTGCACATGCTAGGCAAGAAATCACTTTTAATATGGACGATTTTCTAGCAAAATGTAAAAAATTATTTAGTCACTCTTTAAAATTGCACTAATATTTTGATTTTCAATATAATGCAT
>JAGLAZ010000016.1 GCA_018260565.1 Flavobacteriaceae bacterium
AATTTAATATTATAACTGTATTTTGTGTCCAGAAATTAATTACGCTATTAGGTTTGATAGAATAAAAAGAGTTGATTTTGTCTGTCATTCGGATAAAATGCTATGAAATATACTGACACTGATTATTGCTATGGCAGAATTTCATATTTTATTAACTTTGTGTAAATCAATCGCATCATGAATAAACAAACAGCATTTGAAAAATTAAAGGCTATGGCAAATGAGCCACAAGACAGTCTAAAAAAATTCTTGGCAATAGAAATATTAACTCACGATGAGCCACTTGATTTTTCTCTTTGGCAGACTTATTTTAACTTCTATTAGAGATAGAAAAGCAATCTCAAGCAACTACAGATAATATTGCAAAAAAAGACGAACATCTAGAGGAGTTGCAGTTTAATATAATGGATTTAATTGCGCAATATGAGGAAGATAGAATGGTACGATTAAAGTTGAGTGGAAATACAGATTTCGTGAAGGAAAGAAAACTTGAAAATCTTACACTTTTTCAGAATAATATTTCTCATGCAAAAATTGATACTAAAAGAGTAAAGGAAGTTTGCTTAAATAATAATGTAGTCATTCCAGCTGAAAATTACTTCCGACCATCTGCAAGACAGTAACGCATTTTATAAATAAAAACTAAGCAAAAAAAATCAGGAACGTTAGCGCCTGATTTAGTCCCTAATAATGTTAAATTGCTATTTTACAGCCTTATTTGTAGACCCACAGGGACTATAATAATGTCGCTGTCTGTCGCTATATGTCTATTTTTACGGATGTTTAGGAGATTGTTAAATTTTATTCATGGACCACAATTGCCCACCTCGGAAACTATTACGGACGAATTACGGACGACTTAAAATCGTATAATACATGCACGGCATAATCCACATACACACTAAAGAGCAATCCGAAGCGGGACATCAATACGTTACCGCAAGTTTCGTGGGGGCTACGGATATTTTCGAGATGTACCCGGAATACCCGGAACTTTTAGAAAAGTTGGAAATTGGCGAGCAGTATGATGTTACATGGCGGCTGCGTTCTGAAAAAGGCAAAAAAAGAATCCATACCGTGATATGGATTCTTGAGGTTTTTTAATCCAACCTCCAAACTCTTCGTGTCAATTCTGTCTCTTTTTTTGAAGTGAAAATCTTAGCCTTTATAAATTTTTTAGCTTCTAAATAGTAAGCATACTCTTTATTCGGGACTTCAAATGATTCTCCTACCTCCAAAGCATTTAATAGAATCAACATTTCTCCAACCTTTGATTTTTTAGAGTATTTTATCTTGTCAGTAACCCCCGCATCTTCTTTTAGATTTCTTTTATTAGTATAGGTAATATGGCATCTTTTATAGATAATTTGCTTCCTTTTTTTATTAGGAATTAATTTTTCTAAATCATCTAAAGACGCTTCAAAATTATTAGATAACACCTCTATTTCATGAGCGGACCAATAATCAGTTCTTTTTGTCACTCCTAAATCATACGCCATAGTTCCTATTGAACTAACAGTTCTTCCGAGGTATATCGCAATTTCTTTATTTGTCAAAACACCATAATTTTCCACTAAATATTCAATTTCCTCTTGATCCCATAGATTTTCGGCATACGGTATTTTTAATTTATTTCTTTTTAAAGAAATAGCCTGCACAGACCTATTCATCAATTTTGCAAGGTCTTGATTGTTTAGGTGTTTATTTTTAATTAGCGTCTTAATTTCTTCGGGCGTCCAGCTTTGTATATCCTTTTTTGCGTGTACAATTCCTAATTCCGCACGTTTTATTTTAACAGCTTGATATGACCTACCTGTTAATTCTGATACTTCTCTATTGCTTAATTCTTCATTCTTAAGAGTAGCAATTTCACTATCCTTCCATGGGTTGCTATACTGATTACTCACGCTTACTTAATTTATCCATTGCTTCGTTAAATATTTCGCTTAAATCTGTTTTGGAATCTTTGTCCTCAAAAAAGAAGTTCACGCCCACCGCCTTTGCAATGAGCAGGAATTTCTCTAAGGATGGCATGGTGGTTAGGTTGAAGTAAAGGGCGATATTAGTTTGGCTAATACCGCTTTCTTTACTTATCTGATAATTTGTGATGCCTTTACGCTCGGCTATGAGCCGGAGCATAGTGACAAATGCTTTGCTCTCAACTTTCATTATTAGCAAACCTCGAAATTACCATACTTTTTATTTCTTCGTAACTTTTCGTTAGCGATTTCTTTGCGGTCTCCAATACCGAAAACATAATGAAGCTGCCCTTTTTCGTGCATGGCTCTTACGACTATTTGATCTTCTTCTGAATGCTTAGTAATGCCGTTTACGTGACAAACGCCCGCTGTCTTGTCGTAGTTCTCTAAAGTGAAAAGACTTTCTCCGTTGGTGTAGATAGTTACTTTTTTCATGACTTTTATATGTTATTTATTTAACGAAAAATTGTTTAGAATATTCTCTCGCAGGCTTAGCACAAGCATACTCTGCCTTCTCAACCGCTTTATTAAGCTCTCTGATAAAGGCAAATTCGCTTTTTAGTATCTTATTTACCATTACCTTACTTAAGTTCTCAAAGTGTTCAAAAACAACTTTAAAAAAGAATTTCTTTGAATTGATAATAGGAAATCCAACTCTCTCATTTAGAGCAACCATTTCGTTGAATCTATTTTCAACCATTATCCTATTCTTAGTAAGCATATTTAGTATTAAATCATTCATGGCTTCAAAATTACAGTGAGTTGGTTTGTCTCTCACTTTTGACATGACAAAGATAGTAATATATTCATCACTAACAAATATGTTACCATATAAATATATATGACATTTGTCATATTCATTAAACCTCAACAATGTTACATTCTACAACAATTAAATTGTTATAAATGGTAACTTTTGTTAGACCTATACTTGTTCATGAAATTTCCGAAGGGTATATAATTGCAACCTTCCCCGAAGAGCGCAATTATAAGCACATGTTTAAAATCCAGGTTACAAATCCCGAGGATATAAACAAATTTCAAATAGGCGAGGTTAAACGGGTAACCATGCATCTTAAATCTCAAGAGGATTTTTCTGTGCGTCTTGAGATACACAGCCTTGGGCATCGGTGGTATGGAATATGAAAAAAGGCACTGATAATGTGCCTTAATTGTGTGCGAATGTTCCTTATACGAGTTGAGTTCTTTATTAAAGGGACTTTAAGAAGGATTTTTGATGTTCCTTATTTAATTACGGATTTCCGTAAAATAGTATTATGGATTTTTGAATAATACACCACCCGGTTTGAGTGGTGTATTATTCAAAATTTTGTATCCACTTTAAACAGTGATCCTTTTCAAATCTTTCAAGTAGGCGTACCAATCTCCACCCCTCTTTAGTAAGGGTTTCGGCCAGTTGGTTTTTCCCCAATACGCTGCTGATTGTCTCGCCTTGTCGTCCAAATTTATAGCCGAATGCCGTGATAAGCCTTGCGTTCCACATCGCCCTAAATTCAGAATTTGCCCAAATATCAATGTTCCGGGCGGTGTTGTAGAAGTACCCAGCGGTATTGCCGTACTTATTCCGCACATACCGCCTGTTAATTACCGTTAAAGGAATAATAAGCAAACTCGCAACGCCCAAAAGGGCAAAACTTGTCAAATTTCTCATGGTGTGGTGCGTATTTCCCAGTCTGTGGAATTTAAATTATAAACTGTCTTTCCTGGAATAGGATTTCCTGCGTTATCCTTAATAGGATCATTTTGCACATAAATGAGAAATGCGTTTTGGAAAAGCAGTTTTTCCCGCTCAAAATACGTAATGCTGGCAGGTATTGACTTGCCCAGCATCTGTATTAGTAGATTTATCTTCTCTGATTCTATTAAAACAGATTTAGAATTGATTTGCTGAAGGTAAATACCCTCAACATCCTCTCCCTCTGGATTTTTTGTGATAGTCTTTTTCTCTACATAATCTGTAATGAGAGCCTGATACCCATTAGGTACTTGCCGAGGCTCCATTTGCATTACTATTCTTCCGTATTTGTTCTCCCGGGCATCGTAATGCACCGCGTCTGATTTCGTTTGTATTTGATACATAATGAATTAATTTAAATAGTGCGTTTTACCTTGAGAAGTTTCAACATATGTTCCCGATACAGCGGAATCAAATATTGTAGTCCAATTTTGACCGTCTTCTGAAATTTCGGTTTTACAGTTATACTTCCTTCCATCCCCCCAATAATGCCAAACGATAACCTTTTCCGCCAGCTCTATAGCCCCTAAATCTATTATCACAGGTGCCGTTATATCACAATAATCATCTGTGTTGGTATTTCCATTATTAACAGAACTTATAGTTCCATAAGGTACTTGTCCATCTGTTTTGACAGGCTTATTTAGCGCTAAATTTTGGTTGCCGAAAAAAATTTTTATCTCTACAATATGAGAGTAATCATTAGCGTTACTACCATTAATAGTTTCGCGTAAATACCTCATTTTTTTTCCTTTTCTTTCTGTATTTAGCGAATCATTCCTCAAAAATATCATGACAATTCGCCTTTTAAATAAAAATTATCGGTTCCATTCTCCTTTATTAGCGTAGCTGTTTTTCCTGCACCCAGTACCACTTTCCCTGCATTTAGCTTGAAAGCCGTGTTACTAGTAGCAAAGGTTATATTATCTACATCTGCAATAACGGCTATTTGGAAACCGTCTGGCAGGCCTGTGGGCACCGTAAGCGTAATGGACGCGGTACTTATTATAGTAGCATTCCTATGTGATTCCCCCAGGACTGTATTACCCGACAGTTTTATTTGCCGGGAATAGTCCCTATTTTTCATATCCGCACCGATGGCCTGCACCAATGCGGTAAGCCTCTGTGCTAAAGTCATTACGCTTTCGCAGTGTTATATACAGCTACCAAATCTGTGTCTGGATTCCCAAGTTCTACGCTTCCATACGCATCAATATTGGTGCGTGCCTGCTGCTTTTCTGCTGCCGTGCGGTTATCCGCTTGGGTATAACTTACCCTATTCCCTACGGCAGTGGTTAGAGCGGCAGCACTATTGCCATCAGCGGTTATCCTGTCCTCAATTTCTTTTAAAGTGTCCAAGGCAGAAGAAGCGCCGCCCAAAATGTCGGATTTTATACCCGCCACCTTTTGGTCTATCTTACTGGATGAATAGGTGCTGGTGGTGCTGGCTGTGGTGTCGTTTATTACGGCACTTCCACCAACCGCACTTTTGACCTCGTTAATTGCACCTACGAGGTTGGATTTCTCCGTGGTAGAAAGATTTGCAAGGTTTCCCTGCTTTGCAAAGAGGGATTTAATGTCTGCGGCAACTGCTTGTGCGAATGCCTGTAGCCTTTGTTGTAAGGTCATAATTTTGATATTTGATAATAATTTTCAAGATCGAAGTCTATATTTTCCTCCCCTCCATAGTGTACTTCGATAATACTATTAGAAAGGCTCACCTGCACCTCCACGCTTTCAGTTTTTACAGAAAAATTCTGTAATTCTGTAATTTCTGTGCAATTATTACAGCCACACGGCTCCGAAACAATTTTAAATTCATCCCATAAAATAGCCGTCCTATTGCCGTTTATCCGTGCAAAATATTCAGCGACATACGAACCATTCGGATAGGCTTTAAAAAGGTTGTAGTCCACAGTCAAGATGTTGCCGTTAAGGCTCAAACCATTGTCTACGCTTAGCCTCTTCTCAACACCCGAAAAGTTTCGCCGCCTCACTTCCACCTCGAAATCCGAGAACGCCTCCACACCTTCAAAAGTGAGGTTCAAGGGCGTGAAATCGGTTCCCGAAAGGAAGCATTGGGATATTTTGGTTAGGTTGCAGCTCATAAACCTTTTAGCATTGCTATAAGTTCTGGTTGCGGGTGGCAATCGGATTTATCAGGGCGGTAACTCGTATGTGTCCAAATACCATGATACCCTTTCAAAGCTTTTGCATTGAAATCAAACATTTCAGGGAAATACTTTTTTGGTATTTGGTGTTTTTCCGAGAGATATATTATTAATTCTTTTACTGAATTGATTTGTTCCTCGGTATATTTCTCATATCCGTAATAACCTCGATAGCCATTTGGATATAATGCTACATTTTCAGGAGCAACCTCTTTGCCGGTCCATGTGATCCATTTCCCTTCTTTGTTTTTTACTAAACCACCCCAAGAATCTATCTCGATACCAATAGACAATTGGTTCAGCCTTGTATTGGTTACATTGGAACCCATCTGGTTAAGCATGGACTGCTTTATACCTAAGTGATGAATCCAATATTTATCCTCCACAACTCGGGTAACCTCCCCGTTCCTATCAATAATGTAATGGGTTCCAACCCTTTCGGAATTTGAATCCCACCATGCAATGTCATTTTCCACACCAGCACCACTCATTGTATGATGAAGTACGATAATCTTTTTTTGTGTTTCTTCCTGAAAATATTGATTTTTCGGAAGCGTTTTTTCAGCTATATTCATGCGTTTTGAATTAATTTTTTAAATCCTTCTTATTAAAATAAATGTGATTAAGTTTAGTGCTGCCTTTACAACACGCTTTGTTTTTTCTTGCCTTTCGATGCGTTTTTGAGCCATCTCGGGCGTTTCTTGTGCGGGTGGAATGGTTGCACATGAGGTTAAAAATAGTGCTGAAATGAGTAGTACATGCTTCATAGCAGCGCATTTTGAATAAATAATGCGACCTTTGAAATAACCACCACGGCCAAGGATGCAAGCGTGATAATTTTGATTACCCCCTCCTTCGTGCCGGTGTTATTACGTAAGATTAAAAGCAGGATTAGACAGTTGGTAGTAAATTCCAAGGTTCCAAGGGTCGCGTTATACCCGTGTATGAAGTCCCCACTTAGAAAGCCTCTTAGAAGGTATCCGCTTAGTAACAGACACCATCCGCTCGCCAATACGACTATAAAATTTTTGCGTGACCATTTGTCTCCTTCGACGAACTTATCTCCAATAACATACGCCATCAAAACGTAAATAATGCTATTTAGGATTATCTCCATTGTCTCCATTGTCTTCTTCTGTTTTTTGAATTATATTTTGATTGAAAAATTTCTCTGCGAAACTTGTAATTGCTTTTACAACTAAGTCAATGCACATACCGCACACAAAGCCTATAAAGCATATCTCTTCATATTCCGTCATGTCACTTTTCTTCGCGAAAAACGGCACCGCAAAAACACCTAATATCATTCCCAGAAGCACCCGGGAAAAGAAATTATTATATCCTTTTTGCTTTGTGTAGATAAAAAAGAATACAGCCCCACCCATTGTTGCAGCGGCTATCATACCACGTGGTATTATTTCCTCCTTAAATCCTGCATACGCAAGCGTTGCGGGAATGGCCAGTAGACCAATATTCTTTGCGCTCGCCGCCAATGGAGAAAGTCCCGCTAAAATTGTTGTTGTTTTTTTCATTTAATTATTGTGTAAATTCATTTCCGGAGGCTTCGCCGCCTAATGCAGGATCCGATAAGTCTGGTATATCCATTAGGGTTGTTGGTATTTCTATTGTTAATGTGTTTACAGCTTTCCCGCCAACAATTCGGGCAATAAAAACCTCAATAATAAATACACCTTGTGGCTGGCTGTAATATCCACCCTCTTGATAGAAGGCATACCAACCGTCCACCACATTATCATATTTATCTTGTGTTTTCTTATAGCCTTCATATTGCTTGTTTATCTCACTTGATGGATTCTGTCCTGCATTATATTGCCAAGTATCGGTATCGGTGTTCATCACAATAAATGCAGAATTATAACGAAACAGCTTGTTGCTGATAAACTCTTTGAACTGTTCAATATTTGGAACCTCGGAATTGTTTTGCAGGCTAAGCAGCTTCATGAAAGTAAAACTTTCCGGTACCTCCGCTACATAGTAGATTCCGTTTTGTCCAAGTGCATACACTTTCGTTCCGTCATCTTTATAAAAACTCATTTCCGGAAAACCATTAATCATTCCGATACGGATACCCACTTGGCCGTTCACATGTCGCCAGATGTCTACCCCATCCCTACGCATCTCGCGTTTAGCCTTTCCCTCCAGCATTTTGTTGTAATCACCACCACCCCAGAGGAAAACCCCATTTTGGCTACTACCTAAACCTGTAATTCCCGCATTAGCTCCCTGATCATTACCTACTATCAAAGAGCCGGTTGCGATAGCGTTACCACTAATAGTTGTAGAGCTTAGGAAATTGGTTTTATTTATTAAATTGTTGATGTTTTGTTGTTGGGCTTGTGTTATTCCTGAATAATTAGCAAGGGTTTGATTTGTTGTATTTAACTGATTCTGGAGATTTGCAGCAGCGGCTTGCGCTTGTGTCAAAACTTGTGCATCACCCGCTTGTGCGATTGCGCTCACCTGTCCAAGTGCCGGGCTATCGTTCGTGAAGGTTATTTTTCCCTTTAATTCCCCTGTATTGAGGTTAAATTGTGTTTTTCCTGCTGCATCTTGAATGATTCCGGTGCGTATCAAGCCCCCAATAATAGTCGTGCTCCCTATAGTAATACTTAGAATCCTCTCGCCATCTACCACAGAATGGAGTATCCCCAGTAAGTAGTAATAATGGTTCGGGTTTTCGTCAGTCTTATATTGGGTCTGGGAAAATTCTATGGTAGCATTGCCGGTTCCGCTCTTTGGGCATAGCGCAAAAACATATCTCCACCCGTTATCTGGAATGGTCACCATGTTTTCATCAATATGCCAAGTCTTTTCATTGGTGGCATTATGAAGCTCGCCTTGTAAATACTGTATCTTATTAGGATTATTCTCAGAGTTGGGCTGAAACACCACCGTACAGCTCAACTCCTGCGTCTGCGCTCCAACAGATAGCATTCCGGTCTCAATACTTCCGGGCTTTATCTTGCCACCATCAAAATACCCGTCCGGGTCAAAGATTTTATCCCGCAGCTCCTTAGTGGCATTATATCCTATCTTGCTAAAATTAAAGTTGGTGGCCTGTGTAAGGTTTAATATGGTGTTTATCTGCTGTTGCTGCATCACCATTTGGCTGCTGTAGGCTATTTGGTAGCTGTCAGCGATTACGATTTTCATATCAAAAGGAGTAGGTGTGCCATTTTGAATAAAATCACGGGTAACCTGCGTAACTCGGATCACTTTATCTATCCCAAGCGGTGTATCCTGCACTTTTAACAGATCCCCGATGTTGATGACTTGCGGCAAGCCCTCCATAAAGCGTGGATCGGGCTGTAAATCGTAGGAAACCTTTGCTTGCTTTAGAATTTCAAATTGCGGTTGCGCTTTTGTTTGAAGTTCATTTTCTGCGTTTGTTTCGTAGGTATGAGGCATAATAATATCCAGTAGTACATACTCATCTCCTGCGTTTATCTGAAAAGCCGTAGAATCTGCATCCGGGAACTTTTGCCCGCTCTCGTTTTGGAAAGGGATTATTTCAAATTCTTTCGTTGCATGGTTGTACTTATGGACTTCAAACTGGTAACCCGCCAAATTCCCCTTATTGAATTTTATTTTAGCCGACGTTCCGGGGATTAGGTATTTGGTTGTGATGCCATCTGCCTCCTTTGCATTCAAATCGAAATCCATCGTGGTGTCTACGAACTTTGTAAGCCCGGTAACGCTACCCACGACACCCGTCCTGCGAGGATATACCTCCTCGAAAGTAATGCTGCCTTCTTTTAATCCATTAGCGGCAATTGCTGCTGCATCCTCTAAATATTCCGCGCCTGGCAACTTTAAAGTGCGTGAGCCATTTCTGTAGCCATTAGGCAAATTCTTATCGCCTCCGGAAACATACAGACGATTAATCACGCCGCTCTCATCAACATTTCTGCGGGTTAGCGAATACAAACCTTTCCCCTTGCCATACGGGAAGGTTACGGGAATGGTGGAACCAAAATTACCCGTGTGTATCTTGAACTTCTCACCTTCATTCTTTACCCAAAACTCTGTCTTAAACTCGTTGCAAATTTTTTGCAATGCGCTGAGGCAGGTATCATCGGAGAATGTTAGTGATTTGGTTTCTGTATTACCGGCAAGGGTACCAATTTCCCATTTAGAGGAAAACCGGGCCATGTTATTCTTAACCAATAAAAGGTAATGCTCCAAAGTTCCGATAAATGGAAATTCTGTATCGGTTTTGAAGCCGGTTGCATCTGCATTGAAGAATTTGCATCGTAATAGGTCGAACATCAAACCTTGGCCTACAATGTCATATTCGTATCGGCTTTCATTAATTTTCTGTACAGTAGGAAGCTGATTAATCCGGTAAAAATCTCCAAATACAGTAAAGTAGTCATTAATGCGAATGTCCAACACAGAATTACTTACAACACGAAGCGTAACACTATCATCGGATAGCAATACTTTATTCTGCGTTGCCGATTGGATCGTCCGCATTCCACGCTCGATAAAGTCGAGGTGTGGCTGTCCGTTTCTATTGATTACAAACGCTCCCATAAAATATCTGCGTTTGTTTGTAGATTAGAAATTTCCTCTATGTTGCCGGCAATGATGATGTATTTTTCATCCTCCGGTGCAACCGAGTACGGTGTAGCATTATTGCCTTTCTCAAGCTTCAGGTTCTTTATTCGTAAATTTCCTCCACCCTGAACGGTTCCAAAAATGTTAATGTTAAAATACATTGCCCATCCAAGCGTGAAAGTATGTACGTTAAGTCCGAAATTGTTAGGCTTGAACCTCTTGTCAAATTCGCCGTCCAAAGACCTTACTTGAACATCATAGTTTACATTCGGAACATCCGCACCGTCCCAAGAAAGAGTAAACACCTCGCCGCCTACTCCATAAATATTAGGTGATGAAAATTGGTTGTAATAGTTATCATAAAGTGTGAAAACCCCGCTATTAATATTACTTCCTTTTCCGTCGTTAGGAAATCTCCATCCGGCACCGTTGCTCGTTCCGGGTAAAAAATTGCGCCCTTCAAATGCGTATCTACTAACATTCCTATTCGGCAAGATTTTCCCACCAATGCTCACATTCCCGTTGGCAATATCCTTTGTGCCATTCCCATAAAAGATTTCAGTCTCCGAATTGCTGTTATATGAAAGATTGAGCGTTTCAGCAGTTGTATAGAGTATCTTTTTAATAGGATTAGGTTCTATCATTTTCAAATTGAAAACAGCCGCCATCTTTTCATCCTTAAATCTTTTTTCCAACTCTATTCCTTCAGCTAAATAAATCTCGTAAGGCATAGGTCGCTTTCCGAATGGTTGAATAAGGAACCTTTGGGTGCCGGACTTCATAAATTCATCCTCAAATCGTTTAAAATTGGCGTATAAGTCCTCCCAGCTTTCGTCTATGATAAAGCAGTTCAATGTTATTTCACGTGCTTCATATTTGGGCTTTCTTAAGTCCACACTTTCACCATGATATTCCGCCCAATCATATTTTTGTACGGTCTTTCGTTTGAGCATACCAAAGCCCGAGGAACCCGCTACGAATACCCCGAAATCGGCGAAATACTGCCCATTAATTGACCATACAACCTTCTTCATTATCGTTTGAATATTTTTACCACTGCATTACCTTCTTTAACCACGTTCACGGTAGCATTATCTCCTTGCGTAACGAATACCTTAACATCACCCTTAGCAATAATTTGAAGGTTTGAATTATGGCGCACATAGATTTCGGATACTTGAAAGCCGTCTACCTCGATGGTGATATTGCTATTTCCGAATATTCCCACACGCCTTGGATTATGTAAGGTTTTTTCAGCATCCACAAGCATATTGAGAGGCTCTACCATACCCTTGTAGGTGCGCATGATCTCCACGCTTGGGAAATCGTTTTTAAACGCCCAATCCGAACCCGAGAAGTACATATCTACAAGCTGCTTGGCCTGCGTAAATCCCATGATTTTTTTTAGATGCCCCTCGCATATTCCCTTGTCTTTTGCAAGGATGCCTATATGTTTTCCTAATTTCATAATCTATTTTTTTAAGGGATTCCAGCCGCTCCGGCTGATACTTTTGAGTTAAGTTCTTTAATTTCTTTGTGGATATCCTTGATAGGGCGTGTGTTCATTTCTATCTGAACCCAGACCTGTAAGGCTTGCTTGAATGTTTGGTCGTCTTGCTTTTTCTGCAAGAGTATTTCAGCAACCATTACCCGCATGGCATTTATTTGCGCTTCCAGAGCCCCGGCTGTTTTTTCTGTAATTCCCTTGATATCGCCCTTCACACCTTGCGATTGTGCCGGGTCTTGCAAGTCTTTGAATATGTCAGCGTACGAGTTGATAAATTGCTGGCCTTGTGCTTGGGCTTGCGCCGCCATAGCCTTTAATTCTGCGATTTCTGCTTCGGAAAGCCCATCAAAGCTGCCGGTTCCATCTGAGTTGAAACCCATGGATTGTAGCATCTTTTTACGAAGTGGCTCCAGTTGAGATTCTAAAGCTTTGTACAATTGGTTTTTTAACATGTTCTGAACCATGTTATTGACCACTTTATCTAAGGCCTGTGCGCCTGTCTCACCCTTTTTAAACGCCTCCAAAAGTGCATCGCCAAAGGCTTGAGCCATACCTTTGAGGTCAGTCTGCAAGACATCGTCAATAATGCCCTCCTTAAGCTTTGTAATACTCTGTTCAATCCCGGTGATTTGAGCATTGTATTCGGCAATCTTGGCGGAATCTGCTTTCTTCTTGTTCTTTTCAAGGTTGGCCATCGTCTGGATGGCTATTTTCTGCTGCTCAAGGTTTTTAATCAAATCCCTTTGCCCATCATACTTTTGCGCTCCAATCGCTCTTTCCGCGGCGAAGGCAAGCGCATTATAACGGGTCTCCAATTCTTTGATTCCCGCAGCCTGTTGCTTGATAGCACGCTCCTTTTTATTGTCACCGGATAGCCATCCACTTAAAGCTTTTACTGCACCTGATACAATTTTTACTGCCGCCCCAACCATTCCGATTGCCCCCATCACTTTCCCTAAATTGTCCCCTGCTTCTTTGGCTTCTTGATAGATTTTTTTTTCTTCCTTAAAATCTTTAAAGCCCTGCATAGCCTCTTTAGTTCCTTCAATGGTGGCTCTTATGTTAGAGAGAATATCAACCATTGCGTTATTAGAGCTTATCCCTAAGTTTCCTAACACATTTTCTACATCGTTAATTAATCCCGACATGTCATCTAAATAGCCATTAGCGGCTTCTATTGCATTACCTAATAGAAGAAGCTTCTTTTCAGAACTTAGAGATTCATCCCCCAAAGATTTGACTCCATTCCTAATGGTTATGTAGGGATTGCGGTTTTGTAGGGTTTCGTTAATGCGCTTGATGAATTCGCCCAGTTGGATTTTTTCTTCAATTGATTTTGATTCGGATAGCCTCTGTTCAAGGATACCCCTAAACTGAATTAGCTGCCTGCTGGCCACCACATTCATATCAGTAAAAACCTCGCCCCAAGCATCCGATGCTTTGTAAGCCTCCATTGTTAAATCTGATATCTCCTTTGCCATAGAATCTTCAACAGCTGCTTTATCGGAGTCGTTAAGATTTAAATAAGCTTGACTTTCTCGGTTTTTTGCATGCCGTTTTTTTAGGTCAGAAATTTTCTTTTCAAAACTTTCGTGAGACGCTATCATTTCAGCAAATCCCTTTTCAAGAATTTCTTCCTGCTGCCTTATTTCCTTATTAAGGATGTTATTTCTTTCTTGAATTTCCTTTTCTGACACGAAACGGTCATTCGTTAAAACCGGCTTTGATTTTTCTTCGCTCAATTTGTCAATGAGTTCTTGCCCAGAATACTTGGATTTTAATTCCTCCAGCCTTTTATTAACGTTATCAATGAACTTTTCTTTGCCATAGAAGTCGGCAATTTGTTCATTAATGCTATTAAGGTTCTTGGCTGTTTCCGGAGAGGATTTACCTTCCTCGTTTAATTGAGCAAGAGCATCACGTGTTCTTTTTAAATAATCAATATACTTTTCGTCCTTTCCAGTAAGCCCGGTTAAAGCATTGGCTTTAGCCTTATCGACACCTTGTTGTATGAGTTGGTCACGGAGTTGATATTGCTCTTCCATGTATTCCATTTCCTCATCAAAGGTTTTGATGGTAATTGCCTTTTCCGCTTCTGCCATTTGTTTTTTAAGAAGGAGCCATCTCTCGTTTAGCTTAGCGATTTTTTGTAATTGTCGAGAATCAGTTTTAGATCTTTCTTCCTCTACTTTTGACAGCAACCGCTGATACTCTTTTATAGAACCTTGAGCGTATTTTTCTTCTACCTTTTTATAGCTTTTTGGCTTTTCTTTTTGAATTTCCGTTTTTTTAGGCTCTGAATAGTCGTAATTTTTAAGGTTCCTATCAGCTTCCCGTATTTGTTGAATATACTTAGCGGCAAGTGGATTATTTTTTCCGCCAACAAGTGCGTCGATAGCCTTTTCGGCATCTTCTTTTTGTTTTTTCCAAAAGGATTTATTTGCAGTTGGAGGCTTAACATTGTTAATTTGAGACATGATACTGACAATATCATTTCTCACTGTATTTAATTGGTTTTGCAACTGGTTTACATTCCAATTAGCAAAAATTTGACGCCCAATGTCAGACAACGAATTTATATCAAGGAGTTTATTTTTCGTTTTATCCTTGGCCTCCAATATTCTCTCAAGTTCCGCCTTTTGATTTTGGAGATAAACCTGCTGTTCTTGCAATGTCATATTAGACATCGCTTCTGCATTTTGAATAGCGATGTATTGGGCTTCCATTTTACCCAATTCTGAATTGACAACTTTTAGGGCATCTTCTGCATCCTTGGCCTCTGTCATAGAGAAAAAGCCAATATTTTCCTTATCATCTATCTCAGCAATAATAGCTTTTAACCTATTTGCCTCTTTTTGTGCAACCTTGATGTTTTGTACAAGAGCATTTTCTTCTTTTGCGTTTTGCGCCTTGGACAAAAGCTTTTCAATCTCAATAAGCTCCATTTTTTTGAACTTCTCAAGATCAATATTCTTTAAAACATTTGGATACATTTTTTGCAAAGCCATATATGCTTTAAAAGAATCTTCTTTTAAACTTTTATCATTTCTTGCAACCTCAATATACTGTTGTGTTTTTGATTTAAAGTCAGATAAATCTTTTTTAGATTTCTCCATTAAAGAATTAAGCTTCTCCTGAACGACAACCTGCTCGCTTGTGTTTTTCTGCCATACATACAATGCAGAACCTACGGCGACAATGGCCGTAAATAATAACACGTAGGGATTAGCCATCGTAACGGCATTCAAGGTTCCTTGTGCAACCGTTGCACCTCTCAAAACATTGATAAGGTTTTGGAATCCCGCAATGGCATTCATAGTAACACTTCCTGCCTGCGCTTGTGAAGCCAATAGCACGGCTATTCTATATGCTCCGTAAGTAGATACTAAGACCGTTAATACATCTATAACAGTCTGGTAGTTTTCTACTAAAGCGGTTATTGCTCCAATGCCTCCTGAAAGAATACCCTCTTGAGATTTTCCAATGTCATTAAGCATCCTATCCCAAGCATCCCCAAGATTGGAAACCTGCCCGGATAGCGATTTGCTTGTGTTTTCCATCATATTGAAAAACATCCCACCCTGATTCGTAAGGTTGAATAACGCCTGCTTTGTTTGCTCAAAGCTAATTTGCCCATTGGATGCCAGTTTGGAAACCTCGGAACTTGATACGCCTAAAACTTTCGCAAGTTCATCAGCCATCGGTATTCCCGCCTCCATAAACTGTAAAAGTTCCTCACCTTGTAGCCTACCTTTTGCTTTAACTTGACCATAAATCATGTTAATTCGTTCAAGTGGTACACCAACTCCAGCCGCAATATCCCCCATTCTTTTGAGGGTATTAACCACTTCATTTGCCGGAACTTGAAACGCAAGCAGTTGTTTTGCCCCTGCGGAGACCTCTTGGAAGGAAAAAGGAGTTTTTGCCGCTAAATCGGACATTTGAGCCATTAAATCCTTTGCAGCTGTACTGCTTTTCAGCATTGTAGCTAAGGCGATTTCCGTTTTCTGAAACTCTCCTCTTACATTTATAATCTCCCTAACTAGACCACCCAAAGCCTGTGCGGAAAAGTAAGCACCTATGCCAGCAGCAAGATTTTTAAACCCACTCTGCATCTCATTCGTGCGCTGCATGGTATTGCGGCTAAGCGCATCAATTTCTTGGCGCATTTGCGCAACGGATGCCTTCAATTGTTGGTAGTCAATTGTGGCGTTAAAATGTAAAGCTCCTTGGGTGTTATTCATTTCCGAATTGTTGAATCATAAGGGCAGTAAAGTCCTCTGATGATTGCTCTTTTAGGTCAAAAACCTTTTCTTTTGGTTTAGTTTTTTTTGTGTCTTCTGTGTCGTAATTGGGAGTATCTATAAGCATTCGCTGCACCACCGCCCAATCCGGGTATTCAAGTAAATAATCTAATGTCCAGCTATAATGGTGGCATATTTGCCCCATGATGCCGTACAATGACTTTAATCCTCCACCTTGGTCACTTGTGTTACCCGGCTTCTCATTATCAAAGTAGAGGCGATAAAATTTGGCAGATCAGCATGGCCGATAATATCTACTGCCATGGTTTTCAACTCCGTGGCGTTAATGTTGTCAAGGATAAAGTCCTCCATTTCATCCACCTTCGCAGCGTTTTTATAATCCTCCACAAACGCTAAGGCTAATATTCTTGCGCACTTTTTTGCGTTGGTATTGACGATGTTAAACTGCTCATCGTGCATCTTTTGAGGATCATCGCCGGACAACACACCTTCATCCACAACAATATCCACGGATACTCTTGCAATGGCTAAGAGCCGGCGCAAATTCATTTTCTGAATTTGAAGCAATTGCCCTGCTATTTCATAGGTTTTACCTTCACCTAACAAAAGGTCTAATTCTTTTTCTTCCATAGGAAAATACCCCGCCCGAAAGCGGGGATTTTATTATGCTACTTTTTGAAACATTCTCCAACGCTTCTCTCCCGCCTTTTTAGGCTGCCCAATATTGCAGGTTACCTCAACACCTTGGAGGTGATTACGACCGATAGATTCAGTTAGTTTTGCCGTTACTGTTACATAGGCGAAGATGTGTCCGAATCCAACCTTTGGCGTAATCTTTAGGCTTCTTTCCATGGTGGGAGTGGTATCTGGTGCATCCCATGTCTGTGCTGCTCCAGTGCCGGTGATTGTTCCTCCAAATAAGGTTACCATTGTGTTTAAGTCCGGATTGGCGATGGTAAAGGTGAACGTCTGGCTACCTCCTTTACTGGTAGAGAACCATGCAGCATCTATTTCTTCAACAAAAAATTCTTTCTTATCGGCATCCGCCGTACTAAATTTTGCGGAATCTTCTTCCGTCCAACCTAAGGTTGCCCATGCTGTACCTACACCACCATCTGCTGCGAGTGGTGATAATTCTATCTTTTCAAGACCGTGATTTGCTTGTCCCATTGTTTAATTATTAAAGAGATTAATTTTTATTCTGTAATTGATGTATGAGGCTTTTTCCGACTGTTCCTCAAAGTCTTGTATATGTTCTACATAGAAGTTGTAATTCTTCCCGAACTGATCATTAAGTTGCCTAAGCACTATTTCAGCTAATTCCTTCATCCTTACGTTATCAGGCATGTGTTGAATTAAACCGTTGATATTTACCGTCTTAAATGGTACATAAACATTAACATTTAAAACTCCTTTCTGATGATACCCGTATGCCGTTAATGGCAGCGTGTTCACCACAATATCCTCTAAGATGCTTCCCGCAGGCCTTCTATCCCTATAAATATCCCCTGAAATAGAGGCTCTAATTGGCATAAGATGGTTTACAAGAATATCCTTAGCGTTATATATGGTCTGCATTTCTCAACTGTCTTAAAAGTTTAGGAATTTCCCTTTCGGCTAACTGTTCAGCTGACGTTGCTACATTTAAGCCTCTACTTTCAACATAAGCTGCGTAGTTCATTCCAGACACAACAATTAAAGCTGCACCGGTAGGATGTTGTTGTGCCAATTCGTGCGCTAAGGCTGATGCCTTTTGTCCTCCCTCCCCAGGTTGTATAAATTGACTCTGTATCATACCGTTTACTACTGTTATATAACCGGCTGATCCTCTAAGGTTTCCTGATTGGTCATTATAGGCTCCGTTTCTACGCATTTCAATGACGCACTCCTCTCCCACGTAGTTTAAAATCCTAACAGATTTATTTTGGACTTCTTGAAGAAATCGCGTGAGGATTGAATCAATGATTGGCATGTTAAATTCCGGTTCTATACCCATATCCTTATGTGCAACTGGTCTTTCCTAAAAGTCTTAACCGATGTTAATAATCGAATAGAGTTTCCATCTACCACCTTAACTGTTGATCCTTTGGGTATTTCTCTTGTACCTAACGGACAATAGATTACCCCGGATGATTTGAAAGCTATTCCATCGTTACCGATTATCTCGGTTTCAGGCGTTATTTCATCTCGGCATTTCCCAACACTAATCCACTTTTTTTCTTGTTCTTTAAAGTCGCCAGTAATAGGGTCATATTCCGCCTTACCTTCATGCTTATAGAACAGGTCGTATGGATACTGAATTACCATTGGTTTGTGATGTCTTTAATTCCATTTTTAGACTCCAGCTTATCAGGAAGATTTAACTTTTTCGCTAAAAACTTGTAGTATTCTTGGATGGCATCACGATCAAAAGAGATTGAATACCCACCCTCTGAAACACTTTTTGGCATAACCAATAGTTCCGGAATGTTGTCATAATAAAACCTGTCTAAATCAACTTCTATTGTGAGCGAATCACAATAATTGATGTTTAATTTGGCAAGCCTTACCTCAAGTTCAGCCTGGGGAATTGTTATCCCCCAAGTCTGTAATCTTGATTGTACAACCTCTCCGATGGTCATTACTTCAACTTAGTCTTTAGAATAAGCTTCTGCTTCACGTTGTTCAATACTGGAGTAGCGAATGCTAAACCTTTTGTCAACACCTGCATTGGAGCCGCCTTTGCTATCGTTGAAACAAGGATGAACTCATTCGTGGTCGTCTTTGATGTCTCGTTCAGGTCGATACTTGCCTCCGGAGAAATGGTATACTGCGTAGTACCAAAATCCATGGTTCCTGAAAGATGGATGTTACCCAGCTCCCAACCGCTCATAGAGGTCAACACCCCATCTTTACCCTCATCATTGATATAAGATTCCCATATCTCGATGACCGGTAGGTTTTGAGCCGCTAATGCAGAATTAACTTGCGCAAGAGTTGGCGTCTGTGCCAATCCTAAAGCGTTTTGAGCAAAAGAAGCCGTAAATTTCACCACGCTTGGAGATGCGGCAAATTGGTTAAACGTGGATAAGTCCATCATCGCCCGCATATACCTAAAACCTTTCGCCATGGCAATCTTTTGGATGTCCTGCAATTCTTTTATAGGATTAAATGTTTGTGCGTTGGCAGGAGCGAACCAGTCTAAAGATGCTTCCACCACTTGTACGCTGAAATCCACACGAATACCACCTTCGGCCTCGTAGTAGCCTTTAGATAGTAAGGATTTAGCCATATACTCCATTGTGGCGTTCACAGAATCTACAACGAAAACCGAATCGTCGTAAATCTTGTTCACCAATTGAAGCTTTACACTCTGATTGCCCGGGTTGTTCCGTACAGCGTTTCTAAGGTCGTTGAGTCTGAAGAAATCCCTCTCGGTTTTCCTTCTACCTACCTCCACCTTCGGCATTTCGCCTTTGATTGCCTCGGCCTTCTCACGAGCTCTAAGAACCACATCAGAATCCATAGCCACAATAGGAGCCTTGACTTTTGCCCCGGTCTCGCCCTCAAGGCTTCCAAAGGTTAAGTCGGTTTTGTATTCTGTCGGGAAATGGATTCTATATTTCAAATCACCCATCGGGTTTGCGTTAAGGATAGCCCCTAAATCTTCATTCCTAAACTCAGGAATAATGTTATTTAATAATGTATCTGCCATGGTTTAGTAAGATTTAAGGGTTGGTATTTCTGCCTTTATATACGCAAACCCCGCCTTTTCTATATCAGGAAGAGCGTCTAAGCGAACTGTGGCGTCTATTACTATCGGAGCGGATGTGTAATCCTCAATGGGCACAGCGTAACGCACAAGACCAACCGCACCTTTTACGTTAGTTGCAGTAAGCACAGCATTAATCACTTTGTATTTGCCATCTGCTGCTTTTACCACCAATGTACCGCCGGGGATAATCCCGTCTGTGAATCTTGCCTTTGCGTCCACGTTGTCGATATTGACAAGGCCGCCTGGAAGTGTTGCGATAACGAAAGAGCCATCGAATACGACAATCTCCCTCCTACCGGATGTTTTTTTAATGTTATTCATTTGAATTTTGCTTTGATGCTATAAACGCCTTAACCTCTGGAGAAACCTCACCGGACTTTGCAGCCTCGCCGAATTGTGGCGGTGTTTGATTTTTAAGACTTTCAATATTCAACGATTGCAGATAGGCATCTTCATCGGCTTTAAGCTCTAAAGCATACGCCTCTAATTGCTCATCATTCTCAAACTCTGCCTTAATTCTACCTTTGTAGAAAGTTTCCTTAACTCCTAAATCTTTTAGTTTGGATGTTAATTTTTCGGCGTTTGTTTGTTGAATCTTTTCCGTCTTGATGGAAAGAACTTCCTGCTTCAAATCCTTAATGGCTTGCAGCAATTCATTTTCAGCCCCCTTATCATTCCCATTTTCGCCCCCTTTAGATGGTTCAGGTTTTTCAGGTTCCGGAGCTTTGGTTTCCAGCTTGTCCTTTAATCCTTTAATTTCTTTTTGTAGGGTTCGGTTTTGGTCTGAAAAGGACTGTAGAACCTTTAAGTCCGTTTCCAAATCATCAACCTTTGATTGAATCTCACTTTCCTCTATTCCTGACCGCTCTATTTTATCAGCATAGGCTTTCAGAATTGTATCGCTTAACCCCAAATCTTTGTATTTGGTTTTCAACGCTGTTAGGATAATTTCGTGCATTTATATAATGTTATTATTACGCTTACAAAATTAAAGTAATACTTTAGGTAACATTCGTTAATTCATTGATAAAGTGTTATTTTTGTATTCATAAACGGTTTATGAATGCAAAACTTGATGTTTGATAAAAAAATTGGGGAATTGACGGTCGGCGAGATGCTAATTTTGTCAAACCAGATGGGCATGGTAAAAAAACCGACCTTGACATTATCCGAGTTTTGCGAGATTGCAGGAGCCGATTATAGAAGGGTCAAAAAACTAATAATGAATAAGCTGTACCCGGAGGAAATGCTGGTGTATGGGTATAAGAATTACCGAGGTGGTAAGATTATGTTTTACACCGATAAGGTATTAGAATATTTAAAACAAAAATAATATATATGGCATCATCAAATAATGCAAGTTCATCCGGTATTGGCTTTGGTGGACTTTTAGCAATCCTTTTTATAGGATTAAAATTAGGCAAGGTTATAGACTGGTCTTGGCTGTGGGTACTCTCACCAATATGGATACCTTTTGCATTTGTGCTAATGTTTATACCTATTCTTGGTATAGGATATTTAATTAAGAAATCTTTAAAGTAATATATGGATCAATTCGATTTTGGCAACTTCCTATTAGAGAATGGCTTTGCCTACACCAATTATGGTACACACTGTTTATATGAGAAAAGTATGGATGGCGTGGATTACGCAGTAAATCATCAGGGCGATGTCTTCACGCATAATAAGAGCGGTGAAGGTGACAACCTAAAGGTAGATGTAAAAGTGCCTAAAACAAAAGCGGAAGCCGACAAATGGTTCAAGGCTTATGTAAAATAGAAAAAGACTGGTTAAAGCCAGTCTTTATTTTTTATCCAATTCAAATTTTAATTTATCAACCTCATTTTGGAGGCTGTCATTTTCTTTCCCTATTCGATGCAGGGTCTTTTCTTGTAGATTGTAGTTTATCTCTAATTCCTCATACTTTTTTGAAGGCACGCATGAGATGAGCAGGAACATGATTAAAAAGCTGGTTAGTTTAAGCATGTATTATAGAGGTTTGGGATCATTACATCTAACACCCGACGAAGGTTTAATTCTAAGGCTGGATGCTTGCCTTCTAATTCCAGTACAATGAGGGTGAAGAGTTTTGTAATGGCTTCATATGCCGCATATTCGGATTTCCTTGTAAATTCAGGAACGAATTTGATTAGTTCCTTTTGTATTTCTCCCGTGTAGACGCTGGTATCAATTGCCCGAAGCAACTCAATGGGTAGCGCCAAAAAGCAATACTGATATGGAGACGCTTTGTCATCATAGATGGCCTTATCTTCTATGGAGAGGTGCATAATAAAAAATCCGTCTCAGTTAAAAGACGGATTTGCTTATAATTTTAATTCTTCACCAATCTTAAATCCACAACATCAGCAGGTGCACTTTCCTTATACATGGAGACTTCTGCATTAGTACCCGTCATGGTTTTTATGTTAATTATAGACTTACCATAAGTAGGTGAAGTGGTTACCACTTGTGAATTGTTATCGTATTTATAGGTTCCACCATCAGGGGTTCCCATATAATTTGTGGTATACGTTCCATCGCTTTTTAGATTAATATAATAATTGAGCATCTGCATAGACTGCCATGCACCGGCAGCATTTTTATATTCATTCATTTTCCAATTACCAACAACATCATATTTAGGCTGTGGGGTTGTGGAAGTAGCTTCATCTCTTGAACAACTCGTTACAGAAACCGCTGTTAAAGCCAAAAAAGAGAAAAATAATATTTTTTTCATGGATTAAAAATTTGACCAAATATAACTAAAATATTAATTGTTTGATGATTTTTCATCCTCCAATCTTACAAGATGCTCAATAAGATGGGTTTTAGTCATTTGCTTTCGCTCTGCTACTCTACTCAGTATTTCTAAAAAAGACTCGGTAGTACGCATAGAAAATCCAACTTTTTTAATTAAAATTTTATTATTTGTTGATTCTTTGTCTGGTTTTTTCATGCAGCAAAGATATAATTTTATGTATATACACGGGTAAATACCTATGTTAATGATTGTATATACCTATGTATACAAATTATTCTCGTTGATAATCAACAACTTATAACATTTTTTATTAAAAGTCTTGTTTTATGTATATACACTGGTATATATTTGCATCATAATAATACAACACATGACAACATTTAGAAGCACAGTATTTCAGAGAGCATATAGCTTAATGAGAAAAACAGGTAAAAGTTTTGCGGTTTGTCTTTCAAAGGCTTGGCAGCTTTACAGGCTCGCAAAGAAAATGCGAAATGATATAGTTGAGTTTACCTATGAGAAAGCAGACGGCACACTTAGAAAGGCGGTAGGCACTTTAAAAGATGTAGGGCAATTTGTAAAAGGTACTGGCAACCCTGCGACCGACAAAGTATTTCACTACTGGGATTTAGAGCAGGCAGGTTTTAGATGCTTTAAAATAGAAAATTTAGTAACAATCAAATAATCATAAAAATGAAACTATCAAACAGAGACAGCCTCGTTGTGTCAATATTAAAGGATGCAATCATATTCCAAAGAATTTCCAACGCTATGTTTAGAGCGGTTAACGCCTTCAATAATGGCATGAAGGATTTTGAGCCTGAACAGCACTATTCCGGACTTTCCAACGCCTTGCAAGTCTTAGGTATAGATGATAGCCATGAAATCAGAGACGAATTAGTCGAGGTGTTTCTACAAGACCTCGAAAAGGATAGCGAAGTTTCTGCCGATGCGGCAGCTTTAGACATCTTTTACAGATGGGCATTTCTAATCAAAGATTTTTATACCACAAAATTATCAGCGTAACCATGACAGCATCAGCATCTAACACCTCAAGAAACCGTAATAAACTGCACAAAATTGTGCAACTCTCTAAAAAGGATAAACAAGCTTTAGAATTTGAACCACAGGCTGACACTTTAATTAAAGCTAAAGAAAGAGCGCAAAAGGCATACAGGTTTATAGTAGAGAACGGGCTTCTACACGAATTTACAGACTACATCAATTACAAAACAGCTTAAAAATATACAAATGACACTTTCCGAAAACAATCAAATGGCAATTAGAGTATTAGCAGATGCCGTGATATTTCAAAGAATATCTTACTCCCTTCAAAGAGCCGCAAGTGCTTTAAATTTAGCAAACGGCGAAGAATTTATCCCAGAACGAGGGTACAAAGGCGTAAATAATGCCCTTGAAATGATTGGCGTAACTGACCCCCACCTAAAAGATGAATTATTTAGCATTTTCGCATCAACTACCTATGATGAATGGGATGTAGACCATGATGAACTGGCCAATAAAATTTTTATGGACTGGATTCTTCAAATCAAAGAGCATTACACATCTAAAAAATCCGCATAGTTATGGAAGAGTTAATAAAAATAACAGAGCAAAACGGCGCAAAAGCCGTAAGCGCAAGAGAATTGTATGATTTTTTGGGATACAATAAAGCGCATTGGGCAAAATGGTATCGTAAAAATATTGAAGAGAATGAATTTGCTTTTGAGAATGTTGATTTTCAGACCTTCACCCTTGATGTGAACGGTAATTCTACCAAAGATTTTGCCTTATCAATTGACTTTGCAAAAAAGCTATCAATGATGGCTCGAACTGAAAAGGGTGAAGCAGCCCGCCAATATTTCATTCAGAAAGAAAAGGAGGCCTTGCAGAAGTCTACATTTGAAATACCCCAATCCTTTGCAGAGGCTTTGCGTTTGGCGAGTGAACAGGCAGAGCGTATAGAATTACAGGCGATAGAGCTGAAAAAACAGGCTCCAAAAATAGAATATGTAGATACGGTTTTACAATCCAGCAGCACCTATAACATCAACCAAATAGCAAAGGAATTGGGAATGTCTGCGGTTACTTTGAACAAAAGGTTAAATGATATGGGTGTACAATACAAGCAGAACGGCTCTTGGCTATTGTATCATAAATACCAAGACAAAGGCTATACAAAAACAAAAACGCATACCTACACAGATAGCCACGGCAATACCCAAAGTAATATGCAGACCGTCTGGACAGAAGAGGGCAGGCTATTTATCCACCATCTTTTTAAAGAGAAGCAAAAGAGCGCATAAAGACAAATCCCCGGTAATTCGGGGATTTTTTATCATTATGTTTTACTTTATTCCTCCAATAGCGTAACATTGTATTCTTCGTCAATCTCAATAATGCCATTACAATTCTTTATTGCTTGAAAAACTTTATCTTTATAACTATCGTTTTTCAATATGAATGAGCGGTAAAAATCAGTACCAAAACACAAACTTATTCGTATTGTGTCATCTGGATCGATAATATATTCAATAATTCGGACATTGTTTAAATTTATAATAATCATATTGTTATGTTTAAGTCAAATATACTATTAAAATGGTTATTTTAAGACTACTATTTTAATATCATTGAGGCTTTTGATATTCTTTTATTTACACAAGTTCCGGGGATATTTCTATTTGTTATCTGCAATAAAGTTTTGCAAGGTGTGAACGTACTTGCATGGCGCATAGGTAACCTCGCATCCGTCTACAATACCAACTTCGTCCATTTTTTCCAACCTAAACTCAAACTTATCAAATTGGTAGAGTCTTAAGGTCTCATTGTATTCAAAATTTAACCTACTTAGAGTATCAGCATTAATTCCAAGCGGCTTTAAATCTGCATAGGGAATGTAATTAACAGATTGGAAACCTCTATCTATTTCACAAAATTCATCTTCTAATGATTTGATAATATGAATTTGCCCTTTATATTCAACGAAATTCCCTATTCTTAATTCTTTCGCTTCCATTATTGTTTAACAGCCTCAAGTCCGTTTTTATTTATTACCCAAGTCTTTTCTCCCATGTCATTATAATATTCAACAACCGGAGTTTTTTCAATATCATCAAAATAAATCTTTGCGGGATTTAAGGATGGATAATCTTCCGAATCAAATGGAACTAATTTGATGTTTTTATTAGCCAGAATTTCTTGTTTATCAACATAAACTCCGATTTCATGATTTGGGTCAATATATGCTTTTGCATTTTTACTCACCTCATATAAAGAGCGTATTACGCAATTTCTCGCATATTTTTTCACCCGTATTTCATCCTCTATTATGAGTTCATTAAATAATTTTTCTTTATCCGATGTACAAAACTCTTTATTTTCTCTTAGGATATTTATAAGCTTTTCTAAAGGTGTTTCCATACTCAAATATACCACTAATTCAGAAACTTACGATTGTTTTCTATAAATTCAGGCTTCCGTTTCCAGTTCTTCATCTTTTCAGCATTTTCATTTACCCAGTTGGTAAATTGAGGAGGCAAATCACCAACATAATTAGCAGATTTTTCGGGCGGTTCGTTACGCCCTGAATTAATCTCTTTTATTAATTCTGAATTTGTCTTTAAAATGCTGGTTCTGAAACATTTACATCCCACATGCCATTTACTCCATTTAAAATCTTTGCGGTACCTACCTTTTAACTCGTCGCAGATGTCGTAGATTTTATGCGATGGCGACAAATGTATTTCCACCCCCACCACGTCATTATTCTGCTCTAATCTTAGCTGTTCCGCTTCACGATAGGCCGTATTAATCTCATTGGCAGCAAGCCTCAAGGCGTTCTTATGTGCCGAGCGATACACACCCTGCCCGGGCTTGTATGCTTTAGCCGCTTTGGAAAGTTTCAGGTTCCCATGCTTATCTCTTACCTTTCTGTATAAAGCCTCCGGATTGTTTAAAAACTTCTTAATATCTCTTGCTAATTGTTGCGCTGAAATACCGTCCTTTAACGCTAAATCAATTGCTAATTCAATGTTTTCTTGCGCCTGTTTCCCAATATCCCACACACGCTCTGAAATGGTAAATTTACCAGCTTTCCTGTGCTGAAAAGCGTCTAATGCGGTTTGATTATGGCTTTGTTGTGCAAGCTTCTTTAACTCTCTTGTATATGCTTCAGGTTTAAGTCTGTTTTTTATTTTATCAAGTGTAGCCTGTTTGACAGCATTTGCCTTTAGATTGGCTAACTCCCATTCTTCTGCATTACCGATTTTGATGAGCGCCGTTAAATCTTTGATGTACTTTAAAAATATATCATCTGCATACTTTTGAAGATTATTATGCTTTTTAAACTGAAATAATTCTTCACTTAATTGCGCTTTAACAGCTATGACAGAGATACTTTGGATTAAATCTTCAAAGATTTTTTCCATGCGCTTCAAGTAAAGGTTTAACCTTCTGCGATGCCTTCCGTCAAAATCGTCAGTAATATCTTTCACAAACTATCAAGCTGTAAAATCATTGGCGTTGGTTAGCTCCATACGCATGTTAGCCTCGTCTTGTATCTGCTTTATCATTGTTTTTGGGTCTTTAACGCCAACCATTTTCATAGTATATTCTTGAGAATACACGGGCTGATTCCCATTGGCTTCCATGGCGAATTTCACTAAAGCCTCTTCATTATCAATTTTGAAAAGGTTTATTTGCGGTTCAATATTTAGTTCTAAATTCCTCCAAGCCGGATTAAGGAAGGTTAAAAAGGATTTGAACACGTTTATCTGCCTCTTAAGGTTTGAAATGTACATTGGCATCCGCTTCATCGCCTTTAAATGTGGCCCGATAAACATACTGGCACCATTTCCAGAAGCGAGGATATTGGCTACCGAAATAATATTCTCAAATGAGAAGTCCGGTGTCGCTGTAAATGAGCGAATGACTTTTTCTAAGCGTTGGATTTCTTTTTCAATGGATTCTGTTGCATTAGGCTGATTTACAAATTCTGCATCTGCATTTTCACCTAATTGAAGGACACGACCGCTTTTATCTTTACTTAATTGACCGGTTACCGTGCCTCTTAACTTTAAAATAGGAAATGCGAACCTGTCATTACTTTCTGCTGAATTTGAATAGATGGCCTCTAATCGTTCTATTGCCGGCTGAACGCACTCCCATTCAGTCTCCGGATAAGGGAAATAGACTACTGGGATTTTACCGTAATCATTTTTTTTGATAACTGGTGTGAGATCATTGGTAAAAGTTATTATTTCTTCATCCGTATAAACTTCAAATATAGTATCATCACCCACTTTAAACTCCCTGCTAAAAGAGGTCATATTACCGTTATTATCAAACATAGGATACAGATTATACTTATCTGGTGTCAGAAGCTTTATATAGACTTTTCCGGGCGAATTAAAGCCGTAAATATCATTTTCTTCTACAATAGAATATGTAAGTATCGCACATTCAGTGTATTTGGAACAGTTCTCTGCAATCTCCTTGTAAATATCCTGCATCTTGAGGTTATCATGAAGCCTGATAAAAGCATCATAAAGAGTTGTGTCCTCTGAATTGTTGATGTATGAAACAGGTTTTCCGAATAAGAAGGTTACAGCTACTGTTGTGATCTCCTGCTGGTAAGGTAACCCTATGCGGTTTAATGGTACGGTTATGGTTCTTTTTCTCTCGATACTATTTTCATCTATATAGTCTGTAAGCACATCCCTATCGGGATATTTAAGAATATTTGTAAATATCTCGTGTTTTTTTGGGTCGTACTCATTTTTAAACTTTTTAATATCCGGAAGCTCTCTACCTCCTTTATACCTTTCTATTTGTTCTGCTGTTGTCATATTATAATAATGATGCTATTTGTTGGAGGTTGTTATTTATTGGTTTCTGCAACTTTAAAAACGCATACCGTACACTGTCAATCCCATGGTTAAAATCGTCTTTTGGTATGCCGGCTTTTTTGTTGCTCCATGCGTAATTTCTCAATTCTTTTTTTAGGTTATTGCTTTCTGGAGTTACAATTATTTTATACTCCAACATAGACATAATAGACGCAGTAACAATTCCCGGTTTTTTGTTTGTACCTTCTATATTTAATCCTTTTTTCCTTAGTTCATCAATTAGTCGAGGTTCTGCTGAATCAGCAACAATCAAATCATTTGGCTTATCAATAAGTGACTTATTAAGAACAAATAAATCTTCTGTTGACAGCTTATTTGTTCCATAATACTTTTCTGCTACATAAACTAATTTTCTTTTGTGATCGATAGCGACCTTAAAGAGTGTATCGGGGTCTAATGTAAATCCATAATCTTGACCATAACAATAAGGCAATGAGGTGTCAAATGTACCTTCCTCCCAATTCTCAAAGATTACTCCATCTGCTACATCTGCCCACCTGCCAATTATTTTATAGGCGTACTTAGATTTATTGAATAAAGATTTGTTTAGAACGCCATTAATAGTGCTTGACTTAATACTTTCCTCTTTAATAGTCTCAACCTGTTCAATAAACTTTTCCGAAAGATTCTCAATATTATTCAGGTAAGTGGTATGGATGTGCAATACATCAGGGTGTGTAGAAATCTGGACATCTACTCCATCAATTTCAACGATCTTGTGTGTATTCTCTATGTACTTTTTATAAATGAAATGCCCCGAGTTAGTTGGATTTAGTATTAATATTATTCGCAGCTGTTTATTTTTTTGCCGAATAGAGAGCATCAACTTTTCAAAATCCTCCTCACTCTCCCATTCTTCCATCTCATCGCCTACAAAGGTTGTAATACCTTGGATTGATTTTAGGTTTGCAGTCTGGTTTCCTGATGATGTTTTAATTCCCTTAAAAAGGATAACGCTTCCAGAAAACTTGTTTATTATTTCGTTGTTTGTTACAGTGAAATATTGACCAGTATTTTCTAATGCTATTTTTTCTTCGAACTCCGGTATGATTGATATTCTCGCGGAGGTCATGGTGTACCTGCTGAACAAAACCTTATGTTTTTCCTCAAATGATAACCTTTCAATAAAGGTCGTTGCATTAAATGATTTTGCAGACCCTCTTCCACCTGTAAGGATAATTACAAAATGCTCTACATCACTATAAAGTGGATCATATACCTTCTGTGTTTTTATCATTTGTGTTGTTTCCTTGAAGCCATGAGGAGATTGGAACGTTGCCCTCCCCTGTTATTTCCAATTGAGTTTTTAAACCTTCGTCGCCTTTAAATAGGTGCATCATATTTGGAATCATTGAAGCCCTTGTCCTATAATCAACCTTTCTTTTTACGAACTTTCCGTCAATAATATTGCCATCTTTGTCCAACTCGGGTTCTAATATTATTCCAGCCAACAGCAAGGTGGTAGCAAGGTTATTTATTTCATTGAATGTTTTCCCCCGATACGCCTGTTTAACCTCCTCTAATGCTGGATTCGCCTTAATCCTTCTCCACACTGTGATATACTCAACACCAAGCTTGTCAGCCGCTTTTGTCGGCTGTCCGTTTGTTTCAATTAGTGCTTGTGCAAGGTCATCATCGGAAAAGGTTTTATAATTTGTCGCCATGTAACATTTTATTTCATAAAGTATCTAATAAATCAGCAAATTCTTCACCTTTGATATACTTTGTGTCCCCGGATAAATGAAATCTTTCCAAAAAAAACACCTTGTTTTCATAAGTAGAAAAGGATAGTGTAAAACTTGGGTCTCCTTCATAAGTAGCACCTTGTTTTACTTGTTCTTTTATACTTTTTACATGTTCCTTTTTGGCTTCTGAATCTTCTTGTGTTGACTCTTCTTGGTCATTATTTTGTTTAATCTTTTCTGCCTGTGGTTCAAATGTTGGAATTTCAATATTGACATCCTTTGGGGCTTCAATTTCGATCATTGAAAGATCAATATCATCAAGCCCGGCTAAACGAAGGTCTATATCCGTTGCCATTAATGCAAGTTTCGAATAGTCCATCTCCCCCTGCACAGCCTTAGAATTGAAAAAGATGTTTAATTCCTTTTCTTTCTTTAAATCAACATTAATGACTTCAACCTTTATTTGGTAGTCATTTTCCTTTGTCTGTTGATTATATTTGTTTATTTCGTCAGCAATGCCAAGCTTTTGATGCCCGCTTACAAGATTTGTAGTTTGTTCATTCCAAACCATTCCCCCAATAATACCATTCGCTTTAATATTTGCTTTTAGGGATTTGCGAGCTTCCTCGGTAATCTTTCTTGGGTTATAGTCGGCTGGCGTTATTTGAGACCTCCAAATAGTGCGGGTTTCAGACTGCTTTACTTTGCTCATATTCGTATTCAAATAATATTCTTTCAGCATCTGGAAATTCAGCAAATACTTTTTGCAGATCAGATGGATAATTCTTTTTGCACCATTGTAAAAAGGAAATATTTGTGACGTCAGTTCCTTGACTTTGTGTGTTCCCTATATTTCCGTAGTGGATAGGTTCGATTAACCTATTCTTTTTGATGTATGCCAAAACTTGCTTATTACTCCAGTCGGCTAATGGATAAACCTTTTTGCTTTTCTCATTCGTTATGCTATCTGGATATGTATTCAGCATTAAACGCCTATTTAAGCTGTCATTTTTCTTGAAGCCAAACACAGACCACTCAATACCCGTTTGCTCCCTTACCTTATCGTTAATTTTAGATAAGTTCCATTGAGAGAAATTAGCTTCAGTCGCACCAAATGCCCCATGCTTTTTTAAATTGTAATAGGCATAGTGCGGCGTTTGAATAAATTTTGCGTTTGGATATCGTTTTTCAGCGTAATGTATGTACCTATTTATGTGTTCTAAATTCGGCACAACATACATGTAAACACATTGTATAGTTTTGAAATGAGGAGAAAGCAAATTCAAAAGCGCTATGCTGTCTTTACCGGCTGCACTATGAAACAGTATAACCCTATCCGTTTTTTTGGATAGGGCATGAATACTGTTATGTGTCGCTTGTAAGCTCATTAGCCTAACACTCGGCTTCTACGCTTTCTTGCTGCGTCTTTAGCACGTGAACGGCCGGCGATGTAGTCAGATTTAGTTTTGTAGTACTCTTTCTTACCCCCGGACACACGGACTGCATAATTTTCTGGCATTGTGTGAATTTTTAAGTTAAACCATTGTGCGATACAACCTCTTTAATACCGAGAAGAAAAAATATAGGCTTATCTTCATCAGGAAGATCTCTATATTGTTGCCACTCGTTATCGAGGTCATGTAAATCAAAATCAGCATTAAGCTCTGCAACCGTTTCTTCGTCCAAAGTACATAGACCCAATTCGCTTAATTTCACATCAAGAAACCAACTACCGCTATAATTGGTAAATCTTGCATATTGTGTCTGCTTTATAGCATCTTCAATATCAATCTCTTTACCTTCTGCCTGGTCTTTTTCTTGTTGCTCTCTAATTTTCTTATCAAAAAACATTGAAATATAAACATCAGAAAAAGTTCTTATCTCAGCCCTTTTTTTGCCATTCAGTATTTCTAACGCATTTTCTTTTTTCATTATCAGCCTATAAGCTTCATGCTCTTGGCCGTTTATTTCTATAATCATCGAGTGATTTTTGGTGAATAAATTACTTCTACAAATATACAAATTTAATTATCAATAAATAACTTTATTTCAATTAGTTGAGGGAGGTTACTTAAATAATAACTTTAATTTTTTCCTCCCCTATTCCAACGGCTTATACTCCACCTCAAAATCCCCGTAGTTAATTCCACCAGCCTCGTAGGATTTTACGAGTTCCACAATAGACACAATCTCGTTCGGCTGCTTTTCCAAGATGAAATCGTAAGCCTTAGCGGTTATGTTGTACATATCTTGCCCGGATATGGGTGCAAGGTTGGAGTCTTCCTGTTCTATTAGGCCATGGTTTCGGTATTCTCTTTCATGTTTGCGTACCAGCTTGTCCAATTCCTCGAAAGTCCTTTTAAGATGAAATTTGAGCTCGCGCTTAGGCTCGGTGGTTTCCTCAAGGGCGTCTAAGATGGGTATGAGGGATTGCGCTATGTAGGCCGCTCTGTTGTATGTTATCTTTGCTTGGAGGTTGTTCATGATTTTACGAGTACTGCGGTTCTTTCTTTATCGAAGGTGCGGGATTGGGCATTTTTATACTCTATAATATATTTAGACCCGACAGAATATATTTTAGTTCCTTTTTCCCCTATTGTAAATGGCGGCTCAGGAATTGGATTCTCCCAATACACTTTAGTTTCGAGTGCTGAATGAAAGGATTCGAGGGGCGATATAAAAGAGTCATCAATAAGGCTGTCTCTCGACGATTTTATACCGTAATTTTTATAGAAAGTATGCAGGATATTAAATTTATGCACCAACGGCTCGCATATTTCTTCTGTGAGGTCATTTACCATACCCAGTACCTCGTAACCCTTCGTCAATAATCTGAATGAGGTCATATCATCGTATATGCTGCCGTTCTCTTCCAATTCCACCAGCATCCCATCCTTTTTGAGGACGCCTATTATTTCAAGTGTTTTCATCTTTAAGCTCTTCTATGTCGATTTTATTAAAATAAACGTTAGTTTCAAAGGGAGGCGTTAATCCAAGGTTTAACTTGCTTCCAAATATTTGCATGAAATGCCACGCTTGAAACTTTATATATCCGTTTTCGTCTATCTTATCCTCAATTAATGTTTTCGCTTCACTCCCTATACAAGAATAGAAATCATACATTATTTTTATCCCCTCTTTGCTCAATTTGACATAAACAGAGTCATTCAAATTGAACTTTACCAGTTCGTGGTTATTTGTAGGTTTCATATTATTATTTAGTTAAAAGTTCATCAACCATATTAATTGCCTTATCCAAATATTCTTTAGAAGATTTACGAACGCCATCCCTCCATTTGTTTGACCTAAGGTTAATCGTAACGGTTCGACCGCTGGATGCCGCTTTTGCAGGCATGGCAGTCTTTCGTGATTGTAAAGATTCCAATACTGCTTCCCCATACTGAGACCTCTCATAATGTTCTTCTAATTCCACCTGCCCCGCCCATTTACCCGCCTCAAAGGCAAGTTCCATTACACAGGCTAATTCTTTTTTCTCTAAATGATTCATTTCCTTTTCGTTAATAGTTCCCCGCTCACTCCCGACTCTACAACAATTTCTCTGCGTTTAATAGCCTTTGCTTTTTCGAGAGCCTTTTGGGCTGCTGATTTTTGGCGTTACTGCTGCGTGGGAATAGAAGGCCTACATATCCTGATGG
>JAGLAZ010000017.1:0-9170 GCA_018260565.1 Flavobacteriaceae bacterium
AATATACGAATTTTTAGTCACTTGAGCAACCTATTTTATAACGCACTACGAGTTTAATTATAACTTTTTATATGTATTTATTAAGTCTGGGTTTTTTCATTATTAATTTTATTTAATGATAACTTTCAAAATTTTTTAAATACAGAATTTTATATCAACAGTTGACTATGGGGAACTTAAATTAATAAAATATGATGTATGATAACCTTGAAATAGATATACCAAAACCTATCATTTTATAGTGGATTCGGATATTTTTTCAACATCACTTGTTCGTACCTTTCAATAACAAAAAAGCACCTGCATTACTGTAAGTGCTTAATCTTTGTGGTCCCACCTGGGCTCGAACCAGGGACCACCTGATTATGAGTCAGGTGCTCTAACCAACTGAGCTATAGGACCTATTCAAAGAGTTATTCTATGAATTTTGGTTTGCAAAAATAAACAAAATATTAAGATTTCAAAATTTAAACTCTATAATTTTCACAAAGTTCTACTAATATTCCATTTGTACTTCTAGGATGAAGGAATATGATGCGTTTATTATCTGCTCCTAATTTTGGTTGGTCATTGATAAATTCAAAGCCTTCATCCTTTAATCTGACTATTTCTGCATCTAGATTGTCTACTAAAAATGCAATGTGATGTATGCCTTCTCCTCTTTTTTCAATAGCCTTTGCGAGAGCTGCTTCCTCAGATTCCGCTGCTACTAGTTCTATTTTACCCTCACCTGCCGAAAAAAAGCTTGTAATCACCTTTTCCGAATCTACTCTTTCTCTTTTATAAGATCCGGTCCCCATTAGCTTAGTAAAAAGTGCCTCAGAAAGTCCTAAATCTTTTACAGCAATACCAATATGTTCTATTTTCATGTCTTAATTAAATCTTGAAGCGAATATCGTATTTTTGTGTCAATGGAATCCAATCGTCAGAAAAAATTAGCCCAGCTTATCCAAGAAGACCTCGCAGAACTCTTTCGGAAACAGGCCGCCGAAAGCCAAATGAAGGTAATAGTAACCGTATCGGATGTTAAAATCAGTCCGGATCTGGGTATTGCTAAAATTTACCTCAGTATTTTTCCTAATGATTTACGCGAAGCCGTAATGAAAGAAGTAAAAACGCAGAAAAGCATCTACCGCGATTATTTAGGAAAAAATGTAGGTAAAAATCTTAGGATAGTACCATATCTTAGTTTTTATTTAGATGATTCTTTAGATAAAGCTGAGGCATTAGAAAAAGCACTCCGTGGGGAAGGGGAAAATCCCATTACCTAAATCCTTCAACGCATGAAAACTGCCTTTTTTATTGCGTGGCGCTATCTTTTTTCCAAGAAAGGTAGTACTGCAGTTACCTTTATTACATGGCTTTCTGTGTCTGCCACTGTGGTAGCCACTGGTATCATGCTTATTATACTTTCTGTTTTTAGTGGGCTGGAAGATCTTAATAAATCCTATATTGAAAATCTACATGCCGACTTGCGTATTGCTCCAGCACATGGCAAGATTTTGCCTAAAATTAAAGAATTAAAAGATTTTCTTAAATTTAAAAAAGAAATAGTGGCTTCTTCTGATCTTATAGAAGAAAAAGTATATCTCCGCTATGGTGAAAGAGGCGAAATAGGATATCTCCGTGCCGTAGATGAAAATTATTTAAAGGTAAATCCCATAGATAAAGAAATATTTTATGGTTTTTATCCTACTATGGATGGCGAAGTAATCCTTGAAAACAGCTTGGATAAAAGACTTTCAATTCCCGTAGGTACAGTAAAAGATACATTTAATCTTTATATGCCACGCCCGGGGGAAGGCCTAATAAATAGTGAAGCTGATATTTTTAATAGTGTATCCGTAGTAGGTACTGGGGTGTTTCCAGGCAAAGATTTGCTAAATAACTATGTTTTTTCCACACTTAAAACAGGGCAAAAGCTTTTAGGATTAAATGAAGGTATCGCCTATAACATTGTATTAAAGCTAAAACCAAGTGCAGCTGCCGAAAAACTTCAGACAGATATTTCTCAAAGATTTAAGGGTATTTACAGTATAAAAACAAAATCAGAAGAAAATTCTGCCTTTTGGAAAATGGTAAACACGGAGAAAATCATGGTTTATATGATATTCACCCTCGTGATCATTATAACTACCTTTAATCTGGCGGGAGCTATCATCATTTTACGGATGGATAAACAACTTCAAACTAAATCCCTACATGCACTAGGGATGCAAATGGTGGATATTCGTAGTATTTATTTCTTAACAGGTTTATTAATTGTGGCATTGGGTACTATCATAGGTATTGTAGTGGGAACACTGTTTTGCCTTTTACAGAAACAGACTGGTTTTCTTATGGCTACAGCAGAATTGCCTTTTCCTATCACTTTCTTAACAGGTAATTTCGTTATTGTTTCAATATTAAGTTTTGTTTTTGGTGGCGCAGTCTCCTATTTGTTTTCCTACTTTTACTCCACTAAAAAATTGTTGTAAATTTATTTTTCATGAAAAAAATCCTTATTCTTTTCCTAAGCATCCTCCTTTGTGGATGTTATATGGCTCAGATTCCAACCGGATATTATAATGGGACTGAAACCCTAAGTGGTGCAGCCCTAAAAACAAAACTGAAACAAATCATTACCAATGGTCATCTGGATAGAGGCTACGCCGCTTTATATTCAGGATACCAAACTACAGATAAAGATCTATTTTTTGAGAATGATGGTACCGTATTAGATATGTACTCTGAAAACCCTACGGGAACAGATCCTTATACCTTTAGTTTTTCTCAGACCTGTGGAAATTATAGTGGAGAAGGGGATTGTTTTAATAGAGAGCATATAATACCACAAAGTTTATTCGGAGAACAATCTCCTATGCGAAATGATATTCATAGTGTGCGACCTACAGATGGTAAAGTGAACGGACTACGAAGTAATTATCCTTACGGTCTTGTCAACGGTGGAACTATTACCATGAATGGAAGTAAATTAGGATCCAGCGCATCCTCAGGATATTCTGGGACCGTTTTTGAGCCTATTAACACTTTTAAAGGTGATATAGCACGTATGATTTTTTATTTTGTAACTCGATATGAAAGTCAAATGGCAGGATTTACAAGTGGTGGTTTTTTAGCTCAAAATACATTCCCAAGTTTACAGCCATGGGCCATACAACAATATATGGCATGGGCGGCCCAAGATCCTGTTTCTCCAGAAGAAATCTCAAGGAACAATGCTTCTTATATCTACCAAGGCAATCGTAATCCGTATATTGATCATCCAGAATATGTAAACTTAGTTTGGGGAAACCAGACTAACACGGGGGATATTATTCCTCCATCAGCACCTTTAAATTTAGTAGTTGGTACGGTGACTGCAAGTTCTGCTGCACTCACATGGACCGCCTCTACAGATAATATTGGTGTAGTCGGTTATGAAATTTATGATAGTAATAATACACTTTTAGGTAATTCTACAGGAAACAGCCTTGTTTTAAATGGTTTATTACCATCTACTACATATTCTGTTTATGTAACCGCAAAAGATGCTGCAGGAAACAATTCCATAGCGAGTAATTCTGTAAATTTTACCACTTTGGCTGGCGTCGTAGTAAGTACCAACTGTGGTACAGAAAGTTTTGAAACTATACCTGCAAATGCAAGCGGTTATACCACGCAAGTGTGGACAAATAATGGTATTACTTGGACAGCTACCGATGCAAGAACAGATCAAACAATAACCACAAGAGCTATTACAATTAGGAATGGTAACCTTACTTCTTCAAGTATTAGTGGTGGTATAGGGAGTTTAACAGTGAAAACACAATTAAAATTCTCTGGTAGTGCTGGTAGTTTTGATGTCAATGTGAATGGTGTAAAAGTGGGTGTAGTTGATTATAATGGAGATGGAACTGTAAAAACCAATAGCCTTTCCGGAATAAATGTTACAGGAAATTTCACTTTAAGTTTTACTAATAATTCCACATCTACTAATAGAGTTTCCTTTGATGACCTTTCATGGACTTGTAATTCTGGTTTAGGGACAAAAGAGGTTTATGGAACTAAAAAGCAAATATCTGTAGCTCCAAACCCAGCTTATGAATCCATGCAAATAACTGCCGAGAACAAGTTGCTATATGCACATATAATGGATATGTCCCGGCGTACTATTTATAAAGTTAATTTTACTGGGACCAAAAACACAGAAATAATAAACCTTAAGTCTTTGTCGTCAGGTACATACCAAGTTTTTACAAATAATGGTAGAGTAGTATTCATTAAAAAGTAAAAAATATAATTAAATTACAAGCCGGTGAAAGCCGGCTTTTTTTATGAGAAAATTTGGATTAATTGGGAAGGATATTGGCTATACAGCATCCAAAAATCTATTTGAAAATAACTTTTCTAAGGAAGACTACACTTATACGGTTTTGGAAGCAAACTCTATGAATGATATTGAGTTAATACTTCGTTCTGGAGAATTTAAAGGGCTTAATGTGACTAAACCTTATAAAAAAATAATTCTAAATCATCCATTAATTACTTCAGTTTCGGATGCGGTTTCAGAAATAGGAGCCACCAATTGTTTAGTTAAAAAGGGAAAAGGATATTATGCAGAAAACACTGATGTTTTTGGTATTGAAAAAAGTTTAATCTTATTAAAAGCAGATTCTGCAAAAGGAGCTCTAATTCTGGGTAATGGAGGGGCTGCAAGTGCATGTAAATTTGTTTGTAGTAAATTCGGGATTCCTTTTGTAGAAGTGTTTAGAAAATCAAATTTTTGGTTGCCTCAAATAACACAATTTCATGTAGAAACATACCCTCTGATATTTCAAACAACCCCGGTAGGTACCTATCCTCATGTTCATGATGTTCTTGAATTTCCTTTTCAATTTCTATCGGATAAAAATTGGGTCTTTGATTTAATATATAACCCTACTGAAACTCTTTTTCTAAAAAAATCAGCTGAAAATGGAGCAAAAACAGTAAATGGTGAATTAATGTTACGCAAACAGGCTGAAAAATCTTGGTCTTTATGGAACTTATGTTAAAAATAGAAGGTAAAAACGCACAATTTCCTTTTAATTATCGGATATTTGCAATAAAGCCTGCTGCTATGAACAATGAGCAAGAAAATTTGAACAATACACCTGACTCAGAAAATCCGGAAAACGTTTCTGCCGATATTCCAGCTGTGGAAACCTCCTCAACCCCTGCGGAAAATAACAATGCAGAATATTCCCCTGCTGATATACCTTCCGAAATTACTGTACAGATGGATGAAATTGAGGTTGAAAAGGTAACGAGTCCTGAAGAAATAGCGGCTGCAAAAGCAGAACAAGAACGCAAGCAAAAGGAAGACGATGCTAAAGAAATCGCTAGGCTTGAATCCCTAACACCAGAAGAGTTATTTCAAGAAATGAAAGCCTTGGTGGAGGAAAATAAGCCTGGAATCAATAATTCTTCCTACTTCCAACATCATAAAATAGTTTTATCTAAAATACAGACTGACACTCTTCAGGAACCTGGGTCGGAGGTAGATACTTCAGATGAAAACACTTCAGTGGAAAATGAGAAACAACACCCTTTATTGCATGAAGTTAATCTTCTTACTAATAATTTTCGATCGCAATTCAACGATTTTATTTCCAATAAGAAAAAAAGCAATGATGATGCTATTGCCTCACGAAGAGCGATTATTGAAAGACTTAAAAACCTATATACCAACGCGGGACCTAATACCAATTATTTTAAGGAAATTAGAGCAATAAAAGCAGATTGGATTGCTGCAGGACAAGTAAATAAAGCAGATTATAAATTGTTGCAAGAAGATTATTTTTTTCATCTGGAGCGTTTTAATGCTATGCTGGATATGAATAAGGAATACCTCGTTCAAACATATTCTGATAATCTTGAAACAAGAAAAAAACTTATAGAAGCTGCTAAACAATTAGAAAATGAGGAGAATGTTCAAAAGGCAATTAATGAACTGCGATTTCTTCATAAGAAGTGGAAGGAAGAAGCAGGGCCTGTAGTGGAAGAGCATAGAGAATCTACTTGGAATGAATTTGCTGAAATTTCTTCAAAAATACATGCTAAAAAAGAATCATCTTCCCCATATTCTGAAGAGGAAAAACAAAAGCATATTCAAAATAGGGAAGAAATCTTACAAAAAATAAAGGACGAATCTCAAAAAAAATATAGTAACCATTCAGAATGGAAAAAATCTTCTGATGCTATGAACCTTCTTAGAGAAGAATTCGTAAACTCAGGAAAAATACGTATTCCAAAAGAAACTGCAGATTCACAATGGGATCGTTTCAGGGAATATACAAAAGACTATACCCACGAAAAAAATGAATTTTATAAAACGCAAAAGAACACGTATCAAGTAAATATTGATTCTAAAAACAGTTTTATAGAGCAAGTTAAAAATGCAACCCAAGAAATAACGGAAGAAACCAAAGAATCAGCCATTAATTTAGTAAAAAAACTTCAGGAAGAATGGCGAACTATAGGCCAGGTACCTCGCTCCTTAAGTGATACTTTGTGGAATGATTTTCGAGATGCTTGCAACAATTTCTTTGATGAAGTTAGGAAATCAAAAGGTTTCAGTGACGACAATTGGGAAGATAATCTTAATAAGAAAAAGGAAATTATCACCCAAATACAAGCAGTTGAGATAAATTCGGGTACGGAAAAATTACTTAAAACACTTCGTGCCCAATGGGACGCGATAGGTAAAGTACCTCGGAATGCTATGGACATCAATAAAGAATTTAATGATTTATTTTATGCTAAAGCAAGAGAGGCAGGTATCACAGTGTCCCAAAAAAATACGGGTGGTGCATCTGGAAATAATCAGGATGCCCTAAGAAATGCTAGATCCGCAATTTTGGATTTGGAGTCTAGAATCGCTAATACAGAAAATAATCTGTTATTTTTTGCCAATGCCTCTAGAGAAAATCCTTTATTAAAAGATACATATGCGAAATTAGACGCAGATAAAGAAAAACTAGCTTCCTTAAAAGCGGATTTAAAGAGACTTAATTCTGAACTGATTTAAGGGTATGCCTACTCACGAAGAGTGGATGCACCGCGCGATCCAGCTGGCTCGTTTATCAACATCTTGTACTGCCCCCAACCCGAACGTTGGGGCAGTTCTTGTTTCTGGGAATGATATCATTGCCGAAGATTACCACAAAAAAGCAGGTGAGGCACATGCTGAAGCGGCTGTTTTAGCCCAAATAAATCCGCAATTGCTTGGAAATAAACAAGATGTAAGAATGTATGTTACCTTGGAGCCATGCGCTCATTATGGTAGAACACCCCCCTGTGCGGTTGCCTTATCCAATAGTGCCATTCCCTCTATATTTGTAGGATGTTTAGACCCTAATCCCTTGGTGGCTGGTAAAGGAATTAATATTTTAAAGGAAGCGGGAAAAGAACTACATATAGGAATTGCTGAAGAGGCTTGTAAAGATCTTATACGTCCGTTTTTCACATTCTACTCTCAGAATAAGCCATATATCGTGCTAAAATGGGCAGAATCCCAGGATGGATTTATGGATCAAAATTATTCTGCTTATCCAATAACAAAGGAACTCACCAACCAATACAGTCATTTTCTCCGAAGAAATGCAGACGCAATTGTGGTGGGGAATGTTACCTTTTTAAGGGATCGTCCTCAACTTAATACCAGACTCATTCATGGTAAAAATCCAGACATCATCGTGCTGGATCCATCTGGAAAAGTGACTATAAGGGATGCTGCACATATAATAGCTGAGAATACTAAAATTTATATTTTACAACGAAATATTAGTGAAAAATCCACTTCTCAAATTCAATACGTACAATTTGATTTTGCTAATTTCAAAGAAGAATTTTTTCAATTTTGTTTGCTTCATGTTTATCAAAATGTAATGGTGGAGGGTGGTGAATATACTCTAAATCAATTTCTGCATTATTCCATGTGGGATGAAATAGTAAGGTATAAAAGTGATACTGTTATGCTTAAAAATGGAACCTCCGCTCCCATTATTCCTGAAAATAGTGAACTTGTATCAATTCATAAAATAGATACAGATTCAATATTACTTTATCAGAATAAAGGATGAAAATACTTCAGCCGCCAGTAAAAGATACAGATTCTTTAGTAATTAAAAATAGCAAATTCATCCCTTTATTATTTGTTGTTCCAACTAAGGAAGAGGTATCCGCCGTACTCGCAGAACTCAGGAAAAAGTATGCTGGGGCTGTTCATTTTTGTTATGCATATAGATTAGGTAATTTGGGCGAGGAATATAGAGCCAATGATGATGGAGAACCATCGGGAAGTGCGGGTTTGCCTATTTTAAACCAATTATTGTCTTTTGAGGTAACTCAGGTTTTAGCAGTTGTTATTCGCTATTATGGAGGTGTCAAATTAGGAGTTAGTGGGTTAATTAAAGCGTATAAATCCTCAATACATTCAGCCTTAAGGATTCAAGATTATGATGAACTCATAATAAAAAGAAAAGCAAAAATTACTTTTCCACAAGAGGAATCTTTCAAACTATATGAGTGGGAAAAATCTATGGCCTACCGCATAAAAGAAATCTATCCTACCTATGGAATTATAGAATTTAATGATGAGACATCTTTAAAAGAAAAAATCTCCCAAAAAATTCAGGAGACTCAAGGTTTTAATTTCACGCCCTTAGATTAATTTCTTCTATTTCCTAATAGAGAGATAAAATATAGTAATTGAACCAATGAACCTAAGGCTGCAACAACATATGTTCGTGCTGCCCATTTAAGGCTATCCGCGGCAGCTTCATGTTCTTCATGCCCTAATGTTCCTGATCTTTCCAGCCAAACTAATGCTCTATTGCTAGCGTCATATTCTACAGGCAAAGTTATAAAGGCGAATAATGTGGTAATAGCAAAAAGGATAACCCCAATAAGAAGAACTGTTTTATTGTTATAGAACATCATAAGAGCTATACCGGCCATTAAAACAAATTGTAACAAATTGCTGCTAAATTGTACTACAGGAACCATTTTAGATCTTAGTTGTAACATTGAATATCCTACGGCATGTTGTACAGCATGTCCTGTTTCGTGAGCCGCTACTGCAGCTGCTGCCGCATTTCTTTCCATATATACACCCTCAGAAAGGTTTATTGTTTTTTTAGTTGGAT
>JAGLAZ010000017.1:9180-33934 GCA_018260565.1 Flavobacteriaceae bacterium
AGCATTCCCGGTGTAGAAAGCACTTGAACATCATGGATTCCATTATCCATTAGCATTTTTTCAGCTATTTCCTTTCCAGACATTCCATTTCTAAGATACACTTGACTGTATTTCTTAAATTTTGATTTAAGTCTGTTTTGAACTATCATTGACACAACAAAAATTGCGATAGTTATTAAATAGTAAAAGCCCATTATAATTTATGATTTGCGTAATTTGAGCTAAATTTATGCCATTTATATGATTGAATTTTGAAAACACTAAACTGGATATTTGGAATTTTGTGTCTACTTTATATTGCGTTGAATTTTTTTGCGAAAGATTATCTAGGAAGGTACTTTACTGCCGTCAATATTCTTTTTGGAAGTATATTGTTTCTTCTTATTGCCATATTTGCCTGGTTGGTAATGAAAAAGATTAAATAAGTCTTATTTTAGTCTCAAAATTGAACCTATTTTATTCCCTGGCCTTTAGATATTCCTCAAAATTTATCTTATATTTGCCTTAACACAATTTTAAAATAATGAGCGTACCGGAAAGTTATCTTCCGATTTTAATAATGGCCTCCGTAAGTATTGGTTTTGTACTGATATCTTTATTAGGCGCAAAATTTCTTGGTCCTCGTACCAAGAAAAACGCAATTATAAAGCAGCAGAATTTTGAATGTGGAATAGAATCAATTGGTAATGCAAGAACGCCATTTTCCATACGGTATTTTCTTACTGCTATTTTGTTTGTTTTATTCGATATAGAAATCGTATTTTTTTATCCATACGCCGTAAGTATAAGAGAATTTGGTTTGGAAGGCTTTTTAGCGGTTCTTACCTTCGTGCTTATATTTTTCCTTGGTTTTTTCTATGTTTTAAAGCGCGGAGCGTTAGACTGGAATAAATAATAGTTACTCATGGCAAGCAATACACCTACAATAAATACTAATGCAAATCCTCCCGCTGGCTATACTGGTGATGGTTTTTTTGCAACTAAACTTTCGGATCTCATTGGGATGGCGAGGAGCTGTTCCCTTTGGCCACTTCCATTCGCCACCTCGTGCTGTGGTATAGAATTTATGGCAACTATGGGTCCTAATTATGATCTTGCCCGTTTCGGTGCTGAAAGAATGAGTTTCTCCCCTCGCCAAGCGGATATTCTTTTGGTTTGTGGTACTATTGGTAAAAAGTTAGGGCCTATTCTTAAAGAAATTTATCTCCAAATGGCAGAACCTAAATGGGTAGTAGCCGTAGGAGCCTGTGCTAGTAGTGGTGGAATTTTTGATACGTATTCAGTTTTACAAGGCATTGATAAAATTATTCCTGTGGATGTATATGTTCCAGGATGTCCTCCAAGACCGGAGCAAATTTTAGAAGGTTTTATGCAAGTGCAAGCCATGGCTCAAAGTGAAAGTTTAAGGAGAAGAGATGCCCCAGAATACAGGGCCCTTTTGGAGTCTTATAATGCACAATAATAGAAAGGATGGCAGGTTTTACTTCGGATTTTATTGTTGAAGCTTTACAAAGAGAATTTGACTCAGAGATTGTATCTACCGAGATAGAATACGGAATGCTTAATGTATATGTTGCGGCTAAATCTTGCAAAAAAATTATACATCATTTGAAGGATAGTAACTTAGGATTTACCTTTCTTACTGATATATGTGCTGTACATTATCCTGATAAAAAAGATGAGGAATTATGTATGGTTTACCACCTTCATAACCTCCAAGAAAATTTCCGAATTAGAATTAAAGCTTCTCTTCCTGAAAATAACCCAGAATTAGCATCTTTATGTGATTTATTTGCTGCTGCCAACTGGATGGAAAGGGAAACCTATGATTTTTTTGGAATTAAATTTACTGGTCATCCAGATTTAAGAATTATACTCAATGATCCTGAAATGGGATATCATCCAATGCTGAAACAGTATAAGTTGGAAGATGGTACCAGAACGGATAAAGATGATTCCTACTTCGGAAGATAATACGCTACTGTATGATAGATAACGAGTTACAACATATTATCCAAAATCCTAATGTGCATGAGCAAATAGATGGTCAGGTTTATACATTAAATCTTGGCCCTACACATCCTGCTACGCATGGGATCTTTCAAAATATTCTTACGATGGATGGAGAAAAGATCCTCCATTCTGAGCAGACTGTTGGTTATATTCATCGTGCTTTTGAAAAAATTTCCGAAAGAAGAAATTTTGCTCAAATTACTACGCTAACTGACAGAATGAACTATTGTTCTTCTCCTATCAATAATTTGGGGTGGCATATGACAGTTGAAAAACTTATTGGTTGCACTGTTCCAAAGCGAGTAGACTATATGCGCGTGATCATGATGGAGCTTGCGAGAATAGCAGATCATTTAGTTTGTAATTCAGTAATTGGTGTTGATACCGGTGCTTTGACGGGGTTTACCTATATGTTCCAAGAAAGGGAACGAATATATGATCTGTATGAGCAGGTTTGTGGTGCAAGACTTACTACCAATATGGGTAGGATAGGAGGTTTTGAAAGAGATTTTAGTCCAAAATTTATTTCAATGCTGAGGGAGTTTCTAAAAACTTTTCCTAAAAAATTTGAAGAATTTGCAAGCCTTTTAGAGCGAAATAGAATATTTATGGACCGCTGCATCGGCGCAGGCTCCATTTCAGCAGATAGAGCCCTATCCTATGGTTTCACTGGGCCAAATTTAAGAGCTACGGGAATAGATTATGATGTGCGTGTGATGGAGCCATACAGTTCATATCAAGATTTTAATTTTGATATACCTATTGGTACGGATGGTGATACCTATGATAGATTTATGGTGCGACAACAAGAAATTCGGGAATCAATTAAAATAATAACTCAGGCAATAGATAATCTCCCAGAGGGCCCTTACCATGCGGATGTACCAGAATGGTATCTTCCGGAAAAGCCCGATGTATACACCAAAATGGAAGCTCTGATCTACCATTTCAAAATTGTAATGGGAGAAACAGAAATTCCTAAAGGAGAAGTTTATCATGCGGTAGAAGGTGGTAATGGAGAACTTGGATTTTATTTAATTAGCGATGGTGGGCGTACGCCTTATAGATTACATTTTAGAAGACCGTGTTTCATTTATTATCAGGCCTATCCAGAAATGATTACTGGTAATGTGATATCAGACGCTGTGGTAACCCTTAGCTCTATGAATATCATCGCTGGAGAACTGGATGCATAACTTATTTAAGGAAAAAATTTACTGTGGAAGTACAAAATAGCACATATCAATTTACTGAAGATATACTTGCAGAAATGCGTAAGTTGGTTTCTCGTTATCCAGAAGGTAGAGAAAAATCTGCGCTAATACCTATTTTGCACATAGCCCAGAAAAACAATGACGGTTGGCTTTCAGTTCCTGTTATGGATGCTGTTGCAGAATTCTTACAAATCCAACCCATTGAAGTATATGAAGTAGCCACTTTCTATACCATGTTTAATATGAAACCTGTAGGGAAGTATGTATTAGAAGTTTGCCGAACAGGTCCTTGCATGTTACGAGGAAGTGAGAAAATATTAGATCATATTCGTACCACTTTGCAAATAAAAGATGGAGAAACTACATCAGATGGCCTGTTTACTTTAAAGCCGGCAGAATGTTTGGGGGCTTGTGGGTACGCTCCTATGCTTCAATTAGGTAAATACTACCACGAAAATTTGGATGTCCAAAAAGTAGATGAACTTTTAGCTCAATGCAAATCTGGTAATATTAAATTAGATTAATAGTAACAAAAAAATTCTCCAAAATATAATCCATGAGTAAAAAATTACTTTTAAAAAATGCCCACGTAGAAGGGATCCGCTTTTTAAAAGCCTATCGCGAGAATGGCGGTTACTCATCTTTGGAAAAGGCTATGAAAATGTCTCCAGATGAAATTTTGGAGCAGGTAAAAGCTTCCGGCCTAAGAGGTAGAGGAGGAGCTGGATTTCCTACTGGATTAAAATGGAGTTTTTTAGCGAAACCAGAAGGTGTACCTCGATACTTGGTAGTTAATGCAGACGAATCTGAACCAGGTACTTTTAAAGATCGTTATTTAATGGAATATCTTCCACATCTTTTGATAGAAGGCATGATCATTTCTTCGTTTTGCTTAGGTGCTAAACGCTCATATATTTACATTAGAGGAGAATATTCTTGGATTCCAGACATCTTGGAAAAAGCAATTGAAGAAGCCAAAGAAGCAGGATTTTTAGGAACTAATATTCTTGGCAGTGGCTACGATTTGGAATTTTATATTCAGAGAGGAGGAGGCGCCTATATTTGTGGAGAAGAAACAGCCTTATTAGAATCACTTGAAGGAAAACGCGGAAATCCACGATTGAAACCCCCTTTTCCAGCAGTTAAAGGATTATGGGAATCACCAACGGTGGTGAATAATGTAGAGACCATTGCTGCAGTGGTACCCATTATAGATATTACTGGAGCTCAATATGCTAAAATAGGAGTTGGAAAATCTACAGGAACCAAACTTATTTCTGCCTGTGGGAATATAAATAAACCTGGCGTTTATGAAATAGATATGACTATTTCAGTTGAGGAGTTTATTTATTCTGAAGACTATTGTGGGGGAATCCCGAATGGTAAAAGATTAAAAGCTTGCATTCCAGGAGGATCATCTGTTCCTATTGTTCCCGCAAATCTTTTATTAAAAACCATATCTGGAGAGACTAGATATATGAACTATGAATCCTTATCTGATGGGGGATTCGTTTCAGGAACTATGATGGGGTCTGGAGGTTTTATTGTTTTAGATGAAGATCAATGTATAGTTGAGCATACTATGACGCTCGCTCGTTTTTATAATCATGAAAGCTGTGGACAATGCACGCCCTGTAGGGAAGGAACTGGCTGGATGTATAAAATATTGAAGAAAATTGATTCTGGATACGGAGAAATGAAGGATATAGATTTGCTTTGGGATATACAGAGTAAGATTGAAGGTAATACAATATGTCCTTTAGGAGATGCAGCAGCGTGGCCAGTTGCAGCAGCTATCCGCCATTTCCGTGATGAATTTGAATGGCATGTGCGAGAGCCACAACTTTCCCAGACCCAAAATTATGGATTAGCGCATTATGCTGATCCTATTGTACCAAAACCTGAACTTGTTTAATAGGTAAAAGAAACTTTTAGCCTATCTTGCAGCAACGAATGATATGAGCGAAGAAAATAAGCTTTTTACGATAACCATAGATGGAGAAACTACCCAAGTTACGCCGGGCACTAGCATATTAAATGCTGCTCGCCAAATGGGAGGTCCCTCTGTACCGCCTGCCATGTGCTATTATTCCAAATTGGAAAATAGTGGTGGTAGATGTAGAACTTGTCTGGTAGAAGTTTCTAAAGGATCTGAAGCTGACCCTCGGCCAATGCCAAAATTGGTTGCCAGTTGCAGAACTAACGTGATGGATGGGATGGAAATCAAAAATATAACTTCTCCCAAAACCCAAGCTGCTCGCCATGCCGTTACAGAGTTTTTATTATTAAATCATCCATTAGATTGCCCTATTTGCGACCAAGCAGGAGAATGCCATTTGCAGGATCTTGGATATGAACATGGTATAGAGCAGACTAGAACCGAATTTGAAAGAAGGACGTTTGAGCCTGAGGATATCGGTCCTTATATCAAACTTAATATGAACCGCTGTATACTTTGTGCTCGCTGTGTTTTGGCGGCCAATCAGTTAACAGAAAAAAGAGAGCATGGAATATTATTCCGAGGAGATCATGCGGAAATCTCTACACTTTTAAATAAATCGTTAGATAATGATTTCATTGGAAATGTAATAGATGTTTGTCCTGTGGGAGCACTTACAGACCGTACTGCACGCTTTACAAGCAGAGTGTGGTTCACTAAACCGATGAATGCCACTTGTTCTTGTGAAAAATGTTCTGGAAAAGCAGTTTTATGGTTTAAAGGTGAGGAAATTGTACGCGTAACGGCACGTAAAAATCAATATGGAGAGGTAGAAGATTTTATCTGTGACACCTGTAGATTTCATAGAAAGGATGCATTCTTATGGGCTATTGAAGGACCTAGAAATATTGAAAGACATTCAGTAATTTCATTAAATCATTATGTGAAAGCGGAAGACACTATAAACAGACTTGATAATCCGGATGCAAAAGAAATTAGTTTCTCCGATGAGAAGCAAGTTGAAAATGAAATTCCACAATAAGCAAGCAACAGATGGATTACCTAATATTTAAGACCATTTTGGTTGTTAGTTTATTTTTATTAGCACTCACTGTAGCGGCATATTCTACTTGGGCAGAGAGAAAGGTGGCTGCTGTAATGCAAGATCGTATAGGACCCAATAGGACTGGCCCATTTGGATTATTACAACCATTAGCTGACGGAGGTAAATTCTTTTTTAAAGAGGACATAACCCCAGCAGCGGCAGATAAATTTTTATTTACACTCGGTCCAGCTCTGGTGATGTTTATCTCTATGATAACTGGTGCGGTTATACCTTGGGGTAGGGACTTAATTATAGACGGAAAACCATTGGCATTACAAGTAGCTAATATAGATATTGGTGTACTTTATATCATAGGAATGGTGTCAATAGGAGTGTATGGCATCATGCTAGGAGGCTGGGCATCTAATAATAAGTTTAGTTTAATGGGTGCCATTCGCGCATCCTCTCAGATGATCAGTTATGAACTTGCAATGGGACTTTGTTTATTAGCTATAATTATGATGGCTGGAAGTTTAGATATTAAAACAATTGTAGAATCACAGTCTCACGGAAAAATTTATGGCTTTATTCCAGAAATCAGTGGTATGAACTGGAATATTTTCTATCAACCTATTGCATTTATCTTGTTTTTTGTAGCAGCTTTGGCGGAGACCAATAGAGCACCTTTTGATTTACCGGAATGCGAGAGTGAGTTGGTGAATGGATATCATACGGAATATTCCTCCATGAAATTGGGATTATATATGTTTGGCGAATATGTTAATATGTTTATTTCCAACGCATTAATGGTTTGTTTATTTTTTGGAGGATATAATTATCCTGGGATTAGTGAAGTAGCGAATCATTTCGGAGAAAATACAGCAGCCATAATATCTATATTGGTATTCCTTATTAAAGTTTTCATTGGAATATTTGTTTTCATGTGGATTCGATGGACTTTACCAAGGTTTAGATATGATCAGCTAATGCACTTAGGATGGAAAAAAATGATTCCATTAGCATTAATAAATTTGATAATCACTTGTGGTTTAATAGTACTTAATACCCCAAAATAGGCGATATGAAACTTACAAATAGAGCCGTAACGGTTTCGAATAAAGAGATGAGCCTATTCGAAAAATTATATTTGCCAGCAGTGGTAAAGGGGATGGGTATTACACTAAAACACATGTTTAAGAAACCTGCAACAGTCTCTTATCCTGAGGAAACAAGACCTCGAGCGATAGTTTGGCGTGGTAAACATGTGTTAAAAAGAGATGAGGAAGGTAGAGAACGATGCACAGCTTGTGGTTTATGTGCGGTAGCTTGCCCTGCAGAAGCAATAACAATGATCGCTGGTGAAAGAACAAAGGAAGAAAAACATCTTTACCGCGAAGAAAAATATGCTGAAATGTATGAAATTAATATGCTCCGATGTATCTTTTGTGGTATGTGTGAAGATGCTTGCCCTAAATCTGCAATATATCTTACGGATCGTTTAGTGGAACCAGAGGATACCAGAAAAAATTTCATTTACGGAAAAGATAAATTGGTAGAGCCTATGGAAAATAGAATCGATATTTCAGAAAGACAAATTAAGAATTATTAATTTGGAAACAATAGTTTTTTATATCCTAGCCAGTTTAGCTGTGGTAAGTGCAATAAGTTTTGTCCTGAACAAAAACCCAATGTATGGTATATTATCTTTAATAGTTACCATGTTTAGCATTGCAGGTCTATATATTATGCTCAATGCCCAGTTTTTAGGAATTGTTCAGATTATAGTATATGCGGGAGCTATCATGGTTCTATTTTTATATATTCTAATGATGTTAAATTTAAACAATGAGACTCGCCATAGAAAAGATGCATGGAAGCTAATTGCAGGGGCTATCTCTGGTGGAATTTTGCTCATATCTTTATTAGGAATGCTGAAAGGTTATACCTCTAGTGCAGCACAAGGCAGTCTAAATGCAGGACTTACGAAAAATTTAGGTTTGCTTTTGTTTAATCAATATGTTTTGCCCTTTGAAGTAGCATCTGTCTTAATTTTGGCAGGCATAGTAGGAGCAGTATTCATAGGTAAAAAGGATATTTAAGTCTATGGAAAATCAAATTACAAACCCTATTTTTTCTTCAGTGCCCTTGGAGTGGTTTATCATCCTCTCCTGTATTCTGTTCTGCTTAGGCGTAGTAGGGATGTTAATAAAGAAAAATGCAATCCTAATGCTAGGATGTGTAGAACTGATGCTCAATAGCGTAAACCTTCTCATGACAGCCTTTTCTGCACATCATGGAACCGGTGACGGCCAAATATTCGTATTTTTTATTATGGTAGTAGCTGCAGCGGAAGTGGCCGTAGGATTAGCAATTATTGCCCTCTTGTATCGCAATACACGCAATGTAGATGTTGGAATTTTTAATAGAATGAAAGGATAAGAATATGAATATAGAACTTTATCTTACTATCCTGTTATTTTGTCCTTTATTGGGTTTCATCCTTTCAGGTGTTTTAGGAAAATATTTGCCAAAGAATGTATCTGGCGTTATTTCAACACTTGCTGTGGCAGTTCCTTTTTTTGCTGCGGTTACTTTATTTTTGAATTATAATTTTCAGGATGCGCCTTTAGTATATAAGGCGTTTGAATGGTTTCATATTGGAAAAGTTCCCGTTAATTTTGGATTCCAAATAGATCAGCTAAGTCTAATGATGACCCTTATCATAACTGGTATCGGTACTCTCATTCATATATATTCTATCGGTTATATGAGCCATGATAAAGGCTTTCCAAGGTTCTTTTCATATCTCAATTTATTTATTTTCTCCATGCTTCTTCTAGTTTTAGGAAGCAATTATATCATTATGTTTATAGGATGGGAAGGAGTAGGATTATGTTCCTTTTTATTAATAGGATTTTGGTTCAAAAACAAAGAATATACTAAGGCTGCAAGAAAGGCTTTTATCATGAATAGAATAGGAGATCTAGGTGTTCTTCTAGGGATATTTATGATAAGCAAATATTTTGGGACTATAGAATACTTACAAATAGCACATTCAGCTGAAAAATTTACAACCGAAAATCCAATATTAATTATTATCGGAGTTTGTTTATTTATCGGTGCAGTAGGTAAGAGTGCTCAGCTACCTCTATTTACCTGGTTACCAGATGCTATGGCAGGTCCTACACCTGTCTCAGCTCTTATACATGCAGCAACAATGGTTACCGCAGGAATATATTTGGTAGTACGGTCCAATTGGATTTATTCTCACATACCTACGGTACAAGATGGGATGCTATTAATAGGTCTTCTCACAGCTGCTATTGCTGCATTTATGGCATTAAGACAGAATGATATTAAGAAAGTTCTTGCATATTCCACAGTATCTCAATTAGGATTCATGGTAGTCGCATTAGGTCTTGGGGCATATACAGTAGCGATGTTTCATCTTCTTACCCATGCGTTTTTCAAGGCTCTTTTGTTTTTAGGAAGTGGTTCTGTTATCCATGCTATGAGCGGAGAACAAGATTTAAATAGAATGGGAGGACTTAAAAATTATATTCCTACTACACATATTACCTTTTTAGTGGGAACTTTAGCGATATCTGGATTTCCTTTCTTATCTGGTATGATTTCTAAAGACGCTATATTAATTTCGGCTTGGGAAAAAAATCCTATTTATTGGGTAATTCTTTTTTTCATAGCTATGTGTACAGCATTCTATATGTTTAGGCTATATTATCTTACTTTTTATGGAAGATTTCGTGGCACTGAGGAACAAAAGTCACATTTGCACGAAAGCCCAATCAGTATGACTATTCCCTTAATAGTACTGGCTATATTATCATTAATAGGAGGATTTATAAATCTTCCACACATTATAGGACATGGTAATTATGCGTTTTTAGATAAATGGCTTAGTGGTATATTATACATTCCAATTGAAGTTCCACATGTAGAACCCATCACAGAATACATCTTAATGGGTTGTACAGTTGCAATGTTTTTCCTTGTATGGCTTTATTCTCATAAAAGATATGCTCAATCAAAAGAAAAGGTATTTAGTCTAAAACAGGAAAAAGAATATACGGGTTGGGAAAGATTATCATCTCAAAAACTTTTCCTGGACGAATTATATAATGCAGTATTTGTAAAAACTGTTGAAGGTCTTGGCCGTGCCGCATCTTTATTTGATAAAGCTGTAATCAGTAGAATAACAAATTTTATTGGTGAAGGTGCAGAAGAAAGTGGTGTAGTAATGAAAAAGGTTCAAAACGGAAAAGTAGAAAATTATGTTTTAATTATGTCTGTTGCAGTTGGATTGATTTTATTGTTGAATTTATTTTTGTTTAAATAATGCTGGAGCTCATTTTTATACTTATTCTCGCTGGAGCTTTACTTTGTTTCGCCACTTCAAAAGAAGTAGCAAAATTGGTATCACTTATCACTACGGGAGCATTATTTATTATTCTCTTATATGTCCTTGGAAATGGCTCGGATAAAGGTGGATACTTAGCTTTTAATTATCCTTTTACACAGTTGTTTAAAAGTAGAATCAATTTTTCAGCAGATGGTCTTAGCATGCTTATGTTAATTCTAACGGCACTCATAGGCTTTTGTACCGTAATTTATTATTTTAATAAAAACTCCAATAAAGACCACACCTTTTATGGTTTAGTTTTATTGATGTTGTTTGGTCTCATAGGAGTATTTACAGCCCATGATGGATTCTTTTTCTACTTATTCTGGGAAATAACATTAATCCCAATTTGGCTTATTGCGGGTATTTATTCATCGGAGCGTAAGAAAAGATTCGAATTTACTACAAGGTTTTTCGTTTACACCTTCGTAGGAAGTTTATTTATGTTAGGTGGTTTGCTGTATGCTTATCAATATTCTGGTGACTTTTCATTACCGGCCTTGTATCACAATAACTTAAATGAGATTCAACAAAATGTAGTTTTTTGGTTAGTTTTTATCGCATTTGCTGTAAAATTACCACTATTCCCCTTCCACTCATGGCAGCCCGATACCTATACTTATTCTCCAACTGGTGGTACAGTATTATTATCTGGAGTAATGTTAAAAATGGCAGTTTATGGGATATTGCGTTACCTGTTACCCATAGTTCCTATCGCGGTAAAAGGTATATCTGGAGACATTGTGATAATACTGGCTGTTATAGGAATAATCTACGGTGCCTTAATAGCGATAGTAAAATATGACATTAAAAGAATTTTTGCATATTCTTCCTTTTCCCATGTGGGGCTTATGGTTGCTGGAATATTTTCAGCTGCTATAATCAGTTTACGACATGGAATCTTTATGGAAGGAGCATTAGGAGCTATTTTACAGGCTTTTGCTCATGGGATCACCATTAGCGGATTGTTCTTTGCTGCTGGTCATTTAATTAGAATTCATCAGGATAGAAATATTGGCAATATGGGTGGTGTCGCAAGGTACCAACCGGTATTTTCTGTTTTATTTTTTATAATTCTGCTAGGTTCTATGGCTGTACCTCTTACCAATGGTTTCCCAGGAGAATTTTTATTATTAAAATCTGTATGGGAATATAATAGCCTTATGGGTGTTTTAGCAGGTCTAACGGTAATTTTAAGTGCCGTTTATATGCTTAGAGTGTATGTGAAAACTATGTTCGGAGAACCTACAATTCAAGATGGGGACAACTTAAACTTAGTACAATCGCACAATAATGAGCTTTTTGTTTTGGGTTTATTAGCTTTGGGAGTTTTAGTGTTTGGATTATTTCCTAACGCAATCCTCAATCTGATAGAGGCACCAATTACTGAAATATTTAAAACTATGTTAAGAAAATAAGAATGGGAGTATTTATTATTATTTTTCTTACCGCATTAGGTGCCTTGTTCTCTGGTGTATACGGGAGTATGAAGTTTGCACGATATGTAGCAATCTTTGGTGTTATTCTAGCGCTAGTTTGTTCTTATTTCCCAGAATTAGCATTCTTTCATCAATATGATTTAATGGTGAAATTTGATCTTAATGCAGCACTATATACCCGGATTGCGCTGTTTTTGACATTATTAATATTTATTTTAGGTGATTTCGCTTTAATAAACCACAGCAGCCATGCATCCGAGATGTACGCATTAATATTATTTTCACTCTGTGGAGCAATATTATTATTTTCTTTTACAAATTTGATAATGGTTTTCTTGGGAATAGAAATTTTATCAATTCCTCTTTATGTACTAGCTGGTTCTCGCAAAAATGATTTACGAAGTAATGAGGCTTCCCTTAAATATTTTTTGATGGGATCCTTCGCAACTGGATTTTTGTTATTAGGTATCGCATTTGTGTATGGAAGCACTGGGCAATTGGATTTACATATGATTCAGTCTAATCTTGAAGGTTTAAAAAATAATGCAGGAAATTCGTCCATGGCATTGGTAGGTATTTTATTAATCCTTTCTGCATTTGCATTTAAAGTTTCATTAGTACCATTTCATATGTGGAGTCCGGATGTTTATCAAGGATCACCTAGCTGGGTAACAGCATTTATGTCTACGGTAGTAAAAATGGCAGGATTTTATGGACTATACAGAATGTTTAGTATTAGTTTCTTGCAATTCGCTCCTACATGGTTAACAGTTGTTGGGGTTTTATTAATTATTACTTTGATATTAGCCAATGTAATGGGACTTGCTCAAAGTAATTCCAAAAGAATGTTGGCTTATAGTTCTATTAGTCATGCTGGATATTTAGCTTTAATATTTTTTGGGAATAATATCAGCAGTGCACAAAATTTAGCATTTTATTTACTTGCCTATGGTTTAGCTAATATCGCGGTATTCACAGCATTAATTTATGTTGAAAAAACCAAAGGAGAAACCAGTTTTGGAGCCTTTTCAGGGCTTTCTAAAAATACATCTTTATTATCCTTTGCCGCGTTAGTAGGAATGTTTTCTATGGCAGGGATACCGCTAACTGCTGGTTTTATTGGGAAGTTTTTGTTATTTTCTCAAGCTATTAATGGTGCGGCGTATCTCGTCTTTATAGCAATAATTGGTTCTACTCTTTCCATCGCCTATTATTTACGATTAGGAATGATGATGTATTTTCGTCCCCAAGTGGAAGATGCAGTTCATGTTAAAACACCATTTACTTATTCTTTTGTCGCGCTTGTGGCTTTAGCAGGAATATTAATTTTAGGAATTTTTCCGGACGCTTTTCAGATTTTTAATGCTGGTTTTATTAATTTGAAATAAAGGTATTTAAGTTTAAAGTGCCTTTAAAATATACATAGTGAATTTTAAAATTTCATATATTCACCTTCAGAGTTAATAACAATAGTCAATTAATGGATTAAATTTACTTTTAGTTTAATCCATTTTTTTTGCTTGATTCCATAAATTATCAAGTTGTTCCGGCTCCAAATTGGTGAAATCAAGACCCTTCTGATCACAAAGCTTTTCCATATTTGAGACCCGATTTTTAAATTTTTTATTAGACAATTCTAAAGCTTCATCGGCATTAATACCTAATTTCCTTCCATAATTAATAAGGGAAAAAAGCATATCTCCAAATTCTACTTTTTTATCTTCGTCAGTTTCCGCAGTAAGGAATTCCTGTTCTTCTTCTTTGAATTTTTCTAAAGCTTCCTTTTCTGAGGGAAAATCGAAGGAAACTGCAGCTAATTTTTCTTGCATTCTGTATGCCTTAAGAAGGGAAGGAATACTGGCAGTCACTCCAGAAAGAATTCCAGTTGATTTATGATTCTTTTTCTTTTCTAGTTTTAGTTTTTCCCAATTGGATTTTACTTCATCTTCAGTTTCGGCACTTGTATTTCCATAAATATGGGGATGTCTATAAATTAATTTTTCATTTAAATCATGAAGAATAGTTGCCATATTGAAAGCATTTTCCTCCGCGCCTAGTAAGGCATAAAATACGATATGTAATAGAACATCTCCTGATTCTTCTTTGATATCTTGAAAATTCTTTTGAAGTAAGGCATCATTTAATTCATACACTTCCTCTAATGTAAGAGTCCTTAAACTTTCAAAATTTTGCTTTTTATCCCATGGACATTTTTGCCGAAGCTCTTCTACAATGTGTAGAAGTCTTGTAAATTCTTCGCTTGCTTTTAGATATTTCATAAAAAAACCGCCTAAAGGCGGCTATAATTAAACAGTAATTTTATTTTTCTGTGTTTACTGGATTTTCTTTTGCTTCTTGTACCTGTTGATTCCTTTGGTCAAATGCTTCTTTGGAAATTATACCTGCATTTTGTAACATATTATACCACTGGAAAATTTTCTTCATGTCAGAAACATAAACCCTTTCCGTAGAATAATTTGGTACTAATTGTTCCATCTCCGCTTTTAACTCCTCATTGGAAGATTTATGTGAAATAGCTTGTCCATAATCATATTTTTCTGCCATTGTTTTAAATATATCAAACAATGCAACCTCTGAATCAGTAGTATAAACACTTATGTTATCCAAAAGGCTTACTTGAGAGGTATTCCCAATACTAAGTTTTGCTTTTGTGCTGATATCTTCTATTATAAAGCCTGATTTTAGCTGGGAAACTAACCTAAATAGTCCCGTTTTACCTGATATGCTAATGATTTGTACTAAATCCATTTCCAAAAAATTTAAACGCAAATATAGTTATTTTGGAAAACGCATACTATAAGATACTTGGATGTTTCCAGTATTGATTTTTGAGAGTTTCCCTTTGAGAATCTTTTTTTTGAAACTTGAGAGGTGGTCTATAAATAAAATACCTTCTAAATGATCATATTCATGCTGAATAACACGGGCAAAAATTCCTGAAAATCGTTCCTCATGTTCTACGAAATTCTCATCCTGGTATAGAAGTAAAATATTTTCCTTTCTTGCAACATCTTCCCGTACATCGGGGATAGATAGACAGCCTTCATTAAATTTCCATTCCGTCCCTGTTTCCTCTATCATTATAGGATTGATGAAAACTTTGTTGAAACTTGCCAAAACATCAGCTATATCTTCGTAATCTTCATCTTGAGCAAGAACACGTAGGTCTGCCACAAATATTCTCAGAGAATATCCTACTTGTGGAGCTGCAAGGCCTATTCCATTGGCCTTTTTCATGGTTTCTCTCATATTCTCTATGAGTTCCGGAAGCATGTCTTTATCAGCATCCGTAATTTCCTTTGCTTTAGTACGTAGAATAGGGTCTCCTAAAGCGCGTATAGGTAATATCATCTTATTGTTGCTAAATAGTTTTCTAAAATAAGGGTGGCCGCTATTTTATCCACCAGCCCCTTATCTCGTCTTTTCATTTTAGGTACATTCCCGTTTTGTATGTAATAGTTTGCAGTGGATGATGTGAATCTTTCATCCTGTCTTTCTATAACAAGGAATGGGAATTTTGTATTTAATTTTTTAATAAATGCTGAAATATTGTTTTCTATTTCACAGGCCACACCTTTTAAATCAGTAGGTAGTCCACACACTAAGACTTCAAATCCTTGTTCTATTAATTCTTCAATTTTTTGTTCTGCTTCATATGTAGGTACCGTCACAAGTGGAAATGCCATCATCCCAAGATCATCTGTAATAGCAAAGCCACAACGAGCCAGACCATAATCCATGGCAAATATTTTCTTCACGCTCCAAAATTAAGAAATATAATTTCAAGACCTTTTATAATAGTTTCATACTAAATTTGTAATTTTAAAAGTTTAATATCCTAAAAATGAAAACGCTGTTTTTACTAAGACACGCAAAAAGCGACTGGCCGGAAAATACGGATGATTTCGATAGACCTATCACCGATGCTGGCCATACCAATGCTGGACGAATGGCAGATTTTTGTAATAAATATGCTTCTCAAATTGCGAGTATACCGGAAATTATTTTGACCAGTCCTGCAAAAAGAACAGTACAAACAGCACAATATTTTGCTAAAAGTCTTGAAATAAATATCATGGAAGAGGCGAAGTTATATAACGCTTCTGAGAAAAATTTTATACTTACTTTAGAGAATCTTACGGACTCCTACCACAGTATAATCCTAGTAAGTCATAATAATGGTATTAGCAATTTTGCCAATACGCTTAGTGAGGAAATTATTCATTTTAAAACTTGTGGTCTCGCCGTATTCCAATGGGACGTAGACACATGGGCAGAGGCTGCTCATTTGCCAGCTCAATTCTTGCTTTACACAGAACCTTCAAAACTCTAATGAAGAAGTCAACTTTAAATTTTAACGAAAGAAAACGAGAATTCCTATTATTTTGTTTGGAATTTAATATTATTCAATTCGGAGAATTCACTCTAAAAAGTGGCGTTATTAGCCCTTTTTATATTGATCTTCGTCCACTAGCTACCAATTCCAGAATGCTTCGTCGTTTGGCTGATCTTTTATTAGAATGTGTACCCAGCGAAGAATATGAACTCATATGTGGTGTACCCTATGCTGCACTTCCTATTGCTACAGCTATGGGCCTCACATGTGATAAAAACATTATTATCAAAAGAAAAGAGGCTAAGAAATACGGTACTAAAAAAAATATTGAAGGTCTTTTTAAATCAGGTCAATCTTGTTTAGTAGTAGAAGATGTAATAACCAGCGGAAAAAGCCTGCTGGAAACATTGCCAGATTTAGAATCCGAAGGATTAACGGTAAAAAATATCGTGGTGGTGCTAGATAGAATGCAACAGGGGGTGGAGGCATTACAGAATAAAGGATATACGGTTTATTCATTATTTACATTAATGGAAATGCTACATATCCTTAAAGCTGAAAACCAAATAACTGAAAAGGAGTTCGAAGATGTGGTTGGCTTTATTAATCAGCAAAGTACTTTAACTCCAGCGAATAAATCCCTTGAGAGAAAAAGTATTATAGAAAAAGCATCTAATTCATCTCATCCTATTGCAAAAAAATTAGCAAAAATATCAGAAGAAAAAGAATCTAACTTAATTCTTTCGGCTGATTATACTGAATTTTCAGAAATAGAAAAAATCATTGAAGAATGTAAAGATGATATTGTTGCAATAAAAATCCATGCTGATATTATAAGGGATTTTGACTCAAAATTCCATCCTGAAAAGCTCCGTGAAATTGCTAATAAAGGCAACTTTTTACTACTTGAAGACAGAAAATTTGGTGATATTGGTAATACACAAAAACTCCAACTTACTCAAGGACCAATGAAGATTCTGGATTGGGCCGATATGGTTACGGCTCACGCCATTGGCGGAAAAAAAGCCATTCAACAACTAGAAGATATCGCGGTGATAGCCATACTAAGCATGTCCAGCGAAGGCGCCCTTACAACAGATGAGTATGCCGCAGCGGCAGAGGAAATAGCTCTTTCTACAGAACATTGTATTGGTGGAGTGTCACAAAATAAAATAAATTCCCAGCTTCTTTGTTTTACACCAGGGGTTAATATGGATTCCAAAGGCGATGCCTCTGGGCAACAATATCGCACCCCAGAATATGTTTTCTCGGAACTTCACACAGATTTTATTATCGTCGGAAGAGGCATTATAAATTCCTCCACTCCAGGTGAAACTGCAAAAATGTACAGGAAAAGGGCTTGGGCAGCCTATCAAGATTCCTTACTCTCATGAAAATTCAGAAGAAATTCCTACTGTTCATAGGAATTTTTTGTTTCCTACAAATTTTCAAAACGCAGGAGTTAGATAGTCTCGTCATTCATATTTTTCCTGGAAGAAATGCTGGTGAATATAAAGTGCACCAAATTTTTTATCCAAAATCACCAGTTGAAAAAATTTGCCTATCATCTTTAATATTTGATTTTCAAAATAAGAAAAGTGACTTGGTTTATCGCAGATTGGAAGAGCGAGAGCGGTCTTTATATTTTGCTAATACTCAAAGTAGAGGTTCTTTAGAACTTAATGGAAAACCACTTTCTCAACCTTTATGCTTATCCTCCCAAACGGATTATACTGAAATATTATATTATTTAAGACTACCTGATCCGAATCTTATCCAAAAAGCTGATGGCCAAGCAGAATATACATTGTCTGATTTTTTATTAAAACCTATAGGAAAAATTCAAAATAATCCGGTAAAAATAAACTTAACAATAGATCCAGGATTGGTAAAAAATATTGTTCAAACTAATTTATCTTTTAATGGGAAATCTTATAATGGAAAATCCTTTAGTATTCCCCCTATCTATTTTACTCAAGATGATAATGTTGTGCAAGTGGAGGACAGCTTTCATAACACCTACGTTTTTGAAAAACTAAGTGATAAGATAGATAAAAATGAAATGCATCTTCAGATAGAGAGAATTACAAAATTCATTCATACCTATTTTCCCCAACAAGGCCAAACCTATTTTTTCTCAAAAGAATGGCAAAACAAAAATAAATTTGTAGGAATAGATGACATTGGTTTCAAAAAACTTAAAATTAAAAGATTTCCTGACACCTTTAAATCCGATATTCAGCTTTTCCATTGGATATCACAAAAGTGGACTCAAGCGGCACTCCCTGTGGAAAAAGAAATTCTACACTATGTACCCAATGGCCTCGCTACTTTTCTGGAGATGGAATATTGCAAAAAATACTATCCGGAAATTACGCTTTTAGGAAACCTCACAGAGATGGTACACCTTGGAAAATGGTACCCGCTTCATCATTTTGAAGCTTCTAAAACATCCATTCTTGCGCGGTATCCTATGGCTTACGCTTTTATAGCAAGCAGAAATTTAGATCAAAAAATAACGACTCCTTATTCAAAACTCAGTCTTTATAATGCTACTGCAATAAGTTCGTATTATACAGCACTTTGGTTTGAAATTTTACATGCCAATGCACACCCAGATACAATAAAACTATTTACCCAGGAACTCTCTTTTCTGGCACAAAATACTGCACTTACATCTGAACTTTTTCAGAGAAAAATTCTTACCTATTTTCCGAAAAATACTGCCTTATTTAAAGAAAAATTGAATTCCAAAATACCTTGGGATCTTAGTATAAAAACCAAAACTAAAAAGGATAGCTTTCAAATACTTGTCCATAATAATGCTGAAAATACTGCCCAAATCAGTTGGTACCAAGATAAGAAACAACTACCCACAACGATAGAAGTGCCACCAGGAACTCATCCCATTGGAGTACCGGAAAATATTAGACCTAAAAAAAATATAGTTTTTAGCCTTAATGATCCTATATTAAATCCAGAACTATTTCAACAAAATAATAGTATTATCGGTGGAAGGAATACCATTTTACTAAAAAAAATACGCTTAGTCCCTTATCAGGATTTTCCTAAAAAAGGATATTACGATATCTATTACCAGCCAAGAATTTCTGCAAACGCTTATGATAAGGTTCTTTTAGGGATTAATTTTTCTAATAAAGGCGTATTCCGCCAGCCCTTTGTGTTTTCTGCAACGCCTTATTATTCTACAGGATCCAAAAATTTAGCCTATTCTACAGGACTCTCTTATACATTCTATCCTCGGGAGGATAATGCAAAAATTAGAGAATATAGTTTTGGAGCTTCATCGCGGTATTTCCAATATGATACTGGTTTAAATTATAGGCAACAGGGATTCTCTGCTAATCTCCAGTTTCACAAGCCTCCCAGAAGTGCTATTAACAAATCATTATATGCAGGATATTCAATATTCAATAGAGATTTACCTGCAAATTCGCCTTCCCATGCCTATTCACAATATAATCTTTGGCGAGTTGGCTACTCCTATGGGGATGGATTTATAATTCGAGAAAAGTATTATAATACCAGTCTTTCTGGAATGGAAGATTTCATAAAGTTGAGCGCTGAAACCTTACAGCGTTGGGAAATTGCAGATAGGAAACGAATATCATTACGTTTATTTGCAGGCATCTTTTTACAAAATAAAACCAGGAGTACACTGTTTAACATTGGGATTTCCCGTGTGGGAGATTATACCTATTCTTCAGGATTATTAGGAAGCAGTTCCACAGAGGGGATTTTTTCCCAGCAATATGTTTTAGCGGATATTGGTATGAAATCAAGATTCTATGGTAGCGTAGGTAGTGCCGCATTTTCTGCCAATGGGGAATATCCTATCTTGAGATTTCTCCACGTATATGCAGATGCAGCAGCAGTAAAAAATAAAAATAGGGATTTTAAATTTATATATGATTCTGGAGTAAAACTCACAATTATACGAGACAATTTTGAGATTTATTTCCCCATAATGTCTAGTCTTGGGTGGGAACCAGGCTTTACGGATTATGCCACTCGCATTAGATTCAGTATAACGCTGAACCTCAGCGCAATTACGGGTCAGCTTCAGCGTGGCTATTTTTAATTTTTTGGCGATTCTCGTCTCGTTCTTAAACGAGACGAGACCGGGCTATTCGTTTCAATCTTTTTTTCCAAATTATGATGCCGTATAAGGAAAAAAAGGATTTCCACTTCTATCCCTATCGCTAAGTAGGGATGGTCTTTCGGATGTCAATTATTTTGATCAAATTTGTGCAGTGCGCTTAAGTCAGTTTTGTTTATTTTTCCTTTTACTTGCAGGTCTTTTTGGCGTGAAGGCGCAAATTTTTACCTGGAAAAATCCTATACAAAAAAAGGAGGCATGGGATACTATAAGCACCGGAAAATTGTCCCCCTTCGTATCAAAAAAAATATTTAAGAGAGATACTACTCAATATGCCGAAATTAAAAGTATTAGAGAAATAACTCCTGAATTAAAAGATAAAGAAGGGAAAAAGAACATTCTTGGCAGCCTAAATGCGACAGGTTCTTTGGTCCGAGGGTTAAGTTTTGGAAATTCGCAAGGTCAGGCAGTACAGAGCAGTATGGATATGCAAATCTCAGGAGATATAGCTAAAGATATTAATCTCACTGCTGTAATATCTGATACCAATATGCCTGTGGGAAATGATGTGCAAGGGTACACCCAAAGTTTAGAAGAATTTGATAAAATTTATCTTGAATTAAATATTAAAAACCAATATAAAATCCGTGGAGGTCATCTAGATCCTGCTCAGCAGGACAGCTATTTTGGTAGATATCAGCGCCGAAGTTTAGGTCTGGAATTTTTTGGTTATTTAAATCCTGATAAAACTTCTTATGTGGGAGCTTCTGCGGGAGTAGCAAGAAGTGAGTTTAATAGATACAGATTTCAGCCAGTAGAGGGCAACCAAGGTCCGTATCGCTTGCCTGGTAAAAATAATGAAGCCTTTATTAGCATTATTTCAGGCTCAGAACAGGTATTTTTAGATGGTGTTCTCTTGAGAAAAGGGGAAAATGCAGATTACATTGTGAATTATCTCACTGGTGAAATTACGTTTACAAGCTTCCGGCCAGTATTTCGACAAAATTTTATCACCATTACCTACAATTATACCAATAGAAATTATACGCGCTATCTCAGCACTGGAACTGCAGGTATAAAGAAAAAAAACTGGACTATGAGTACTGGGTGGTTCTGGGAACAAGACGATAAAAATGCCCCAATCGCCTTAAATCTTACTCCCGAGGACAGGAAACTTCTTGCAGAAGCCGGAAATACACCAGGAAATATGTTTGCCGTATCAGCAAGCCCAGAATTGCCCGACCCAGGAAAAATATTATACAAAAAAATACAATCTGCGTCTGGAGATTATTATGAGTACAGTTCATCTGCTACGGAAACATTGTATCAGGTAGCATTTTCCTTTGTAGGGAATGGAAATGGGGATTATTCCCTGTCTCAAAATGGGAATAATGGTAGGGTTTTTATTTATAAAGGTCCAGGTAAAGGTGATTTTGTGGCTAAGAAAAAGCTTGTGGCGCCAGAACGTACCGCCCTTATTTTCGGGGCATCATCGTATGTAAATGGAAAAACTCGGGCTTCGGTGGATGTTGCATTTAGCAATAGAGATGTAAATACCTTTAGTAGCATTGGAAATCAAAATAACGCGGGATATGCAGCTAGGTTTTTAGGCAGTCAGGCCTATACTTTTAATACTATCAATCTAATATCCGGCATTGAAGCTCTGTGGATACATCCTAGATTTTATGTTTTAGATAGGCTTCAGGATGTGGAATTTGCTAGAGATTTTAATTTGCCCCAGGAATTTAATAATAGGGAACAGATTAAATTTTCTTTTAAACAATCAGCTAAATGGAATACTTGGTTACAGAGTGAATACCAAATGCAATATGTAAGCGAAAAAGATTTCTACAAAGGTGTTAGACACGTAATTACATCTGAATTTAAGAAAGATAAGTATGGTTTTGTAGCAAATGCTTCTCTTTTACATACGAATGGCAACTTGGAAAAAACACAGTTTTCAAAAGTAAATATTGCTGGATATAAAAGATATAATAAAAATGAAATTTCACTAGGATTTAGAAGTGAAGAAAATACGAGAAATCAAAATAATGGTATTGCGTTATCTTCAGCCATAGGAAATTATACTCGGGAAAGTTTTAGGTGGCAAGAAGTTTATGCTGGTTATAGTAAAAGAGATAGTCTAAGAAATGTGTTATCTGCGCGGGCATATTTTAGAAAGAATGACTCTGTTTATATAGGTTCTTTACAAGCTTCTAATAAAATATATGGATTGGAGCTTTCAAGCGAAATCATTAAAACAGATAATAGCCTTTTAAGTACCACATTTCATGGTAGAAAAATATTTAATGAGCCTATGAGTATGCAACTTCCTGAAGAAACCTATGTTTTAGGGAATATTGTATTCAATCAGAATTTATTTAAAAATGGGCTTCGTGTTCAATCCTTTTATGAACTAGGGAATGGGCGTGAACCGCTACGAGACTTCCAGTATGTAAAAGTAAATGACGGGCAAGGTGCGTATAAATGGACGGATTATAATGGTGATGGTGTGCAACAATTGGAGGAATTTGAGTTGGCAGAATATAATGACCAGGCTTCTTATGTAAGGGTATTTTCTACTGTTTCACGTTATGTATCTTCTAATAAAAATAAAATACAGCTTTCCTTATTATTTATTCCTTACAAAAGTTTTGTTTGGGAAAATAAATTAATACAAAGACTACAATTAAGTACATCCTTCCTATCCCAGAATTCATATTTTAAAAATGATAAAGCCTTGGAATGGAATCCATTTATTAAAGAAAATAATATGATTTCAAGCCAAGAAAATTGGCTTATAGCTGCACAGATATTACCATCACCTACCTCTCCATGGAATGCAATTGTAAGAAATACCCAAACCCGAAGCGCAATTATCCAAAACTTTAGCCAAGAAAAAAGAGATGAAAATGTAAGCCAGTTAGGGCTTGGCTACCGCATTAAAGAAAGCCTAAAACTTGATACAGAATATAGTTTTAAAGACAGAAAACAAGCATCCCAGGTTTATGTTCAAAGAAATTTCATTTTACAAGAGCAGTCCTTGGTTGGTGGGCTTACTTGGCTTGCTGGAAAGAACCTTCAGTGGGAAAATAAAATTCGATATGCGAATAAAAACAGGCAGGACGGACCAGAAAAACTTTCCCTAATGGATGCATCAAGCAGTCTTCAATTCAGCAGAAATAAATCCGTAATCCGAGGAACAGGAGCTTTTATCCAAAATAATTTCACTGGTGAGTCGAATTCTGTTGTAGGAAATCAACTGTTGGAGGGATTGCGTCCAGGGAAAAACTTCGTTTGGTCTCTTACAGCACAGCAAGCTTTAAACGATTTCATTCAATTAAACTTAACTTATGAAGGCCGAAATACTGGGGACCGTACCATACACAGTGGTAGCATTCAGGTAAGAGCTGGCTTCTAATATAGGTAGCATATTCTTACCTATATTTGCAATATGGAGGGAGTAACGATAGGAAATGTTCTTTTACCGCATTATCCGCTGCTTTTAGCACCTATGGAAGATGTGAGCGACCCTCCATTTCGTAGAGTATGCAAAAAATTCGGCGCGGATATGATGTATACGGAATTCATATCCAGCGAAGGGCTCATACGGGATGCCATAAAATCCAGAAAGAAACTTGATATTTTTGAGGAAGAACGCCCCATTGGAATTCAAATTTTTGGTGGTGATGAGGAAGCAATGTCATTGTCAGCGAAAATAGTTGAAACCGTTCAGCCAGATTTATTGGACATAAATTTTGGGTGTCCTGTTAAAAAAGTAGTGTGCAAAGGAGCTGGTGCCGGTGTTTTAAAGGATGTTGATTTAATGGTGCGATTAGCGAAAAGCGTAGTACAATCTACCCATCTGCCTGTCACTGTAAAAACCCGCCTTGGCTGGGATGATGCAGGGATTAATGTTATGGAAACTGCTCTCAGAATGCAAGACTGTGGCGTAAAAGCTATTACTATTCATGCCCGTACTCGCGCCCAAATGTATAAAGGGGAAGCCAACTGGGAATATATAGACCAAGTAAAGGCTCACCCAGATATGGAAATACCCGTTTTTGGAAATGGGGATATAGATTCACCAGATAAATCCTTAACCTATAGAAATACATTTCGCTGTGATGGGCAGATGGTAGGGCGTGCTGCTATTGGATATCCTTGGATTTTTAGGGAGATAAAACATTTATATCAAACGGGTACA
>JAGLAZ010000008.1 GCA_018260565.1 Flavobacteriaceae bacterium
ATGCAAATATAATTTTCAAAATGCGAAACTGGCTTTTTAAGGAATGACTATTTAGGGAAGAACTTTTACATAAAGAGTAGAAATAAAAAAGGCTATCATTACTGATAGCCTTTTTTATTGGTTTTATATGTTTTATCTTTTAGATAGATTAGCAGATAAGAATTCTCTATTCATACGCGCTATATTTTCAAGACTTATGCCTTTAGGACATTCTACTTCGCAAGCACCCGTATTGGAACAGTTCCCAAATCCTTCTTCATCCATTTGGCGAACCATATTAAGTACTCGTCTTTTAGCTTCTACTTTTCCTTGAGGTAAGAGTGCATACTGGCTTATTTTTGCACCTACAAATAACATAGCAGAACTATTCTTACAACTGGCAACACATGCTCCGCAACCAATGCAAGCGGCAGTGTCCATAGCGAGATCTGCATCCTCTTTGGGAACGAGAACAGAATTAGCATCTGTGGTATTTCCAGAAGTATTTACAGAAATAAAACCTCCAGCAGCCATTATTCTATCAAAAGAGCTTCTATCTACCACAAGGTCCTTAATTACCGGGAACGCAGCACTTCTCCAAGGTTCTATATGAATAGTTTCTCCATCACGGAAATGTCTCATGTGCAATTGGCAAGTAGTAGTACCTGTTTCAGGTCCATGAGCTCTACCATTTATATACAGAGAACACATACCACAAATACCTTCACGGCAGTCATGATCAAATGCAATAGGCTCAATATTTTGATCTATAAGTTGTTCATTGAGCATATCCAGCATTTCCAAAAAGGAAGAATCTGGAGACACCTCCGATAATTTATAGGTCTCGAATTGTCCTCGTGTTTTATTGTTTTTCTGTCTCCAAATTTTTAGAGTCAGGTTTAGTTCTTTTTTAGCGCTCATTTCCTAAGTAGGTTTGGAAATTTATTAAATATCCTAGTTTTTTTCAATGCTAAGATTTTTTATTTATAACTTCTAGCTTTTAGCTCAATATTTTCATACACAAGCTCTTCTTTGTGCATTATCTCAGAATTTATATCACTGCCATTGTATTGCCAAGCAGTTACATACTTGTAATTCTCATCGTCACGTTCTGCTTCGCCATCTGGTGTAGCATGATCCCATCGGAAATGCCCACCACAAGATTCTTCTCTTTTTAAGGCATCAATAGCCATTAGATGACCAAGTTCCAAAAAGTCTGCTACACGGAATGCTTTTTCAAGCTCCGTATTCATACTGGAAGCATCTCCAGGAACCTTAACATTTTGCCAAAAATCTTTTCGAATTTCTTCTATTTCTTTTATAGCTTCTTGTAATCCTTCAGGAGTTCTTCCCATTCCCACTTTATTCCACATTACGAGGCCTAATTTTTTATGGAAATGATCAACAGTTTTTGTCCCAGGATTAGTAATGAAAAAATTAATCTTTTCTTCCACAGCTTGTTTAGCTTGAGCAAATTCAGATGTCTCTACAGAAATTTTACCCGTACGGATATCAGAAGAAAGATAATCTGCTATGGTATATGGAAGGACGAAATATCCATCGGCTAGGCCCTGCATTAGTGCTGAAGCTCCTAGACGGTTAGCGCCATGATCAGAGAAATTTGCTTCACCGATTACAAAACAACCTGGAATAGTAGACATCAAGTTGTAATCTACCCATACACCACCCATGGTATAATGTACTGCAGGATATATCTTCATAGGGGTAACATACGGATCATCTGCAGTTATTTTCTCATACATTTCGAAAAGATTCCCATATTTTTCTTCAACCCATTGTCTACCAAGATCATAAATTTGCTGTGGTGTAGGATTATGTAAATTTTTTTCAGTAGCAGATTCCCTACCCTTCTTCAATATCTCAGTTGAGAAATCTAGATATACACCTTCTTTAGTATCATTGTTTTCGATTCCATATCCAGCATCACATCTCTCTTTAGCTGCTCGAGATGCCACATCACGAGGCACTAGGTTACCAAAGGCTGGATATCTTCTTTCTAAATAATAATCTCTATTTTCTTCTGGGATATCAGTTGGCTTCATTCTTCCTTCTCGGATTGCTGTAGCATCCTCTAGATTTTTAGGAACCCAAATTCTACCAGAATTTCTAAGAGATTCCGACATCAGAGTCAGTTTAGACTGCTGCGTTCCGTGAACTGGAATACATGTGGGGTGAATTTGAACAAAGCAAGGATTTGCGAAGAATGCTCCTTTTTTATGAATTTTCCAAGCCGCACTACAATTAGAACCCATGGCATTAGTTGATAGAAAATATACATTTCCGTAACCACCTGATGCGATAACTACAGCATGTGCAGAGAAACTTTCTACTGCTCCATTCACTAAATTTCGCGCGACAATACCTCTCGCTTTTCCATCAACAATAACCAAATCCATCATCTCATGGCGGTTATACATCTGGATTCTACCTTTACCTATCTGACGGCACATGGCAGAATATGCACCTAATAAAAGTTGCTGACCCGTTTGCCCTTTAGCATAAAAAGTCCGCTTTACCTGAACTCCACCAAATGATCTATTATCTAATTGACCACCGTAATCTCTACCAAAAGGAACACCTTGAGACACGCATTGATCAATAATATTGGCAGAAACTTCTGCTAAACGATATACATTGGCTTCTCTGGCTCTATAATCTCCACCTTTTATCGTATCATAAAATAATCTGTAGATAGAATCTCCATCTCCCTGATAATTTTTAGCTGCATTAATCCCACCTTGTGCTGCAATGGAATGAGCTCTTCTAGGTGAATCCTGATAACAGAATGCTTTTACATTATAACCCTGTTCTGCAAGAGTAGCAGCTGCGGAACCACCCGCCAAACCGGTACCCACTATAATTACATCAATTTTATCGCGGTTATTAGGTGCGACAAGGTTCATGTGATCTTTATGGTTTTTCCACTTATCTTTAAGAGGACCGGAAGGTATTTTGGAATCTAAAATGGACACGATGGTTTGTTTTTAGTAGTAAATCTGAATAAAATAGAAATCAATTTGTTAAAAAAGAGGTGCTATTTTCAAATGATGTAACAAGGCGATTAAGATAAATCCTGCAGGAATAAGTATGGAATAAACAGTACCAAATTTTTTGATGCCGGGTGTATATTTTGGATGACGTGCTCCCACAGACTGAAATGCTGATTGAAACCCGTGTGATAGGTGTAATCCTAAAAGAATATTAGCAATAATATAAAATCCTACACGCAATGGATCTTGAAACTTTTCATGCAAGTCTCCCCAGAATCTTTCTTTATTTTGAATCACTTCTGCCGTTCTTTCAATATACTTAACAGACATCTCATGATACCAGAAATCATACATGTGAATTGCTAAAAAAGCTAATATGACTGCACCTGAAATAATCATATTTCGGGACATCCATGTAGAGTTTTCGTTTCTTTTATTGTAAGAATAAGAAATTGGACGCGCTTTGTTGTTCCTTATCTCTAAGATAAAACCCATTATAAAGTGATAAAATACCACAAAAATGAGCAAAGGTTGCATTAATATCTGGACTGCGGAATTATTCCCCATGAAGTACGATGCTGCATTGTACGCCTCTTTCCCAAATAGTGAAAATACATTTACTACGAGGTGAAGCACCAAGAACATTAGCAAAAACATCGCTGAAAGTGCCATCATGTACTTTCGTCCAATGGATGATTTGATAAATTCTGCCATATCTCCGAATTTAGATTTTAGCAAAAGTAACATTTAAACCGGTGCAAAGTGAATGAGATTCATCATTTGGGAGTTTTTTAGAATACTTCTAAATAAAAATGCCGCAATAGTAAATTGCGGCATCTGTTATTTCGCGGTATTAATTACTTTAAAAACTTTCCTAAAAGATCATCTATACCAAAACTTCCTTGTTGTTGGGATTGATTTTGATTCCCTCCGCCCAAAAGACCTCCCAGAATATCTCCCAAACCTCCTTGCTGAGAACCACCTTGCAAACCGCCAAGTAAATCATTAAGCATTCCACCACCTTGGGATGCTCCTTGACCCCCAGAAAGCAAACCTCCTAGAAGACCACCTAAACCATCCGATCCTACGCCCTTGTTATTTTTTTGTCTACCGATATAGCCCATTACTAAAGGAGCTAACATGGCCAAAATACCACCTACTTGAGATGGCGCGATACCAGAACGCTCCGATAATTGGCTTTCTACCTGTGTTTTTTGTCCTCCGAATATATGAGATAGTATGCTATTACCCTCGTCTTGGCGATTTTCTATTTGATCTGGATCATCTAAAACACTCCCATCATGATCTTTATCTATGGCATTTGCTATTCGTTCAGCTTCCACAGGATCTTGAGATTTTTTCTGAAGCTGAGCAATAATTAAGGGTGCTGCTACTGCCATTAAAGCCATAATCTGGGAGGAATTAATCCCAAATTTGTTTTGCATTTTCTGTGCTGCTGTTTGTCCAGCACCGCTAGATAATAATTCTAAGAAATTCATAAATTTTTATTTGAAATAACTAATTATCAAAAATTATTCCTAAGGTTTTTTGCTTTAAATATAGGAACTGTACTACAAGGTTCACCAAACATGATGGATGATGCCACGGGCTGTAATTTCTGTATCAGGAGCATAAATAATGACGGATTTATAGTTCTATCTCCACAACCTTTTACAACAATTTTTTTTTGTTGATAGGCTAATGTGTTTAAATTTTCAATAGCGTAACCTAAAAGCACTTCATAATTTTCCTCAGAACTGCCTGTGAGAGAAAGCTTTACTATTCCCTCGGTTTTTCCAGCAATTAGAAAATATGCCCAGAGAGGAACTATAGAGTCTTGAGAATTGGTAATAAGAAGTATTTTATCTTGGTATTGTCCCCAATTAAAGTCTTTTATTTTTTCACGAAAGTTTTTCTCTCGAAGGATTCCATCCTCTAAAAATTCTGAAATATCTAAAAAATCAAGTTCGTTTTTAGGAAAAAAATCTTCTATCTGTATTTGTAATAACCCGCTATCGCTTACTTTGTTTTTAATCTCTGGTATACCAAAATCTTCTATCATATCAAGTATATTTACACAAATTTAACATTAATTTTTCTTGAAAATATTCTTACTTGCAGGTGAAGCCTCCGGTGATATGCACGCAGCCAAGCTGATGCAGGAAATCTTACGTGAAAGGCCCGATAGCAATTTTGGCTTTTGGGGAGGAGATGCTATGCTTCAGGTGACTCACGATCCAGAATCTCTTAAAAAACACATCAAAGACCTGGCATTTATGGGCTTCATTGAAGTAATCCGTTATCTCCCAACAATTCTTTCCAATTTTAAACTTTGCAAGGAGCATATCACGCAATTTCAGCCAGATGTAGTAGTCCTAGTAGATTATCCTGGTTTTAACCTCAGAATGGCCAAATGGCTGAAGGATAAGGGCTTTAAAGTTATATATTATATTTCTCCACAATTATGGGCCTGGAAGGAAGGACGAGTAAAAATAATAAAGAAATATGTAGACAAAATGATCTGCATATTACCATTCGAAAAGGAATTTTATGCTAAACACGGAGTAGAAGCAGACTATGTAGGACATCCACTTCTAGATCAAGCTTTTTTTTCTGCACTACAACCTATCAATAATAAGAGTAAAATCGCACTTTTACCAGGTTCGAGAATTCAGGAAATTTCAAAATTACTCCCTATTTATTTTCAAGTAGCTGCACTTTTCCCCAAACAAGAATTTGTGGTAGCTGCTGTATCCTATCTACCGCCGGAAACGTATGGAAAGATGCCTAAGAATGTAGAACTCCGCGTTGGAAAATTTTATGAAGTACTCTCTGATGCTAAATTGGCGGTAGTAGCCAGCGGGACTGCCACATTGGAAACCGCTTTAGCTGGTATCCCGCAGATAGTATGCTATAAAGGCAGTGCAATATCTGTACGTATTGCGCGGTATCTCATCCGTAACTTACAATATATTAGTCTGGTAAACTTAATTCTTAACAAAAAAGTAGTTGCTGAACTTATCCAAAATGAATGCACTGCCGAACGCATTAAGAAAGAATTAGAATTACTTCTACGCCCAGAAATACAAGAAAATATTCTATCCGAATTTCACAGGCTAAGAGCGCTATTAGGGGATTCTGGAGCCTCCCGTAGAGCGGCTCAGCTTATTTTACATTCTCAATAAATATGAAACTGGCGCAAAATTATACTTTTGGGTATTGTTTTTGTGCCCTATTGTTGGGGATTTTCTTTGGAAATGCTTTTTGGAATTTTAATTTTATACATTTTCCACCTGAATTTCTTAAACATCTAGTTGCTGCTGGATTCTTAGCCATTTCCGTAGTCTGCTTGATTTGTATTGTAACTAAAATTTATGTCCAAAATTTTGCGAAGATTAGTTTTAGTGTCTTTTTTACCTTAGGGATATTGTGTGGAGTTTTGTGTGCTGTGGAGGAAAATATTACCTATTCCAGTAGCCAAAAACAGGTACCATTTACCGTACAAGAAAAGCTAAAAGTTTCCGAAAAATTTCAACAATATATCATTTCCGAAGGTGTTCATAAATATATTCTCTCTGTCCCTAAGGATATTCCCAATTTACAATATGGAACTCCTTATACCGCAAATCTATCCCTCTATCCCATTGCGGAACCTATGTTTGAATTTCAATTTAATTATTCTAAATTTTTAAAAAGAAAGAAAATCTCCCATAGAGCAAAAGCTATATCAGAAATTAAATTGATAAATACACAGGAATCCTTATTTAATACGGCAGCAAAAATTAGAGGAAGGTTGGTAGATAAGATGAATTATTATTTCCAAAATGATGAAACTGCAGCTTTTACCAATGGACTCATTTTAGGCGAAAAATCCGGTATTTCCAATACGCTTCAAGAAGATTTTCGACGCTCAGGGCTGATGCACATTTTGGCCATTTCTGGTAGCCACATGCTTCTAATATTTGCAGGGATATTATTCATCATTTCTAAACTCAGAATATTTAAAAAGAAAACCGGATCTATAATCTTGGCCTTACTGGCAATTTGGAGTTTTACGATTTTAATAGATTTTGGAGCCTCTGTAGTGCGTAGTTGTTTAATGATAAGCGTTTACTACATCTCTTATTTACTTCAAAAACAGGCGAATGTAGTACAATCTTTAGGTATTTCTGGTCTTATAATTTTATTATATGATCCATTTTTTGCCTTTAATGTAGGATTTCAGTTAAGTTTTGCAGCCGTTTTGGGTATTACTATGTTTAATCCATATCTCGATGCTTGGGTTTTGAGAAAGGCAAAATTTATCCCTAAGTTTTTTCGTCAAGCATTCTGTATAAGTCTAAGTGCACAGATTACAGTAATTCCATTGATGCTGTATCATTTTCATCAGTTGGGCGTAATCAGCATTGTAAGCAATGTAATTATGATTCCCTTGGGCGAATTGGTTATTATATTTGCCTTTTTGCTAGTAGGAATAGGAGGATTTGTGTCAATCCCAACTTTTTTACTAGATATGTATTCTTATTTATGTCAAATATTTTTATCTTGTGTACACTTTTTTGGCAAACTACCGGGAGCATTTATTGAAAATATATCCTTTACCTTAGTGGAACTTATAGTCTCCTATCTGCTTATAATTGCTATCTATATATATGCTAAAAACAAACAGCTAAAAGGCGCATTTATTAGTATTTACTTCCTATTTACTTTAATAATTCTAAGAAATCTTATATTTTTTTGGAACCAAAATACATCTGAGGTTCAGGCTGTTCATACTGACAAAATGGATGTTACGATTACAAAAGAAAAATCCAAAACACACTTCCAAGTAGCCACCGATAGGCCCGAAAAAGAAATAATAAAATATATTGTTTTACCCTATATCGTAGAAAAACAGGTAGTACAATGGGATCTTAAAATGCTACCCAAGGACTAATCTTTTTCTTTACCAGCATTTTTTCTCATATTTTTGTACCATTACTGACGTTTTATGTATCGCACGCACACCAATGGGGAGTTATCCCTCGCCCATCTCCATCAAAATGTTACACTTTCCGGATGGGTACAGACTATACGGAATAAAGGTTTCGTTATTTGGGTGGATGTAAGAGATCGATACGGAATTACGCAATTGGTCTTTGATAAAGATAGAACAGAATCTTATGTATGGGAAACAGCAGAGAAACTTGGGCGTGAATTTGTTATTCAGGTGACTGGTACAGTAATAGAACGCAGCTCTAAAAATCCCAAAATACCAACTGGCGAAATTGAAATTTTAGTCTCAGAATTAAAAATCCTCAATCAATCAGAACTTCCACCCTTTACTATAGAAGATGACACAGATGGTGGAGAAGAACTGAGAATGAAGTACCGCTATTTGGATATCCGCCGCGCCCCAGTAAGAGATAAACTTATTTTCCGCCACAGCATTGCTCAGAAAATTCGTAATTATCTATCCGACCAGAATTTTATAGAGGTAGAAACTCCTGTCCTAATAAAATCCACCCCTGAGGGAGCAAGAGACTTTGTTGTGCCAAGCCGCATGAATCCAGGGCAATTTTATGCATTGCCACAATCCCCTCAGACCTTTAAACAATTATTAATGATTGGAGGTATGGATAGATATTTTCAGATTGTTAAGTGTTTTAGAGATGAGGATTTAAGAGCTGATAGACAGCCTGAATTTACCCAAATAGATTGCGAAATGACATTCGTAGATCAGGAACAGATTCTATCAATTTTTGAAGGTTTAGCTAAGCATTTATTACATGAAGTTACAGGGAAAGAATTTGAAACTTTTCCCAGAATTACTTATGCAGACGCCATGGCAAAATATGGTAATGATAAGCCCGATATCCGCTTTGGAATGGAGTTTATAGAATTAAATCAGTTGGTTCAGGGCAAAGAATTTACTTTATTTAATGAAGCAGAATTGGTGGTAGGTTTTGTAGCAAAAAGTTGTGCTTCCTACACTAGAAAACAGATCGATGAGCTTACCGAATGGGTAAAACGCCCACAGATAGGAGCATCAGGTTTAGTTTGGATTAAATATCAAGAAGATGGCAGCATTACTTCTTCTGTGAATAAATTTTATACCGAAGAAGATTTAACTAAAATCTGTGCTAAAGCTAATGCAGAAAAGGGTGACCTTATTATCATCCTTAGTGGTAAAACTGATAAAGTCCGTACCCAATTATCCGCACTAAGAATGGAGCTGGGTAACCGGCTGGGTCTAAGGAAAATTAACGAATTTGCTCCGCTTTGGGTCCTAGATTTCCCACTATTGGAATGGGATGAGGAAACTAACCGCTACCACGCCATGCACCATCCCTTTACCTCCCCAAAATTGGAAGATATCCCTCTTATGGAAAGCAATCCAGGGGTAGTACGTGCCAATGCGTACGATCTAGTTTTAAATGGTAATGAAATCGGGGGTGGTTCCATCCGTATTTTTGATAGAGAACTGCAGGCAAAAATGTTTAATCTTTTGGGTTTCACGGCAGAAGAGGCGGAAGCTCAATTTGGTTTTTTAATGAATGCATTCCGGTACGGAGCTCCTCCTCATGGTGGTATTGCACTTGGTTTTGATCGTTTAGTGGCTATCTTACATGGGAACGAAGTGATCCGCGATTATATCGCTTTTCCTAAAAATAACTCTGGAAGGGATGTAATGATAGATGCCCCAAGTCCTATTGCAGATACACAATTAGATGAACTTTCTTTACAAATTAAAAATAACTAAGGAAGTTTTGCTAATATAGATTTAGGTAGAAATCGTACTAAGAGATAAATTAATTTCCATCTCATATCCGGAATTAAAGTACCTGACTTTCTTGTGTTTACAATAATGTTAGCCACAAACTGAGGCTCCATCATAAGACTTTTATTTAATCTCAGACCATCATTTATTTTGGTTTTAATATAACCCAAAACAAATGTATTTACCTTAATTTTTCTGCCGGAAAGTTCTTGAGAAAGTCCTTCTAAGAAGGTAGAAAAAGCAGCTTTGGTACTACCATAATAAAAATTAGACTTCCTTCCGCGTATTCCAGATAGAGAGGATAGCCCGATAACTCTTTCTAGACCAGTATTATAGGTATCAAAACAAATTTTGCTAAGAATAGATACCGCCCCTATATAATTAGTACAAACCATTTTTTGAAAGGATTGAAAATCCCAAAAACATTCATCATTCTGAACTAAAAATCCTGCAGCATATAAGACTATATTGGGTTTGTGAGGAAGATCTCGATAAAAAGCAGAGTGGCTATCCACATCCATTGCATCAAAAAATAAAGGATAAAATCGGGTGAGATTACCTTTTATTTTAAATTGATTTAAAGCCTCCATGTCTCTGGAGGCAGCATAAATTTGATATCCCTGAGCATGCCAAAGTATGGCAGATTCACGCGCGACGTCAGAGTTGGCACCAAGAATTAAAATACTTTTAGAGGTCTGCATTGGGCAAAATTAGGCAGAATCTCATTGGATACAGACATAATTATAGTTTATTTTTACCAAAATAAATAAAATGGATTTAGGCGTAGATTTTTTAGGACATTCAATTAAAAATCCACTAATGAATGCATCTGGATGCTGGTGCGATAATAAAGACTTGCTGGATGATCTTTTACAATCTGAAGCAGGCACTTTCGTTACGAAAAGTGCAACATCAGAATATCGCGAAGGAAATCCAAAACCTAGGTATATAGAGGTCCCTTTAGGTAGTATCAACTCCATGGGACTTCCAAATCTCGGTATTGATTTTTATTTAAACTATTCACTCGAATTTCAAAATAACCATCCAGATGATATCAATTTCCTATCCATAGCCGGAATGTGTATGGAGGATAACTTATCCATGGTTAAAAAAATAGAACAGTCTGAATTTAAGGGTATTACGGAGCTTAATCTATCTTGTCCTAATGTTCCTGGAAAGCCACAAATAGGCTATGATTTCGAAGCCACTGAACGTATATTGGAAGAGGTGTTTTCTTTGACAAAAAAGAAAATTGGTGTTAAACTACCTCCATATTTTGATTTTGCTCACTTTGATGCGGTAAGCGAAATTTTAAATAAATTTCCATTGAGCTATGTAAACTGCATTAATTCATTAGGGAATGGGCTATATATAGAAGATGATACGGTAAGCATTCGGCCTAAGGACGGCTTCGGAGGCATTGGTGGAGCCTATGTGAAGCCTACAGCATTGGCTAATGTACGTGCGTTTTATTTGAGACTTAATCAAGATATTGCTATTATAGGGTGTGGCGGTGTAGAATCTGGTAAAGATATGTACGAACATATTCTCTGTGGTGCACATCTTGTACAGGTGGGTACCCAACTAATGAAAGAAGGACCTCAAGTTTTTGCAAGAATCTTACAGGAATTTAATGAGTTAGTAAAATCGAAAGGATATGAAAGCCTTAAAGATTTACGAGGCGCTTTAAAAAGTATGTAATGAAGAATAAAGTTTCTTCGTTATAAAACAGAAGTAGCAAAAGATACCCTTGATAAATACGTTTTATAAAAAATACAATAAGATTATTAAATTTTATTTCTAAAATTTACAGTTTGGTATAATAATAGTGTAAAAGGATTTAGAAAAATTTGATAAATTTAAACCAAATATTAGGTATTTTTTTTACTATGAAAATTGATGACATTGATTTAAACATTCTCCGCTTATTATTAGATGATAATAAAATGAGCACCAAGGACATTGCAGCTCGGGTAAATCTCTCCATCACTCCGGTGCATGAGAGAATAAAAAAATTAGAAGCTGAGGGTATTATTAGTAAAAATGTAGTGCTATTAAACCTTGAAAAACTTGGATATCCTGTAGTAGGCTACCTTCAGATAAAACTTATTAAGCATCATGAAGATATTTTTCAAAAATTTGAAGAAAAGATTAAATCATTTTCTGAAGTTATAGAAGCGAGCTTCGTGGCTGGTGAATATGATGTTATTCTTAAGATTATATTGAAAGATATGCAGGCCTACCACAACTTCATTTTACACAAAATTTCAAATCTGGATTATATCTCTGGAATTAAAAGTAATTTCGTAATAAAATACCTTACAGATAACCATCAAAGTATTACAGGAGAACAATTTGGTAAATTAATTTAAAAATTAATATCGGAAATTTTATAATTCAAACTAATTTTTTACCTTTGCAAACCCATTTTGGGTAATTAATACAAACCGTAATCGATATAGTGTGAATACTTTAAGCTATAAAACCGTCTCTGCCAATAAGGCTACAGCCAACAAAAGTTGGGTGATCGTAGATGCAGAGGGACAGCCTTTAGGGCGTGTTGCCTCCAATATCGCGAAAATTCTTCGTGGAAAACATAAGCCTAATTTTACCCCGCATGTAGATTGCGGTGATAATGTTATTGTACTCAATGCGGGTAAAATAACGCTTACAGGAAATAAATGGGAAGATAAAGAATACATTTGGCACACAGGATATCCAGGTGGCCAAAGACGTATGACTGCCCAAGAACTCCTTAATAAGGATGAACTTAAGGTCCTAGAAAAATCTGTTAAAGGAATGCTTCCAAAAAATAAATTAGGATCGCAGCTTCTTCGTAATCTTCACCTTTATAAAGGATCTGAGCATAAGCATGAGGCTCAACAGCCTACTCAAATCAATCTTGCAGAATTCAAATAAAATATATGTCTATCATTCATAAAATAGGAAGAAGAAAAACTTCCGTAGCAAGAATTTATTTGCAGCCCGGATCCGGAAATATGGTAATTAATGGAAAAGATGCCAAAGATTATCTTAATACAAACTTATTGTTATATAAAGTTCAGCAACCATTTTCTCTTACAGAAACTGTTGATCAATATGATGTGAAAGTAAATGTTCAGGGAGGAGGTATTACCGGACAAGCTGAAGCTATTCGTCTTGCAATTTCCCGTGCAATGGTAAATATAAACGAAGAGTTTCGTTTGATTCTAAAGCCAGTAGGACTTCTTACAAGAGATGCTCGTATGGTGGAAAGAAAAAAACCTGGTCAGAAAAAAGCGAGAAAGAAATTCCAGTTCTCAAAACGTTAATATTCCCAGTTTTATCTATACTTTATTGGATTAAGCATTTTTTAAAACGCAATCTTCAACGAATAATTAGATAAATACAAATAAATTTTATAATAATTGCCCGTTCAGTTTAGCATCTAAACCAGCACTTAATTTCGCTGGTTGCTTGCATAATTTGCGGAAAGTAAACTACCAAAAAATGGCAAAAGTAAACGTTAAAGACCTGCTTGATGCAGGCGTACATTTCGGTCACATGACCAGAAAATGGAATCCTAATATGGCTCCCTATATCTTTATGGAGAAAAATGGGATCCACATTATAGACCTTCATAAGACTGTTGTAAAACTAGAAGAAACCTGTAATGCTCTTGAAAAAATTGTAGCATCTGGAAGAAAAGTTCTTTTTGTAGCCACAAAAAAACAAGCTAAAGAAATTGTAGCAAAACACGCATCCGAACTGGATATGCCCTATATTACAGAGAGATGGCCTGGTGGAATGCTTACTAACTTCGTTACTATACGTAAGGCGGTTAAAAAGATGAATTCAATTGATAAAATGAAAAAGGATGGTACCTTTGAAACTTTATCTAAGAAAGAAAGACTTCAAGTAGATCGTCAAAGAGCGAAACTAGAGAAGGATCTTGGTTCTATTTCGGAAATGGTTCGCCTTCCTGCAGCTTTATTCATTGTAGATATTATGCGTGAACATATTGCTGTAACTGAGGCTAAAAAATTAGGAATACCCGTATTTGCTATTGTTGATACCAATTCAGATCCTCGTAAAGTGGATTATGTAGTGCCAGGAAATGATGATGCTTCTAAATCTATTGACTTATTATTAAGTGTAGTAGGTGAAGCAGTTAAAGAAGGACAAAGCCAAAGAAAAGCGGATAAAGAAAAAATCAAGGAAGACGGTGGTGAAAAAACCGCAGAATCTGACGAAGAATTTGACGCTTAAATATAAAAACCTCCTTTTCGGAGGTTTTTTATTTCCAAAGAATATTCTTATATTTGCAAAAGTTTTACGGTACCAATGTTTAGGCCTTCGCAAGAAAGGCCTTTTTTGTAAACTAATAAAGTATATGGCCCTGTTGCAAGAAAAAGTAAATTTGTTGCTTGAAGATTTTTTCTCAGAAAGAAATGATATTTTCCTCTTAGAATGTAAAATTACACCAGCTAATGCCATTCATATAATAATTGATGGAGACGCAGGAGTAACATTAGAAGATTGCCTAGCAGTAAGTAGGAAAATAGAATTTAATTTAGACCGAGAAGAGGAAGATTTCAGTCTGGAAGTTACTTCCCCAGGTGCTACCGAACCTATTCGTCTTCAGCGGCAGTATAATAAAAACATAGGAAGGGAATTGGAAATAACGCTGCAATCTGGCAAAATTGAAACAGGAAACCTTACTCGTTTTACTGAAGATGAACTATATCTTGAAAAAACGGAGAGAGTTCCCAAAGAATTAGGGAAAGGAAAAATGACGGTATCCAGAGAATGGGCTATACCACTGAACATTATAAAATCCGCAAGGGTGATATTACAATTTTAAGGAGGATAAAGAAAAATGAATAACACAGAATTAATCAATGCTTTTGGTGATTTTAAGGAAATAAGAAATATTTCCAAAACCGAACTTATGGCCATTATAGAAGACGCGCTAAAGACACTTCTGCGAAAAAAATATGATTCTGATGACCACTTTGATGTAATTGTTAATCCTGATAAAGGTGATTTTCAGATTTTTCTAAATAAAACCATCGTAGAAGATGGAATGTCCGAAGATGATGAATTGGAAATTGAACTTACTAAGGCACTAGAAATAGACCCCACTTTTGAAATTGGAGAGGAATTTACCCAAGAAATTCTTGTCAGCGAATTAGGAAGAAGAAGTATTCTTACCTTAAAACAGATTCTGATAGGAAAATTACAAGAGCGTAATAATCAGCATATATTTGACGGATTTAAAGATCGTGTAGGTGAAATAGTATCTGCAGAAGTACATCACATCAAAAGAAATCAAGTGATACTGTTAGATGATGATGGAAATGAATTTATCTTACCTAAAGAATTTCAAATCCCAGGTGAGTTTTATAACAAAGGTGATAATGTACGCGCGGTTATAGACTCTGTCGAGGTTCGCGGTACTAAAAATATGATTACTGTATCTAGAACATCCCCTGTCTTCTTGGAAAAACTATTAGAACTGGAAATACCAGAAATTCAAGACGGAACAATCATCTTAAAGAAAGCAGTACGCATCCCAGGGGAAAAAGCAAAAATCGCTGTAGATGCCTATGATGATCGTATAGATCCTGTTGGAGCATGTGTAGGAGTACGAGGCTCCAGAATACATGGTGTGGTACGCGAGCTAAGAAATGAAAACATTGATGTAATTCAATGGTCTAAAAATCCTGAGGTTCTTATTAAAAGGGCATTAGGCAATGTAGATATTACTAAAATAGAACTTAATCAGGAAGAAAGACATGCACTCGTGCATACTCATGCAGATGAGATTAGCCGTGTGATTGGTAAGGGGGGTCAGAATATCCGCTTAGCTTCCCGTCTTACTGAGTATGAAATTGATGTATATAGAGAACCGGAAGAAGAAGATGTGGAACTTGATGAATTTAAGAACGCATTTGAAGATTGGGAAATAGAAGAATTCCGAAAAATAGGTCTTTATACAGCTAAGTCTGTTATGGAAAAAGACAACGATTATCTTTTGAAAAATACTGAATTAGAGGAGGAGCAAATCATCCGTGCTAAAGAGATTTTCAAAGAAGAATTTGATAAATAATTATAAAAAAATAGCACATACTGCATGCCAAAAATCAGATTAAATAAGGCAGTCAAACGATTTAACATCTCTGTTACTCGCTTGGTTGATTTCCTCTCCTCCAAAGGTTTTGTTGTGGATTCAAATCCCAATTCCCAGTTGGATGAAAACGCTTATGAAGCTCTGGAAAAAGAATTCGCAACGGATTCTGCCCAGAAAAAAGCCTCAGAGGAAGTCATCATTCATACCACCACAGCTGCCAAAGTTGTGAGTGCCTCTACAGAAGAGGTGATAAGAGCGAAGGCTAAGCCAGCCCCCGAGCGTAAAGTTTTGGGGAAAATTGATCTTGAAAATAAAGGCCGTACACCATCAGTTCCTGATAAAGAAACACCTAGTGTAGATTCCACTCCTTCTCAGCCTACTATTCCCGCACCGGAAACTTCAAGTGAAGAAATTCCAGCACGTTCATCGGATAATCTGGAAGAAAAAACTGAAACGGAAACTAAGGATATACAAAGTCCAAGTTCAGAATCTATCAACCAAAATATTCCTGCACCAAAAGAATTACCAGAAGAAGCTCCTTCAACTGAAAATACGACTCAGGAATTCAAAATTTTGGATAAAATTGATCTTTCTCAAATAGAATCAAGAAAGAAAAAGCCAAAACAAGATTCCAAAAAACCTGCAGCTACAAACAGTAGAAACCAAAATCCTGTTGTAAAACCTCCTAGTTCCTCAGAACAAAAACCTTCTGCACCAAATGTAGAGGAGGGTAAAAAAATGGAAATTCCATTAGCTTCACCTCCTGCAGAACAACCTGCCGTGCAGGTTCCTGGTATGGCTGCACCTGAAGAGGATTTGCACACTACTGTTTATAAAAAATTAGACGGTCCTAAAATAGTTGGAGAAAAAGTAGACCTTTCTAAATTCGAATCTAAATCATCCGCTGATAAAAAGAAACGGAAACGAATTGGCCGTACACCAGATGGGAAACCAGGTACTACACCTGCGCAAAGGACTCCGGGCAATAATCCAGGAGCTAACAATAACAGACCGGGCGGTCCAGGTAGAGGCCCTAATACAGGTGGCCCTAATAACCGTAATAAAAGGCCAGGTGCCAGAAACATGCCTGCAGCACCTCCTGCAGAACTTACGGAAGAACAAGTAAAAAACCAAATTAGAGAGACTTTAGAAAAACTTACCAATAAGGGAGGAAAATCAAAAGGTTCCAAATACAGAAAGGAAAAACGAACCACCCGAAGAGAGCAAGATGCTCAGCAAGAGCGGGATAATATGGAAGATCGTGTCCTTAAGGTTACGGAATTTATAACCGTTAGTGAACTTGCATCCCTTATGGATGTTTCTCCTACTGAAGTTATCTCTGTATGTTTCTCATTAGGAGTAATGGTTACAATGAATCAACGATTAGAAGCTGATACATTACTTTTAGTAGCAGATGAATTTGGATATAAAATAGAATTCTCTGATGCAGATCTGGAAACAGAAACTGAGGAAGAAGCCCATGATGATGAAGAAACTCTAATTAAAAGAGCACCTATTGTAACTGTAATGGGGCATGTAGACCATGGTAAAACTTCATTGTTGGATTACATCCGGAAAACAAACGTTATCGCAGGAGAATCTGGTGGAATTACACAGCACATCGGTGCTTATAATGTAAAACTAGAAAATGGAGAACGAATAACTTTCTTAGATACTCCAGGTCACGAAGCCTTTACCGCAATGCGTGCTCGTGGTGCGCAACTTACAGATATTGCTATCATTGTAATAGCTGCAGATGATGATGTAATGCCTCAGACAAAAGAAGCGATCTCCCATGCTCAAGCGGCTGGCGTACCTATGATTATTGCTATAAATAAAATTGACAGACCAGCAGCCAACCCGGATAAAATTCGGGAACAACTTTCTGCAATGAATATTTTAGTGGAAGAATGGGGAGGAAATGTTCAATCTCAGGAAATCTCTGCTAAACAAGGAATTAATATAGACCTATTGCTAGAAAAGGTTCTTTTACAAGCAGAAATTTTAGATCTAAAGGCTAATCCAAATAGAAACGCACAAGGTGTGATAATAGAAGCCTCATTGGATAAAGGAAGAGGTTATGTAGCTACCATTTTAGTAGAAAAAGGTACCCTTAAAGTAGGTGACTATATGCTAGCTGGTAAAAACCACGGTAAAGTGAAAGCAATGCTAGACGAAAGAGGCCAACCTCTCAACGAGGCTGGGCCATCTGTACCGGTTATTGTTTTGGGACTAGATGGTGCGCCTACAGCAGGTGATAAGTTTAAAGTCTATGATGACGAGCGTGAGGCGAAAAATATTGCCGCCAAAAGAGAGCAACTTCAGCGTGAACAATCCATCCGAACCAAAAAACATCTTACACTGGATGAAATAGGTAGAAGAATAGCCTTAGGAGATTTCAAGGAACTTAACATCATTTTAAAAGGTGATGTGGATGGATCTGTAGAAGCCTTATCTGATATGTTAGAAAGACTTTCCACGGAAGAAATTCAAGTAAATATTCTTCATAAAGGTGTAGGACAAATCACAGAAAGTGATGTACTCCTTGCCACAGCTTCAGATGCTATTATCATAGGATTTAATGTTCGTCCTGGTGGAAATGCCAAAGAATTAGCAGAAAAAGAGGAGATTGAAATCCGAAACTATTCTGTAATCTATGATGCTATAGATGAAGTAAAAGAAGCTATGGAGGGAATGCTTTCTCCAGAGATTAAGGAACAGGTGATAGGAAGTTTGGAAATCCGTGAAGTATACAAGATTTCAAAGATAGGAACCATTGCAGGTTGTATGGTAACCTCAGGGAAAATCACTAGAAATTCTAAAGTGCGGGTTTTGCGTGATGGAATCGTAAAATTTGATGGAGAACTGGAAAGTTTGAAACGATTTAAAGATGATGTTAAAGAAGTAGTGAAAGGATACGATTGCGGATTAAACCTAAAAGGATATAACGACATAGAAGTTGGTGATCAACTTGAAGTTTATGAATTTGTATCTATTAAGAAAAAATTATAAAAGAAATATTTTCTGTTTATTGTTAAAATCACCATATTATTGGTGATTTTTTTAATAATTGTTGGTGGTGTTAAATTAAATTGACATATTTGCATATAAGAAATATTAAATATCGTTAACATGAATGTAAAATTAGGTATTATAGGTGCTGGAGTTTTATTTTTTTTAGGCCAAGATGTGTATGGCCAAAGAGTAAAAAATGACACCTTGCCGGATTCTGAAAAAGTAATGAAAGATGTGGTGATTCTTGGTTATAGCCGAAAAACCACCAAAGCAAAAGATGTAACAGCATCTACAACAGTAACAGCCGAGAAATTTGAAAACAGACCCACAACCTCTTTTTTAAACTCTTTACAAGGTGAATCACCTGGTGTAGCTATTAATGCATCCTCTGGCTCCCCAGGATCAGGTAAAATTGATATTATAATACGTGGTATAAACTCTTTATCATCAGGTTCCGAGCCTTTATATGTTATTGATGGTTCCATTGTGAATTCTGTACAGTTTAGAAATCTTAACGATGCCGACATTGAAAGTGCTGCAATATTAAGAGACGCTGGTGCTACTGCCGTATACGGTAACCGTGGTAATAATGGTGTAATAGTTATTACTACAAAAAGAGGTAGATTTAATTCTCCATTGCGTGTAAGTTATAGCGGTTTAACAGGGATAAACTTGTTGCCTGAAAACAAATATAATATGATGGATTCCAAGCAATATTTAGGTTTGGAAAAAAAATATGATATGGGCTTTGGATCTACTCTAACCCAAGAGCAGATTGATAATTATCCTACAAATACCAATTGGAGAGATGTATTTTATCGTCCAGGATTTACCCAAAGACATGATCTTAGCTTATCTGCAGGTGGAGAAAAAGTTAATGTGTACACTTCCCTTGGTTATTTAGATGTAAAAGGTATCATTCCTATTTCTGATTTTCAACGATTTACAGTGCGTAATAACTTATCCGGAAAATCTGCCACTGATAGATTTACCTATGAAGTTAATTCTTCCTTGTCCTATTCTAAAAGAAATCAATTAGATGAAGAAACTAATACAGCAGTAAGGAATAACACCATCCAAAATCCACTACATGGTAGTTATCAGGGTCTTCCCTATTTAGCACCCAATAAATATCCTAGCGGACAAGCACTTTATGATAATATAGGTACAAATTTCAACGGTGGAAATTCTATATATGTTCTTGAAGACATATTAAAAGGTACTCTTCCAAACCGTTTTAACGAAACTGGAATATTATTAAACGCATCAGGAACTTATAAGCTTACAGAAGATTTATCTGTAAGAAACCGAAGTGCTGTAGATTACAAGTATAGTGAGAGAAATTTTGCAAGAGCTCCATGGTCTTATCTTGCAATAAATGTAGCTAAAAGCTCAAGAACAACTACAAATCCTAATCCTTTTGGAGGTTTTGAATTCTTCTCAAAAAACACAGAGTTTAACTTTAATACGATTACAAGTGTATTATATCATAAAGTAATAAATGATGTACACACCTTAGATGTAAGCGGTAACTTCGATTATATAAAAATTCACTATAATAATACTTCCCAACAAAGAACTGGTCTTAACCCAAAAACTTGGGTCTTTGGAGCTGGTACTGGATATATAGACCCAGTTTATTTTTCAGGAGCTACTTCTGCTGCATCACCTACGGTATTTTATGTACCTACTGCTAGTGCTTCTGCGGTAAAAGCTGGAACTTTAGCGTTATTTGGAACTTTAGATTATGATTATGATGGATTATTTGGTTTATCTGGAGTGATCAGAAGGGATGGATCATATAGATTCTCAGATGGTAATAAATGGGGTACTTTTTGGTCTGTTGCAGGAAGGATAAATCTTGAAAAAACATCACTAGTTCAAAATTTGAATTTAGATATGTTTAAGCTTAGAGCTTCCTATGGTAAAACCGGTAACCAAAATGTAATTCAAGGAACGACAGGAACTAATCCTTTATTAGTTGCTCCAAACCTTGTAAGAGAAACTTATATTTTTGCCAACGGATACGATAATATTTCCGCTCAGACAGGCTTTGGAGGATTAAGAAACTCCTTATTACAGTGGGAGGAACTATATCAAGCAAATATTGGTTTAGACGTCAGATTGTTAAACAATAGGCTAGACGCACGATTTGATGTTTATCGTAAAAAGACTGAAAAAATGTATAGCGATATTTATACATCGGCAGCTACAAGTACTTTTGGTATTAGCGGTAATAATGGATCTATAGAAAACAGAGGTATTGAAGGAAATATTCGATATGAAATTTTGAGAAATCAAAACGCAAAACTATCCGTGTATGCTAATGCTTCATATAACGAAAACAAAATACTTTCTTTAACTAAAGATGATACGGCAGGAAACCTTAGAAACGTAGTAGGTGGTATGGCATATGAGTGGTATTTTGCACCGTATGCTGGTGTGAATCCTGAGAATGGTAATGCATTATTTATTTCTAAAAATGGTACTAAAGTAGAAGAACTTAAGGATGAGGACATTGTAGCGACTGGGAAAAATTATCTTCCTAAATGGATAGGTGGTTTTGGTATTAATGCTGAAGTGAAAGGCTTCTTCTTGGATGCTCATTTTAGCTTCCAACAAGGTGCTTATAAATATGACAACTCAATGGATTGGGTATATGATCATACTTCATTAGGTGATAGTAATTTATCTGCTGATTTATTAAATATGTGGACGCCAGAGAATAAAACAGGCGATATTCCTTCCTTTAATTCTACAAACGTAGCATATCAAGGAAACTCAGACCGGTTCTTAAAAGATGCTTCCTTTATTAGATTTAAAAATTTAAATTTTGGATATAATATACCAAAAAACTTATTAAACGATACTGCTATCAGAGGAATGAAGATATTTGTTGCCGGAGAAAACCTTTATACATGGACAAAATGGAAAGGATTTGACCCAGAACCAAACTTCTCTTATTCACTATCTGTTTATCCTAACATGAGAACATTTAGTATTGGTGCAAATATTGATTTTTAATCACATAACATAAATTAAAATGAAAAAAATTAAAATAGTTTTATCTTCCATAATCATATTAGGTACCTTATCAATAACATCTTGCAAGGATGCTATTGATATCGTACAAGATGGCGAGGTAAACGAAAGTGTGGCTTTCCAAAATGTTAGCGACCTAAGATCTTTCCTTAATGGTTCTGTTTATTCTACAGTAAACACTACCGATGAGATTCATCTTACTTCATTAATTACGGATGAAAGTTCATTACCTCTTGTAAATACTGGATTTTATAATGAAGAATATCGATTTATTCTTACATCCAGTAATAGCCAAGTAGCCAGTATGTGGTTAACACATTATACTACAATTAATAGAGTTAACAGACTCTTGGAAGAAGCAGTAAAAATTAATCCTGCAGAAAATCCAGTAGAATACAAGGCTGTATTAGCAGAAGCAAGAGCACTCAGAGCATTCGCTTATATTTCTTTATATCCATATTTTACAACCAATATGGAGGATGGAAATGCATTAGGTGTAATGTTGGTTAAAGATGTTCCACTTGTAGATGTAAAACCTCCTAGAGTAAAAAATTCAGAAATTTGGGCTTTAATCGATGAGGATTTAGCGTATGCAGATGCTAATTTTGCTTCCAACAATTTGACATCTTATAAGTTTATAACAAAAAATGCATTGAACGCTATGCGCGCTAGATACTATAATTATAGAAATCTACCAGCCTTAGCTTCTCAATATGCCAATGCAGCGATAGCTGCGGGTCCAGCTCTTACACCAGCTGCTTCTTACAGATCTATGTGGCAGGATGCTATACAAGGTGAAAATATTTTTGTGTTATCTAGACCTTCCGTTGGTGGATGGCGAAATATAGCGAGTTTATGGACTACTAATACTTCATCATCCTCTGGTACTGTACAGATTTCAATGGGCTTTAATTTATTTAACCTAATGGCTGATTCAGATATCAGAAAATCTGTTTTTGTAGATCCTACAAGTACTTCTGTTCTTAAAGTGATAGATAAGTATCCTGGTAAAAATAATACTCCACTTCGAAATGATATTAAGGTATTCCGTACATCAGAAATGGTACTTATCGCAGCTGAAGCTGCAATAGCTCAGAATAACTTATCTCAAGCGTCTACTTTAATTAATCAAGTTAGAACAGCTCGCTTTGCGGTACCTTCACCTGCTCCTACACCAGTTCCTGTACCTCCTACACCAGTAGTATATGCTAACCAAGCTGAAGCCTATAGAGATTTATTAAAAGAAAGAAGAATTGAACTTTGCTTTGAAGGACATAGATTCTTAGACCTAAAAAGATTAGGAAAAAAGGCAGGAGTAAGTATTGATAGAAATGTTAAGGATGACCAAAAAAATACTGGAACTCCATTAACTTTGAGTATTGATGATTACAGATGGACTTGGCCTATTCCAAATGCTGAAATTTCTGGAAATTCTGCTATCGTTCAAAATCCAGGATATTAATCCTAATAGCTTTTTATACATTTGTACCTCATTCTTATGAGGTACTTTTTTTTTATAGCCATTCTCTTCGCATTTCTGTTTCCTACTTTGGGATTATCTCAAATTACACCAGAAAATCCAAACGATTCACTTATCATCGATACAGGTAAGAAAGATTCTATTTCAGTATATAATCCTTCAATAAAAAATTACCAGCAAACCTTAGATTTTACACATTGGAAGGTTTTAGATACTACATTTTCCGTTCAAAATACTTTACGACTTCCCTACCCTAATCATAAAAAAAATTTTGATAAACTTCTTTTTTCTAATATTGGTTCAGGATTTCAAAAAATTACTCCAGGAAGGTATAGCAGTATACAGCAAGATATAAACCTTCTCCCAGAAATTAAAAGCTTTTTCTATATCCCAAAAGATTCAGTTCATTATTACTCTGTTGCTACTCCTACGACTTCTTTTAATTTCAACTCAGGAATCAAAAATGGAGCTGCGTTACAATCACATTATACTCAAAATATCGGAAAAAACTTTAATTTTTCCATTGGATACCAAGGAATTCGGTCTTTAGGCCTGTACCAAAATGATCTCACATCAGTCCAAAATTTTCTTGTTAGCGCACATTTTGCATCACCAAAAGTTCCGTATCGTGCGTATGGGCATTACAATAATTACATTAATAATCACCAAGAAAACGGTGGTATAGTTTCCTTAGATAATTATTACAATTTAAAAACTTTCCGAAATAGGCAAAATCTGGCCACAAATCTTATTGGAGCTGTCTCCCAAACAAGATCAAGAAGATACTACCTTCGCCAAAGGCTCGATCCTTTTTTCTTTAAGAAAATTAATTCTGCCTTATTTTTAGAAACTCAATATTCTACCACCCACTTTCTTTTTAGCGAGGCAGCACAGAATAATCAGTTTTTTGGAACCACTGAACTTATACCAGAAAACAGTCTTGGGATAGACCACTATTCCAGGATATTTTCCAATACAGCAGGTTTTGAGTACGAATCTAAGCTTATAAAATCACAAATAGGATTCTTATTTGAGAACCAAAACTTTGGAGTAAATGATGGTGTCACTTCCCCAACTTCGCTACAATATTCAGATAAAAGAATAGGAATTAAAGCAACGGCTCAGGTGTTAATTTTAAATAAATATGCTCTATCCACAGAGGCAGAAGTTTCACAAGGCTCCGTATTAAAAAATAAAATCTATTCTTTTTCCAAAGTAGCCTTGCCACTTCATACCCGTTGGACGGATAGTATAGCGGTATCTGCAACTTTTTCACGCGCCCTACCTCCTACACATTGGCTATTACATAGAAGCCGATATTCAATGATTCAGTATAATAATGTATCAACCGCCTTGCCTACCACATCGCTACGCATTGAAGGTATTACAAGCCTGCCGTTTTATAAAAGTGTTCTTATGGGAGGATACTATCAGGAAATCAATCCTTTTTTTTGGGATGAAAATGCCCAACCAAAACAGCAAAAGGATGGTTCTTCTTCTCTGAGTTTTTTTTATACTCAAGCTTCCGCCGAAATTCCTTGGGGTCAGTTCAAATTCATACCTGAAATTAGAATTCAAAAAGCACTTACTGGAAATGATATACTCCCACTCCCTACGGTAATCTCTCGTCTTCATTTTTTATATGAGATTAATTTGTTTAAAAATGCTATGCGTTTTCGGGGCGGGGCGAGGATAGGATATACATCGGGATTTGCGTCACGAGATTTTTTACCACATTTAGGTGAATTTATTTTACCGAATAACCGAGCATATTCTATAGGGAATCATCCAAGCCTTGATCTTATAGCACATGCTAAAGTAAAACCTATGCTTATTTTTATTGAAGGTTTAAGTTTGGAAACCTTATTTCTTAAAAATGAGGCCTTTGCAGCACCTTATTATCCTTCCGGTGATTTTCGGCTTAATATTAGTTTCCAGTGGAGATTATTTCACTAATCATTACGCATTGTAAAGGATTAGAATTAAATATTTCGTAAGTTACAGCCTACAATATGTTAGTACAATCTAGTATTCCTTACCCAAATTTTTTAGGGAAAATCTCCATCGCAGATAGTGCTCTTTGTCCCAAAATAGTTCGCGATTTTTTATTTAAAACGCAGGAATTTAGTTTTAAAGCGTTTGATTTTCAAGCAGTTGAGAAAACTATACAAGAAAAAAGTTTATATTTTACTACAGTTAAAAGAGAAATACTTTGTAGAGAAATTAAAAACCAATACAATATATCTAATGTTTGGTTACATGAACGTCAACAAAAAAATCTAACCTATCTACAAGATGAAAATACATTTTGTGTAACAACGGGTCACCAATTAAATTTTTTAGGAGGTCCTGCTTATTTTTTATACAAAATCGCGGAAACCATTGCCTTATCCAAAGAAATATCTTCTCGTTTTCCTAACATAAATATAGTACCAATTTTTTGGATGGCTACCGAAGATCATGATTTTCAAGAAATAAAATCCTGTAATTTAGGTTCGAATACCGTTTCTCTAGAAGCTGGACTACAAGAAGGGATGCCTGTAGGTAGAATTTTTCCGAAAAACCTTCATAAAGTAGCAAATGAACTACAATCTGCACAGATACCAGAAGAGATTATTCAATTATTTCGCTCCTGTTATTCAGAAGATACCCCACTTGCTATCTCCACCGGAAAATTAGTTCAAGAAATATTTGGTAGTACGGGTATTTTATGTTTAGATGGAGATTCTGCTAATTTAAAGCAATTAGCCAAGCCTATATTTAAAGAGGAAATTACATCAGAAAAACTTTATGAAAGTATCGTTCAAGAATCTAATCTAATTTTAAAAAAATACGGAAAACTACAGGTAAAGCCTAGAAGATCGCATTTATTTTATATTCCCACAGGGGGTGCAAGAGAACGACTGGATATACTTAAAAATGAAGTTTCCTCCATATTTTTTACACAGAAAAGACAATTTACGGAGGAGGAAATACTGGATGAATTAGAAACTTTCCCTGAAAAATTTTCCCCAAATGCCCTTCTAAGGCCAATTTATCAAGAGCATATACTTCCAAACATTTGTTATATTGGTGGTAATGCCGAGATTGCATACTGGTTACAGTTAGGCTCTGCATTCACTTATCTTGCATGTCCAAAACCACTTTTAAAACCTAGAGAAAGCTTTATTGCAACATCCATTTCTTGTGCACATATCATGAGAAAAAATGAACTGAATCTAGAGGAATTAATTGCTGCTGGCTCCTGGGAAAAAATTCAGTTTTATTTTGCTAAAAAGAATTTCTCTAAACACAAAACAGTTTTAGATTTTAAATCAGACTTTTCCAATCTTGCCTCATCCTTTTTATCAGAGTTACAGGATTCTCCGCATCTTCTTCCTACGGCAGAAGCTCATATGACGCAAATAACAAAGACACTGAAGAAGCTTGAACATAAAATGATCCGTGCCGAGAAAATTCTTGAAACACAAAAATTATCCTCTATTAAACGCCTATATGAAGAGATATTTCCTGGTGGAAATTTTCAAGAAAGGAAAATAAGCGGACTCATTTTATTCCCATCCTTGTATAATTCCTTGCCAGAGATACTTTTTAACCAATATACTCCAGAAAATCCTTCCATACATCAATTTGCATTATAGGATAAAGGCTTATTTTTGCAAAACAATCTACCTTATGAAGAAAAAAATATTCATGGTCAGCCTATTGGTAAATGTTCTATGGCTTTCGGCGCAGAAAACATATACTGTAAAATCCGGTGACACCCTGTATGGTATCGCCAAGACCAATAATGTAGATTTTAAAAATCTATTAAAGGCTAATCCTGGAATGGAGAAATCCACCTTAGAAATTGGCCAAAAAATAATAATTCCAGGCAAAAGCTCTTCAAATGCTGCTCCTACGGAATATGGGATGATTGTTGTTCAGCCACAACAGACTCTATGGGGCCTTGCTAGACAATACAAAATTTCAGAAAAAGAAATACAAAGGCTGAATCCTTCACTCCAAATGAAAATAGGAGAAGAAATAAAATTACCTGCAAAAAATATTAAAAAGTATGCGGATAAGGATGCATTCGTACGCTATGATGTACCTTCTAAAACTGAATTACCACCAGCAACTGCGACTCCATCTTTACCATCCGACAGTTTTACCTTATACAAGGTAGAGTCTGGTGATACTGTTTTAAATATAGTTCAGAAATTTGGGATCAGTTTAGATGATTTTTTAGCCATGAATCCTTCTGCAGCCAATGGTATCGAGCCAGGAACTTCAGTTAAAGTTAAAAAGATTACGGGCTCTTTTGCAAAAAAATCTTCCGGGGTGTATGATATTAATCTAATGCTTCCCTTCGGTTTTGGTGAAAAGGATACGCAATACCAAAAACTGGCTTTAGAATTTATGAAAGGTGCCAAACTAGCTGCAGAAAATCAAACAGCAGAGGGCTTACCAATACATCTTCGCGTAATAGATGCTGGAAACGAACAGACTTTTCAAAATGCGCTTAGTCAAATTAATAAAGATAATACTGATTTAATTATTGGCCCATTCTTTAAGTCTAACATTCTTCAGATGATGGAGTATGTAAAGGGTACTCAGATTCCAGTAGTAGCACCCTTTGCCAATAGTGAAGATCTCCACGCTTTTTCAAACCTTATTATGGTAGAAACTGCTACTAAAACATATCTTGACGCTATTGTAAAGGAGGTTGCATCTTCTTATAAAGCAGAAAAAATATTTCTTTTAGCAGATGTTGATAATGAAAATATGGCCTATATCTCGAACAAACTAAAACAAACTTTAGGCAGTTCTACAGATATTCAAATAGTGGCAGATGCCGAGCTGATCCGCCCAGAAAAAAATATTGCCACAGGACTCGCTGCACCACTCATTATCATCAACATTGAATCTAATGAGGCTAAGCAAAAAGGATTTGTAAAGCAAATAGAAGATTTGATTGCTGAAAATGTTTCTATTAAAGCATTCAGTACGGTTTATAATGGATTATATGATTCTAAATCCGATCTTTTAGGGAAAGCATCTCTTATTTACCTTATGGATAGAAGAATTAATACGGATGGAGAGTTTGAGAAAAAAATTATTCAAGCTTATAAGAAAAAGTATTGTGAGACCCCATCCAAATATGCTGTTATAGGATTTGACGTTATGAACGATCTTCTATCCAGAATGAACGTTAACGGACTATTCAAAAATATAGATAAAGAGCAAACTCAACTTGCTACAAAATTTAATTTCGAAAAAATAGGAAATAAAGGTGCCTACATAAATACCGGTTACCGTATTATCAGGCTTTTGCCTTAAAATTAGTATAAGAATGATGAAAGCACTAGTCTTTCCAGGCCAAGGGTCTCAATTCCCAGGCATGGGAAAAGAGCTGTATGATGCACGAAAGGACATTAAAGATATAATGGATCATGCCAATGATGTTCTGGGCTTTTCTATTACAAAAATAATGTTTGAAGGAGATGCTGCTGCCCTACAACAAACAAAGGTTACTCAACTTTCAATTTTTATTTATTCCGTTGCAGCGATTAAAGTGGTAAATGGAATAGGTGCTTCTATGGTTGCTGGGCATTCTCTTGGGGAGTTTTCCGCATTGGTTGCGAATGGGGTAATTACCTTTGAAGATGGTCTTAAGCTGGTGCAACAGCGCGCATTAGCTATGCAGCAGGCCTGCGATGACGTTCCTGGTACTATGGCTGCTATTCTTGGTCTTCCAGATGACATAGTGGAAAACATCTGTAGAGAAACTACAGGTGTTGTAGTACCAGCCAACTATAACTGCCCGGGACAATTGGTGATTTCTGGTGAAAAATCTGCAGTAGAAGCGGCATGCATAGCTTTAAAGGAGGCGGGTGCAAAAAGAGCTCTTATTCTACCGGTTCATGGTGCATTTCATTCCCCTTTGATGCAGCCAGCACAGGATCAATTAGAAGCTGCAATTCATGCAACTAAATTTCGAACTGCCAGTATGCCAGTATATCAAAATATAAATGCTGAGGCAGTTACTGACCCAGAAACTATCAAAAAAAATCTTATTGCTCAGCTCACAGGCCCTGTGAAATGGACACAGACGATCCAAAATATGTCTAAAGATGGTGCAGAAAGTTTTATAGAAGTGGGTCCTGGAAATACTCTTCAAGGATTAATCCGGAAAATAAATCCCAATGCCCATACTGCCTCTGGTACCAGCTAATGAATACTCTATGGGCACCCGGCAAACTTCTCCTTACAGGTGAATATTTTGTCTTAGATGGCGCTGCTGCACTGGCTGTCCCTACTAAATTAGGTCAAAAAGCGTACATAGATACGCAGCCTTCTGAAAGGTTTGAAGTGCGGTGGAAGGCTACGCAAGGGAAAAATATTTTGATGGATAGCATTTATATCCCTAGGAATACTTCATCCCAAACAGTACATACTGATTCATTTAGTACAAGGTTTGAATTTATTTTGAACCAAATAATTGAATTAAAGCCTGATCTCCTTCATTCAAAAACTCGCTACAATGTGCATACAGAGCTTGAATTTCCTGCAGACTATGGATTAGGAAGTAGTTCTACGCTTATAGTATTAGCTGCACAGATATTTAATGTTTGCCCATACCGCCTTAATGCTATCACGTTTAAAAGTTCTGGGTATGACGTAGCTGTAGCAATAGAAAAGAGAGCATTATTATTTAAAAAAAAATTAACTGAGGTGGAAGACCCCTCAGTTAAAAAGATTACGTACCGTCCCACTTTTTCATCAGATTTAATTTTTATCCATTTAAATCTAAAAAAAGACAGCCGGCAAGCAATTGATAGGTATAATCAATCCAAAAGCACGCAAGAGGATATAGAGAAAATTTCATCTATCACAGAAAAAATTAAAGAAGCCCACTCCTTGGAAGACTTTTCAGCTTTAATGATAGATCATGAAAATATTGTAGCAAAAAGAATTGAAGAAATCCCAGTGAAACAAAGGCTCTTCCCAGATCTAAAAGTATTTGTAAAAAGTTTAGGGGCTTGGGGCGGTGATTTTGTTTTAAGTCAAAAATTTGACGGATACCAAGACTATTTTTCTAAGTTGGGCTTTAATACCCTTTACAGCTGGGAAGAAATGGTGCATGATGAAAATCAAACCCGCTTTATCCATTAGTGAATAAAGATTTTTTAACTTTGCATCCAATTATTTTTATTTTCCATGAGTAGTTCACTTCACCAATACTTGCAGAAAAACGGCATTTCCTTTCAAGGAGAAATCTTGCACAATCCTACATATCAAGAGCTTTTTGATGCTGAAACTTCCTCAGAAAATGAAGGATATGAAGTGGGACAATTAACAGAATCTGGCTCAGTAGCGGTGAAAACGGGAATCTTCACAGGGAGATCTCCTAAAGACAGATATATCGTAAAGGACACCACCACAGAAAATACTATTAATTGGGATGAAAAAGTAAATTTTCCAGCAACAAAGGAAATATTTGAAGATTGCAAAAATCTTGTTACTCAGCATTTATCTTCAGGTAAAAAGCTATGTATAGTAGATACATTTTGTGGCTCAAATCCTGACACTCGCCTTAAGGTACGCTTTGTTATGGAGGTAGCGTGGCAAGCACATTTTGTGAAGAACATGTTCATCCGGCCTTCATTTTATGAATTGGAAAATTTTGGCGAGCCCGATTTTTTAGTTTTAAATGGATCTAAAGTGACCAATCCTAATTGGGAAGCTCAAGGACTAAACTCCGAAAATTTTGTGATGTTTGATCTTACAGACAAACTTCAAATCATAGGAGGAACTTGGTATGGTGGGGAAATGAAAAAGGGAATGTTCTCTATCATGAACTATTATCTTCCGCTGAAAGGAATGGCTTCCATGCACTGCTCTGCGAATGTAGGTGAAGATGGAGATGTTGCTTTATTTTTTGGACTCTCTGGTACAGGTAAAACCACTTTATCAGCAGATCCTAAACGCTATCTCATTGGTGATGATGAGCATGGATGGGATCATGAAGGAGTTTTTAATTTTGAAGGAGGTTGTTATGCCAAGGTAATTGACCTTAGCAAAGAAAAAGAACCCGATATTTTTGCAGCTATCCGCCGCGATGCGCTTTTGGAAAATGTCGTAGTAGATGAAAATGGAAAAATTGACTATACAGATGATAGCATAACAGAAAACACGCGTGTTTCCTACCCTATTTACCATATTTCTAAAATAGTTTTACCTTCTAAAGCTGGTCATGCTAAGAAAATAGTATATCTTTCTGCAGATGCCTTTGGAGTTTTGCCTCCTGTTTCCATTTTAGATGAAGATCAGGCCCAATATCATTTTCTTTGTGGCTACACTTCCAAACTTGCAGGTACAGAGCGTGGAATTACGGAACCGCAACCTTCTTTTTCGCCTGCTTTCGGAGAGGCCTTTCTCACCCTCCATCCTACTATGTACAGCAAAACTTTAATTAGTAAAATGAAGGAGCATGGTGCTAAAGCTTATCTAGTAAACACAGGCTGGAACGGTACAGGAAAGAGAATTTCACTTAAAGATACGCGCGCTATAATAGATGCAATTATTGATGGAAGCATAAATTCTGCAGATACGGAAAAGCTTCCTATCCTAAATCTTACTGTTCCTAAGGCTTTACCTAATGTTTCGGAAGGCATTCTAGATCCTCGAGATACTTATAATACTGCTACAGAATGGGAGGAAAAGGCTAAAGATCTTGCCGCAAAATATATTCACAACTTTGACCAATATTGTGATACAGAAGAAGGTAAAAGATTAGTTGCAGCGGGCCCGAGCCTTTAAGTATTAACCATAAAATGTATTGCCTCAAAATTTTTGGGGCATTTTTTATGAATTAAAAGTAATTTTTTGGACTAAAAACTGAATAGCCAAAGAATAACCTTCCAATCCGCACCCGCTGATAACTGCGTCACAGGCCATACCAGTAATAGTTTTATGTCTAAAATCTTCTCGTGCATGGATATTAGAAATATGCACTTCTATTTTAGGACAAGTACAATTTTTAAGTGCATCCATCAGGGCAATGCTATAATGAGAATACGCCCCTGGATTGATAACTAGGGCATCATACCTTTCTTTTTGGAGAGCATTAATTAATTCCCCTTCAATATTGGACTGGAAATATTGTATTTCTGCTTCAGGAAACTGTTGTTGAAGTATTGCTAAACGGGCTTCCATACTTTCCGTTCCGTAAATATCTGGTTCTCTTTTACCTAACAGATTAAGGTTGGGACCGTTTATAAGTAACACTTTCATACTTAATTAGAGCTAATTAATTTTTTAATAGCATTCAGTTTCATTAATGCCTCTACAGGTGTAAGAGTGTTGATGTCCAATTTATCAATTTCATCGCGAATATTTTCTAATACTGGATCATCTAATTGAAAAAAGGAAAGTTGCATTTGGTCCTGAACTATTTTTTTAATACCCGATTGCATCTCAGAATTATTTCTATTTTTTTCTAAACCTTCCAAAATTTCCGACGCGCGCTTAAGAACTGATTTAGGAATGCCCGCAAGCCTCGCTACATGAATACCAAAACTATGTTCGCTGCCCCCAGGTTCCAAAGTTCTAAGAAAAATAATACTCCCAGCATGCTCCTGAATGGCAACATGGAAATTTTTAATCCTTTCAAAGCTTTTCTGCATTTCATTCAGTTCATGATAATGGGTAGCAAATAGCACCTTAGGGCGCGCTGGATGCTCATGCAGATATTCAGCGATGGCCCATGCGATGCTTACTCCGTCATAGGTGGATGTTCCGCGGCCTAATTCGTCTAATAAGATAAGACTTCTTGAAGAAAGGTTATTGAGAATATTGGCAGCTTCGTTCATTTCCACCATAAAAGTAGACTCACCAGCAGAGATATTGTCTGATGCTCCTACACGCGTAAAAATTTTATCCAATACCCCTATTTTGGCATATTCTGCAGGCACATAGCTCCCCATTTGAGCTAATATAGATATAAGGGCCGTTTGCCTTAAAATTGCTGATTTTCCCGACATATTAGGCCCTGTTACCATAATCACTTGACTGGTTTTTGGGTCTAGAAAAACATCATTTGGAATATATTTTTCACCCGATGGAAGTGCTTTTTCTATCATTGGATGTCTCGCTTTGCGAATTTCCAGCTGGTTTTCCTCCGATATTTCAGGGCAGGAATAATGCTCTATATGTGCAAGTTCTGCTAGAGCAGTGGCGCAATCTAGTTCGGCAATAGCTAATGCACAATCCTGAATTTGAGGAATGTATACTGCTATTTCTCGTAATAATTCAAAATATTGCTTGGATTCTATTTCAGATATTTTAGATTCCGCACTTAGGATTTTTTCTTCTAATTCTTTTAATTCGGATGTTATATAACGTTCCGCATTTACTAAGGTTTGTTTTCTTACCCATTCTTCTGGAACAGATGCCTTATGAGCATTGCGGACCTCAAGATAATATCCAAAAACAGAATTAAAATCAATTTTTAAACTTGTAATTCCCGTTTGCAGAATAGCTTTCTGAAGAATATCTTCCAAGATATTTTTTGCGTTAATCCTAATATTTCGGTATTCATCCAGCATAGGATTCACGCCTTCCCGGATAACGTTTGCTTTGCTTAATAATGTGGGAAGCTCATCTGCAAGCTGAGAATATAAAAGAGTCAGAATGTCTAGTGAGGAATCCGGTGTTTTGCACCAGGCCGCCAAATCCGGATAGGAAAGACAAGTAGAATAAAGATCTTGCGCTGCCTGCAAACCATCGCGTAAATTACCAAGTTCTTTTGGTTGAATTTTTTCTGATGCCAACTTTCCTACTAGGCGTTCAATATCTCCGGTTTTTTGTATTAAAGTGCGAATAGCGGAATGACTTTCCGGATCATTAAAGAAAAACCGTACTGCATGAAGTCTTCTATTAATTTCTGCCACATTTTTTAATGGCATAATGAGCCTTCTGCGAAGCATTCTATGTCCCATCGGGCTTTTACACAAATCTATTACGCCTAATAGACCATGAGCCATAGGATCATGTTGATTTTGTAGTCCAGAACTATGTAACAATTCCAAATTCCGTATGGTAAAAGCATCCAGTACAAGGGCGTCCTCATAGGGAAGACGCGAAATTTTAGAGATGTGTTTTAGCTGTGTATTGCGGGTATCATCTGTAAGGTACACCATAACTGCCCCGGCGGCGGTAATGGCTAGGCTTAAATCATCAACACCAAATCCTTTTAAAGATGCCGTTTTAAAGTGGCCAGTTAGCTTTTCATAAGCAAATGCATGCTGAAATGCCCAATCCTCCATTTTAAATACCTGCTTTTTTTTCAAGGCAAAGGGTATATCTTTTCCTCTTTGTACTAGAATTTCTTTTGGCTGAAGCGTATCAAAACTATGTAAGACTTGAGCTTCTGTACCTTGAAAAAGATAAAATTCTCCTGTAGAAATATCCAAATACGCCACTCCATACATCGTCTTATCAGCATGGATGGCGGCGAGGAAGTTATTTTGGCCAGAATCTAAAACATTTTCATTATAAGTAACACCAGGCGTAACCAGTTCCGTTACACCTCTTTTTACAATACCCTTTGCTTGTTTAGGATCTTCTAGTTGTTCACATATCGCTACACGCAAACCGGCTCGTACAAGTTTTGGTAAATAATTTTCCAAAGAGTGGTATGGGAATCCTGCTAATTCTATGTGAGATGCACTGCCATTAGCCCTTTTGGTAAGGATTATATTGAGAATCTGGGATGCTCGAATGGCATCTTCTCCAAAAGTTTCATAAAAATCCCCTACGCGGAATAATAATACAGCATCAGGATATTTGGCCTTTATCCTGTTATACTGTGTCATGAGGGGTGTTTCTTTTTTGGCCATGGAATTATATGAACATCAGCAGTTGCCCTTGTTTCAGATTATTTATTTTTGTCAAAAGTACGAAAATGGCTACCCCTAAAAAAATAAGCATGGACGCACTCGGCAGACCTAATGTTGAAGAATTTAAAAATATCCCTAAGATTCCAGTGACAATTCTGCTAGATGATACCCGGAGTATGCATAATGTAGGATCCGTGTTTCGAAGCAGTGATGCCTTTTTAGTAGAAGAGATTATTTTATGTGGTATTACACCCACCCCTCCTCACAGAGACATTCACAAAGCTGCATTGGGTGCAGAGGAGAGTGTCACATGGAAGCATTCTGAAAACGCGGCACAAACAATTTCAGATAAAAAAAAGGAACATTACACCATTCTTGCTATCGAACAAACAGATAGCAGCCAGCAATTAGAAAAATTCCGTCCTGATTGTCACCAAAAATATGTGGTTGTTTTTGGGAATGAAGTTTTTGGTGTCAAAGATGAGCTTTTGGCACTTTGTGATGATGTTATAGAGATACCGCAAGGTGGTACAAAACATTCTCTTAATGTTTCTGTATGTGCGGGTATTGTGTTGTGGGAATTTTATAAAGTTTATACAGCAAATTAATAAATTTATAATCCTCCGGCTTTTTGTAAATTTGCTTTATGTTGGTGGATGAAATTTTTACTCGGAACACACAAAACTTTGCATGGGATAGTCCCATTGATACAGTGAAGAATTACATTTCATATGAAGTAGATTCTCACATTTTCATTGTTGAAAATGGTCAATTGATCACTTGTGTTTCCCGGGAGAATGTTGTAAACCAAACATCATCCAATTTAGCATCTCTACAGGACGCTGGAGAACTCTTTTTTTTAAATACCTCTCATCAGGTTTTGGACGCCATACCTTTAATGAGCGAATTTCATAGCAATATTGTACCTATAATAGATGAGGAAGGAACCTTTATGGGAAGCTTAATGGCGCGTGATGTCTTAGATGAACTTGCAATGTTTCCTGTATTCCGGGAACCGTGCGTATTACTAATTCTTAGTGGCACAAACCTAAATTTTAGCTTAAGTGAAATAACCCAAATAGTGGAGGCAGAAAATGTAAAAATTTTTGCTTTACAAATTTCCCGTATCGCTGAAACTGAAATAGAGGTTATGATTAAAATTAGCCTTCGTAATGTGCAGAATGCTGTTGATGCCCTGCAACGTTTTGGGTACACTCTATTATACTCCAGCCATCTTGATAGAAGAAAAGAGACATTTAAAAACAGACTGGATTTCGTTCAGAAATACCTTGAAATTTAAAACGAATGAAAGCTGCACTTTATTCTCAAAAATCTGACTTAGATACCTTTTTATATCTAAGCAAATTTATCTCTGAAATGGACCAGAGAAAAGTGGAGGTCGTTTTAGAAGCAGGTTTAGCCAAAAATCTTCAACTAGGTAAAAATTTCTCCACATTTTCCAATTGTTCTGAACTGGAACAACTAGGCATTGATTTTTTCTTCAGTTTTGGAGGTGATGGTACTATTTTAAATGCTCTTACATTCGTTCAAAATCTAAATATCCCTGTTATAGGCATTAATACAGGAAGACTGGGATTTTTGGCCTCCTTTTCTAAGGATGAAGTATTTTTTAATATTGATAAAATTTTAAATGGCGAGATGGAAATCAGCCAACGCTCTGTGTTGGAAGTTACCATCCCAGGAAGTGATTCAGCATTCAGTATGAGCGCAAATCCTGCATTCCCATTTGCCCTGAATGATCTCTGTATTACCAGGAAAGAAACTACCAGCATGATAAGTATCGATAGCTGGATAGATGAGAAGTTTTTAACTGTTTTTTGGGCAGATGGACTTATTATTAGTACACCCACAGGTTCCACAGCTTATAATTTGAGTTGTGGTGGTCCTATACTTTCCCCTGAGAATGAGCAGTTCGTCATCACTCCTATTGCTCCTCATAATTTAAACGTTCGTCCTATAGTATTGCCAGAAAATGCAATTATTAAACTAAAGGTGGAAAGCAGAGTGCCTACGATATCCGTTTCATTGGACTCCCGGTTATATGACTGGGATATTCAGCATGAAATTACTATTAAAAAAGCGGATTTTTCTTTGAATTTAATGTTTCCAAAGAAGATAAATTTTTACGATAAACTTAGGGAACGTCTTAACTGGGGTAAAGATCAAAGGAATTAAGTTTGTAATATAAAATGATTTGCTTTGGCTAAATAACTTCCAAACCAGCTGAAGTATTCGCCAGAAACCAGTTTTATTTCGGAATTTTTATTTTCCCTATTCAAAGATTCTGTAAAAAATAACAAATCTTTCATTTTAAAGGGATAGGGTTCAGAGGACAAAAAAATAAGTTCTGCATTACAGATTTCTTCCCAAGTAACCTGAGGATAACGCGTACAATTTTTAAAATAATTATTGAATCCTAAAGCCTCTAAAACACTGCTAATATAGGTGTCTCCACCAGCTACCATCCATGGTTTTTTCCAAATAACATAGGCAACCGATTTGGGTTTTGAGGCTCTATGATTTTGGATGGTACGGTTATTATCATGATTAATACGGATCGGATCTGCTGGAAGATTCACTTTAGTACAAAGTTCAACAAGGAAAAGGTTGTTATCTTCAAGATTTTTTATATCAGTGAGCCAAACTGGATATACAGAGGCTAGAATCTCTATCTCTTCTTTGGTGTTTTCTTCCTTATTCGCGATAATTAAATCGGGGCTTTTTACGCCTTGGAGAGCAGAAATTCTATCTACCTTAACATTTTTAGTGCCACCAAAAACAGGTATATTTTGAACCTTAGATTTAGGATATATACAGAATTTTGTACGGCCTACTAAGTCTTCACTTGGTAAACCTAAATCTAACAAGGAATATGTGATGGAAGGAACTAGAGATAGTGTTTTCATAAAAAAGGCAAAATATTAAATTTTGCCTTTAGATTTAAATTCCTATTCCTAATTTTCAGGGAAACGGGTTTGGGTAAATTCCCGACTGATAGCCGCTTTTTCAAATTTTAATTTACCAGACATAGTTTCAAGAACAATTCCATCTTCTAAAATCTGGGAAACACGTCCGTGCATTCCACTGGTAGTGACTACGCGCTGCCCTATTTTTAAATTTTGCTGAAAACTTTTTTCTGTTTTCTGTTTTTTCATTTGGGGACGGATCATGAGGAAATAAAATCCTGCGAACATGGCCACCATCATTAGCATCATCATGGAGCCACTTCCACCTGGTGCAGCTGCTTGTAAAAAGGTAAGAATCATTATTTTGATTGAATATTAGCGTTAAATGTAAGCCGGATAGGGCTTTTTTCTACATTAGCAAAGACATTGGCTTCTTTACTTACTGGCCCTTCAAACTGTGAAGAATCAAAGGAGAGTGTCACTTTTCCAGTTTTTCCCGGAGCGATAGGTTCTTTAGTAAATTCTGGGGCTGTGCAACCACATCCAGGACGAACATCTGATATTATTAAAGGGATTTTTCCGGTATTAGTAAACTCATAGGTGTGGCTTACCTTTTCTCCTTTTTTAATATTCCCAAAATCAAAATGAGGTCCGGATAGGGCTACAGTAGTTATTGGTCCAGTATTTTTTGCAGATTTTTCTGCTGCTTGCTCCGTCCCTACAGGTGCTGGCGATGAAGCCTGTGTTGCGGAAACCTGTGCTGGACTTGTGAATTCCACATTAGGATCTTTTGGAGATGTCTCTATTCCTGTTTCCTTTTTTTCCGTGCAGGATACTGTTAGGCTTACCATTAAAATTCCAATGGCGGTACGAAAGTTATTTTTCATAGTTAAGAAGGTCTGTTAATTTGTTTAGCAAAAGCATCTAATATTCCGTTAATAAACTGAGGTGCTTTTTCGGATGAATATACTTTTGATATCTCTACGTATTCGTTGAGGATAATTCTGGCATGCGTTTCTGGGAAATATTGTAATTCAGCCATTCCACAAGAAAGGATGGCAATATCTATTTTGGAAATCCGCTCAATATCCCAGTTGGATGCTAATTCCGTAATTTTTTCTGTAAGAGACTGCCTGTTTTTGATAGTTTTTAAAAATAGTTTTTCTAAAAAATCTTCATCCTCTTTATCTTTAAATATAGATATAAATTTTATACCTTCATTACCTTCTGAAAATGAAGAAATAGTATTTTGAACCATGCTATTTATAATGTGGGCATCATCTTCCCAATACATATCACGATCTGCCAAATATTCTTGGAAATTCTCACTTTCTGCTACATAGCGAAGAAAAATTTTTCCTAAAAATCGCATTTTTTCGTCATGGCTTGGGTTTTCCAAAGAGACAAAATCTTTAAAAATTTTAGCCTTCCATATCTTTTGAAAGATGGTGTTAGGTAAACTTTCATGAATGTCCCAACGCAAGTTTTTATTTTTTTCAATAGCCGTGGAAAGCCTATCATTACTTTCTAATTCCAAAAGGAATGGGTGATCGAGAATATAAGAGAGCTGTAGTTTTACTTCTGGATTATAATTTCTTTTTCCTGCCTCAATTTCTATTTTATGTTCTGCCATAGGTTTCAGATGGCGCAAAAAAGAGAGATAGAGGTAGTATAAATCTTGTAGCCGAAGAACAGAAGAAATAAGGTTTTTTATCGCAATATCTTCATCTATAGGGTTTTGAAGGAATGCGTATGTATGGGTAACACAGCGCTCACGAATTTGTCTTCTTCCGAACATGCAAAGATCTTATTTTGGTATGCAAAGATAGCATTTCCTCTGCGTATGAAAGAATAGTATTTGGCAGATAATAATTGTAAATTTGTGCCCTATGTCGGCACTACGCAGCCTCAATCCTTATTTTTGGAAGCACAAAAAGTTGCTTGCTTGGGGCGTTCTTTTTATTGTATTAGGCAATTTTTTTAACATCTTTAAAATTCCATTTATTGGTAAAACAGTAGATGAAATAGAGCACGCGCTAACACTATCTGAGGCGCAACTCGCAGATTTAACCAGTATAATTATTACTAATGTACTCATTATTATAGGTTCATCTGTCCTAAGTGGTTTTTTCTCATTTATGATGCGGCAAACTATTATAGTGGCTTCCAGAAAGATAGAATTTGAACTAAAGAACACTATTTTCCGAAAATATGAAGCGTTGTCCTTAACTCAGATTAAAAATTCTAGTATTGGGGACCTTCTTAATAGGCTTAGCGAGGATGTAGTTGCTATCCGCATGTATTTAGGGCCTGGGGTAATGTATGTAGCGAACCTTGCTGTTCTACTCCTCATCACCAGCATCTACATGCTTAAATCTGATATGGAGATGACTTTGTGGACGCTCATACCATTACCATTTCTAAGCTTTATTATTTATAGAGTAAGTTCTATTATCAATAAAAAAAGTAAAATATTACAAGAAACACAGTCAGACATCAGTACTTTCGTTACTGATGCATTTTCTGGAATTCGGGTGATTAAGTTTTTTTCCAAAGAGCAATATTTTTTTGGTAAATACGCTGAGAAAGTGGGTGTCAATCAAGATAAAGCGATGGACTTGGCAAAAACAGAAGCTTACTTTTTTACCATTATACAGATGGTTATCGGTTTATTAAATGTAGCTATTTTGATTATTGGAGGAAATAAATATTTTGCTAATCAAATCAGCGTTGGGGAAATTGCCAATTTTTTCATGTATATAAATATTCTTATTTGGCCTTTTTCCATGGTAGGATGGATTACTTCTGTTAATCAAAGAGCTGCAGCCTCTATGACCCGAGTAAATGAATTCCTGAACGCTCCCATAGAAATTCCCAATTTCAATAAGGAAGATTATACAATAGAAGGGAATATAGAATTTAAAAATGTATCCTATACCTATCCCAATACTGGAATTACTGCATTAGAAAACGTTAGTTTCCGAATTAGGGCAGGTGAAAAAGTTGCGATAACAGGAAAAACTGGGTCTGGAAAATCCACTCTCGCCTTACTTATTACACGTCAAATTCAGCCAGATTCAGGCGAGATATTAATTGATGGTATCCCCATAGAACAACATAATGTAGAAGTATTACGCAGAGAAATAGGATATATTCCTCAGGAAAGTTATCTTTTTTCTGATACTATTGCTAATAATATTGCTTTCCCTCTTGAGGAAGGGGAATATGATTTAGAATTAATAAAAAAATATGCTATAAAGGCTGATATTGATAAAGATATCCAAGGATTTACCAAGGCGTATCAAACCATGGTAGGAGAACGAGGCGTAATGCTCTCTGGGGGACAAAAGCAACGCCTCTGTATCGCTAGAGCAATGATAAAACAACCAAAAATTCTCTTATTTGATGATGCTCTTTCCGCATTGGACACTGAAACTGAGGAAAAAGTATTGCGGAATATTCAAGAAGATTCCACAGGAATTACGCTTATTTTAATTACTCATAGGCAATCTACCATTTCCCAGGCAGATACTATTATATACTTGGACTAGCAAATTTTTCCACTCTTCCTTTCGCGTGATGAAAAATTGATATATTTGTTAGGAATTAATGATTAAAGAAATGGGTGAATACCGCGACAAAAACGAGAAAGAAATTTTTACACGTATACTTAAAGCAGGCAGAAGAACGTATTTTTTCGATGTTCGCGAAACCCGCGCTGGGGATTATTATCTCACCATTACGGAGAGCAAAAAGAATTTTAACCAAGATGGTGAAGCCTCCTTTGAAAAACATAAAATTTATCTTTACAAAGAAGATTTTGAAGAATTCAAAGAAATGTATGATGAGGCCACTGGATACATAATAAATGAAAAAGGAGAAGATGTAATCTCAGAAAAGCATGTAAAGGATTATAAACCTATTGGTGAGGATGATAAAGATGAGTATTCCTTTTAATTAAAATAAAAAAAACCAACTTTTCGTTGGTTTTTTTATGTATGCAATTTTACTATGATAGTTCTTAGACTCATAAAAAAATCCCTTGGCAACTTGTCAAGGGATTTTAGGGTGAGTGACCGGGATCGAACCGGCTACCTTTAGAACCACAATCTAACGCTCTAACCAGATGAGCTACACCCACCATTTTTTGGTGAGTGCAAATATAATTAAAAATTATTTTATAGCAAAAAGCAATCGAAATCTATTACTACAAGGATTTCTTCGGCTATAAATCCTTCAGCATACTCAGTACCTGTAAGTCTGCCGAAATTTCTCGCTCTGTACCTAAGACTTTCTTTAAAATTTAAAGAGGATATTGGTGTTTCTTGAGTGGTATCCTCGGGATTATAAAATTGAGATGCATATGCCATGCAAGATTCTAATTTTTTTTCAATAAAATCATCTACAACTACCACAAAATCCGGTTTTAAATCTCTCCATTGGATATAAGAGAATACTTTTTTCGGTCTCCAAGGCTCTTGTGTTACACCGTCCAGTTGTGTTTTTAACGCTTGAAGACCTGCTAAAAAACAAGCGTCTGAGCAAAGTTTATTGCTTTTAGCATGATCCGGGTGTCTATCTTCAGGAGCATTTAGGAAGACAACTTCTGGCCTATACTTTCTGAGGTATTGTACTATTGGGATTTGATATTCTTTGATATTTTCTAAAAATCCATCAGGGTATTCAAGGTTATTACGAAACTCTACTTGTAAGATTTTCGCTGCATTTTCTGCTTCTTGTTTTCTGATTTCTGGTGTTCCGCGTGATCCCATTTCTCCACGAGTAAGATCTAAAATACCTACTTTTTTCCCAGCAGCAGTAAGTTTTGCAAGGGTGGCGCCGCAGCCAATTTCTACATCATCAGGATGTGCGCCGATGGCTAAATAATCTAATTTCATAATACAAGATGAGCCTTAAAGATAGTTGAAAACTGAGAATAAGTAAGAAAATTAAGTAGGATAGTTTCTTTTTCCTTTTCAGATGCCGATACTTTTATATATTTGCAGGACTTAAAATTCATTAAAATTAAAATTATGTCAGACATTGCATCTCGCGTAAAGGCAATCATCGCAGACAAATTGGATGTGGAAGAAACTGAAGTAACTCCAGAAGCTAGCTTCAATAACGATTTGGGCGCAGATTCTTTGGATACTGTAGAACTTATTATGGAATTTGAAAAAGAATTCAATATCCAGATTCCTGATGATCAGGCAGAGAAGATTACTACAGTAGGTCATGCTATCGCATACATTGAGGAAGTAGTAAAATAACACTTCTTTATCCTATTGAAATAGGTGAATTATATGGAATTAAAAAGAGTAGTAGTTACAGGCTTAGGTAGTGTCACTCCTTTAGGTAATAATACTAAAGATTATTGGGCTGCACTTTTGGCAGGCCAGAGCGGTGCTGGGCCTATTACTCTTTTTGATTCCACTAATTTTAAAACAAAATTTGCCTGCGAGGTAAAAAACTTTGATCCTTTAGATCATTTTGATAAAAAGGAAAGTAAAAAAATGGACCGTAATACTTGGTTTGGTATTGCAGCAGCACGGGAAGCTATTCTTAATTCAGGGCTTTTATCTCCAGAGAATAATCCTGATAAGTTCCGCATAGGAGTTATCTGGGGTTCAGGAATTGGAGGGATTGAAACCTTTGAAAAAGAAATTCTTGAATGGGCGAAAACTGATATTCCGCGCTTCAATCCTTTTTTTATTCCTAAAATGATTGCGGATATTACTCCTGGCCATATCTCAATAGAATATGGTCTTCATGGGCCTAATTATACTACTGTTTCAGCATGTGCCAGTTCTGCAAATGCATTGATAGACGCTAAAATGCTTATCCAGCTAGGTAAAGCAGATGCCATTGTGTGTGGAGGATCTGAAGCAGCTATTACTTCAAGTGGCGTAGGTGGTTTTAACGCCTTAATGGCACTTTCCACTCGAAATGAAAGCCCACAAACAGCTTCCAGACCTTTCGATAAAGATCGCGATGGCTTTGTACTGGGCGAGGGTGCTGGTTCTATAATATTAGAAAGTTTGGATCATGCTTTGGCTCGTGGAGCTACAATATATGCCGAACTATTGGGTGGCGGACTTTCTGCTGATGCCTATCATATGACGGCACCTCATCCTGAAGGATTAGGCGCATATATGGTAATGAAAAGCTGTCTGGATGATGCTGGTATTTCTGCAGATCAAGTAGACCATATTAATATGCATGGAACCTCTACTCCATTAGGAGATATAGCAGAATCCAGCGCTATTAGTAAATTGTTTGGAAATCATGCTTATGATATTCAGATAAATTCAACAAAATCTATGACAGGGCATCTTCTAGGTGCTGCTGGTGTAATAGAAGCCATTTCTACAGTTTTGGCCATTCAAAATGATATAGTACCTCCTACTATTAATCATTTCACAGATGATCCCGAAATAGATTCTAGGCTTAATTTTACCTTCAATACGCCTGTAAAGAAAATCATTCAGTACGCCATGAGTAATACTTTTGGCTTTGGCGGGCATAATGCATGTGTGCTTTTCGGGAAATATAACCCGTCTTAAAAAGAATGGTGAAGCGTCTTCGCAATTTTCTACCTTCTTTTTTAAAATATACGAAATCCTCCTCGCAGGATTCTTCAAACTCTACCACTTCTTCTACGCATCCTACTCTTCTGAAGATTTCAGAATTTATTAATATGCCTTTATCTGAGGAAAAATTTTTTGTAGAGGCATTTACGCTTAAAAAAAAAGATACTACTTTTAGCTATGAGCGGCTGGAATTTTTAGGTGATGCCATTTTAGGTGCTATTATTTCAGAAAAAATATTTTCCCTTTATCCTTCACAGGATGAAGGATTCCTTACCCAGCTAAAAAGCAAAATAGTTAATAGAAAATCTTTAAATACAATAGGAGCCAAACATAAACTTCGCTCTTTTATTATCAATCCAAGCCGTAGCGCACTAAGTCCTGATATAGATGGAAATCTAGTAGAAAGCCTTATTGGAGCTATTTATTTAAGTAATGGCTACCAGGCCACTTGTCACTTTATCGAAACTATACTCATACCAGAGCATCAGATTCTTCAGATGGAACACATTGTAGTAAGCTATAAGTCTGTCCTTATGGAGTGGGCACAAAAAAATAATAAAGAATTACATTTCCAGACTGGGGTTGCAGACCATGCTGACCCATCTCAAAATTATAAAGCGGAAATTATAATAGGTACAAAAGTAATATCCTGGGCCACAGATATTAGCAAAAAGAAAGCCGAGGAGAAGGCATCTAAGAGGGCTTTTTATCAGCTGAATCCCTCAAAAAAAATTAAAGAAAATGCATTTCCAAATCACAGAGGATGAGACTGATTCCTTAACTCTTGGACTTATCCGCAAGGCTATTCCTTTAGATGATATCTTGTTTTTTTTTAAAATTAATTCTCTCAGTTCCTTTAATTTTTATCGTTCGAAGGATCTAGAAATTTATACACCACATCATAGAGCCGTATTTCCAGTATGGCATTCTCCAAATAATGCTACAAGTCCAGGGGTGAAATTTTTTGGCAATAAGGCCATTCTACACGATCAGCATACTGATTTTCAAGAACTTTTCGTGCAAGATGCGGATGTTACATTATTATTAAATTCCTATGCTGAAGTTGATTTTATAACCTGTTGGGATAATCAGGACCCAGATTATTCTCTACTTTTGCTGCCAAATAGCCTCACATTTCCTGTCCAGGAAAAATTAATAACAATACAACATGATCTCTACAACACACTTGAATACTACGAAGGATAAAAAGACAAAAATAATAGCCACTTTAGGCCCAGCCTCTTCCACGCGTGAGATTCTTACTGCCATGGTGCGTGAAGGGGTAGATGTTTTCCGTATAAACTTCAGCCATGCGGATTATACTATAGTAGAAGAACAAATCCGGCTCATCCGAAGTATTAATAATGAACTCTCAACCAGTGTAAGCATTTTGGCTGATTTACAAGGACCAAAATTACGCATAGGATCTGTAGCTCCTGGAAGTATACTTTCTTCAGGGGATATTCTTACTTTTTCCAATATTCCCATAGAAGGAAATTCGCAGCAAGTTTTTATGACTTACAAGCAATTCCCTCAGGATGTGAAAGTGGGGGAAAATATTTTAATAGATGATGGGAAGTTAGTTCTCAATGTTATTGAAACTAATGGATTAGATACTGTAAAAGCTGTTACTATTCAAGGGGGGCCTTTACAGTCTAAAAAAGGCGTCAACTTACCCAATACCAAAGTCTCCCTTCCCGCTCTTACGGAAAAAGATATAGCGGATGTAAAATTTATCTTAGGACTGGATGTAGACTGGATAGCATTATCATTTGTACGTACGCCACAGGATATTTTTGAACTAAAGCAGATGATTTCCAATGCTCTCGGGGACGATGAATTTCATCCGCCAATCATTGCCAAAATAGAAAAACCAGAAGCCATTGAAAATATTGATGCCATTCTAGACGCCTGTGATGCTGTAATGGTAGCACGTGGAGATTTAGGTGTGGAAATACCAATGGACAGTGTACCCGCTATTCAAAAAACTATTGTAGAGAAAGCTCGGCGCAAGGCTAAACCTGTAATCATAGCAACTCAAATGATGGAGAGCATGATAGTAAATCTTACTCCCTCCAGAGCAGAGGTAAATGATGTAGCCAATTCCGTCTTGGATGGTACAGATGCTGTAATGCTTTCTGGTGAAACATCTGTAGGCGCTCACCCGGTAGAGGTTATTCAAGCAATGTCCAAAATTATCAAGAATATAGAAAATTCTGATTTTTATATCAACAAAAACACAATTATTGATCAAAAATTTAATATAGAATCAGACCGATTCGTTACCAATAGAATTTGTCTTGCTGCTGTACGATTCGGAAAATCTACCGCTATTAAAGCTATAGCTACGCTTACTCACTCAGGATATACAGCTTTTCAGATCGCATCACACAGACCTAATTCTGAAATTATCGTATTTAGTGCCAATAAGAAGGTGCTCACCATGCTCAACTTGGTTTGGGGAGTCCATGCCTTTTATTATAATGAAAAAGCATCTACAGATGTAACTATTATACAAGTAAATGATATGATGCAAGAAAAAGGGATTATAAAACCGGGAGATTTTGTAATTAATTTAAATGCTACTCCTGCAGATGAAGGTGGTAAGACCAATACATTACGCCTTACTAAAATTTAGGAAAATTCTTTCGAATTAAAGAATCCATTTCCGTATTTTTGAAAGTTAAAAAATTATACTCAATTTAATGAATAAATTAAAATTTTTATTGCCACTTTTCTTAGTTCTTCTTGTAATATCTAGTTGTAGCAAAAAAATCAGCCTTTCTGGGACAATTAAAAATGCAGCTCCTAACAGCAGAATAGAGATAAGTGACGAATCTGGCGTTGGGCATTTACCTATCATCAATGTTGGATTAGATAATACGGGTAAATTTAATACAGAATTTGAGGCACCCCGTGACGGCATGTATATCATTTCCCTAAACGGTAAAACCACTTTTGTTTATTTAAAGCAAGGACAGAATTTAAGTTTCACAGCAGATGCTACTACATTTCCAGAAAAAATTACTTTTACTGGAGATGCCAAAAACAATAATGAATTTTTATCGGCTACCCGTGAATTTTTCGTAAAATATTCCTCCGGTATTAATTTAAAAGATGTTTTACAAAAACCAGAACAAAGTTTTATTTCGGAATTGAAGAAAATCCAAAGTGATTTGGAAAAAAACATCAATACTAATGCTGCTAAATACAAAGCAGATGAAGCCGTAAAACAATATAGTCTTATAGATTTACAAAGCACATTCCTCACCGTCATTGCGCAATACAACATGCAGAAAAACATTCTTGCGGGTGGCGTAGGTACTATGAGCCCAGCTCTTACTGCCTATGAAAAGGCCTTGGATAAGGATCCCGATGCTTATATGAAATCTCACTCCAGCTATAGAAACTACCGTCTTCAAAAATTAATGCCGGAATTTCAAAAATACGCCGAGAAACTACCTGCTGAGCAGCAAAAAGATGTACTTACTGTATTTAAAAACTTTCTAGCTACTAAAAAGGACATTTCCTCTACTATTAAAGATTATTTATTGGCATTTGTAGTTACCAATACAGGTCTTGGTTCAGCCTCTACAGATGAAAACTTTGCTCAAGCAAAGAAAATTATCCAAGAAGATATTAAAGACGAAAGCATTAAGCAAGATCTTACTAAACTATTTGTAGTAGTAAAAGGTCCCGAAAAAAATAAAGCCTTGGCATTAAAAGACTTGCAAGATAAAAATGGAAAAGCAGCAACTATTGCTACGAATAATAAACCAACTTTAGTCCTTTTCTATACAGGATGGGCTCCAGGGGTGAAAGAACAGATTGTCCCAGTAGCTAAACAGGCGGCTAATTTTATGCAAAATAAAGTAAACTATGCCTTCGTTTCATTTGATGATAACGTTAATGCCTTTAAAGCGTCCACAAAGTTATTTGATGGTATTGCAGGGAACCATTATTGGGTGAGCTCTGGGATTAATGGAGCTACTGCTAAGGATTTAGGAATTTATAGTTTTAAACTACCAAGCTATATTGTTTTAGACGCTAAAGGAAATGTAATTTCTAATATGGCATCATCTCTTAACGATGTTCCACTGATACAAAGTATTGAAAAGGCAACAGGATTACAACTTTTACAGCCCGCACCACAGCAAACTGCTCCCGGTACTATGCCAGTTCAAGGTCAAGATTCCCAACAGAATGTGGAACCACAGCCTAATACAACAGCTCAGCCAAAAACAGGAGCCGCTGAATAGGTTCGTAAACTTAACAATAACACATAAAAAGCCCGTAAAAAGGCTTTTTTTAGTATGAATACAATAAGAAACACAAACAAAAAATCCAAAAATCTCATTATAGATTCCATACCTCTTACACAAGCTGGAGGCAAAGGCGTAGCTATAGGAACTATGGAAAACGGTAAAAAGCTATTGGTAAAATATGGGGCTGCGGGAGACACCGTAAAAGCAGAAGTGTATAAATCCAAATCTAAATATGCAGAGGCAAGAATACTTGAAATATTGGATGCATCCCCAGACCGTAGAAATCCTCCATGCATTCATTTTGGAGAGTGTGGAGGCTGCTCTTGGCAGCATATAACCTATGAAGCACAGCTGGCGCTTAAAAATAAGGAAGTGCAGGCTTCTCTAACTAAAATTGCCAAAATAGAGCCTGAAAATTTTCTATCACCAGTGGGTGCGCCGGATGAATTTTTCTATCGAAATAAAATGGAATTTAGCTTTTCTGATTCTCGCTGGATTACATCAGATGAAATGCAGGATGGAGTAGCTATAACAGAGCGTAATGGTCTTGGATTTCACAAACCAGGAATGTGGAATAAAATATTAGATCTTAAAGAATGTCTACTTCAGCAAGATCCATCTAATGCTATTCGCTTATTTGTTAAAAAAGTGGCCAATGAAAAAGGTCTTAGCTTTTGGAATACCTATAGCCAAGAAGGAAACCTACGAAGTCTAATGCTTAGAAATAATAATGCGGGGGAATTTCTTGTATTTTTTCAGCTAGGTAGTGCATTAAACCAAGATATAGAAGATTTATTTAAAGCATTAATTCAAGAATTTAGTAGTATAAAAAGTCTTCAATTTGCGATTAATACAAAACAAAATGACAGTATATATGACTTAGATTGTCAGCTGTATTATGGAGAATCTTCCTTGATAGAAACTTTGGCGGGTCTTCAGTTTCGTATAGGTCCCAAGTCTTTTTTTCAAACCAATATAAAGCAAGCAGAGGTATTATACGCCCTTACGGTAAAAGCTGCGGAATTGCTGGGAGATGAAGTAATTTATGACTTGTATTGCGGTACAGGAACCATTAGCCAAATAGTAGCAAAGGGCTCGAAAAAAGTAGTAGGTATAGAGTCAGTACCGGAAGCAATAGCCGCCGCAGAGGAAAGCTTAAAATGGAATTCGATAGAAAATTGCTCGTTCGCATGTGGAGATATGAAAGATCTCTTTACGGAAGATTTCGTTCTCACTTATGGCAAACCGGATGTCGTGATTACAGATCCCCCAAGGGATGGAATGCATCCTAAAGTGGTGGCACAATTATTAACTTTAAGTGCTAAAAGGATAGTTTATGTAAGTTGTAATCCTGCTACTCAGGCAAGAGACATAGCTTTGTTAGCAGAAAAATACAGATTAAAATCCATTCAGGCGGTAGATCTTTTTCCTCAAACTTTTCATTGTGAGAGTATTGCAGTCCTAGAATTGAGATAAAAATGCTCTGATTTTAAGCAAGTTAATGATTTAGTTAAGTGCCTATTGGAACAATATTTTTTACAATCTGCAATCAGCCTAAAATTTTTCTCTATTTTTGTCATTTAAAACCTAATTTATACCTATGAAGAAAATTTTTACCCTATTCTTCATTTGGATTTTCGCATTTCAATATGGCCAATGGTCAGTTACCAAAGCATCTGGTACAGAAATTAATCCAAAAGTAAACCATATCCAGTATTACAGTTTGGATATTTCTAGTCTGGAAAACAGCTTAAAACAAGCACCTCTCTATTCAGATAGCCGCCAAGGAGTACCCATCCGCATCCCTACTAAAAAAGGATTTGAGACATTTTACGTAAAAAGTTTTCCAGTAGTAGTACCAGAACTTGCTGAACAATACCATCTCGGAAGCTACACGGGTGTTTCTTCGGAGGATCCTCATGTAAGCATTAGATTTTCTACTGGTATCAAGGATTTTCAAGCCATGATTTTCCGAAACGGTGAATATGAATTTATTTCACCTTATAATAAGGAGAAAACGGTATTCAGTCTTCATGAGAAAACCACCAAAAACGGAAAACACGGATTTTATTGTAGTACGGAAGATGGACATGATGTATCCAGTATAGAAAAATTAGTCCCTGTCGATATTTTAGGAAACCCTACTGAACAGGCACTTAATAATGACCAAAAATACAGAACCTTACGTTTAGCAGTTTCTGTAACTGCTGAGTATACCAATTATTTTGGAGGTGTTCCTCAGGCCTTGACAGCAATAAATGCAACTTTAACTCGTGTAAACGGCGTTTTCGAGAAAGATTTTGCTCTGCATTTAAATCTTCAAAACTTTCCTGCGCTTATTTATACCAACCCTGCTACAGATCCTTATTCAGCAGCTGCTGCTGGTAGTGGTGGTGCATGGAATTTAGAACTTCAGCAGACACTTACTACCGTAGTAGGAAATGCTAATTATGACATTGGCCACTTATTCGGAGCATCCGGAGGGGGAGGAAATGCTGGTTGTATAGGTTGTATATGTATTGATCCTAGTAGCCCACAAAATAAAGCAAAAGGCAGCGGGTTTACCTCTCCATCTAATAGTATTCCTCAAGGTGATACTTTTGATATTGATTATGTTGCACATGAGATGGGCCATCAGCTTGGTGGAAATCACACCTTTTCTCATAATATTGAAGGAGCCGGAGTAAATGTAGAGCCAGGTTCTGGTAGCACTATTATGGGCTATGCTGGAATTACTGGTGCTAATACGGATGTACAAGCTAATTCTGATCCTTATTTTCACAAAGTTTCTATAGATCAAATACAGGCAAATTTAATTAGCAAAACGTGTGATGTAGAAACTCCAGTCGCCAATACACCACCCAACATTGCTCCTTTACCTAATAAAACTATTCCTTTAGGCACTGCATTCGTTCTTACAGCGACAGTTACAGATGCGGAGAACAATCCTATGACCTATAATTGGGAAGAAGTAGACAATGCTTCTGCACCTATTACTAAAACTAACATAGGTACTACTACTAATGGTGCACTCTTTAGATCTGTACCTCCTACAAATACTGCTACCCGTTATTTCCCTAAATTTTCATCTGTTTTAGCTGGAAATTTAACCAATATTGGTAACAATTGGGAGTCGGTTTCAACAGTAGCTAGAATTACTAAATTTGCTATTACGGCTAGAGACAATAACCCTACAGTAACACAGCAACAGACAAATTCTGCTACGCAGACAATTATTGTAGGAACTGATGGACCGTTTGCGATAACTTCTAATGATTTGTACAATAATGGCCCAACCAATATTTTATGGTCTGTAGCCAATACTACTGCTGCACCTTACAATGTACCTACTGTAAAAATTGATTATTCTCTCGATGGGGGGAATACTTGGGTGGTATTAGCTAATTCTACTGCTAATGACGGTTCCGAAGTAGTTACTTTTCCCACTACTTTAGTGACAGGAAGTATTGTAGTTGTTCGTGTTTCTGCAATTGGGAATGTATTTTACGCATTAAAAAAACTTACATTTTATTCTTTAACGCCGTGTGATACTGCCCCACCTACCAATATTCTTGTATCCAATGTCACCTCTACAACAGCTACTGTTGCATGGGGCGCTTCTATAGGTGCTACCTATCAAGTAAGATACAGAATAGTAGGAAGTACTACTTGGACTGTGGTTGCATCCCCTACTAATTCTATCAACCTTGTAGGCCTTACTTTAGGAAGTAATTATGAAGTACAAATTGCTAAAGTTTGCGGAACTACGGAGGGTAATTTTTCTCCTAGTGTAAATTTTACAACGCTAGGCCTTACTTATTGTAGTTTAGTTTCAGGGAGTGCTGCAGATGAATTTATTTCTAAGGTAGTAGTTACACCTACTGGTGGTCCTGCAACTGTTACCAGTGTTTCAGGCGCAAGCACTTATACAAATTATTCTAGTGTAATTGCACGCCAAATAACCCTTGTTAAAGGATCCGCAGGAAACCAAATATCAGTTACTAAATCTTGGACTGGCTCCACTTATAATGAAAAGATTATAGTATACATTGATTATAATAAAAATGGAACTTTTGAAGCTTCCGAGAAAATCATGGATACAGCTGCCAATACTACTCCTACAGAAACAGCCACATTTGCAGTACCTGCTATCATTACTAATGTGCCAGAGTTTACTAGGATGAGAGTTATTCTTGCTTATGTAGATGCTACTATTCCTGCACCTACCACAGCTTGTGGAATATTCCCATATGGTGAGGTGGAAGATTATGGTGTTAAGTTTATTGATAGTACACCAGTTCCAACACCTTGTGTAAGCACACCACCTACTAATGTTGTAGTAACTGCTATTACTTCTACATCAGCAAATGTATCTTGGGATGCTAATACGAATACCAATTTCCAAGTTCGATATCGTGTACAGGGTACTACAACATGGACTACGGTACCAGTAGTAGGCGTTTCTACTCTGCTTACTGGATTAGTACAAAATACCACTTATGAAATTCAAGTAGCGAGCGTATGTAATGGAACGCCTGGAACATTTAGTTCTACATCTACCTTTACTACTTTAATTGAATGTCCTACTGGTAACCCTGCAAGTCTTACTGTAAGTCAAATAACTACAAATTCAGCTCTAGTAAGCTGGACTACTATACCATTCGTTACATACAGTGTTCGTTATAGAGTTGTAGGCGCTGGCACGTGGACAGTATTATCTGCAAATAGCTCTCCTGTAACGCTTACCAACCTGTTAGATGATACAGCCTATGAAGTTCAGATTGCATATGTATGTTATAATAATATAGGGGTGTATTCTCCAAGTACACTTTTCGTTACCATTCCTAAATGTGATAAAGCGCCTAAGGATTTAGTAATTAGTTCTATTGAGAATAATCAAGCTGTAGCAACTTGGAATGCCTATCCTGGTGCAACTTATTTATTTGAATACAAAGAAGAAAGTGCTACAGTTTGGATCCAAGTACCAGTAACTACCAACACATATACAATGACTGGCTTAGATGATTACACTGTATACCAAACAAGGGTTTCTAATGTGTGTAATGATGTTCCTGGAACTCCTTCTGCAATAGTTCCTTTCCGTACTCTTGCTACGCGTACCTATTGCCAAGTACCAAACAGTGGTAATGCCACGGTATACATATCTGCTGTAAAGGTAGAAGGTACTGGAACTCCTGTAATGATTAGCGAATCTGGTAATAGCAATTACGCGAATTATACAGGTGACGAAAATAGATTAATTAAGCTTAAATACGGAACTACTAACAATAAAATTACTGTTACTAAAGGTGCAGGTACACCACCAGATGCTTCCATGATTACAGTATGGTTAGATTTTAATAGAGATGGAATATTTAGTGTTTCTGAAAAAGTTGGCTCTAGTGCTATTAATACTACAAATTCCTATTCTGTAAGCTTTGGAATACCAGCCAATGCATATGTAAGTCTTAATGAAAAAAGAAAACTTGTAATGCGTGTCATCTTGAGCTCTAATAATCCTGGACAAGCTTGCCAAGGCATAGATAATGGTGAAATAGAAGATTATGCAGTTATGATTCTCAATACTCCGCCACAATTAGTAGGTTTATCAGGAATTCAAATTTATCCTAACCCAGTGAAGGATGTAATGAACTTTGTAAATGTCACAGCTAATTCTACTTATAAAATTTATGATTCTAGCGGTAGATTAATTCAGGCAGGATCTATCATCCAAAGAAGAGTTAACGTTAATGGTTTACCTAGCGGTGTTTATATTTTAGATGTTACAAGCGGTGGTGAAACTAAACAAATAAAATTCCTTAAAGAAAAGGAATAAACAGTAAGCATGTAAAAGCTGCAGAGAAATCTGCGGCTTTTTTATTTTAAAAGATTTTGTACAAAGTGTTGAGCTTTCAACTCTAATTCATCTAAACCCTCATTATTTTCTATGACAATATCTGCTAAGGGAATTTTTTTATCATCTGGCCATTGCTGAGATAGTATGTAATAAAAATAAGCTTCTTCTGCTCCTTGCCTTTTTAAAAAGCGCTGCAATCGAATCTGCTCATCGGCAACTAATAAGACGCTAATATCAACCTGTTTATAAATGCCAAGCTCGAACAATAAGGCCGATTCTTTCGCAACATAAGTATGTGTATCTTCATGCTTTAGTAACCAATTTTGGTAGCTTTTAGCTACTACAGGGTGGATAGCTTCGTTCAGAGCTAGCCGAAGTTCTGGGTTATCCTTAATTTTAGATTTTACTATTTCAACATTATAAAAAAATGGATTTTGTGATATTACCTCATCACCGAAAATTCCTTTTAATTGAACCTGAAGAGTTCCCTCTTTTTCAATACAAATTTTCGCTTCTTTATCTGAGTTAAATACAGGAATTCCTCTGGATTCTATAAAACCCGAAAACGCACTTTTACCAGAGCCAATGCCTCCAGTAACTCCAATTATTTTACACTTTGCCATTTCCAAACATCTCTTCCCACGTGTAAGTTTGCTTTAGCTTAACCCCTCTTTCAGTTTCCTCCAAACTCGCCAAAACATTGTGCGCATCATGTTCAAAGAATAAAATCCATTCTTCTCTGGCGGCTTTTTTAAGAAAAATATCTTTTTCTGTCATTGTAAGTAGTGGTCTAGTATCGTAACCCATTACATAAACCAAAGGAATATGTCCTACTGTAGGGATGAGATCTGCACAATAGACTATTGTTTTTCCTTTATATTGAATCTTTGGCAACATTTGTTTTTCCGTGTGTCCATCTGCCAATTCTATGTCAAACTTAATGGATCCCAAATTTAAAGTAGTCTCTTCTGATGAAGATTGCGCATCTATGAATGATAGTTGACCAGCCTCTTCTAAAGGCACAAAATTTTCTTTTAAAAAACTGGCTTTCTCCCTGGGATTTGGGTTTGTAGCCCAATCATAGTGAGAAGTATGTGTCCAAAATGTAGCGTTGGAAAAAAATGGTCTCAATATATCTTGTTCTCGATGAACTGCTCCCCCACAATGATCAAAATGGAGGTGAGTGAAAAATACATCTGTAACATCATCCTTTGAAAAACCAGCTTTATGTAATGAATGTTCTAACGAATAGCCACCCCAAAGATCATAATGACTGAAAAATCTTTTATCTTGTTTATTTCCTAGGCCACAATCTATAAGTACTAATTTATTTCCATCCTCTATTAATAATGAGCGAGTTGCGAGGTCTATCTTATTTTTTCCATCCGCTGGATTTGTACGTTCCCACAGAACTTTAGGAACCACGCCAAACATGGCACCTCCGTCTAATTTAAAATTACCACATTCAATAGGATATAATGTCATTTTGATTAAGTTTATATACAAATTTAACATAAAAAAGACCCTCTTTCGAGGGCCTTTTCGTGATTTATTTAGATAATATTTGCTTCATCTTAAGTGCATCGGCATCTTCAGGATTATATTGCAAAGCTTTATTGATGTATTCTAACGCTTTAGGTTTATTATTCTGCATTTCATAATAAGATAACATGTAGTAGGCGTAGCTAAGATTATTCTTATCCGCCATTTGATCAGCCACTGGTTTACTATTCATTTTAGAAGTGTATTGCTGAAATGCCATTTTTGCTAAAGCATCTTTTTTCAACATACTTTGAGCAACCCCTTGTCCAAAGTAAGCGTAATCCCAAGATGGAGATTCTGATGCCATGTTTTGCCATGCCCAAAGTGCACCCTCCCAGTTATTAATCTTTTGGTATTCAGTTCCCAAACTTACCCAAGCATTAAGATCTTTAGGATTTGCGGTGATCTTTTTTCTCAAATCGTCTATTGTAGCATTAGTTGGTCCTGCATTTACAGCTGCCATGTTATACCCACCACCTTTTAATTTTGTTACTTCCGCATTCCAATCTAAGGTCATGTCTTTCGCATCAGTTGCAACCTTTATCAAGGTATTGGCATCATTAAGCATAGCAGCCTTTTTAGTAGCATCCTGCTCTTTTTCCGCTAAACCAGCTAGGATTAACCCTTGTAAACCTTTATCAGCTGGTTGTACTCTAGATGCAGCAGATGATGATATAAATTTCTTCATATCTGCGTCAGCAGATGCGTAATCTTTACTTGTTAGGAACGTTAAATAAGATCTTAATTTATATTTAATAGGATCGTTTACTTTATCAAATGCTAGATTGAGCTTGGATTGAGAATTACTATAGTCTTTATTTGTAAAAAATAGTTTTGCCAATTCCAATTTAGTATAAGGATCTTCATCAGCATATTTTTCGTAATTCAATAAATCCTGCGTAGCAAGAAGATTCTCCTGATACTTAATATTGTAATCAGCCTTTGCTCTATAAGCTGGCGCATAAGTAGGATCTGAAGCTATCGCTTGATTTATCTTTTCCAATGCAAGTTTCCATTGCTGGGCCGCCATCCACAAAGTTCCCATTCTGGTATATACAGAGGCTTTATTTTTTGCGAGTGGTAATGCATTTTCGTACGCCGTCATGGCCTTACCTGGATCTTTTAATAACCTGTATGCATCTCCTTTAGAATAATAGTAATATGCTGGAACAGGGCCTTTAGTTTTGGCAATAGCTTTATCTAAATACTCAATAGCCAATGCAGGTGCATTAAAGTTGTCATATTGAGTTAGAGCCTGTGCTGCACGAAATAAGATTTCAGGATCTTTTTCTCGGCTATCTTTTACTATATTTTGAATTTCTACAATGGCAGATTTATCTCCTTTTCCAAGTTTTGCACTAGCTAGGCCCAACCGAATTAATGGACTTTTAGGGCTAATAGCCAATCCTTTCTTAAACTCCTCTTCTGCTTTTGCAAAATCTGGTTCAGCTTGAGTGAGATATGTATTTCCTAAATAGAAGTAAGTATCACCGTTTTTATCTGAGGTAGAAAGTTTGGAATAAATGTTTCTTGCCTGAGCATATTTATGGCTATCTACAGCTATTATAGCATCTTGTAAACTTTGCGCTTGTACTAAACCTGAAAATGCAATTACTGCAATTGGCAGGGCTTTTTTTGTGATGTTTGTAATCATCTTTTATTAAATAGTTGGTTATTCCTATGATTAGGTATGACAAATTTTAGACCAATGAATGTGACAATCTACTCTGGACGGAGTCTAACTTGCCGTGGAAAGAGATAAAAAGGTTGCATATTTTCCTTTTCAATAATTAATTGACCCTTTTGAGTACAAGAAAAACGGATAAATCCTTTAGCAACACCGAATCCCGCCTCTCTTTCTAGAAAATATAGGACGCGGGTAAATGGGTATTTCATTTGTTTAACATTATCAGGTGAAGGGCTGATCGATATTCCATCCTTTATAACAGGTAAAACTTTTACTTGCTCACGAAGCAATTTAGTTTCCGGGTGAAACGGTCTGCTAAGTGTATTTTGCGCAATTACTCCTATTTTACCTGGATATTTCTTTAAATCTGAAATTATATCAGCATTATTTTGAATGGTGGCTACCTTGGCACTTTCTTGTGAAATTCCAAAGAAATTCGTTAAATAAGAAAGATTGCTACTATATGCACCGTTAAATATAAATGTGTGGTCTTTGCTATTTAGTTTTGATTTTATTTGGCTATACTCAATGGCTTGTATCGGGCTATCTCTAGGAACTATGAAGAGTAATGCATCTGCAGCAAAGTTGGCAGGCTGGTATTTTAGGCCTCTCTTATTAATTTGATCAATTTGATTTTGACTTACTGGTTTACTAAGTACTACCAGTTCAGTTTTATTATTGAGAAAGTTTACAAAAGCCTGATCTTCCTTGGTAGGAATTACTTCAACTTTACTTTGAGGATAATTTAGCTGGTACCCATCTGCTAATGCTTCCACAAGACTAGAGAAAGATTCGTCAACTTGTATTTTTGTTGATCCATTATAGTATAGATCATTCTTTACTTCCTGATCTTTCTTTTTACAGGAAATAGGGTACAAAACAAGACCTATTAAGCCTAAAAAAAATAGATATGAAATCTTTCTAAAGCTAAACGTCTTCATTTTGTTTCCTTTTGTTTGCATAGAACCTGGCAATACGAAACAAACCATAGACTATTAGAACAGCACCTAAGCCATAAGCTAATGGTGTTTCTAAAGGAATACCAAAAGCTTTTTTTACGATAACAAAAATACCAAGAGCGATGTACGCTAATCCAAGAAAAACTGTGAGCCACTGTAACATAAGGCTAAAATACAAAAAGAGAGACAAAAGTCTCTCTTAAATTTTATTAATCTGATTGAATTAATCTGGTGGTAGCATTTTTAAAGGCAAACGAAATCTAGATCGAACAGCTTGACCATTTTTCTTTGCTGGTTTCCACTTTGTTCGAATCGATCGGATTGATCTCTCTGCTTCTCTGTTAAAATCTGAATTCTTTCCTTCAACTTTAATATCAGTTATACTACCATCTAAGTTTACAACGAAAGAAATATTACCTACTATAACACCATCCTGGCCTTCTATTACAGACGGGTCAAATGTTGATGATATTTTTTCTCTAAAACCATCTTCACCTCCTGGAAAATCTGCTACTTGGTCTACCGAAGTATAAATTTCATCTGGATTTGCTTTTGGCTTTACCTCTACCGTTGCAGTAGCATTACCTTCTACTTTAGGTTTTGGTGGTTCTGGTCTATAATCTGGTTTTTTAACACCTACTTGAGGAACTGTACCTGAAGTAGTTTCCTTCGCAATACTTTGAGGTGGTGGTGGAACTTCTTTAACTACAACACGCTTAGGTTCTGGTACAACATTTTGTATTATCTCAACCTTTTCTTCCTCTTTCGGCTTTTCAGGTTCCGGTTCTGGTTCCTTTTCTTTAGGCTCCTCTATAATAGGCTGATTTTCTACAATCTCTTTCAAATTAATCTCCGATGCTATTTCATCTTTAGCTTGTCCTTGTTTAATTTTTAAAATAATTAAAGGAGTAATTAAAGCAAGTAAAAATAATCCAGTACCTATTAAAAATGCCTTTAGTAAATTACTTTTTGCATGTCTACGTAAATCATAAGCACCATATGCTTTATTTCTTCCTTCAAACACAATCTCATCTAAGGAGGGTGCATTTTCTAAGTTATAATTTTGATCTGCCATTGTATTATTTTTGTGGTGTAGGAGATGCTGTTGCAGAACCTACTTTTTGCTTATACACAGCTACTTCCCAAGGCTTAATATCTGTAATACCATACTGCTCATTTTTAGTAATTGCCATTTCATCCATGATATCTACGAAATTTTTGTAGCTACCCTCATCCGTGGACTTAATGATTACAGTAAATAATTTTTGATCTATTGCTCTTGCTTTTGCATCCTTTACTACCTTTCTAATACCTTCTCTATCATATGTGGTTTCATTTAGTGTACCTGGATTAAGGCCTTTCTCATCTTGCTGATGCCAAAATAAGCGATCATCTTTCCCCATAATGATAGAAATTGAATTTGCTAATTTAATTTCTGTTTCAGAAAGTTTTTTTTGTTGCTCGTCTTTAGGTTTAGCCGGCAAACCTAAATCCATTACGTTAGGTTTAGAAAAGGTGGTGGTAAACATAAAGAAGGTAATCAATAAGAAGCCCAAATCTACCATGGGCGTCATATCTACCCGGGTATTCTGTTTTTTAGAGCGGACTTTGCCACCCTTTTTACCTGATTCTTGTACTTGTACTTCTGCCATTATTCTTGATTTTGTCCCTCTGAAGAAGTTATTAACCAAAAGTTCAAGAAATTAATATCTCGCAAGCCTTCAAAAAGACTTTTTACTTTGGGATATTTAGTATTAACATCCCCCTTAATTGCAAGTTTATAATTTGTATTGATCTTTTTACTCTCATCTATCCAATCCTTTAATTGCGCATTTACGCTATCCTGAGGTACTCCCTCTGGATCTTTGTATTCCTTCTGTGCCTCAGGACTAAGTGCTAAAAAACCCTTAAGTTTATTCATAGGAACTCCAACAGCAGGAATACGAGCAAATTTAGCCTTTTCAGCCTCTGTAAATGTAATTCCATATTTTTTACCCATATTATCTAAAAGCTCAATTCTTTCACTAGCTTTATCTACAGGCTGGAAATAAAAAGTACCTTTTGGAGTAACATTTACTGTCATTAGACTTGAGTCAGGCAACAATGTGGTGGATATAGATGATGGCGGCTTTATTTGTTCCACATCAGGTTTTTTAAACTGTGTGGTAAGAATGAAGAATGTAAGTAGAAGGAAAGCAACGTCACACATTGCAGTCATATCTATTATTACTCCATGTCTTTTTGGTTTAATTCTCGCCATTAATTTAATATTTTAATGATTTTATTATTATAAATACGTGTTTGTATGGATAATAATTAATGGTGCGCTGCAAAAGATTGCTGGATGGACATTGAAATTTCATCTATCTTAAATGTAAGTGCATCAATTTTTGATGTAAAGTAATTGTAGATAATGATTGCAATCGCAGATGTACCAATACCTAATGCAGTATTAATAAGTGCCTCGGAAATACCAGTGGATAATGCTGCAGCATCAGGTGTTCCTCCTCCTGCTCCTAAAGCGGCAAATGCACGAATCATCCCAATAACTGTTCCTAAAAGTGCAACTAGCGTAGCTACAGTACCTAGAGTGGAAAGAATCATCATATTCTTTTCTAGCATAGGCATTTCTAATGTAGTAGCTTCTTCGATAGCTTTATTAAGAGCTACCATTTTTTGCTCTTTATTCATTGTAGTGTCATTTGCTAAAGCTTTATAAGTAATAAGCCCTTCTTTTACAACATTCCCTACAGTTCCTTTTTGATTATCACATTCTGCCAAAGCCTCATCAATTCTATTTTCATTTAATAGAGTTCTGATTTTTAGTACAAAGTTGTTAACATTACCACTACCAGCTGCTTTACTGATAACCAAAGCTCTTTCAATAGCGAAGACTTTTACAGTAAGCATGAAAGTAATTAGAATAGGCACGATAAATCCACCTTTATAAATTGTTCCCATGATACTACCATTAAGAGGCTCTATCTTTTTTGACTCTACATCTGATAGGGCTACTGAAGCGGCTCCTTTAAATTGATCAGGGTGCATAAAATTGGATGGGTTTCCAAATAGGAAAAGATAAATTCCAATTCCTAATAATAATAAGAGTGGAATCGCGATTGCTGGGTTAAGCCCACCTTTCTTCCTAGCAACTATTTGCTGGTCATTATGTACGATGTTTTTTTCCATACGAAAGAGAAATAAAAATTAATTTTGGCTGTAAAATAAAGTTAAAAATTCCTAAAAAACAATAGAATAAAGTATTTTACTTTCAGGTGAATTTCCAAATTGGTACTTTAATTCCAATCTTTTTTATGCAAAAGCCTTACCAATAATATGTTAGGGTAAAAATGTAGGAACAAAATTAAAAAGTCGATATGTGTTAAACATTATTCATATAGCTCTTAATAAACGATATTGATGATTTTTCCTGGTACCACAATCATTTTTTTTATCATTCCTCCTTGTAATGTTTCTGCGACTTTACTGTTTTCAACTACTAGTTTCTCTATTTCCTCCTTACCTAAAGTAGAACTAAAGGTAAGTTTAAACTTCATTTTTCCGTTGAAGCTCACAGGATATTCAAATTCATCTTCCTTCAAATAAGATTCGTCTAAGATCGGGAAGGGAACAAATTCAATAGAATTTTCTTTTCCTACTATGCTCCAAAGCTCTTCACAGATGTGTGGGGCATAGGGAGAAATTAACACAGCCAAAGGTTCTAAAATCTTTCTTTTGTTGCACTTCAGTTTTTGGAACTCATTTACTGCAATCATAAAATGGGATACCGATGTATTAAATGAAAAATTCTCCAAATCCCATAAAAGTTTTTTTACAAGTGTATGTAATACTTTGTATTCAGCTTTGGTAGGCTCTTCATCTGAGATAGATACCGTATCTCCGTCATAATAAAGGTTATATAGTTTTTTAAGAAAACCATATACTCCGCTAAGTCCTTGTGTATTCCAAGGTTTGCTCTGCTCCAATGGGCCAAGGAACATTTCATATAAGCGCAAACAATCTGCACCATATTCCTCACAAATATCATCAGGATTTACGACATTATATTTACTCTTGGACATTTTCTCCACCTCTCGTTCGCAAATATATTTGCCGTCCTCTAGAATAAATTCCGCATCCTTAAACTCCGAACGCCAATTCCGGAACGCTTCAATATCAAGTTCATCACTTGTCCCTTTTAATAAGGAAACATCCACATGAATTTTTTGGACAGTATAATCCTGAGCTAAATTCTTCGAAACAATGGTATTAGTCCCATCAATTCTATATACGAAAGCACTCATTCCTAGAATCATCCCTTGGTTTATAAGCTTTTTAAAAGGTTCTTCATGGGAGATATAGCCTCGGTCTTTAAGGAACATATTCCAAAATCGAGCATAGAGTAGGTGTCCAGTTGCATGTTCACTTCCTCCGATATAAAGGTCTACCTGATTCCAATATTCAGCAAGTTCTTTATTTACAAAAGCCTTTTCGTTTTCAGGATCCATATATCGGAGAAAGTACCAAGAGCTGCCTGCCCAGCCCGGCATAGTAGAAAGTTCCAATGAGAATATGGATTTATGATCTATTTCCTCTACCGATACAATCTCTTGCTTAGCCTCATCCCAGGCGAAATTTTTAGCATTTCCTAAAGGTGGATCTCCATCCTCAGTCGGCAGATATTTTTCTACTTCCGGAAGTTCAAGCGGAAGTGCAGTTTCAGGCAGTGTATAAGGTGTTCCCCGTTTATAAAAGACTGGCACAGGCTCGCCCCAATATCTTTGACGGCTAAAAATGGCATCTCTTTGGCGGTAATTGGTGGTGCCATACCCAATACCACGCTCTTCTATTTCAGATATCACTTGGGTTTTAGCAGCCTCAAACGAAAGTCCGTTTAAAAACTCTGAATTAATGCATATAGAATCTTTATTATCATAGGATTCTATTAGAGTATCTACATCGCTTTTTATAACACTTATAATCTCGAGACCAAATTTTTTAGCAAAACGATGATCTCGCTCATCGTGAGCAGGTACCGCCATTACGGCTCCTGTTCCATAGCTCATAAGAACATAATCTGAGATATAAACTGGAATTAGTTTTTCTGTAAAAGGATGAATTGCATACCCCCCCGTAAAAGCTCCACTCACATTTTTAATATCGGCCATACGGTCGCGTTCAGTTTTTTTAGAAGTTTCTTCTATGTACTGTTGCACTTCCTCCTTTTGAGCATCCGTTGTAAGCTCTTTAACTAATGGATGTTCAGGAGCCAAAACCATAAAGGTGGCACCAAAAATAGTATCTGGACGAGTAGTGAATACCTGAATTGAACTATTTTTATCACCCTTGGAAGATTCCGGAGACTGAACAGTGTGAACTTGGAATCGTACCATAGCTCCCTTACTTTTTCCTATCCAATATTCTTGTGAATCCTTAAGTGGCTGTGGCCAGTCAAGGCTTTTCAAACCCTCCAAAAGCCTTTCAGAATAGGCAGTAATACGCATACTCCATTGCATCATTTTCTTTTGAAAAACCGGATATCCACCTCGTTCGGAGTTTCCATCTTTTACCTCATCATTTGCGAGTACTGTCCCGAGTGCAGGGCACCAATTCACAGTAGTCTCTGCGCGGTAAGCCAGACGATAATTGAGTAAAATATTTTGTTTTTCTGTTTCTGTAGCCCTTTGCCATTCATCTGCTGAGAAGAGCAACTTATCATTTTGAGCAGCAGATAGATTATCTGTGCCGAATTTTTCAAAATGATCCACCAAGGTCGAGATCGGCTCTGCTCGATCGGTTTTATAATTATACCAAGAATGAAATAATTCAATAAAAATCCACTGTGTCCATTTATAATAAGATGCGTCGGAGGTTCTTATTTCTCGGCTCCAGTCAAAAGAGAAGCCTATTTTACGAAGCTGCTCTTCATATCTTGTGATATTTTGTTCCGTGGTAACTGCAGGGTGCTGTCCCGTTTGGATGGCATATTGTTCTGCTGGCAGGCCAAAAGAATCATAGCCTATGGGATGCAAAACTTGAAAACCTTGGTGCCGCTTATACCTCGCTATAATGTCCGAGGCAATATAGCCCAAGGGATGTCCCACATGCAGTCCCGCACCTGAAGGATAAGGAAACATATCAAGAACATAGTATTTAGGTTTTTTCGTCGCAAAAGCGGAACTTGGTGCGTTGAGATTATCTTCAATCTTGCTACTTGCTTCTTGAGATTCAAGAGGCGTAATACTTTTAAAAGTCTGTTGGGTTTCCCAGAATTTTTGCCACTTGGCTTCTATCGATTTATGATCGTAAAACATGCTTCAATTTTAACAAAAATACTCTTTTATCTTTTTTGGGCGGCTTATCCGTCCTCCGTTCCCGCTTTTTTTCTGGGGGCGGGCAGTCGGCTATCGCCTCCGAGCCCGCCCCCAGAAAAAAGAGCTCCACTCAGGCCGGGCCGCCGAGATTCGCAGGAGAAATTATATTTATTGATATTTTAGCAAAAAAAGATGCTGTCCGAATTATAAAAAAACTTATTGCGTAAGATCCCACAACTATCCCCATGATCTCTATCTTTGTGAAAAAGATTTTTTGGCACAAATTTCCATCATCACGCCATGCTATAATGCTATGCCCTACATTAGGGATACTGTACAATCAGTTTTGGCGCAAACTTATACCGACTGGGAATGGCACATTACTGATGATGGCTCCACAGACGAATCTTGGGAATTTTTAAATAGCCTAGACCACCCCAATATATTCCTCCATCAAACCCAAGGACGCCGAGGCGCTGGGGAGGCACGGAATCTCGCTTTACAGCACGCTAAGGGCAGATATATCACTTTTTTGGATGCGGACGACTGGTGGGAACCTGCTTTTCTGCAGGAGATGCTCTCCTTTATGCAAAAAAATAAAGCTGAGTTGGTTTACTGTACATATGCCCGATGTAACGAAAGTTTAGAACCCAGCCTCGCCGACTTTCAAGCCGATATTCCCGTGACTTACAATAACCTTTTAAAAACCTGCCGCCTATCCTTACTCTCCTCCATGTATGACAGCCAAAGAGTGGGCAAATTTTATTTCCCACACGGTAGTAAGCGTGAAGACCATGTTATGTGGCTTAACCTTTTAAAAAAAATTCCCTTCGGATTACCCTATCCAAAAACATTGGCAAAATACAGAATGCACGCCAGCAGTGTGAGCAGAAATAAATCTCACATAATTAAAGATCAGTATTTGGTTTATAAAGAACACATGAAGTTTAGTACGGTAAAATCCTTTTATTATACTGCACATTGGGCCTTGAATGGTTTTAAGAAATATGCTAAATTTTTGAATAGATGATATTTTCAAAAGAATTTAAGGTTGCCATTCTATCCATATCACCAAAGGAAAAGGAACAGCTTTTATTTCGGCTCTTAAAAAAAGATGTCAAACTTGTAAAAAGATTAGAATTTGAATTACTTTCCGAAGAAAGTGTGGATACAGTGCGGGATCGAGTGGCAGAAGATATAGTGCAAAATATATCCGCTTTCCAAGGGCGAATCTTGGGAATGTATTATGAAATCCGTAGGAACAGCAGTCTAATTACAGAGCATGTTTTTACATGTAGGGATAAACTGGGCGAAGTTTTTTTAAATTTAATATTGCTACGTGCTGCAACTCAAATCCAAGAAGATATATTGTGGAAAAGCAATGGGCAAATAAAACATATACAAAAAGTACATCACTATTTTTTTGCGAAGCTTTTTAGGTGTTTTGTTTTAACTCTAAAGTTGGAACCTGATCTTTTGCTGGAACTTCAAGACGAATATCGGCTTTTGGGCGAAGCTTTATTTATTATACCAGCTGCTAAAACATATTGCGATAAACTTGGAATAGAAGAAAAATGGCTTAAGGATATGGATATTCCTGAAAATATAGAACTTCAATATAAAAATCTAAGGGTAAAAAAGCTTCTTTAAAAATTACATTATACTACTAGTTATTTGTTTTACTATGTGGCTAGTAGCATGAGGCTGACTTTTAATAAACTCCAAAGAACATTTTCCCATTTCTTCCATTTCTATTGGCTGCTGAAGTAATCTTATACAGAATTTTCCAGCTTCATATTCATCAGAAAACGAGGCTGCTCCACCTGATAGTATAAGCGCATCCGCTTCTGGATTTTTTCGGTATTTATTTCCAAAAATTACTGGTTTACCATATACTGCAGCTTCTAATATATTATGCAATCCTTTGCTATGGAAGCCTCCACCCACCACAGCAATATCTGCGTAGCGATAGATACGAGAAAGCTGGCCTATAGAATCTACCAGTACTATTCTGGACTTTATAATTTGTTCGGTAGTTGTTTCACTTAAACATAGTGCCTCTGGAAAGACTTTTACTAAATATTCCAATCGGGAAATATCATGAGGAGCCAAGATGAAGCGTACTTTTTTAGTTTTATCAAATAAAATTTTGGCTAATTGCTCTTCTGTTTCCCAGGAACTTCCAAAAACTATTACTTTATTTCCTGCACAAAAGGAATCTAGTAATTCATTTTGAAAGGGAACTGTAAGTAAAGTTTTTACCTGATCAATACGCGTATCACCGCTCCAACTGCCGTTTTTTATTCCTAAACTTATCGCTAACTTTAGAGAATGACGCGTCTGATGAAAAAACCAAGTTACATTTTTCTGTAATTGATGACGAAACCATTTGCCATAATATCGGAAAAACAATTGCTGCTCATAAAACAACACCGAAATTACATAGACGGGAACATTTTTCTTTTTTAAAAAAGCTAGCAAATGATACCAATAATCATATTTAACCAAAACAAACATTCTTATGTTTATACCAGTTAAAAGTCTCTTCCAAGTAATGATTTCATCATAAGGAAGATATATTATCTTATAATGTGATGGTACTTTGCCTAAAGCCGCCTCATATCCACTGGGAGAAAAAAAACTTAAAAGTATCTGATCTTCTGGATATTCATTTTCTAAAGCTTGTAGCACGGGCAAGCCTTGTAAATATTCACCTAAACTAGCTGCATGCATCCAAATAATTGGATATTCGGGTAGTTGAAAAAGAATTTCTGGGCTTTTCTTCCTCCCTTCTACCCCATTTTTCATTTTTTCTGAAAACAAAGCCAAAATATTCATTCCACATTTCAGGAAAAATATAAAAACAGAATACAATACTGACATGTTTCAGGCTCTAATTTTCTTACCTATATAAGGTGACATAATCGGTAGGAAAAATCTCAATCTATAAAAACCAAAGCAATAAAATAGTTCTCTAAACATAATAATGGATGCTACTCCCCACTTGAAAATCAATGGATGATACTTTTTACGAACGCCAATTTATGTGTATGTTTTTTCTGTTCTCTGTTATAAATTCCTACAGCATCTAGCATATCTAAGCGTACTTCCCCATGCGCATGGATAATTTCTTCTGGAGAAAGCATAATACCTACATGTGTAATTTTTCCCGAATCGCCTGTAAAAAATGCAAGATCTCCAGGTTGAATTTCAGAGAGAAAATCCATGGTTTGCCCTACTTCAGCCTGCTGATAAGAATCTCTGGGTAAGGGAATTTTTGCCGCTTTATAAATTACTTGGCTTAAGCCACTACAGTCAATCCCAAACGCAGATCTACCTCCCCAAAGATAAGGTACACCTAGAAATTCCTGTGCTTTTTCAGCTATATAGTTTCTGGGTGGTACATTTATTTCTTGTACATTTTGAGAGGGAATTTCGGTGCCGAGACTGACCATTAAATTTCCTTTAGGGGAAACTATTTCCTTCCATTTTTGTTGAAGAATTTGGTAGGATTCATGATCATCTATTGATTCTATTTGTTTGGGGTCTATCCAGCCCTCATAACCATCAAAGTCCATACGTATCTTCCAAAATTTTTCCTGTTTTTCAATGACTACACAAGACTCTCCAAATAGCAGTTGGCTTATCATTTCAGCGGCATCGGAAGGCTCTGCGCGCATCGGGCTGATACAAACTTTGCAACGGTATTTCATTTTTTACGGATAATTGTTAAGCCATCTCTTAAGGGTAAAATTACAGCTTCTACGCGAGTATCTTGGGCTATCATGTTATTCAATTCTTGAACAGCTTTGGTATTTTTCTTTTTGGGATTTGCTTCTAAAACTTTGCCGTACCACAAGGTATTGTCTATCAAAATCAATCCCCCAGATCGAACTTTGGGCAAAGTTTGGCGGTAATATTCGGGGTAATTTTCTTTGTCCGCATCTATAAAAACCATATCAAAAATAAGATTTGTCATTTGCAGATACTCCAAACCCTGACCTTCGTGTATCTCAATAGAACTTGAAACCTTTGATTTTTCAAAGAAAAAGGAAGCCATTGCAGAAGTATTCTTGTTGGTATCCACTGTAATTAGTTTAGCATCAGGCTGTAGGGCTTTTGCTATTGCAATACTGGCATATCCAGTAAAAGTACCAATTTCTAAAACCAATTTAGGCTTAAGAACTGCTGTAAGTATCCCTAATAATACTCCCTGCTGATGCCCTGAAACCATATGCCCTTGCGTAGTTTCAGCGTGAGATGCGTGGGAAACTTCTTTTAGAATATCTGATTCTTGGCTGGCGTGGGCTTCCAGATAAGCATCCATTTCCAGACTTAATTTATCAAAAAAACTCATGTAATAATATCAAGGTAAAGATAAATGAACTTTGCTAATCTTAATAGTAATTAATTCAAATTTTAAATAATTATAAAAAACTATTAACATACCTATTGCTTAGTAGCAATTAAATTAAAATTACATAAATAATTGCCAAAAAATATTCTGTAAATTAGCCACATGAGGAAAGCAACACTCACCCAACATCCTGATTTTACTAAAAATTACGAAGGAAATTTGGAAGAATCTAAAGCTCAAATTTTCAATTTTGAAAAAGATGGACTTCAGATGAAAACGCAATACAGCAAAGAAGATGCTGAAACCATCCTTGATACCTCCTATACTGCTGGAGTACCACCCTATTTACGCGGTCCCTATCCTACGATGTATCTTCAAAAACCATGGACAATACGTCAATATGCAGGTTTTTCCACAGCGGAAGAATCCAATGCTTTTTATAAAAGAAATCTCGCAGCTGGACAAAAAGGTCTTTCTGTAGCCTTTGATTTGGCCACACATCGTGGGTATGACTCAGACCATCCTCGTGTAGAAGGTGATGTAGGAAAAGCTGGAGTTGCTATAGATTCAGTGGAAGATATGAAGGTTTTGTTTAACGAAATTCCACTGGATGAAATCTCCGTTTCTATGACTATGAACGGCGCGGTGTTGCCCATATTGGCATTTTACATCGTGGCTGCAGAAGAGCAAGGGGTATCCCAGGAAAAGCTTTCCGGAACTATTCAAAATGATATTTTGAAGGAATTTATGGTTCGGAATACCTACATCTATCCTCCGAAACCGTCTATGAAAATTATTGCAGATATTTTTTCTTACACTGCTCAGTATTTGCCAAAATTTAATAGCATTTCTATTTCGGGTTATCATATGCAGGAAGCAGGTGCTACACCTGTATTGGAGATGGCGTACACCCTTGCGGATGGACTGGAGTATGTGAGAACGGGAATAGCTGCTGGAATGTCGGTAGATGAGTTTGCTCCTAGGCTTTCCTTTTTTTGGGCTATTGGAATGAATCATTTTGTTGAAATTGCAAAACTGCGAGCTGCAAGGGTAATCTGGTCTGAGCTTATAGAACAATTTAATCCTAAAAATCCTAAATCTCAGGCATTACGAACCCATTGCCAAACTTCTGGATGGAGTCTTACAGAGCAAGAACCCTTTAATAATATCACAAGAACTACCATAGAAGCCCTTTCAGCAGCTTTAGGTGGGACGCAATCTCTACATACCAACGCTTTAGATGAGGCCATTGCTCTACCAACTGATTTTTCTGCTAAAATTGCAAGAAACACGCAGCTTATTTTGCAGTATGAGACCGGCATTTGTGATGTGGTAGACCCAGTAGGTGGTAGTTACATGATAGAAAGCATAACTGCCCAAATGATATCTGAGGCTAAAAAATATATTGCAGAGGTGGAAGCCGAAGGTGGGATGACTAAAGCAATAGAGGCTGGTATTCCCAAACTTAGAATTGAAGAAGCTGCCGCAATAAAACAGGCTAAAATAGATAGTGGAGAAGAATTTATTATTGGGGTTAATGCATTTAAATCCCCATATCCGCAGCCAGAATTTGAGATTTTAGATATTGATAATTCTGCGGTGAGATTGAGCCAAATAGCAAGATTGGAAAAATTAAAAGCCGAACGAAATGCTGATGCGGTGGATGAAATTTTGCTTAAGATGAAACAGGCTGCCAAAGATGGTTCAGAAAATCTTTTAGCACTAAGTATAGAGGCTGCCCGTCGCAGAGCAACTTTAGGAGAAATTTCCGATGCATTAGAATCGGAATTCGGTAGATACAAAGCTCAAATAAGAACCATATCTGGAGTGTACGCCATGAATGCCCATAAAAACGAATATTATGAAAAAGCTGTGAACCTTTCCAACCTTTTTGAAGAAAAAGAAGGTAGACGTCCCCGAATAATGGTAGCAAAAATGGGACAGGACGGGCATGATCGTGGTGCCAAGGTAGTGGCCACTGCTTTTGCCGATATGGGATTTGATGTGGATGTGGCTCCTCTCTTCCAAACTCCTGAAGAGGTCGCTCGCCAAGCAGTAGATAACGATATCCACATTCTCGGAATATCTTCCCTCGCTGCGGGACATAAAACCTTAGTTCCGCAAGTAGTGGAAGAGCTTAAAAAACTGGGTGCTGATGACATCAAAATCGTGGTGGGCGGCGTAATCCCTCAACAAGACTATGTTTTCCTATATGCCAATGGTGCCGACTTTATTTTCGGTCCGGGCACCAACTTACCCAAATCTGCAAAGGAAATTTTAGAAGGGATGCTGGGGGAGTAGTTTGCAAATTAAAAATATAACTTCTTTATTTTTAATTTATTAGTTGATAGAATGTGGTAATAGTATAATCGGCGAAACCAAAAATAGAAAAAATTGTGAGTATGAAAATCAAATTTGA
>JAGLAZ010000030.1 GCA_018260565.1 Flavobacteriaceae bacterium
CGGGCATAAACACTACTTCTCCTAAAGCAACCTTGGATGTGAGGCCGAAAAATACAGATGGCAGTACCCCAGAGGGAATAAAAGTACCCCAGCTTATGGGTGATGCGGTAAAAACAATGACTGCCAACTTAGGTGCCGACCAAAACGGAATGCTGGTGTATGTGAGCGCTTCTGTAACCACTCCAGATGCTGCTACTCTTAATATGATATTTCCAGGCTATTATAGATTTAATTATAACAGCCTTGTTACTCCTGCTGTTAAAACTTGGGTCAGATTAGAGCCAAGTGGTTTAGAAAAGGTTTCTATAGACACTTCCCGCGTATCTTTAAGTTTAGCGGAAGATTTTCCGCTAAGTCTCCCATTAGCCACTTATGGCTGGAAGCTAATGTCTCCAGATCATAATAATTATGGCAAAGCCGGTTTACATTCAGTCGATTTATCTCTAAAAATTAATGATAATATCTCGACCCCGATGATACTAGGATATAATTACACTTTAATTCCAAACTTTCTTGCAAATGGGACGCTTGATACAAATAGTTTTACAGTATATCCATACGAAACGTATGGTACATATGACTTCGCCAGAAAATATCATATACCACTATTGCCAATAGATAGTAGAGGAGCATCAGGTGATTATTCTTTTGCAAGTGGTTGGAATACTAATGCTGTTGGGTTAGCAACTACTGCTATAGGAATAAGTACTATTGCCAGTGGACCGGGGAGCTTTGCAGGAGGTAATGGTTCGGTTGCAATGGGTCTAAATTCTTTCGCTTTTGGTGATATGATGACATTCGCAACTGAGACACATAGTCTTGCTTTTTTCGGTACTGCAACAGGAATTGAATCTGTTGCTATTCATGGTAATGCTTCAAGTACCTCGTCTCTTGCAATTTTTGGTAATGCTTCTGAAACCGGTTCTATGGCATTGTATGGAAATGCAAAGGCATTTAATTCATTTGCTTTAGGAGGACAAACAAATGTCGATGCAGACCACTCTTATGCCTTTGGTGGCAATACCTATGCAAAATATTCTTATGCTTTGGGTTTTGGATCTAAAACTTATAATATAAATAGTTTTACATTTGGTAACAATTTCAGCACTGATGGAACTACAATTGACAACACATACTCAAAAAATGACAAAGAACTTTTTGTAGTAGGTAATGGTGACACTTACTTCCCTAATTATTCAGGGGGATTAGCAGTTTCCAACACTTCTAACGCATTCATTATCTTACGAAATGCAAATACGGGGATAGGCCTCCCAACAGATACCGCAAACCCTGCCAACTCAAAACCAACAGAAATGCTGGATGTTAATGGAAATATAAAAGTACGCGGTACCAATATCGCCATTACGGATGGCCAGAGTTGTACTAATCCCGGTACTATATCCTACGGTACGGATGGTAACTTCTATGGTTGCACCGGTAGCAGTGTATGGAAAAAATTAAATAATTAATAAAAAACTAACCTCTAATACAAAACCCCGCTCATCGCGGGGTTTTATGTTATAATACTATGCTTCTGAAATGAGCATTTATGTTACATTCGGGAGAAATACCAGTCCGGTTTCTTCAAACCAATCTAAGGTTATGTGGTCCCCGTCATTTACTTTACCAGCGAGTACTTCTTTGGATAGTTTATTTAATACCTCTTGCTGGAGCACTCTCTTTAATGGTCTGGCACCAAAACTCGGGTCATAGCCTTTGTTCATCAGATAGGTAATCGCATCTTCTGTTGCGGTAAGTATAATGCCTCTTTTATCCAGCATTTTATTAAAGCCTCGGAGTTGAAATTTAACAATTTTACCTATTTCTTTACGGCTTAGCGGCTGGAAGAGTACCGTTTCATCTATACGATTAAGAAACTCCGGTCGCAAAGTCTGTTTTAATAAAGCGAAAACTTCTTCTTTTGTTTTTTCTATCACTTCAAAGCGTACCTCGCCCTTACTATCCCGTGCAGATTCATCAAAGTTTTCCTGTATAATGTGTGAACCAAGATTGGATGTCATTATGATGATAGAATTTTTAAAGTTCACTACTCGTCCCTTATTATCCGTTAGCCTTCCATCGTCCAAAACCTGCAATAGTGTATTGAAAACATCTGGATGGGCTTTCTCTATTTCATCTAAAAGTACTACAGAATAAGGTCTTCGGCGCACGGCTTCTGTTAGCTGGCCACCTTCATCATAGCCCACATACCCTGGAGGCGCGCCTACGAGTCTGGAAACGGAATGGCGTTCCTGATACTCACTCATGTCTATCCTTGTCATGTTATTTTCATCATCAAAAAGGAATTCTGCAAGAGCTTTAGCGAGTTCGGTTTTACCTACACCCGTAGTTCCTAAAAAAAGGAATGAACCAATAGGTTTTCGTTCATCATTAAGTCCGGCACGATTTCTTCGTATAGCATTTGCCACGCTTTCTATAGCTTCTTCTTGTCCCACCACACGCATGTGCAACTCGTCTTCTAAATGAAGGAGTTTTTCTTTTTCACTTTGAACCAGTTTAGTAACTGGAATCCCAGTCCATTTCGAAATTACTTCAGAAATATTTTCTGCTGTTACTTCCTCAGTTATTAGTTCATTTTGGTGATTTTGCATCTCTAATTCCAACTTTTTAAGGTCTTCTTCTCTTTCCCGAAGTTTTCCATATTGGATTTCCGCAACTTTAGCATAATCACCACTTCTGGATGCTCTTTCTGCTTCTAATTTTAAGGATTCTATTTCTTTTTTAATAGAGGTTAGATCTTCAGATTTTTGCTTTTCTGCAAGCCATTTTGCATTAAGTTCATTGCGCTGTTCTTGAATTTTAGAAATATCCTCTTTTAAATGGTTTACGCGGATTTCATTGCCCTCTCTAGAAATGGCAGCCAGTTCTATCTCCATCTGCATCAGTTTTCTATCCAAAACATCCAATTCCTCTGGCTTAGAGTTGATTTCCATCCGAAGTTTTGCGGACGCCTCATCAATAAGGTCAATGGCTTTATCTGGAAGAAAACGATCTGATATATAGCGTTGAGATTGCTCCACAGCTGCTATAATAGCCTCATCCTTAATCCTTACCTTATGGTGGGCTTCATATTTATCTTTTATACCTCGAAGGATCGAGATAGCCGATTCTGTATCTGGTTCTTCTACCATTACCTTTTGAAATCGGCGTTCCAATGCTTTATCTTTTTCAAAATATTTTTGATATTCATTTAAGGTAGTCGCTCCTATAGCACGAAGTTCTCCACGAGCCAATGCAGGTTTTAATATATTAGCGGCATCCATGGCTCCCTCGCCACCACCAGCACCTACTAAAGTGTGGATTTCGTCAATGAATAGTATAATTTGCCCTTCAGATTTAATAACTTCATTCACCACAGATTTTAATCTTTCCTCAAACTCCCCTTTATATTTCGCACCTGCTATCAATGCACCCATATCCAAAGAAAATAAGGTTTTATCAGCTAGATTTTCTGGAACATCTCCGGAAATAATACGGTGTGCAATACCTTCAGCAATAGCAGTTTTACCTACACCAGGTTCACCAATAAGAATTGGATTATTTTTAGTTCTTCTGGAGAGAATTTGTAAGACACGCCTTATTTCTTCATCTCTACCAATGACCGGATCTAATTTTCCTTCAGCAGCCAAATCGTTGAAGTTTTTGGCATATTTATTTAAAGATTGATACGTTTCTTCGGAACTTGCTGAAGTAGCTTTTGACCCTTTTCTTAATTCCTTGATTCCACCTTCCAAAAGAGATTTGGTAACTCCCATATCTTTTAAAATCTTAGAAACAGGAGAGGATACTTCAAGTAGTGCGAGCCAAAGGTGCTCAATTGTAACATATTCATCACCCATTTTTTTAGCAATGTTGGGTGCTTCCAAGAGGACTTTATTTGCGTTATGAGATAAATAAATTTCTCCACCTTCCGCTTTAGATAGGGATTCTAAACTTTCACGATTTCTATCTCTTATAAGATTTTCATCCGCCTCAGATTTTTTTAGTAAAAATTTAGAGATGTTTTCATCAACCTGAAAAATACCTTCTAAAAGATGTTGAGGTTCTATACTTTGATTTCCAAATTCCATCGCTATTTGCTGTGCTTTTTGGATAGCTTCTTGTGATTTTGTTGTATATTGATTTAAGTTCATATTCTGATGTTTTATTAATGTTTAAATTTACATTACCACTTACTCAAAATTCATTCAAATATGTTAAATTATAGTAATAGTGACATTTTGGCTTAGAAATACCAACGACCCAATTATGAAATGACAACTTATATGGAAAAAGAGTTAAAAGTTTTGGCAATCGATGGAGGTGGAATGCGTGGATATTATTCTTTAAAAATTCTGGAGTGTATTGAAAGGGAATTAGGCATTGAAACACATTCTTATTTTAATGGATTTGCGGGGACTTCCACCGGGAGCATTATTTCTGGAGGCTTATACTCCGGTAAGAGCATTAAAGATATTGAAATTTTTTACCAAGAAATTGGAAAAAAAATATTTCCAAAGGCCAAACTTTCTGTTAAATTACCTTTTCTAGGTACAGTAGATACCCTAGAAATTAAGCAACTTCTCACCATGGCTAAATATGATGATGCCATATTTAGAAAGGTGTATTCCGAATTTATTTACGATAAAATTTTAACTTCAGACGAAAAAAAAATTGCAATTACCTCATATAATATTAGCAAGAAAGAGGCATACATATTTGAAAATATGAGTGGATCACACGAGCAGGTAAAACTAGTAGATGCCGTTTTAGCATCCAGTGCGGCTCCAAGTTTTTTGGCTCCACAAGAAATTTTGCTAAAGGGAGAAACACACCTTTTCTACGACGGTGGGCTAATTTCTAACAACCCGACTCTAGCAACGCTGCCTTATTGGTTGGATTATTCCAAAGACCAGGCTTTCACTTCAATAAAAATATTATCCATTAGTACGTATAACCCTATCAAAATTAAAACAATTTCTATAGGAAAAACTCATTCCCTGTTAAATATGAAGTATGATTTGCTTGATATTTTTTTATATTCTCAATCTTTGGCTACAGATCAATTTTTAAGCCATAATTATAGCATAGATGGAATACCTGTTTCGTATTATCGAATAGGTGGATGTAATGAAAATGTACCGCCAAGTAAGATAGAAGTGCAAATGGATACCGCTACAAAGGATGGATTTTTGCTTATGACAGAGCATGCAGAAGCAGAATTTAATAAATGTAAGCCTGAAATTAAAGAATTTCTCAATGCAGGTAAGGCCGAGTAGTATAAAACCAAAAGTCAGTGAAATCCTAACAGCTGCACTTCCATTATTTGTTTCAAAAGGATATACGGCTACAAGTATGCGGGATATTGCCGCTTCCATGAATATCCGCGCTGCATCACTCTACGCTCATATTAAAGGCAAGGAAGAAATATTAGAATTATTTTGCTTTGGTATGTCTCAGGAATTTATAGATTGTCTAAATCATATTAAAACTTCCGAAATTTCACCAGAGTTACGATTAAAATCCTTTGTTGAAGCCCATTTAAATCTAGTATTAAAAAGCCCAGAAATCACCTCGGTATATACACAAGAATGGAAACATTTAGGGAAAAGAAAAAACGAGTTTATAGAATTGAGAAAATCCTACGAGAAAGAGGTAGAAGATTTACTTAGGATATTAAATGCTCAATACACCCCCCTACAGGCAGAATTTTCTTCAAGATTAATATTGCAAAATCTTAACTCTGCTTATTTATGGACTAAATCCTTTGATAAAGAATTTATAAAAAGCACAATTATAAATTTAATTTTTAATAGACTTTAATTTATAATTTAGGTATATTTGCCTAACAACTGTTAGGGAATATGAATCAACCCCATTTACTTACTGTCGCCAAAATCTTAAAAGAAACAAATGATTGTGTGCATATTTCATTGGAGATACCTGAAAATCTTCAATACACTTATTCATTTAAGCAAGGGCAATATCTTACCTTAAAATTTGATTGGGAGGGAGAAGATATTCGTCGTTCATATTCTATTTTGAATGTACCGTCCGAAAAGAATGAGACGTTAGATATATTAGTAAAGCTTTTGGAAGGCGGTAAAGTATCTTCCTATCTTACCAATGTTGTTACTAAGGGAGATATTATTCAGGTTTTTCCACCTGAAGGTCATTTTTATACCCAATATCATTCCTCCAATTCCCGTACGTATGTTGGACTGGCAGCCGGTAGTGGTATATCGCCCGTACTCTCCAACCTTATTGAAGCTCTTTACCAAGAACCCAATAGCAAGGCGTATTTGTTTTTTAGTAACCGTAGTATTCAAGATATTATATTTAAAGAAAAAATTGATGCATATGCTGCCCAATTTGGTGATAGATTTACAGTAGTTTACATCCTAAGCCGCGAGAAGCATAAGGAAAATGATCTATTTGAAGGCCGTATTTCTCCTGAGAAATTGAATCAACTGCTAAACTACTTCCCGGAAATCAATCCTCAGGAAACCACCTATTTCCTTTGCGGGCCTGCCGAGATGATCAAAAATATCTCGGAATTCCTTAAAAAAGACAAAAAAGTACCTGCCATACAGGTGCTTTATGAATATTTTTCGGCTCCCGACGATGAGGATTCCGCAGAGATGAGCGAGGAGTTTAAAGCGATCCCGAATTTGGAAAGTATGGTAACATTGATCATTGATGATGATGAGTATTCCTTCCACCTAAATTCTAAAAAGAACAGTATTTTGGATCAGGCACTCAAGGACAAACTTCCAGTTCCATTTGCCTGCAAAGGCGGTGTCTGCTGCACCTGCAAAGCTCAGGTGATGGAAGGTGAAGTCTTTATGGAGAAAAACTTCGCGCTCACAGAGGAGGAGGTGGAACGCGGGTTTGTACTTACCTGCCAATGCCATCCAACAACCAATGTGGTAATGCTGAATTATGATGTTTAAATGGACAGGAGTGCAGTAATCTACCAGGTTTTAATCAAAATTTTAAATTCCTAAATCGTTTAAAATAATGGAAAACGAAAAATTCTTACAATATGTGCAGGCGGAAAACAAAGTTGAGCCTAAAGATATGATGCCGGAAGATTACCGCAAACTTTTAGTGCGACAGATTTCACAACACGCCCATTCCGAGGTGGTTGGGATGGTTCCCGAAGCCAACTGGATCACAAGAGCGCCTACCTTACGGAGGAAGATGGCGCTTTTAGCAAAAATTCAGGACGAAGCCGGGCACGGACTTTATCTCTACGCCGCGACAGAAACACTCAACAATGGCGAAATTTCTTCCGACCGAGATACTACTTACAACGATATGCTTTCTGGAAAAGCAAAGTATTCCAGTATTTTCAATTATCCTACGCTCAGTTGGGCGGATATTGGAGCGATTGGTTGGCTTGTAGATGGTGCCGCCATTATGAACCAGGTGATGCTGATGGGAAATTCCTATGGTCCTTATTCCCGTGCGATGGTTCGAATTTGCAAAGAAGAATCCTTTCACCAAAGACAAGGATATGAGATCTTGATGACGCTCTGTCGTGGAACGAAAGAGCAAAAAGAAATGGCACAGGCTGCGCTAAACCGTTTTTGGTGGCCAGCTTTGATGATGTTTGGACCTAATGATAATGCTTCGCCAA
>JAGLAZ010000031.1 GCA_018260565.1 Flavobacteriaceae bacterium
AAATTCGCGCGGCGATGTGCAAAAGGCGGAGCAAAGCGGAGACTTTTGCACATCACAAAAATTTATGAAATATGTGGCAATTCTTGCCCTCAGTTTATTCTGTACCTTTTATCTTCTTTATTTTTCGGGAAATAAAATAGAAGGAATACGGAATTGGGCTTTAATACTTGGATTAATTTCTTGGTTATATACCCTAATTAATTTCAAGAAATATAAATTTAGGAAACCTATGTACTGGTTGTTTTCTTTGGTTACACTTCCATTATTGACTCCAGTTTTAATTTTAAATAAGAATAGAAAATAGGGATTAAATCAAGGTAAAAAATTTATATTAAGCACTTTAGTAAAAATGCTAGAGGCATATAGTTAATCCTTAAATGTTTAATGCTCGTTTATGCATTAAAAATTCCTTGAAACCTTTGTATTTTTTATCTATTTGATCTCTTCGAATTGGTTCTAACTCCTTTCTATATAAAGTTTCTAATGAATCTAAATGTGGTAAGGATGGATTATTAGCACGAGATATTGCATAAGCAACTATCACTAAAAAGAAAAATATTGAGATACCAATAATACGAATAGTCCATTGTGTATACCGATACCTTTTACTATTACCTGTTTAGGAAATTTGCTTGCTTTCTTGGGGCATTCTGCTGATTAGAATAAGCAACAAATGTACATCCCGGTTTTCATAATAAAATTATGATAAAAGTTAAAAAACGATAAGAAAATGCCAAATAGGAGCGCTCGATTTTAAACAAAAAAAAGGACTGATATTTCAGTCCTTAACTTTATTCTGCTTCCTCTACACGGAGTGGGCGACCGTTGAAATTTTGCTGAGGTATTTCGTTTAATACCTCTCTTTTGTAATCTGCATCTACTTCAAAGAAACTGAATTTGTCTAAAATCTCAATATTACCTATATCTGGCGCACTTTTTCCATTGCTGGTGGCTTTGTTTATGATTTGTAAAATATCGGTCTTATTTAGGCCGTCCTTTTTACCAACGTTAAAAAAGAAGCGTGTCATATTCGCATTGGTGTTGCGCGGGCGTCGTTCTCTTTTTTCATAGCTGCCGGATCTTTCTCCACTGTTTCCTCTCTCTCTATCTCTTCCACGGTCTGAACCTCTATCGGAACTTCTTTCCCTGTCTCTTCCGAATTTTCCTCCTCGGTCTCGGCTATCAGATCGTTCCCTTCTGTCATAATCCCTTTCACCTCTCTCGCGCCCTTTCATAGGCTCTGGTTTAGGTAAAATAGGCTGTGCGGTATAATGTGCCGCTATATTGCGAAGATGTACCTGCATAAATGCTGCTGCAAGTTCCTCTTTTGAAATGTCAGATAAATCAGGAATCTGTTTTGGATTAAATTCAAAATTATCCTCTCTATCTTGGAGAATATGCTTCCAGAAATCATCCACTTGTGCAGCAATAATCTGCTTGCCTTCGGGAATATTTTTCTCAGTTATTTCTATTTTGGTAGAAGCCTTTATCATCTTCAATTTCCTAATTTCTTCCGGCTTTACTAATGCCATAGAAATACCATCCTTTCCTGCACGTCCTGTTCTTCCACTTCTGTGTACAAATACTTCTGGATCATCCGGTAGGCTATAATGGATAACATGGGTAAGGCTATCCACATCTAATCCTCTTGCAGCAACATCCGTAGCTACTAAAAGATTGATATTTTTTAATCGGAATTTCTTCATCACCGTGTCGCGCTGAGCCTGTGAAAGATCACCATGAAGTGCATCAGCTGCATAGCCATGCTGCATTAAGAAATCAGCTACTTCCTGCGTTTCTATCCTTGTTCTACAAAATATAATGCAATAGAATCCTGGATTAGCATCTAATAATCTTCGTAGACCCTCTTTCTTTTGACGAGATCCTATGACGTAATATTCGTGTACAATGTTCTTTTTATTCTCATTAACCCCTTTAATGCTAATTTTTTCCGGGCTGTTAAGGTAGTTTTTAGAAATTCTTTCTACCTCACGGTTCATGGTAGCAGAGAAAAGAAGAGTTTGTTTTTCTGAAGGAGTTTCTGCTAAAATAGTTTCCAAATCATCCTTGAAACCCATGGAAAGCATTTCATCAGCTTCATCCAGCACTACCCATTGGATGCTTTCTAATTTTAATTTTTTACGTGATATAAGGTCTATTACTCTTCCTGGAGTACCTACCACGATTTGAGGATTGTTCTTAAGACCATATATTTGGTCCATAATGCTGCTACCGCCGTAGACAGCCTGAACTTTTATGCCCTTCATGTAGGTGCTATAAGTTCCAATGTCTTTGGTAATCTGTAAACAAAGTTCGCGGGTGGGGCAAAGTACGATGAGCTGAATATCTCTATTCTCTACATCTATTTGTTGCAAAACAGGCAAAGAAAAAGCTGCTGTTTTCCCTGTACCAGTTTGTGCAAGGGCGATTAGGTCGGTTTTGTGCGTTAGGATAAATGGTATAGCCTGTTGCTGAATTTCTGTAGGAGTTACGAAACCCAGCTCTTCGACCGCTTTGAGTAGATTTTCGTTAAGTCCTGATTCTGAAAATGATGTCATTCAATATTATAATGTGCAAAGATACTCCATTCCAAAGACTTATTGTATATTGCAAATTTGGGCGGAAAATGTGCCAATCTTTTTTTATGGTATGAAGGACAGTAAATCGCAGAGTATTCTGTACAGTCTGATAGGTTACAGTGGATCACTCATCGGAATATTGGCAACCCTGTTTTTGTTTCCTAAAGATCTTAGTTTTTATGGAAAAATCCGGTACATTATCCCTACTGCAGAGCTTTTTATTCCCCTTATAGTCTTTGGTTTAAGTTTTTCTTTAGTAAAATTTGATACTCAAATTAAGGGTAGGCGGCATGAGTTTTTAGGAGCTAGTCTTGGTATTGTTTTTTTTAATTTTCTTGTATTTTTACTAGTTAGTTTTCTTCTTTTTAATTTACTTCCTGGTACCCAAAATCTTAAACTATTTAGGATGCGTAGCTACGTATATCCTCTTATTTTAATCTTTTCCTTCGGGACCTTGTTTGGGAAGATGCTAAGTAACTATGGAAAAATTGCAGTACCTAATTTTTTTGATGCTGTACTTCCAAAACTGGCTAGTCTTTTAGCATTTTGCTTATATTTTTTTAAAATATGCTCTGCCGAAATCAGTCTTTGGGTTTTTGTGGGGTGTATAGGTTTAGGATTGTTGGGCTATATCCTTTATTATCAAAAAGTTCGGGAAAAGCGCCAGGGATCATTAGATTTTTCCTTTTTATCTGATGTTACATTTAGAAAAGTTCTATTTCAGTTTTCTTTATTTGGTTTTCTAGGAAATATTGGAAATTATATTGCATTTCGTATAGACAATGTGATGGTAGGGGAGTTTTTGGGTTTTTCCGCCAACGGTATATATAGTATTTATTTATCCATATTAGGACTGGTATCATTACCTCAAATGGGAATTCATACGATATCTGCACCTAAAATAAATCAGTTTTTTAGTTCTGGAGATATGGTATCGCTGCAAAAATTGCATTATGATACCAGTGCATACCTACTTGTTTTTGGGATTTTAGCCATTGGAAATGTTATTTTGGGTTTTCCCTATTTATGTTCTATCATTAAAAACGGAAACCTTGTATGGGAATCGCGCTGGGCATTGTATATTTTATCAATTGGAATTTTAATAGATATGGCTACAGGCTTTAATAGTCATATTATCAGCTTTAGTCCTTATTTCCGGTTTACCATTTATATTATGTTAGGTTTGAGTGTCTTTACGATAGGCCTTAATTATCTTTTTCTTCAATATTCCAGTATGGGTATTGTGGGTGTAGCGATGGCTACCACGATATCATTAGTGGCTTATAATTTAATTAAATTGAGATTTAATTATAAAAAATTCAAGGTGTTCCCTTTTAACCATAATAGCGTAAAAACTATAAGTCTATCATTTATTTTAGTTGTAAGTGTTCAGCTATTGGATAGCAAAACATTGGGATTGACCTTAGCAAAGTGCATCGTATTTAGCTTACTGTTTTTTTTTTTATTGGAAAAATTGAATTTGTTTCCTATTGTACAGGAGATTAAAAAGATACCTATATTCAGAAAACTTAAAAAGTAATACTTAAAGTTTTCTAAAAATCAAGAGATAAGGTTTTTGAATAGTGCTTTATATCTCTGTTTTCTAATACTTTTAATTTCAAAGTTGCTTAAATGGAAAGGTTTTGGAGCTTTCTGATAAGAAATGAGTATGGAAAGAAAATTAAATGTTGAGAATTTTTCCTTATTTAAACTAAACTTAAGTGCCGAAAATATGGCTAAGGGATAATCTAAGCCTATATTTTTGAAATAAATTCCCAACTTTTTTATTTGAGAATGAGAATAAGCAGATCCTGTAGGTCGCAGGTGCAACACTTTTGTATCTTTATCTGTTTCACAATTCCACCCATTTGCTTTAGCTAATTCCACATCAATATTATCCCAACCCAATACAGGTTTTATTCCGCCCATCGTATCAAAACATTCTTTCCGATAAGACTTTATGGGGCCACGAACATGATTTCTATTGCTTATATTTTCAAATTTCCAATCTCCTTTTTCATCCGGTATGTAGACTAATCCGCTCCACATACCCAGTTGATAATCAACATCATAAGCCTTCGCCATCTTTTCGAGATAATCTCTTGGAAATATTATATCGGCATCAAATTTACAAATGATGTCAAAATTATAATCCTTATATTTTTCTAGACCCTGATAAAACGCTTGTACTACTTTAGAGCCAGGCGAATGGCTGCTTTGTTTCAGTTTTTTTGCAAAAAATCGAGAATGATTTACCTGAATTTTTTCATTAATTATATTCCATGAAGCATCATCAGAGCCATCATCTACCCATATGGTCTTAAATTCCGGGTACATTTGACCCAAAATAGAATCCATAGTTTCCCGTAAGTGAGCAGCTTCGTTATGAACTGGTACAACAATCCCGATGCGGAGCATTTAGGAAAATTTATTGTGCGGTGTAAGCATATTTTCAGGATCTAAAATTTCATCTAATTTTTCTTGAGTTAATAATTGATCTCTCAAAACTAAATCATACACAGATACTCCGGTTTCTAAAGCTTCTTTGGCAATTTTAGTAGAATTTTTATACCCTATATAAGGATTAAGCGCTGTTACGATGCCTATACTATTAAGTACCATATCTTTACATCGTTCCTCATTAGCAGTAATTCCTGTAATACATTTATCTACAAGAGTAGCTATTGCATTACAAAGGAATCTGTTACTCTCCATGATGGCATGGCACAGCACAGGTTCCATAACATTCAGCTGCAATTGTCCTGCTTCTGCAGCGAAAGTCACCGTAAGATCATTACCTATTACTTTAAAACAAACCTGATTTACCACCTCCGGAATAACAGGATTTACCTTTCCTGGCATTATAGAACTACCAGGTTGCATGGGAGGAAGATTGATTTCAAATAAGCCTGTTCTTGGCCCAGAAGAAAGGAGGCGTAAATCATTACATATTTTGGATAGCTTCACTGCCAAACGCTTCATTGCGGAAGAATAAATCACGTAGCTCCCAGTATCTGGAGTAGCCTCTAAAAGATTGGGTGCTGTTATTATAGGAAAGTCTGTAATCTCCGTTAAGTTTTCTGCACATTTTTGTGCAAAATTGGGTGGTGCATTCAGCCCTGTACCTATGGCTGTCGCACCCATGTTCACCTCTACAAATAAAGTAGCATTCGCATTTAATTTTTCTATATCCTCCTCCAAGGTAGCTGCAAAAGCTTCAAACTCTTGACCAAGTGTCATGGGTACAGCATCTTGAAGCTGTGTTCTACCCATTTTTAATATATGTGCAAATGCTTTTCCGCGCTCACGGAAAGCAGCTGATATGCGGGAAACTTGCTGAACAAGATTTTTATTCATTTCCAAAAGTGCCAATTTTATACCGGTAGGGTAGGCATCATTAGTACTTTGGGATAAATTTATATGGTCATTTGGGCTGCAAAATTCATATTCTCCTCTTTCTTTGCCCATAATTTCCAAAACCCGATTAGCAATTACCTCATTGGCATTCATATTTACAGAGGTACCAGCGCCACCCTGAATCATATCAATTGGAAAATCCTCCCATAAATTGCCCTGAATTATTTCCTTACACACATCAATAATTACATCCTTAAGTTCCTCGGAAAGTAATCCGCATTCAAAATTGGTTTTAGCGCAGGCCCATTTTACATAGGCCATGGCTTTAATGAGTTCCGGATATTGGCTAAGCGTTTGCCCAGAAATTTGGAAGTTATCCATCGCACGCTGGGTCTGTACGCCATAATAGGCATCAGAAGGAACACTTAAAGGACCTAATAAGTCGCTTTCAGTACGGAAAGATTTGAAATCCATTTATTTGGGATATTTTTTAATTAATGATGTTAAGATAGCAAATGTTTCAGCATCCAATGCACCATCAGACTTTTGTGGTCTAAAATGATATTGAAAAGCCAAGGTGGTTTTTTTCGTTACTTCATCCCATGATCCAGAAGGGAGGACGTCATATCCAAAATCCTTTAATTTTTTTTGAAATTGTAAAATAAGGGATGGGGATAGGGGTTCTGTAAAGTTTTCGGTAGAACTAATTCTCATTAGTTCCGCATTTTTATCCGATTCGTTATACCACATTCCGATTCCATATTCATTATAGAGTCTTTTCCATGGGAACATCGGGCCTGGATCCGGCTTTCGGGTAGGTGCAATATCACTGTGACCGATGATATTTTGAGGTTTAATATTATAGCGTGTGGCTAAATCCTTTACTAATGCTGCAACTTTTTTTATCTGATATTCCGGGAATGGCTGAAAAGCAGACATATCCTGACCCCCATTCTTGTTTCCCAAATTTACTATTTCTATACCTATACTATTATCATTAAGGTTATTATCCTCTCTCCAAGAGGAGATTCCTGCATGGTAGGCTCGTTTATTTTCATCTACTAATAAATAAATGTCATTATCTTCTTTAGCATTTATTAAATAATGTGCACTTACATTTCTTTGGGTAAGAGCTAATAAAGATGTATCATCATCTATAGCTGTATAATGTAAAATAATAAATTTTTGCCTAAAATTTTGGGCAATTGAGGGCAGGTATTGAGTACTAACGTTGTATCCCGGTAAGTTGGATTTAACAACGGCACTATAAGAAATGGTATTATCGTTTTTGCTAATATCCCCGATATTTTGCCGAACGAATATTTCTTTACCTACTCGCTGTACTTTTTGGGAATTCTCGTTTTTTACGGATGAATTATTCTGTGTATTTTCTTTAGGGTTAGGTGTTTTAATGCTAGATCTGGATACTCTTTTGGGAGTGGAAGGCACTGCGCATGAAGCTGTAAGAGCCAATACTATACAAGGAATGCTATGTTTTAATCTCATGAGAATTTTTTAATAGAAACATCAAAAGTACTAATAATACCTTTTTTAACTATTCTTTTTGGTAAATCAAAAAATCGGTTTATATTTGCACACTTATTTGAGAAATCAAAATAGAAAAGGAGAAGTTTTTAGGAGAGGTGCCGGAGTGGTAACGGAGCAGATTGCTAATCTGTCGACGGGTAACC
>JAGLAZ010000032.1 GCA_018260565.1 Flavobacteriaceae bacterium
ATTTAATATTATAACTGTATTTTGTGTCCAGAAATTAATTACGCTATTAGGATTCCACCTAACAAATAATATTTTGGGAAATGTAACAAAGGCTTTATATAAATAAAAACCGCTCAGAGATGGCCGGTTATTTATTTCAAATTTTCTCTAATTCATATAACAAATCCCTGAGTTTATTGAATACTTAAAACAAAAGTTTCATTAGGGAATTACATTTGTCACATAAATATTTACCATATATTAGATGAAAACAACAGTAAAAATGCCATTAGCGGCAGTGATAATGGGACTTGTAATGATAGCCTTTACCACACTAAATTCTTTCCGTTTGGAGAAAAAAATTGAAAGTTTTGATGAGATTAATGTTAAGCGAATTAATATCATTGAAAATGATGGAACGATCCGAATGGTAATTTCCAATAAAGGGCTTCAGCATTCCGGGCGTATGGACGGTAAAAATTGGGAAAAAAGAGAGCGGCCTGCAGGTATGATTTTCTTTAATGATGAAGGGGATGAATGTGGAGGCCTCGTATATCAAACAAAAAATACCAATAAAGGAAAAATCTCCGGAATGTCCTTCACTATGGATAGATATCGTGATGACCAAGTGCTCCAACTTCTCAATAGCGAAAATATACAGAACACTAGAATACTTTCAGAGCGCGGACTCATAGTAAATGATTATCCTACCATGACTGGTGTAACGGCTCGCAATAAAGCCCTTGATGATGCTCAAAAAATAACAGATGAATCTGAAAGAAAAGCAAAAATCCAAAGTATTTGGGAATCTTCTGATCAAAAACGCCTGTTATTTTTAGGTAAATCCATGGGGAACTCGCAAGGTCTATTTATTGGAGATAAAAACGGAAAAATGAAAATGATGATTTATGTAAATGATAAAGGAGAACCAAAAATTCAAACCGTTACCGAAAACGGAGAGATAAAGGATTATTTATCTAAATAAAATCAAGAAAGCAGATTCTAATGAATCTGTTTTTTATTTTTAAAAAATGAAAATTACTTTTAAAAATATATTTCTTGTTTGCCTATTGATAATTAGTATCAATGCGGTGCAGATATTTGCTTTTTTTATCATGAGAACTTCAGGAGATATTACATTTTATAATATTTCTACGCATGTTTTTTTCTTTATCAATGCTATCTTTTCTATTATCGCTACAATATTGGCGTGGCACTTATTACGCAGATTACCTAGAAAACAAAGAAGTATTTCAACTCTATTTTTAGGACTTATATTTTATAGCGTCCTTGCTACTGTCCATTTTGTATTGAGCAGATTGATTAATGGTTATATGTCAAATTGGGATTTAATTTTTGGCAATATTATTACAACGATAAGTACTACCCATATTTTTATTAGTGCCTATACAGTAGCATATCTCTATTTTGTACATTCTCATAGTCTGGAAATGAATGTTGAAAAGTTAGAAAGTGAAAAACTCATACTCAAATCCAACCTTTTAAAACAAAACCTAGAACCTCATTTTTATTCAATAATTTGAGCGTTTTGCAGGGCCTATCCCGGAGTTCTCCTGAAAAAACAAAAGACTTTATTGAAGCCTTTTCAGAAGTATACCGATATTACCTAAAACATAACAATGATGATTCGTAGCTATTAAAAATGAATTATGTTTTGTAGAACGGTACATGTATTTAATGAGATCAAGATTTGGTCAGGCCTATCAATGTCAAATTTCTTTAGAAAATTCAACAGGATTTATACTTCCCTGCTCACTCCAGCTCTGTGTAGAAAATGCAATTAAACACAACGCAGCTACAGAAGATATTCCGCTGTATGTTACTATTAGTAGAGAAGAAAATTATATAATTGTAACCAATGAAATAAGAAAAATAGATTTCACCAGAAGCAATGGCGTAGGAAATGAATATCTTAAAAGACGATATGAAATAGTTTTTGGTAAAAAGGTGGAATCTTATACGAGTGGTAATCAATACATTGTTAAAATTCCTATCATATAATATGAAAGTAATTATCTTAGAAGACGAGCAACCAAATATCGATTTACTTACGGATTATATTAAGCGGTATAATTCAAAAATCGAGATCATTCAAATTTTTAAAAACAAGCAAGACGCTCGAAAATGGTTAATTATTAACCCCCAAACTATAGATTTAGTTTTTTCAGATATAGAATTGCTGGATGGAAATGTATTCTCGCTTTTAGATGAAAATAGGATTAGCAGCCCAATTATTTTTACTACAGCCTACAACGATTTTTACCAAAATGCCTTCGATGCTAATGGGATTGCCTACTTATTAAAACCTTATAGTTACGCTAGATTTTCTCATGCAATGGAAAAATTTGAGCGGATGTTTACTGAAACTAATGAGCCTATCAATTGGAATCATATAACAGAATTGCTCCATAAAAAGCCAAAAGAATATAAGGAGCGAATTATGATTAAAAATAAAGAAGAACTTCATATTGTAAATCTTTTGGAAACTATGGCTATCCTTTCTCACTCGGGAAAACTTACGGCTATAGACGCTAGTGGAAAAGGACACGAATTCCGATACAAACTTTCAGATTTAATTGAGGAACTTAATCCTAAGGAATTTTTTCAAATAAACCGTGGAGAAATAATTAATGTAAGGTATATTGAAAATATAGAGACTTATTTTGGTGACCGCTTATCATTAAAACTTAAAAATTACAGACACTTATTTATAACCAGTGCTTCTAACACTGCAGATTTTAGGAAATGGCTTGGCTAAATGATTTGTTTGATTATTGTAACTTTAATTTCTAAAATTAAAATATGAAACTCAGGTATATTGTACTTAGCGGCATTCTTCTTAGTATTGGGATTTTTGCCGGTATTCAGAGTTGTCTATCGGTTCCTAAAGGTGCTGTAGCTGTCCCATTGGACCTAAAAAAGTATTCTGGAAAATGGTACGAAATAGCCCGAAAGGATACCAGGTTCGAGAAAGAATTAAAAAATGTTACCGCAGAGTATATCCCTAATAATGATGGAAGTATCACTGTTATCAATTCTGGCCAGCATATCAAGACAGGTAAAATTTCCAGTATTCGTGGCAAGGCAAAAGCCAGAAAAGAAGGAACTGGGATGCTTAAGGTTTCATTTTTTGGTCCTTTTTATGCGGCATATAATGTAATCGCCATTGATGAGAATTACCAAAATGCCCTTGTGGTAGGAAATAACGATGGATATCTCTGGCTTTTATCAAGAAATAAAATGATGGATGAAGCTACAAAAAAGAAGTTTTTAGAAATTGCTAAACAATATAATTTAGAAACAAAGGACCTCATATGGGTAACTCAGGACTAAATTTTGGGCATAAATCTTGAGAAAAATTATGCCCAATTCTTTTTGTAGCAAACATATTGCCAAATATTAGAAAATAAAAATTATGAAATGTACTATCAAAAATTACGTAGGAGCCTTAGCTTTATTGTTAGGTAGCCAGCTATCTGCTCAGTATAACTTAAATGTCGTAGTTAACAATCTGTATCCAACGGGAAATGTTTATATAGGACTATTTAATAAAAAAGAAACATTTCCAAAACCTGACAAACAATACTTACTTATAAAGATGAAACCTGGAGCGGGGACTGGAAAATCCAATTCCGGAATGGCAATTTTTAAAAATCTTCCTAAAGGAGATTATGCCATAGCCTTATTTCAGGACAAAAATGGAAATGGAAAAGTAGATAAAAATTTGCTGGGTGTTCCTACAGAGGGTATAGGTTTTTCTAATAATTTCCGTCCAACTATTACCGTACCTGTATTTAATGACGCAAAGTTTAATCTCTCTTCAAATAAAACTATTCAGATTAAATTAATTCCTAAACTTTTATAATTTTAGCCAAAAAACCAATAAGCTAATATAATAGAACTGATTATCCCTACCAAATCCGCTAATAGCATTGTACCTACCGTATAGCGCGTATTTCGAACACCTATAGCCCCGAAATAAACTGCAATTACATAGAATGTAGTATCAGAGCTTCCTTGCAGAATGGCAGCTAAGCGTCCTTGAAAACTATCTGGCCCAAAAGTTTTCATCGCATCTGTCATCATTCCGCGAGCGCCACTGCCAGAAAGTGGTTTAATGAGCGCTGTTGGGAGTCCATCCACGAACCGGGTATCGGCACCAAAAAGGTTGACAGCGTATCGCATTCCATCTAAAACTACTTCAAAGACGCCGGAGGTTCTCAATAAGGAAATAGCAATTAAAATTCCTACTAAATATGGAATAATCTTTACACAGACCATAAAGCCTTCCTTGGCACCCTCTATAAAGGCGTCAAAAATATTGATCTTTTTATAAATTCCTCCCAAAACAATGAGAAAAAAGATTAGTAAAATCATTCCATTGCTAATAAGTTTACTCACCGATTCCAGACCCTCCCTATCAAGTCTGCTAAGACCCCAAATCATACTAGCTACGAGGATACATATTCCACCTAAATACGCCATAACGGTGGGTTGCAATAGATTAATCTTCTGCTTAATCGATACTATAATTAGGGCTGCCATGGTAGCAGCAAATGTGGCTATAATGCACGGTAAAAATATATCCGTAGGGGTCTTAGAGTTGAGTCCCGCGCGTAGCGCAATAATAGACACTGGTACTAAAGTAAGTCCGCTGGCATGCAAACTCAGAAACATAATTTGGGCATTAGTGGCTCTATTTGGATCCGGATTTAGGCTTTGTAGACTATCCATTGCTTTTAATCCGAATGGGGTAGCAGCATTATCCAAGCCTAAGAGATTAGCTGAAAAATTCAACATCATATGGCCGAAGGCAGGATGGCCTTTAGGAACTTCTGGAAAGAGTTTAGAAAATAGAGGCTCTATCATCCTAGATAAAAATGTAATTCCACCGGCCTTCTCTGCAATACTCATAAAGCCCATGAAAAGGGTCATAATCCCTATAAGACCAATGCAAATATCCACCGCCGATTTACTGGTAGCTAATATCCCATCCGCTTTTTGAATTCTGTATTCTTTAATTTCAGGTGAAGTAAGATTTTTTTGATCTAATTTATACCCAATATCTCCAATAATACTGTCTTTTTTAGTAAGAAAATGATTTTTAAACTTTGCAGAATAGGATTCAAGCTTTTTAGAACTTATAGTAACCGTATCACCACTCTTACCTACCACCATATCATTAAAAATATCTTTCTTTTGAGGTGAAAAAAAGTAGGTGAAACTCGCTGCACATATTGAAACGATAATAAATGCTGACCAAATTCTGCTTAATGCCATAGAATGTTAGATTAAGGAAATAAAAATTCCTTGTCCGGTATAGGGCAAGGAAAATAATGAGTAAAAAATATTTTTTTTATGCTAATAACTTATTCGGCCTATTTATGAGCAAACTAACAATGTGAGAGATTTCTGTTTTTATTTCAGTTCTTTTAATAATGAAATCTACAAAGCCTTTTTCCTGTAAAAATTCAGCCGTTTGAAAGCCTTCAGGTAAATCTTTCCCTATAGTTTCCTTGATTACTCGCGGACCTGCAAAGCCTATTAATGCGCCAGGTTCTGCTACTATAACATCTGCTGTCATAGCAAAGGAAGCAGTAATTCCTCCAAAAGTGGGATCTGTAAGATAAGATATATATGGAATCTTATTCTCAGCAAGTTGTACAAGTTTAGATTGCACTTTTGCCAATTGCATTAAGGAATATGTAGCCTCTTGCATTCGCGCGCCACCACTTTGGCAAATGATCATATACGGCAGATTTTGTGCAATAGCATAATCTACTGCTCGGGTAATCTTTTCTCCCATAACAGAACCTAAAGAGCCTCCAATAAATGCGAAATCCATGCAGGAAATTACCATTTCCACAGAATTTACTTTACCTACGGCATTACGGATAGAATCTTTTAATTTGGTTTTGGAGCTTACCTCTTTTAATCGATCTGCATATGTTTTTGTATCCTTAAATTTTAGCATGTCCACACTTTCCACATGCATATCCAGTTCAGTGAAAATTTGGTCATCAAAAAGCATCTCAAAATATTCCTGAGAGCCTATGCGTACATGAAAATTATCTTCCGGGGAGACAAAGTTATTAGCTTTTAGCTGTGCGTGTTCTATAATATTTCCAGAAGGTGTTCTATGCCAGAGACCTTTAGGAAGATCTTTTTTCTCATCCGTAGAGGTGGTAATATTTTTCGCTTTTCTTTTAAACCAGTCAAAGGCCATAGGCGGATTTTATGTTATAGGGTATTGATATTGTTGAGGTCTTTAAAGGACTGCTCAAGACGAGTTCCGAATGTCTCCTCCGCCTTGCGAAGCCATACTCGGGGATCATAGAATTTTTTGTTTGGTTTGTCATCTCCTTCTGGATTACCTATTTGTGTCATAAGATAACCTGATTTCCCTAAAATATAATCTCTTGCACCTTCCGTATAAGCGAATTGTAAATCTGTATCAATATTCATTTTGATAACTCCGTACTCTATTGCCTCTCGAATTTCTTCTAATGTAGATCCAGAACCACCGTGGAAGACAAAATTGATCGGTTTTGCAGAAGTTTGGAATTTATCTTCAACATATTTTTGAGAGTTATCCAGAATTATAGGAGTCAGCACTACATTACCCGGCTTATAAACTCCATGCACATTCCCAAAGGCTGCTGCGATGGTAAAGTTATCACTTATTTGTTTCAATCTTTCGTAGGCGTAAGCTACTTCAGAGGGCTGCGTATATAGTTTGCTAGAATCTACTCCTGAGTTATCTACGCCATCTTCTTCTCCACCTGTAACACCCAATTCTATTTCCAAAGTCATATTTATTTTAGCCATTCTCTCGAAATAGGCACAGCAAATATCAATATTCTCTTCAATAGGCTCTTCTGATAGATCCAGCATGTGGGATGAGTACAATGATTTCCCTGTTTTAGCATAAAAATCTTCGCTTGCGCTAAGAAGACCATCTATCCAAGGTAAAAGATTTTTTGCGCAATGATCCGTGTGTAGGATGACAGTTGCACCATAGGCTTCCGCCAAGGTATGAATGTGTTGCGCACCTGCTATTCCTCCCATGATAGCTGCCTTTTGATCGGCATTACTTAGGCCTTTCCCAGCATTATAAGCTGCACCACCGTTGGAAAATTGAATAATTACTGGCGCATTGAGTCGTGCAGCCGTTTCCATAGTGGCATTTACATTACTAGAACCGATAACATTTACGGCTGGCAAAGCAAATTTATTTTCTTTAGCGTATTGAAAGATTTCTGTCACGAGTTTGCCAGTGGCAACACCAGCAGGGAATTTTCTTAGCATATTGAATTTTCTTTGATGTAAATATATTTAATTTAAATTTATTGACTGAGGCATTATCAGGTTTTACTTACTTCTAAAGGCTTTATTTAAACCAAAAAATGCTTTTATTTAATAGATTGTATTATTTGACCTAATTAGTCATTCCTTAAAAAGCCAGTTTCGCATTTTGAAAATTATATTTGCATA
>JAGLAZ010000033.1 GCA_018260565.1 Flavobacteriaceae bacterium
CCCGTATACTACCTTTCCAGGGTAGCTCCTTCAACCACTCGGACACCTCTCTAAGTGGACGGCAAAAATACATATTAATTTTGAATATTTGAGACTTAATTTCTAGATCTTCGCCAAAGTAATTTCCCCTATTCTCCTGCCAAACTCTTCTCAAAATAAGCTTGGAAATCATGGGATGATAATGCAGGATGTTTCCACAGGTGCATGGCTTTTATCCAAGCAGATTCAGGAGTCATATCTCTACCGGAAATAGCTTTCAGTAAAGGAAAAATACGGCTATTCTCATATTTCCCAAATTCTACTCCGCCTTGCATACATTGTGACAGTATAATAATTTTCCCTCCTTTTGATACAAATTCTTGGATAGGTTTTATAATATCCTGCCTCTGAGGTAATGTCCCTGAACCAAAAACTTGCAAAAAAAGAATTTTGATATTTGGTAAATACGATAAATGGCCTAAATCTATCCCAGGCAAAAGGCGTATAAAATGTAATTCTTCAGGATTACAGAGATAATCATCTATCGTAAAGGCTTGTGTATTTTCATGTCGCAATAAATTCTCATAGAAGACTTTTAGGCGGACACCACTTTCAGCTAAAATAGGATAATTTGGTGATTGGTATGCGTCAAAATCCTCTGCGGAAAACTTTGTACTTCTGTTACCCCTAAAAAGTTTGTATTCAAAATAAATCGCTACTTCTTGTATTACTGGGCTGTTTTCATCATACAAGGCAGCAAATGTGAGTCCAGTCAGTAGATTTTCCCGAGCATCTGACCGAAGATCTCCCAATGGCAATTGAGATCCTGTGATGATAACCGGTTTCCGAAGATTTTTCAGCATCATACTCAGTGCAGATGCTGTATAGCTCATGGTATCTGTCCCATGAAGAATAAGAAATCCATGAAATTCATCGTATCTACGTGCAATGCTGTGCGCCAGCCTTTTCCATTCTTTAGGGCCCACATCAGAGGAATCTAATGCTGGGCTAAAACTTTCCACATCTATATCCATCTGGAGTAGTGCCAGTTCTGGTAATTTTTTTTGAAGATCTTGGAAGTCTACTGGCTCTAAACTTTCAGTTGTTGGGTTTTTTACCATGCCGATGGTGCCACCGGTATATAAAATTAAGATTTTTTTCATACTCTTGAAATCGCAAAACTGAAATTCTATGTGTTATTACATCAATACCAAATACGATACGGCTATCGCGAAAAAGATTTTTGGTCTCAGTGAGGCAGATTCAAAGATACAGCAAGTAGAAGAATTAAGTGCATTTGCGCATCCTAAGGTTGGAGTAATTGCGGATCGTTATTCGGCCACTTTACAGACAGGAATTTGGGGATTGATGCCGGAAGGTTATGCACCTGAATTTATTAACAAAAATTATACATTAAACGCCCGACAAGAAACACTTGATGAAAAAGTTTCCTTTCAAAAATATGTAAATAATAGATGTGTCATCCCCATAAATTCCTTCTACGAATGGAGATGGGAGACTCCTTCAGGAAGCAAAAAAAGGAAATTTCAGATTTGGCTGGAAAATGAGCAGGTAGCAGCTTTAGCAGCCATATATTCCATTTGGGAGTCACCAAAAGGAATTGAGTTTCTCACATTTACAGTTCTTACTACCCAAGCAAATGCGATTATGGAGCATATACACAACACGAAAAAAAGAATGCCCATAGTGCTTCATCCAAAACAAGTAAAAGCCTATTTATCAGAAACTCCTTTGCAAGAATTCGCTTATCCATCTTGGGATCCTAAATTTGTAACATCCGGAGATAAACATATCCCAAGCTTATTTTAATAAAAGGCTTGAAGTTTAATAAACATAAATTGAAGTAAAGCCAACAATTTGTAGGAAATAGAGTAGGCTAAAGATCCTAAGAGAAAACAAATAAACCTCGTAGAATCCTCTATTCAGGCTATTTAATTATTAGTATTAATTAATAATTAAGAATAAGTGCTTAGAAATCAAATCTTTTCCTTAGTTTTGCACCCTGAATTAATTATAAGCAATTTAATGCCTACTATTCAACAATTAGTAAGAAAAGGAAGAGCCACGCTTGTCAAGAAGAGCAAATCGGCTGCACTTGATTCTTGCCCACAAAGACGAGGAGTATGTACGAGAGTATATACCACCACTCCAAAGAAACCAAACTCTGCACTCCGTAAGGTGGCCAGGGTGAGACTTTCCAATGGAAAAGAAGTCAACGCCTATATCCCGGGCGAAGGGCATAATCTTCAAGAGCACTCGATAGTATTGGTGCGAGGCGGAAGGGTGAAAGACCTACCGGGAGTAAGATACCACATCGTGCGCGGAGCATTAGATACCGCAGGTGTGAACGGAAGAACACAAAGACGTTCCAAGTATGGTGCAAAACGCCCTAAACCAGGACAGGCAGCTGCTCCTGTAAAAGGTAAGAAGAAGTAATCATTAAACATTTTGACTAAGAAATGAGAAAGACAAAAGCAAAAAAAAGAGTCCTCCTGCCTGACCCAAAGTTTAATGATCAGCTAGTTACCAGATTCGTAAACAATTTAATGATGGACGGGAAAAAATCCATCTCCTTCAAGATTTTTTATGATGCTTTAGAGATCGTAGAAAACAAGAAAGGAGAAGATAATGAAAAATCCGCCCTTGAAATTTGGAAAGATGCCCTTACCAATGTAATGCCTCATGTAGAAGTGCGTTCCAGAAGAATAGGGGGAGCCAACTTCCAAATTCCTATGCCCATCCGTGCCGATAGAAAAATTTCTATGGCGATGAAATGGCTTATTAAGTATGCTCGTATGAGAAACGATAAGTCTATGGCATTAAAGTTATCAGCAGAAATCATTGCAGCAGCTCGTGAAGAAGGTGCAGCATTCAAGAAAAAATCCGATACCCACAAAATGGCAGAAGCGAATAAAGCATTCTCCCACTTTAAATTCTAATCATGAGTAGAGATTTAAGATATACGAGAAATATCGGTATTGCTGCGCATATTGATGCTGGTAAAACTACCACCACAGAGCGTATCCTATTCTATACTGGAAAAACTCACAAAATAGGGGAAGTGCATGAAGGTGCAGCCACTATGGACTGGATGGAGCAGGAAGCAGAACGAGGTATTACTATTACTTCTGCTGCTACTACTTGTAATTGGATTTTTCCAAGACATGAAGGAAAGCCTACCGCTGATGCAAAAGAATACCACTTTAACATCATTGATACACCAGGACACGTGGATTTTACCGTAGAGGTAAACCGCTCCTTACGTGTATTAGATGGCCTAGTGTTCCTTTTCTCTGCTGTAGATGGTGTAGAACCTCAATCTGAGACCAACTGGAGACTTGCGGACAACTATAAAGTTGCGCGTATGGGATTCGTAAATAAAATGGACCGACAAGGTGCTGACTTTTTAAATGTGGTAAATCAGGTGAAAGAAATGTTAGGTTCTAATGCAGTTCCTATCGTTCTTCCTATCGGTGCAGAAGAAGACTTTAAAGGAGTAGTAGATTTAATAAAAAATCGAGCCATTGTTTGGCATGATGAAACTCAGGGAGCTACATTCGATGTAGTGCCAATTCCTGAAGATATGAAGGATGATGTACTTACATACCGCCAAAACCTCGTGGAGGCAGTTGCTGAATATGACGAGTCACTTTTAGAAAAGTTTTTTGAAGATCCGGATTCTATTTCAGAAGATGAAATCAATGAGGCTCTTCGTAAAGCTACGATAGATCTTTCTATCATTCCTATGACTTGTGGTTCTTCATTTAAGAATAAAGGGGTACAATTCATGCTTGATGCAGTTTGTAAATACTTACCTTCTCCAATGGATAAGGATAATATTAAAGGTATCAACCCAAATACGGATGAAGAAATTGAAAGAAAGCCTGATGTAAAAGAGCCTTTCTCTTCATTGGCATTTAAAATTGCTACCGACCCATTCGTGGGAAGATTAGCTTTCTTTAGAGCCTATTCTGGAAGACTAGATGCTGGTTCTTATGTTTTAAACACAAGATCTGGAAATAAAGAAAGAATTTCCCGTATATACCAGATGCACGCTAATAAGCAAAATCCGGTAGAATATATTGAAGCTGGAGATATTGGTGCAGCTGTAGGATTTAAAGATATCAAAACAGGGGATACCTTGTGTGATGAAAAAAATCCTATTGTCTTAGAATCTATGAACTTCCCTGATCCCGTTATCGGTATTGCGGTAGAACCAAAAACTAAGGCGGATCAAGATAAAATGGGTAACGCTTTGGCAAAATTAGCTGAGGAAGATCCTACCTTCACAGTAAGAACGGATGAGGCCTCGGGCCAAACCATTATTTCTGGAATGGGTGAGCTTCACTTGGATATCATCGTGGACCGTATGCGTCGCGAATTCAAAGTGGAAGTAAACCAAGGTCAGCCACAGGTAGAGTATAAAGAATCTCTTACTGCTACGGCAAACCATAGAGAAGTTTACAAGAAACAAACCGGTGGTCGTGGTAAATTTGCAGATATTGTATTTACAATAGGTCCTGCAGATGAAGGAAAAACAGGCCTTGATTTCGTTAATGAAATTAAAGGGGGTAACATTCCGAAAGAATATGTACCATCTGTAGAAAAAGGATTCAAAGAAGCAATGAAAAACGGTCCTTTAGCAGGATTTGAGATTGAAGGTATTAAAGTTACTCTTAAGGATGGATCTTTCCACCCTGTGGATTCCGATCAATTATCCTTTGAACTTGCTGCTAAAATGGGATTCCGTGAAGCGGGTAGAGCTGCGAAGCCTGTAATTATGGAGCCCATTATGAAACTGGAGGTAGTAACTCCGGAAGAATATATGGGGGACATCGTTGGGGATTTGAACAGAAGAAGAGGTACTGTAAACGGTATGGATGATAGAAATAATGCGAAAGTTATTAAGGCTTTTGTACCACTATCAGAAATGTTCGGGTATGTAACTTCCCTTCGTACCTTATCTTCCGGTAGAGCAACCAGTACGATGGAATTTGATAGATACGAACCGGCTCCAAGCAATGTTGCGGAAGATGTAATTGCGAAAGCACGCGCTTAAATTTAACACGAACTCATGTCACAAAGAATACGAATAAAACTTAAATCCTACGATTTTAACTTGGTAGATAAGTCCGCCGAAAAAATCGTAAAGACAGTAAAATCTACAGGTGCTGTGGTAAACGGGCCTATCCCATTGCCAACACACAAAAGAATTTTTACTGTATTGCGTTCTCCGCACGTAAATAAGAAAGCAAGAGAGCAGTTCCAGTTATCTTCTCATAAAAGATTGATGGATATCTACTCTTCTTCATCTAAAACGGTAGACGCCTTAATGAAGCTGGAACTTCCTTCCGGAGTTGAAGTAGAAATCAAAGTCTGAGAATCAAGCTCATAAAATTAGAACCGCCTAATTGGGCGGTTTTTTTTGTTTAAAATTTTAAAGTTTTGTTAAATTATGGCAATTCTCATTCCGTATTAAAATAAAGTATATATTTGAATTACCAAGGTAAAAACTAAAATTAACACCTATGTATTTTTATTATTATGAATTATTTATATTATATTTTCCTTTTTATAGGTACACAGATATACTCACAATCAAATCTAACATTTGTAAAATATCAAGATTTAATAAACAATACACTGGCAGGAAATTTAGTTTGCTCTAAAGTAGAGTCGCTATTTGAAAAAGTTCTTAAAAAACAATCTACCATTCCGATTCAATATTCAAACGGAACAATTGTTTATCCTCCTAATTCTATTGACAGCCTCGCAAATAAAAAAAGGCTAACATATTTTAATACCAAATCAAAATATTTTGTTAACAACAGCATTACAAACGATACAGAATTTATCATTAAAGATTTTTCTTTGGCTCAATAGAAAATTGAGGCTTCATATAAAAATATTTTAGGTGTAAAATGTCAAAAAGCAACTGGCAGCTATTATGGTAAACACTATATAGCTTGGTTTTCATTAAGGCATAAAGTTCCCTATGGACCATTAAAAATAAATAATCTTCCAGGATTGATCCTTGAAGTCGGTTCTGAAGATGGCAGTTTCCACTTAATAGCAAAAAGCATTAAAGAGAATTTTCAAATGCCTGCATTCGAGAAACTTTGTGCAGATTTTAAACAAAAATCAAGCATAAGTTTTGAGGAATATCAAAAAGAATTCAATAAAATTTTAAATACCAAACCGGAGAAACGGGAGTAGCTATTAAACATTTAAATTAATAAAATAGAAGTATGAAAAATAAATTTTTGAGAGTATTAATGCTTTTTCTTAGCATTTCTTTATTGCAAGCCCAAACCCAAAGATTCTTTTACGCATACCAAGGGAATATCAGTACAGATCCATCCAGACCCGCTATTGAAAAGGATATGATAGTACTGGATGTTAATCCAAAAGAAGTGTATTCCTATTCCCATGCATATATAATAAATGATTCCCTTGTGCAAACCACGCACATGAAGAAATTACCTTCAGTAACTTTTAAAAAAATCATTAAATATAAGAAAGGGGATAAAATTGTAGAGCATATTCAGCCTATTTTAGGAACCCACTATCATATAGAAATTCCAAAAATTTCCAACTGGAAACTCCTTCCCGATTCCAAAAAAATAGGTCCATATACTGTAAAGAAGGCTCAAGTACAATATGGCGGCAGGCAGTGGAACGCTTGGTATTGCCCAGAAATTCCCCTTCCTTACGGCCCTTATCTTTTTTATGGCCTGCCGGGATTAATCATAGAAATTGCGGACGATAAAAGCCAATACAGTTTTTCATTACTTTCTAATAAAAATATCCCTGAAACCGTCCTGCATGAAAAATCTTTGGTAAAATATCTTGGATATGAAGAGGTAAAAATGAAAGAAAAAGATTGGAAAAAATTCCTTGAAAACAATTACCAGAACCCTTTACCCGGCCTTGCTACAGGTGAATTTATGATGAGGCACGATAACGGAAAAGAGTTTACCGCGCAAGACTATCAGGAAGAAATTAAGAAAATCCAAAAGCAATTGCTGCTGTACAACAATCCTCTAGAACTTACCTATAAACTAAATCCTAAAAAATAAAATTCCTCCCAACTAAATTTAATTCAGCATAAATAGTAGATTAGTTATTGTAAATTGTATTAAAAGAAAAAATACTTCGTATTATTTATCCTAATTTTCTGTAAATGGATATTTTTTCAAGCTAATATGTTTAGTATCAGTACTAAACTTTATGTAAGAATAATATATATACCAAATGAAATTTTGGAGAAATGATGATGACTTATTAGTCACTCTTTAAAATTGCACTAATATTTTGATTTTCAATATAATGCATTAA
>JAGLAZ010000034.1 GCA_018260565.1 Flavobacteriaceae bacterium
GAAATTGAGTTGTGAATTGCTTTCAAAATTATTTATCTTCGTGACGAGGAACAACCGTGATTATAGACATCGGAATATCTATTTAGTTGTGAATTGCTTTCAAAATTATTTATCTTCGTGACGAGGAACAACCTCAAATGATAATCCACTGTAATTCAGCGGATTATTTTTGTTTTTAGAAAGTAAAAAAATCTAAACTTAATGAAACTAAACCGGTATTTCAGCCACTATTCTGTTCCTGATTTAAAACAATTCCAATTGCTGAACTGTTGGAGGCGGTTCTTCTTTAATTCTGGAATAGAAAAGTTCAATATCACCAAACTGTTTGTCCGTAATGCACATAATGGCAACTTTCCCAGATTTGGGAAGTAAACTTTTCACCCTGGTGATATGTACTTGGGCATTTTCGCGGCTTGGGCAATGGCGTATATACATAGAAAATTGGAATAAGGCAAAACCATCGTCTATAAGCCGTTTTCTGAATAGGTTAGCTGCTTTCATATTAGCTTTGGTATCGGTCGGCAAGTCATAGAGTACCATTACCCACATAATTCTATACGCATTAAAACGATTAGCATCCATTTTTAAACAAGGCGAGGAAACAGAATCTGCCTTTTTTCCCCTGTTAAGCTTTTATATAGAGAGACCGTAGTCATTTTCACTGCTACCATCAGCGGACGAATTTGGCTATTTATCTGTACATCTTTGGTAGCAATTTGCAGGATATACGCTTTGAAATCTCTGCTCAGTTCCTCTGTTTCTGGATTATGTTCCAGCCATTGCATAACCAGTAAATCTACAAATGGGCGAAAGGGTTCCATTAGATCATCTGCAAGGCAATAGGGATTGTATTTATTTTTATGAAATATCCCTAAAACAGGTAGCATTCCTGTTTCTACTATAGCGCGTGCTACGATGCTCCTTATAACAGAATATCCAAAATTGAAAAAATGGTTGGGCGAGGCTCCATACCGCTGCCGTAAAAAATCCAGCGAGATAAGGTATTTCCAATAGTGTTGAGCAGCGATGCCTTCCATATTGGTAAGGTCGCCGCTTTTCACATTTTCCTTATAGGTAAGCATAGGCTCAACATATTTCCCAAGCTTCATCAGTACTGCAGTTTGATTTTCTATTTTGCTCTCTACAGTCTGTTTCCAAAGCTGCTTTTTAAGTGGTTCACTGGCTTCCATCTGTGCTTTTACCCGTTCGGAATGCTGTGTATGCCCATGCAGGGGAAGCATCATGCCGTGCGGCAAATGGAGAGAATCACAACTGATAAGTACAACATTATTACCCATCAATTGCTGAATTAGCTGATGCGAAATGGTTATCTGAAAATGATCCAGCATTAATAGCCCCAAATCTTCCACCGAGACACTTCCTTTTTCTGATTTTGTTTCCGGACAAAGGATTTTCATCTGATTGTCTTGGAGTTTCAGATAGGCAGGATTACCGATGTAGATGGAACGATATAGCATTTATTACAATTTAATATTCCCCGACTTGCACTATTTTCCCTAAATGATTTAATCTAATTTTAACAATAGATTTTAACGCGTTTAGATTTTGTAATCTAAAATAAGTGATATTTGCAAGTTTTGAATTATTTTCAACAGTTGTTTCCAAATGGTGTCTAAAAGTATAGTCTTTTGTTGCTAATTTCTGTACCCTAAATAAATTCTTAGAGATTATTTTTAAGTATTTATCATCAAACAAGTCAACATCTTTTGGATTAAAGTCCTCACTGGGGAAAAGGAACATCTCATTTTGCTTCATTGTAAATAAAAACTTCCAACCCAAATCTTGGTTACAACTTTTATCAATAATGGGCAGTCCTTGATTTACTCTTTCAACAGCCTCATAGAAACTCACAACGCTTTCTTGCAAATTGCCGTCGGCATCTTCATAAATGGCTATATGATGATTATTCCCCGTGCTTACGAAATCCACGGGAATTCTTCGGCCGTTTTCATCTAAAATTTCTTTACCAAGATGGTCTTTTTTGTAATGCAATGTTTTAGCATTAGAAACGCCGGTGATGGTGACTGTTTTTATTGAAATTCCTTTTGTCTTATTCATCCAGATTGGGTTTTGATCCAAATTTGAAAAGGCCTCTTTTGCATTACCGTTAAATTCATCTAACCTTTTTCTTAAGATTTCCTTAACTTTTATATCCGTTATTTTTTCAAGATTTTTATAATCTTTAAAATTATCGGAGTTTACAGATTTCCTTATGGTATATCCTGTTTCATACCAAGCGAGTGTCACAGTTTCCGGAAGTTTGATGTCGTTTTGCAAATCAAGATAGATAGGCGACTTCGTTATGGCATTTTTCCCGGAAAATGCTTTTTTGGCATCTCCGTTATGCTCCTCCAATCTTTTTTGGAGTGCTTCCCTATATTGTGGATTTTGCACCTTTTCAATGGTTTGCATATCAAACTTTGCCGTAATCTTCTCGTCCTTTATTTTTAAAAATTTTGCACTTCCATAAATGGTTTCCTTATGCAGCTGTCCGCGTGGTGTGAGTTCCGTCTTTGAAATGACGCCACCCTTTTTTTGGATTTTATTGATGTTTTTAGTAACAACTTTATTTTTTGCCTTATGAGAAATCAAAACTTCTTCCAAGTGTCTTTTGGCTTCGCTTCTTAAATGCTTTATAGGTAATTTAAACTTCCGTGGATGTTGTCCGTTACCTTTTTTGATTACTTCTTTAACGGTGTTTTCAATGGCAAAAATATGCTTGTGTTCCGTATGATTTTTATTGTCTTTTGCATTTAGGTTGTTCAAATACTGAATATGATTGTGGGTGGTAAAAGCCACTGTTAAAGCATCCATCGCATGATGGCGGTGGTCGTTTCTTTTGCTCCATTCGGGAATGATTTCCTTGGTTTCCCCTTTGGAATTTTCTATCATTTCTGTCATTCCCAACTGCCTAAATTTTGGCATATTCAGTTCCTTCATTACACCTACCAATTCCCATTCTTCGCGAAGTTTGTCGGTTATCTGTCCTGAAGTTGAAACAACAGAATTAGTGATTCCGAATAAAATTTCCTTAGCCTTCTTTGCGATGTATTGGGTATCTTGCAAATCTCTTTTTATAAAACCGTCACCAATTTCAGATCCTTTTTTTTGAAGTTTTACAAATTTCGCTTTTGTTATTTTTTTCTGGTCGTAAAGCTCCTTTATGATAGTCAAGTATTTCTCCAATCTTTCTTTTCCTACATGTTCCAAATAATCATAAGCAGTTAAATTACTTTTTCCTAAATTGGAATCCCTTGGAACTAAAACTTTGTTGGAAAAGCTGTCGTCAAAAAATTTAGACTGAGGAATTATATGGTCTATGTCATATTTATTGGTAAAAAGATTTTCTTTTTCAATTTTTTGGTCGGTATACAGATCCTTGTAAGCGTTTGTTTCCAATTCAAGGTAAAGTTTGTACCGGATAATATCGTTTCGGGAAGGATATCTAATGCCAAATTCTTCCTGCAAAGTTTGAGTATATTTTTGATGATTTAGGGTCGCAGTACTGATATTCGCAGTCATTATTGCTCTTTGCTCCGCATTCTTTTTCAGTTCCCGTGCTAGTTCTATCCTTATCTCATCGGGCCTACCATATTCTTTAGTAATTTCATTAACAACATTTATCATCTGGTTCAAAATCTTTTCTACCACAGGATTTCGTAATGAATTTTTTGGGAGAATCTCCAGTTTGTCTTTTAATACTCTCTGGTTTATATCATCTTTTGTAAAATTAAGTTTAGAATCTTGGTAACCCGCAAGTAAATAGGCATCACGATACTTATGTTCTCTTATGTAAGGGAAAATCTTGCGAATGGCCTTGGTGCTCAAACTGCCGTATTGCTGCGGAAAAGAAATGGCTGCCAAAATCTTTGAATGTTCTATTTTGAAGCCAAATTTTTCCTGCAGAAGTTTATATAATCTCTCATTCCCCGAGGCAGAATCATCGCTTTCGTAGGAATAGAGCAAATGCCAAAATTGGTAAGCTAGTTGCTGTTCGAATTTTTTTCCTTCCAATTCTGCATTGAAATCCAGAATTTCGGTGTTGATGCCTAAATCTTTAAATGCAGATCTTATCATCGATTTAACTTCAGACGCTTCTACATTTATTTCAGTAATCTTGGCCTCGTCTTTATTTAAATTATCGTGAAGAATATCGAAAACATTAAACTTTTCTACTTCCAAAATTTTTAAGAATGCATTGTAAAAATCTACATTGGTTCTGTTTCCTTCAATTTCTTTAAAATTAATTTTAATATCCTTTTGTCCTTTAAAACCCAATAAATCCAAGGCTTTTTGCCCGGAAATTTTTCCTTTGATGTTTACCTCTCCAAATAGTAATTCCTTTTCTTCTATCTCCAATTTCCGACTCCCCTGATCATTTTTTATTTCAATATTATTCTGGATTTGCCAAATTTTAAATTCCTGAAAAAGCGGAGATGATTTCGGAGCCACTCTTAGTCCGATGGTTCTCTTCTTGCCATCTTTAGTTATTTCTCGACTTTCAAATTCACATAAACTGATTAAGCTTTTTTGTGATTTTAGTTTTCTTTGGTAAAAAATTACGATGTCACGAATCTCAGATTTAAGTTCGGGAGTGAATTCGGGATGAAATGGGGCTTGCGTGTTCCAGATTTTTTCAAACTCGTTCAAGTAATCCTGCCGGTAAAAAACCTGATTTTTAAGTCTGGTATGTGGATTTTGCTGCAACTGTTCATACAGATATTGCCCAACAGTCTGATTCCTGAAATATAACTCCTTGCTTCTGTCACTAATCGCACCGAGATAATTACTTGAATTACTTAAATTTCCATTGATTTCCTGCAATACAACGGCCAGTTTCTCTAAATCCAGTTCCTGGGTTACCGCCTCGGATCTCCACAGATATTTCTCCAACCTTTTCTCCTGCGAAGTCCCTTTTTGAATAGTGCCAACTAACGAAAAAGGCTCTTTCAATATGGCCCAGGTGGCTCGCAAACCTTTGCCGTCCATAGCCTTTCTTAATTCATCTGTTAATATTTCAGGGTAAAATTGCTTTTGAATATTCCAAACTTTGTCCAATTCGTTTTGTAAATCAGAACGATAAAATTCAGGAAGTTGTTTTTTGCCTTCCTCCAAAAGTTGATATGAAAATTGCCCGGGTGTAAGGTTTTGCTCAAATAACAATTTCGCAACCCCCATCCCGTCGATAATCTGGCCTTCATCTTCGGTTTTGGCTTTTCTACTACTCTTGTAACCCCTTTTTTTATTTATGAGCAATAAAACCCTTGCAAATTCTTTAAGTTCAATTTTTTCTTTCGCTGATTTTGCTCGGAGTTTTTGAGTTTCATAGGTGGTGTTCTTACCAATTTCGGCAAGTAGATCATCGTTTTTAATGATTTTGTTTTCTTTCAGAACCTCAATCAAATTTTTTCTTCTCAATTTAAACCGCTGAAGGTTCCTCCTCGCTGTTCTCGCCAAAGTCCGCCCCGCGTTAGTGGTAATTGGTTTACCTTTCTCAAAATTCGTCTGTTCATCTACTGTTAAAGGATTCACTCGAACTCCTAATTTTATAATCTTATTGTCCTCGGGATTCCTAGCATTTTCAATAACCAAAGCCCATCCAATCGAAGAAACACCTAAATCCAGACCCAATATTGTTTTCATATTTACTATTAATTATTAATAAATGTAAAAATAATTGCATTACTTTAAACAAATATTTATATTTGTACTAATAATTTTGAAAGCAATTCACAATAAGGATTATTCCGTTGTGAAAACATTTAGTCCTCGCCTATCTGCGGGGTTTTTTTATGTTCCTTATTTATTCGGCTAGCTATTAGAGATAAATGATATTTACTTAGCATTAAACCTTCTTTATATTATTAATAGCTGAATAGTCTTTAAAAACTGAAATTCTTTGACAAATTTTTAGACGTTATACATTAAATATAATATCTGATAAGTAGTAGAAAGATTGTCTATATATTATTTGTATTGAACATGGAATCAGTCAGCCTAACTTTTAAACTCGATAGAGAATATATTAGATTTATAAGCGTACCAACTTTCACATTTAATAGGAGTTAGAAAAGCGATTTTTAGAATACAAAATTATTGTAGCAGAAAAAATTCCTCAAATTAATTATCTAAAGGTATCATAGAAAAAAGATTAAATTCCTTCTTAATATCTCTATCTGGTAATAAATAATTATATGAAATACACTCATGTTAATTTTGTAGAATTTAAAATCAGTATTGGCATTATATTAACCCCACAAAATCCACTAATAACTTAATTCTTATTTTCCCTAAAGTTACTTTTTTAAGGGAGTTTGGATATGAATTCTGTATTAACTTAAACATCCTAACATTAAGTATAAATAATACAGTTTGTTGTTATAGTTCTAACAACATCATTTAGCTATAGGAAGTGATAAAAATACCTCTCATAATACCGTTCTTTTTTTGATTAAATAACTTCCTTTAAACTAGCCAATATAGTTTTTGACTAGATGTATACGTTGGTGGGTGCTACTTTCATAAGTATTTAATGCTTAGCTTTAGCAAGAATGTATGATTAGGGAGTACTAATGATCAGTATCAGTACTCATTGGAGATTATATAAAACAGAAAGTCCCCAACTGAATGAACAGTTGGGGACTTAATAAAACTGGCGGCGACCTACTCTCCCGCGATATGCAGTACCATCGGCGCAAGAGGGCTTAACTTCTGTGTTCGGAATGGGAACAGGTGAGCCCCTCTGCAATAGCCACCCTAAGGGGGTATTTAGTGGGTTGTGTCTTGGATTATACCAGACGCACTAAAGTATATTTATTATTATTACAGAAGGTAAAAAAAGATGTTGAAAGATTTATTTCTCTCTTCTTCTTTTTTACTTCTATAAAAATAAAACGGATTAGACATCACGGAGGGATTCCTGCGCAGGGCAAACCTGGGGTCATCGTGTAGCATCCCCCCTTCTACCAAAGTAGAGTGGGGACTTAAGTTATTGGCTATAAATCTACGGGTAATTAGTACTACTCGGCTATGACATTACTGTCTTTACACCTATAGCCTATCGACGTGGTCATCTCCCACGACCCTTAAAAGATGTCTCATCTTGAGGCAAGTTTCACACTTATATGCTTTC
>JAGLAZ010000035.1 GCA_018260565.1 Flavobacteriaceae bacterium
TATCTGTGGAAGTCTGGTTGGGATTCCTTGTTTTATTTGTTCTTGAAAGGTCATTAATTTAATTTACAAAAAAAAAGCCAATGCTTCTTAGGATGGATTTAATATTATTGAACTACTGGTTTGGTAACAGGAGCTGCATTTTTGGTGACAGTAGCTGTATTAGAAGGCGCCCCATTTGTCTTTTGATGATAATCTTTACCTACCATTAGATTACCATGCCCTAATAACTCACCAATACTCACGAATGTCATATTTTTCTTTTTTAAATTACTTACCACTGTTGGAAGGGCATTAACCGTAGTCGCGTGAATATCATGTCCTAAAATAATATCATGTGGGACAGCTGCACTCATTACATTTATAATTCGTGGAGTATTTCTATATTTCCAATCATTAGAATCTACACTCCATAAAATGATAGGCAAGTCTGCAAATTGTCTTACCATACTATTCATAGCACCATATGGAGGACGGATAGTAGCTGGTACTTGACCAATTGTTTTATATATTATTTTATTGGTATCTTCTATTTGAGCTCTCAATTTAACAAGTGGTAAAGTAGCTAAATTAGGATGGTTCCAAGAATGATTTCCTATTTCATGGCCTTCAGCAATAATTCTTTTTAAAATCTCTGGATGCTCCTTCACCATACTTCCTACAACATAAAAGGTGGCCTTAGCTTGTTCTCTTTTTAGCATGTCCAAAACTTGATTGGTAAGGGGAACAGGACCATCATCTAATGTAAGGGCTACCCGATTCTGTTTATTTAATGAAGGACTTCTATCAAATTTTGTTGCTTCCATGAGCTTTTGCCCATAATTTTCTTTGAAATCAAAATAAATTTTTTCTAATAAATCTTTTGAAAAGTAAGATTCAACAAAATTTTTATTTAATATTATTTTATGGAAACTTGGTACAAAAACCTTTGGAGAAGTTGAATAAATCTTATTTTGTAAGGTAAGCGACGCGGAACCGTCTTTGGAGAATACAATGCATTTTAATGCCTCATCTAATGTATAGGCTTGATTTACAACTTTAGGTACCGAGGTAGAAGGCGGCATACTTTGACTTTTTACTGTAGGTTTGTTTGCAGAATTATCTTTTACTTTTGATTGGGAATTACTTGTGGGGAAGTTTCTGGTACCACTTTCTGTTTTATATAACGCTATTTGTTTTTGAACTAAAGAATCTAAATGCGTAAGAAATATCTGTAAATTTTTAGGATCTTGTAAGAATTCTTCAGCACTTAGTTTTTTCCCTGTTTCTACATCGTAATAGCTTATACTATGATCAGATAAGTTTTCCGCATCATTTCTTTTGTAAGATCTTTTTAAAACTGCTAACAAATATCCATTATTTAATACGACGTCTACATTGCGAACTAACTCTTTTCGTACTGCCTTTTTAGATTTAAAATCATCCGTTAGCTTCTTAATTTCCAGATTTTCTTCGTTTTGTAAGGGTGAAAAAGGCGTTTGTAAGGTTTCTGCTGAAAACAAGCCTGGGTTTATTGCCGTAGCAACAAAAGGTATTACCTTTATTTCAACATCCTTCTTTTTCTCTAACTTGGTACTTTTAGTAACACCATCTTCATCAGAACCGTTTTTATTAGAATTTTTACAGGAAATAGCCATTATCAATGAAAGTATAAAGGCGAGTTGTAATGGAATATTACGTGTTAACATATGTTAAAATAATAGTGTAAAATTACATATTATTGTTTATACTTATTACTCTTTAATGATGATAATTGATGTCTATTTACTAAATTACTAACTCAAATTAACTTGTTACATAAAAAATCTTTAGTTTAGTAAAAAATTTTATTATGGTTTTTACAATTCAGGAAAATGAGTTTGAAATTAAAGAGTTAGGTGCCGTTACTAAGGAGGGCAATGATGCTAGACAGAAGGTTTTTTTCCTTTATAATGGGCAAACCATTGAAAGAGATATTTTAATCTCAGCCGATGAAGCAAGCAGCGATATAAGTACAGAGCAATTTTATTATAATAATCAGGAAGCTATCACAACTGATTTAATAAAATATCTTTCTGATAACCATCACTACATGAATAAGTAATTATTAGGTAATATTTCCTAACATGGGCACAAAGGCATAAGTACCGAATTCTTCTTTGGTGTATTGTTTAGCATCTAATTTTCGGAAACGATATAGTTTTTGTTCTTTGCCTTTACCCATCGGAATTACGATAATACCTCCGATTTTAAGTTGATCAAATAAAATTTTAGGAATTTCCGATGCACCGCAGGTTACGATAATTTTATCAAAAGGGGATTCAGAATTATCTCCAAGAAATCCATCTCCATAGATGGATTTTTTTGGCTGATAATTCAGTTGTTTTAATAAAGTGATGGAAAATTCATATAAGTTTTTTATCCTTTCTATAGTATAAACATCAGCACCCATTGCTACTAATATAGCGGTTTGGTAACCACATCCCGTACCTATTTCCAATACTTTTTCTTTAGGAGAAAGTTCTAAAAGAGATGTTTGCTCAGCTACAGTAGAAGGATGAGATATAGTTTGATCTGATAGGATAGGAAAAGCTCTATCTTCGTACGCCCATTCATCAAAAACACTCTCAATAAAAAGATGTCTAGGTACTGTATTCATGGCTTCCAGCACGCCAGCGTCCCGCACCCCCACTTTTTCCCTAAGGTAATTAATAAGTTGTCGTCGCCTTCCTTTATGAAGATAAGAATCTAATTTTTCATTCATTAGTAACAAATTTAAACGAAATAGGCTAGAATTTATCTAATGTAAGCTTTTTAAATTATTTATTTTTACCAAAATTAACAAATGATTAAAGTAGGTGTGGTAGGTGCTGGGCATTTAGGAAAGATCCATTTAAAAATTTTACAGGCTAGTACTCTATATAGTCTCATAGGGTTCTATGATGTGGATGCGCAACTTGGTCGAACACTTGAAAAAGAATTGGGTTACCGTTTTTTTGAAAATGAAGATGATTTATGCAGAGAGATTGATGTTTTAGACATCGTCACACCTACCACCACGCATTTTACTTATGCTAAAAAAGCAATTGACTATGGATTACATTATTTTGTAGAAAAACCTATCACGCAAAATTTAGACGAGGCAAAAGAACTTGTTATTCGAACTAATGAAAAAAAATTATTAGCTCAGGTAGGACATGTTGAAAGATTTAATCCAGCTTTCGTGGCTGCAAAAAGTGCTCTTTCTTCTCCGAAATTCATAGAGATACATCGCTTGGCAGAGTTTAATCCCCGTGGTACAGATGTTTCTGTGGTATTGGATTTAATGATTCATGATTTAGATATTTTGCTCTCTGTGGTAAATTCCCCTATTCTGGAAATTCACGCATCTGGAGTTTGTGTAGTTTCAAAATCCCCAGATATTACTAATGCAAGAATTCAATTCGAAAATGGATGCGTAGCAAATATTACCACCTCCAGAATAAGCATGAAAAATATGAGGAAAGCCCGTTTTTTTCAGGAAGAAGCCTATATTTCAGTAGATTTTTTAGAGAAAAAAACTGAAGTCATTCGCATGAAAAACACCGATGCCCACGAGCATGAATTCTCCATGATTGTTGAAAATGCAGAAGGCGAAAAAAAACAAATTATTTTTGAATATCCACCGATAACCGAAACGAATGCGATACTACAGGAATTGGAATCATTAGCATACTCTATAAAAAATGCTGTTCCTGTAGAAGTTAGTTTGGAAGATGGTATGAAGGCCCTAGAACTCGCTCAAAAAATCATTGAAAAAATGGATATCAATGCGTAGATATTCAACATTTTATTGTTTTTTGTCTTTTTTCCTTGCTTTGCAGTTTAGCTATGGGCAAAGTTTTGTTCCACCTAAAATTTATTCGGTAAAAACAGAAAATGGATTAGATATTTTATGCGATAATCCTAATGCAGTGGAGGTTTCGGTACAAATTGATTTCAAATCCACTAATTTAGCTCCAAAGGAACAAGGTCAAGTTTTCATCGTTCCCGCTAATAAAAAAGCTGAATTATTAAACTCATTTACAAAAATTAACAATGATAAAGGATATTCGTTTGGTATTAAAAGTAGATCAATTTTTGGAAATGTGACTTCAATTCATGATAAAAATTATACATATCAATTGCCTTTTTCATCTCAAATTCCTATAAAAGTTTCACAGGGATACAATGGGAAATTTTCTCATTCTGGTGTTAAGGCCTTAGATTTTAATTTATCTATAGGATTTCCCGTTTTAGCTGCTCGGGAAGGAATTGTTGTATTCATTCAAGATAAATTTGAAGTAGCTTGTCCTGAGCCTAGATGTGCAAAATTTAATAATTATGTTACAATTCAGCACACTGACGGTAGTTTTGCAGAATATGGGCATATCACAAAAGGGAGTGCAAAAGTAAAAGTAGGTGATAAGGTGGTTCTCGCGAGACAAGAAATTGCAAAAGTAGGTAATACGGGTTACAGTAGCGGGCCGCATTTACATTTTGAAGTATATACCCAAGATTTTTCAGGTAAAAAATATCAAGACACCTACTTTTCAACTTCAGAAAACAAAAAAACTTTGATCCAAGAAGGATCTACATATTTGCCTTCCTTTTAGGAAAGCATATTTTTGTACTCAATACTATTTTTATGCAACTATCCGAACAGGAGATTATACGCCGAGAAAAACTAAATAAACTCAAAGAAATGGGCCTAAACCCTTTTCCTGCAGAAGAATATACCATCACAGATACTACAGATTCTTTAAAATCAAAATTTTCTGAAGGTAAAAGAGTAAAAATTGCGGGAAGATTAATGTCCAGACGTATCCAAGGTAAAGCTAGTTTTGCTGAATTGCAAGACTCGGAAGGGAAGATTCAGTTATATTTTAATCGAGATGAAATATGCCCGGGAGAGAATAAAGAATTATATAATGAGGTGTATAAGCACCTTCTGGATATTGGTGATATTATTGGAATAGAGGGTGAACTATTTACCACACAAGTAGGAGAAATGACCGTAATGGTAAAGAATTTTACCTTGCTTACCAAATCCTTACGCCCATTACCTACTGCTAAAACAGACGAAAACGGCGTAGTTCATGATGCCTTCAATGACCCTGAGCTTAGATACAGACAGCGGTATGTGGATCTTATAGTAAATCCACATGTAAAAGATGTGTTCGTTAAAAGAACTAAAATGTTTAATGCCATGCGTCAGTTTTTTAATGATGCTGGTTATTTTGAAGTAGAGACACCCATACTTCAAGCCATTCCAGGGGGTGCTGCAGCAAGGCCTTTTATCACCCATCACAATGCATTAGATATTCCTCTATATATGAGGATTGCTAATGAACTTTATCTCAAAAGACTTATTGTAGGAGGATTTGATGGCGTGTATGAGTTTTCCAAAAATTTTAGAAATGAGGGGATGGACAGGACGCATAATCCTGAATTTACTGCGATGGAAATCTATGTGGCATATAAAGACTACAATTGGATGATGGATTTTACAGAAAGCTTGTTGGAATATGTGGCCCAATCTGTAAATGGAACTACAGAATCTACTTTTAATGAACATACCATAAATTGGAAAGCTCCCTACCCTAGAATTTCTATGACGGATGCAATACAAAAATTCACCGGCTTTGATATCACAGGAAAAACGGAAAAAGAATTGTTTGAATTTGCTAAGTCCATCGGTATTGATGTAAATGAGACGATGGGTAAAGGCAAATTAATTGATGAGATTTTTGGTGAAAAATGCGAAGGTAATTTCATCCAGCCTACATTTATCACGGATTATCCTATTGAGATGTCTCCATTAACTAAAAAACATCGGAGCAAAGAAGGCTTAACCGAGCGTTTTGAACTTATGGTTTGTGGTAAAGAGATTGCCAATGCATATTCAGAATTAAATGATCCCATAGACCAAAGAGAGCGCTTTGAAGCCCAAATGGCGCTTTCCGAAAGAGGTGATGATGAAGCTATGTTCATAGATCATGATTTTCTGCGTGCTCTTGAATATGGTATGCCACCAACTTCAGGATTAGGTATAGGGATGGATCGATTAATTATGTTTTTGACGAACAATCCAAGCATACAGGAAGTCCTTTTCTTTCCACAAATGCGGCCTGAAGTATTGGAATCAAAAAGCTTAGTAGAGGATTTAGGTGAAGATGAGAAAGCTATAATGAATATTGTAACATCTCATGATAATGACTTGTTATTGTCAATTGTAAAGGAAAAAAGCCTACTTTCTGGAAAAAAATGGGACAAATCAATAAAAATTCTAACTAAAAATAATTTGGTAAAAGTTGAAAAAATTGCAGAAGATGTTTTTGTTAAAAAAATCTAATACTTTTTGCTTAATTAATGTGTTCATCTGTTAGTTTTAGTACCTTTTTTAGATAAACTTTTGTATAATTTCATAATACCTGGATACACGTAAAGCTGTTTTCAATTCTAGATAGTTGCTTTAAATTTAAATAAAATCAATATCATTTGAAATAGGTTTTCTTACTATTATTTCTTACTTTTAATTTATACAAAAAGTATTTAAAAAGATATCTATATGAAAAAAGTTACGCGCCTACTTTTAGGAATGTTTA